>NZ_JH980292.1:0-668416 GCF_000314005.1 Spirulina subsalsa PCC 9445
AGGGAGCTTGACTGCGAGAGAGACATTTCGAGCAGGTAGGAAACTAGGCCTTAGTGATCCGACGGCGCTGAGTGGAAGGGCCGTCGCTCAACGGATAAAAGTTACTCTAGGGATAACAGGCTGATCTCCCCCAAGAGTCCACATCGACGGGGAGGTTTGGCACCTCGATGTCGGCTCATCGCAACCTGGGGCGGAAGTACGTCCCAAGGGTTGGGCTGTTCGCCCATTAAAGCGGTACGTGAGCTGGGTTCAGAACGTCGTGAGACAGTTCGGTCCATATCCGGTGCAGGCGCAAGAGCATTGAGAGGAGCCTTCCTTAGTACGAGAGGACCGGGAAGGACGCACCGCTGGTGTACCTGTTGTCGTGCCAACGGCAAACGCAGGGTAGCTATGTGCGGAGCGGATAACCGCTGAAAGCATCTAAGTGGGAAGCCCACCTCAAGATGAGTGCTCTGTTTGGGTTAACCAAGTAAGGTCACGGGCAGAACACCCGTTACATAGGCGTTCGGTGGAAGTCCTGCAAGGGATGAAGCCAAGGCGTACTAACAGACCGAGGGCTTGACCTCTTTCTTCTATGCAGTCTTGAGGGGATTCTCCCCCGGCTTGGTGAGTTTAGCCTAGCGGTCCCACTCCGATCCCTTCCCGAACTCGGTTGTGAAACGCTAGCGCGGCTACGATACTTTGAGGGTTGCCTCCTGGGACAATCGCTCCTTGCCAGGCCTAAATATTCTCCACAACGCTCTACTGCTTTTTCAGTGGGGCGTTTTGGTTTTGATGTGCAGATTAATATTGTTTATTGTTTTAAGTTAAGTACAGATAATTTTTTGACCATAACGCCGAAATTCATCATCTAAATGGTACAGAGAATTGCGGATATATTGCCTTAACTCTACCGCAGGTTTTAAGCAGTGTTCTTGATATTCTGTTGGGGTTAACTCAAGATGGGGATATAGGAGTTTTAGAAGCCCCGATGCTGATTTAATGATAGACTTTTCATCCCGAACATTAACCGTTTTTGAGTCAAAGTTTGTATGTTGTTTAGCATAAGCTTCAAAACGAGGATCCGAACGTAAGGCTAATAAAGCCTCTCCGAAAAAATCCATCTTTAGTCCGACTTGAGAGGCAATCATGGCTTGCTGAAATTTAGGAATCTTCCACCCCGGAATAATCCCACAAATGCGATCGAGTAAAGCTGTTTCTGAGAAGAATCGAGGTAAATTAGCCACTAAATGGTTAGGATTACGGGGTTGTAATTGTGAGGTTAACTCAATATTGGCTAACATTACTAGAGAACAATCACTGGTAATCGGTTGGTCGCTAAAGGATGATACATTGTAACTCCCATTGGCTAAATAGGTTTTGAGGGGGCCAATAAACTCATCTGGGTTATCGATGGTTAGACTTTGTACTTCATCTAGAACTAATACATCATGACGACCTAATGCACCAATTTCCTTGGTTCTCCCGTTAATAAATAATTGAGCGCGGGTTACTTTTCCCCCACTCAGAACAGCGACTTTGCTATTAATATTTTCAAACACAAAACTTTTGCCTGTGCCTTTGGGTGCTAATTCCATCACATGGTAATTTCTCTCAACTAAGGGAATTAATCGAGCTAACATCCAAGTTTTGGCTTCCGGGGTATAACTGGGATGTTCAGGATTGTATCCCATAGAACAGAACAGGAGGTCTTTCCATTCTTCAACGTTGGAAAATTGAGCGCGAAAATTGGCGTAAGCGTTGCGGTCTAAGAGGGAACATTGAAAGGGGTCAAAATCAAAGACTTCAATCTTATTATTTGACGGTATACTGAGGGTGATTTTCCCCCAAATACCTTGACGAAGCAACATTCTATTCTCGTTGATTAAGTCGGTGGAAATCATGCAAGAGTCAAACCCTAATGTAGGAATTCTGGCAAAAGGTTCAGTAATTTCTTCCCCTCCTTTGCCGAATTTAACCCGAACTTGCATCAAAGCAATTATGGTTTTTGTTTGACCCGTCTTCAGATCAAATTTAATTTCTTCCCGGTCATCCTTGCGAGGGAAGGCTTTTTGGACAAATCGATTTACTTTCTCATGTTCTTGTGGGGTTAGTTCTCCTTCGCCCGGAACAATTTTATCGAGTAGCCATTCTGCCACAAAGCTAGGCACTCCAATGGAGGTTAGTCCACTAGAAGGTAAGCGTCTTTTGTCGATGCTCAGTTCTCCAAAAATGTCGCGAATTTTTTGATTGTTGTAAGGTCTTTCAGGGCTAATATTGTTCATAGTTTTTGCTTTTTGTCAAGATTATTGTTCAAGCAACTCATCAATATCAAAGCCATCCACGAAAATTGAATGAGTTGTATGTTGGGGGGGAGGGGGAGGAACGGGTGGTTCTGTGGGTGGGGTAGGATGGGGTGGGGTAGGATGGGGTCGGGGTGCGATCATCGCATCTTGCCAATCCCAAACGCGCAACCACTCTGTCGTCCAGTCACACAGACGTTTCCCTCTCACCCAATACTTCCCCTCTGTTACAAAAAAATCCCGAATCCAATCCATTTCTGTACTAATTACAATACAGTCATCGGGAATCGGATATTGTTTGGTTGGATCTAGAAATACCGTTTTCCCATGAATCTGTGAACAGGGATAAGATAATTGAGAATCATTTCCCCTACTCGTTTCTGGAATATTAACCATTAGAATTTTCTCGCTCCAAATATTGTGCTAACTCTTCATAAAGGTTTCGACGCTGTAAGACAGGTAACTCTTGAAATAAGGTAATAATTTGATGAGATTTATTTTTGTAAAGCTGTTCCTGACACAGATTTTGAATTCTAATTAAAGATTGCTGATGTGTCTTGTTCAAATATTGATAATATTGGGATTTGTTTTGTCTAATTTCTTGCAGAATTTGTTGAGCAAATTTTAACTTATCACGCTCATCAATTGCTGGAGAAACAACCTCATCAGTGGCTCGCTTACCCAAATTTTTTAACCATTCTTTTGCGGACTCTTGCTGTTGATTATATAAGGTTATACCCATTTCCCTAATTTCACTATAAACCTGATTGAACCGTTGGTCTACTACAGGGTTTAACGGTGAAACCTTTTCCTGCCATTGTTTCAATTCAGCAATTATTTTTTTACAATCCTCTAGGGTATTTCTGGGCGAATTACCAATCCGTAATAATTCCCCTAATAAAGACAAGTCATTTTTAATTCTTTCATACTGTACCGAAAGAGCAGAATCAGCATATAATCCCCCTTGTTGTAAGAGATTCTCCTGAAGTTTTTGCCATTCTGCTACCTGACTAACAACCTGCATCTCTTGCTCAAAATGACTTAACTGCTGCTCGTACTCTTGCCATTTTTCCTGTACTCTGTTTTGGAATAATTCGAGTCTCGTCGCCAATTGTTCTGGGTGATTCAGTTGCACCTGTTGAGACTCTAGGCGCTGGATGATTCGATGTAGATTAGAAGCAGAACTATCTTGTATCAACCATTGCTCTAGTTCCTCAATTTTTTGTATATCCCCTTGATAAGACTCTAAGACAGCTTGAAACCGTTGATATTGTTCAAACTGGTCTGAATCTTTAAAAATTAAATGCAGCTTATCATATTCTGCTTTAATCTCTAGAATTTGTTCTAACGTCTTAGCTTGTAGAATTTGTTGAGACAATTCCTCTAGTGTCTCACAATACCGATTAGATTGGTTTTGTAACTCTTGGAGGATAGCGTTAACCTCCGCTTCGATGTCTTCTGGGTAGTTAATCTGTGCTAAACGTCTTTGAATAGTTTCTATACTCGATTGACACTGTAAAATCGTTTGATTTTGAGGTCTGAGTTGTCGAATTTCCTTTAAAATAGCCTGATCTTGTTGTTGTTTAGATTCAATCTCCTGTTGATTTTGATACCCTTGATAAGCATTCTCCAAGTCTTGCAGGGAATTCTCTAGAACTCCTTGGGTTTCTCTAAACTCGCTGAAGTTCCCTAAAAGCTGAATATATTGTTCAAGGCGATTTTTACCCCCTTGATAGTTTTCAATTTCCCTTTGAGTCTGTTGAGCAAATACTTGTAATTGATCCCGAATAACTTGTTGACCTTGCTCCTTTATTTGGTTGATTGCTTGAATCTTGGAGCCATACTGTTCAACTAACGATGAATCTGTCTCAATTGATAAATGACTGTCCCAGAGTTTCTGATAAATTGCCAAAGCTTCAGCGAGTCTGGAGACGGCTAAATCTTCAATCCGTTGGAGATCCTGTTGTGCGGTTAACAGTTCTGTCTCAATTGAATTTTCTATCTGGTCTTGCGCTTTAACTTTCAGCAATTCTTGCTCTAATCTGACCTCAATCTGCGTGATTTGATTCTGTTGATCTATGTCAGTAAAATAGCGTTTTTTATTGGCAATCTCCTTAATTAACTCTAGGATCTTGTTTTTCGACGTGACGGTTTGGGACTGTTCTTCCCATCTCTCAACTTGTTGACATAGTTCTTGGTAACGACGATTGAGATTGTCTAAGGTTTGTTGAACTGTGGTTTGGTGGGAATCGGGGAGGTTCTGTGCAAGGGTTTCAATTTGTTGGCGAATCTGAATATAATCACTTTGCAGGGAGTCTTCATTTAAACTCTCGTACAATTGCTGAATCTGATTAACAGTTATTTCAATATTGTGTTGCTGCTGAATTGCTGCTTTTCTGCGTTCTACAACTTTTAAAGCATAGTTGAGACGATCTATATAATGGGGGGGGAGTTCAGCAATAGCATCTACTTGTTTAATATATTGGTGGGTGTTTTGTTCGTAGAGGGTACAATCTTCTACCGTTGACAAGGTTTCTGCTTGTTCAGTGTAGGTATCCATCCATAATTCTAGGCGATCGCGCATCTTTTGTTGTGCTTCGGTCATGCGATCGCGTTGTTGCTGAGAGGGAATCATAGATAGTACATTAGACCGTAAATCCCAACTGGGGGGAGATTGGTACAACGGAGAATAAAGTGCTAATAATTCCGGTAGATTGGCAGACTCCGATAGAGTCTCCATCTCCTCCACAGATTTAAACCACATCTCGATCTGTTTTACTAACTCCTCCACCTGCGCTTTTTCTTGCTCCACTTCTGCCACTTCTCCCCCATCCAATTCGGCAGAATTAAGATAAGCTGCCAAGTTTCCAATATATTGTTTAGCTTGGTCATAACTCAGAGGAGAAGGAGGAACTTCCGGTCGTGACATTCGGTATTTGCGAATCAATTCTGCACGGGGATGAGTGACCCAGCTATTGACAAATTCTCTCGGTTTTTTCAGGATATCTGCTGTCGCCCAACTTTTCAAAGATTGCACTTGAACCGTCACAGACTTATGAGTTTTAGGAATTGTGACAGGTCCTTTCAAAGATATCTCTTGACGATGATAGACCATCCAAGCCACCCATAAAACCAGAAAGACATATTCACTGCAACCGAAAGGGGGTTTCGCTAAACATTCCCATAATTTATTCGTTGGAAATCTTTTTTCTGGGCTTCCCTTTAAGTCCATCAACTCTGAAATTTTATCCCAAGCAGCGCGCACATTGGGTTCTAAAGGTTCTTGGATTACATACCTCTCATTTGTCCTGTGAAATAATTTCCAAGACCCGACAAAAACTTGCTTAATCAGGGTTTCATAGGCTGTATTGGGAAGTAAAGTAGACACGCTACTTTGCTCTAAAAGCTGCGTTACTACATAGCGAATAATTTGTGTCCCTGTTGCATTACTGGGACGCATTTTATCCTGAGATTCAATCGGGATCACACAGGGGTAAAGACGCTTTAATAAAGCACTAATCAGAACCTGTGGATTATTTCTCCGGCTAACCTCAAGACCTTCACTTACAATGGAATGACAAGTACAGTCAACAAACATTTGTTTGAGTCGGCCATCCAATTCACTTCGCCAACGTTCCATTAATTGTTTATAAGCGAGTCCCCACAGTCTTTTTTCACTACTATCTTTCTTTTCCAGAAGATTTATTTTCTCTAGTAATATGGCTAATTCTTCTGCGGATTCGGAAGCAATGGCTATCACAATGCTATCTTGAATAGCAGATTTTTTTAAGTAAGCATCAATAGATTTTTGTAGTTTTTGTAACTCAGTCCTACTGCTGCCTATAACATAAGCAAAGATACCACGTTCCGAGGTTGGTAATGATGAATTTTTGGGATTTAATTGGCTTAATAAATGGGCTGGATCATAGACTTTTCTTTGAAATTGCCAGTCTGACTCACTTTGTTTATACTGCTTGACAAAATCTTTAGCAGCAATCACCGGATATGTGAAATACTTGTCATTACAATAATTCACTAAATAGTTCAACGAGACAGGTAGACTTTTTTTAACATCTTCCTCAATTTGATTTTGCAAATCAGAAGGGTTAAAGCCTTCATAAAATTGATATAGCTTGATATCAGATTTATAGTAAATTAAATCCCGTTTCTGGGTCAAAATGTCTAAAGCCTTTTTGACCTCGGATTGTTTTAATCCAGTTAATTCACTTAAAACCACTTCATGATCTTCTCGATCTATCTTGACAATCTTCCCATTGGAAGCGTGATATAAAAACAAAGCTTTCAAAACAATACTTTCCTGCACATTGTCCGAAGCAATGACTAAAGCTTGCGCTTTTTGGTAAGCGGTGTAAATGGAAGCGTTGGAGAAATTTTCAATAAAACTATCGACTAAATCAAGGGGATAGATATAATTTAATGCGCCATTTTCTGTTTCAGTATTTTGACTTTCAATAAATTTTGTGGTATGGCCTTTAATGAACTGAATCGCTGTCCGGTCTTGAACAAAATCTAAGTTACAGAGTAAATAAGCAGTCATTGGATGGAGGGGAAAAACTCCTTTGCCTAATGTTTGAAAAAATGTTTCTAAAGACCAACCCTTTTGTTCCTTATAGAGTTTAATCCGAGATTCATAGGCAATTCTGGCTTTCTCTAATAGAGTATTGCGCCAACGTTCATAAAAGGCTGTCCACGGCTTGCTATTTTCCTGTTGAATCAAGAGATTATGAATCACTAACTCTAAACTAGAAGCAGGATTATAGGTAGTATCTTGAGGAGCAAGACGACTGGCAACTTTTTTATAACTCTCTTCAATAATAGCACTAATCCCCAAGGCTTTTAAGGGAGAAATCTGGGTGAAACTCAGCAGCGTAATTTTCCCTTTATACCGTTCACAAATATTGGTAATATTTTGAACGGCTAATCCTCCTGCTTTGATTTGATCTGCCCCCCAAGCGGTTAAATAGGCATTGAGTTCATCAAATAAAATTAAAATCCCCGCGAACTTTTGATTCTGTCCACTACATAGATTTTTGATTAAGTCTTCTAACAGTATTTCTAGGTCAATCTCGCTTTTAAAATCGGGGGTAAATCCGGTGATATGACGGGCGAGTTCTTTCACCCTCAGAATAACTTGTAAACCAGAAGTGTTGAATGTTAGTAAAAAACTTGACAAAAAGCCCCTATTGTTTTAAAATAGGGGCTTACTTTTTTAAAAAAACTAATCCCTTGATTCTATCCAACTTTCCTCAAATTGTCAAACAATGCCTCGGTCATTTGCCTCAAGATGACTATCCCGTCTTAAATACTTTTAAATTCGTTTCCATTTGGCTTGAATTTGTTCTTGACCAGAGTCAAACCAGTATGAGAAGTCTCTTCAAGAGGCTTAATATTATGGGGGAGTCTGTTGATATTTCCACCTTTTCTAAAGCCAGTAAGTATCGCGATCCTCAAATTTTTTATCAATTGTGGGTTCATCTAACACAACAGTTTCTTAAACAGAATAAGATTCCATCCAATCAGCTACAACTTTTTCCCTTAGATTCAACCATTGTCACTCTCACCAGTAAGTTACTCTGGCATCAAGAAGTTCACCAAGTCAAGCTTTTTGCGGGTCTAAATCTCTTCACCGGAATTCCAGGCGGACTCTTCCTTCATTTTGGTCAAGGTCATGACTATAAATATGGCGATACAACCCTAGAATCAATTCCAGCTAATGGCGTTGGAATAATGGATAGAGGCTTTTTTAGCCTAATTCAAATTGCCCTGTTACAAAAGTTGAAGGATCGCTACTTCGTTCTGAGAATTAGGAACAATGTTCACTTAACTTTCCTAGATAATGGCAATTGTTTACTAGGCCAAGGTCGCGAACAAATTGAAGCTAGAGTCGTGAGTTTTAGCGACTTAGAGAAAAAGACTGAGTTTCGATTAGTAACGAACTTACCCGAGACGGGAGAAGGAGGAGTTAGCTCAGAAGAAATTGCCGAGTTTTATCGTTTGCGTTGGTCAATTGAGTTGCTTTGGAAATTTTTAAAGATGCACCTCAAATTAGATCGCCTCATCCCTAAAAATATCAACGGAATTGAAATCCAGATTTATAGTTGTCTGATTGCCTATTTACTTCTAAATATGCTCAAGATACCGACAGAGTTCGGTAAATCTTTATTGGATAAATTGCGATATTTACAGGCGTTTATGTGTCAAAAAATTAGCTATGTACACTGGTTTAGAGAGCTAGTGCCACCTGGTTAAATTTACCCCTTAACAGGGTTAGTGTGTCCATTTGTACTTAGTTCATAAGTACCGATTCAACACTTCTGCTTGTAAACAATGTTCTTCTAAGAGTTGAATTAACTGTTTAATATCTCCTTCGGGACAGTCAATTTCGGCTAAATAATCATCTCCTGTTTTGCGTTCTTCTGGGCTTAAACTGTTAAGATAGCGTAGAGGTTCACTACATAGCTGTTGGGCGATAGTTTCAGTCACGCCCTCTTGTTCGAGAACTTGTAAAAGACTCGCTAAAAACTGCTCCCGTAAGTCTCCGGGATGATCCCCACTTAAACAAATCACTAAATGTCGATACTTTTGGTTTTGTTTGTAGTTTTTGATTCGCTGTGCTACCGGATTAGATGTTCCCGCAGCAACGGCTACTTGTGTTACAATTCCCTGCACTTCTGGGGTATCAAAGCCTTTTTGAAAAAAGTTAGCTACGGTCACGGCAAAATGAGATTTTCCCTTGCCGTAGTCTTGAACAATCAGGTGAATATTCGGCAAGGTTCGGCTTTGATAAGTGCCACACAAGCGGTCTAAAATTCCAATGGTTGAGTTTTCAGGTTTATGGGAATTGTAGTTAAAAATAAAGCCCTTACAGAGTCTTAGATTCGCTTCAGAATCTTGAAGATGACCGAAATTAACAGAACTGGCAACAATGCCTTCTTGATTAATTTTAACGAGTTGATTAAGGTGCATAGGACAATCTGCTTAAGAGGAGTGAGTCAGGGGAAAATAGGTCAATCGGTCACGAATAGTGTTAGAATGAATCAATGGAGTATAGGCGATTTTTAGGCCAATCAGGGGGTTTTAAACGGGAGGGTAATAAAATCCAGAGTAAGGTTTCGAGATTGCGTAGTTGTTTTAAATAATGCCAAAATAAGGGCATTGAACTTTCAGGTTGGGTATGTAGGTAGGTGATCAAACAGTCTAATCCTTCTAGTAAAATCATGGATTTTTGACTGTTTTTACAAATACTTTTTAAGGCTTCTAGCTCTCGCTCTAAATAAAGATGTAAGGTTAAAAACCGGGTGTTTTTAGGGAGGCGTTGTTGCAAGTTCTGACGATAATTAACCCGTTCGGCGTTGTTGTAAAAAACTAAATGCTCTAACTGTGGCTCAAGGGGTCGATCCCATAGTAACAGATGAATTTGATTATCGGGTCTGGCGTTGCGTAGGAGGAGATTAGGAGTCGCTGGCATAGGCTTTTTCTAGGAGGGTGAGGGGGTCAGACCAACGGGCGATTATTTGGTAGGGGGGAACTGTCCGTCGTTGTTCAATGAGGCCATAGGCTTCTAGGGTGTTCAGTTGAGTTTGTAAGGCTTCTGGGGTAATGCCTAAAATGGGGGCTAATCCCATGTATTGGGTCAGAATCGATTCTGTGAGGACTGAACCTTCTCTAGAAAAGTCTCGCTGCCAAAGTTGGGCTAAAAAGTAACCGATTAAGTAGGGGTTAGGAAGCAGAGAATTTCCCTTAGAATATTGATGGCTTTTTTGGGTTAGGAATTGACAACTCACTAGGGCATCGGGTTCAGTATAGGCTTTTACAATAAAGTCTACTTTTTTAGAAGCGGCTGCGCCTTTTTGCTCAAAAATCTTTATATAATGATTCCTTAATTCTTCGAGGGTAAATTGAGGATATTGGGGTAAAAAACTAAAGACAAAGTAACACCATCCGCCCCAGTCTTCTGGTGTTTGGGGAGGGGGTTTGATACCCTGATCGCCAAAACTGAGATAGAAGTGCATAAACCAATCGGTTAGGGGAGATTCTAGATAGGGGTCCCGTTGGTGGATGAGGCGACCTGCTGAACTTAGGGTTTTGCCGTCTAGGAATCCTGTACGAGTTGCCCAAGCTTTGACTCGTCCGACTTTGGCGTTGCCGAGGTTGGTTTTTGCCATTAAATCTTGTGTAGAACCTTCTAAGCCGGAATCTTCTGCGGCTACGTCTAAGATTCTGCGTAATTCTTCTTTTTTCAGCGAAAATGTACCAAAAAAACCGAGTTGGTGTTCTGCCATGAATCGTGATCAGAAATAGACCGAAAAATGCTCTGACCTCAATTATATTATGGGAGAGGGTTGGGGTGCGATTCCGGGCGTAGCATCTCAAAGCGATCGCCTAAAATCCATCTGGACTACAACCGACAAGGTTTGAAGGATAAGCGATGGTAGGGAGATGGCCCATACTGTTGTAGGGCTAGCAGATGCTTTTGGGTGCCATATCCCTTATTGGCGATGAGATCATATTGGGGATATTCTGCCGCGAGTTCTATAATCTGTTGATCCCGCCAGACTTTAGCGACAATACTAGCTGAGGCAATGACGACAGATTTCTGATCCCCCTTGATGATATTTTGCTGGGGTGGGGTTAAATGGGGGATGGGGAATTTTCCATCTACAAAACAGATGGAGGGGACTGGATTCAAGGCTTCCACTGCACGACCCATCGCTAACAAAGAGGCCTGAAAGATGTTGATTTGATCAATTTCTTGGTGGGTCGCGTGACTAATTTGGACATCAAGGGCGATCGCACGAATTTGTTCCGCGAGTGTCATTCGTCGTTTAGCAGACAAGCGCTTACTATCCCGCACCCCCGCTTTCACCAATTCTGAACAGGCCTCTGGAGACAACACAACGGCCGCCGCTACCACCGCCCCAAACAATGCACCCCGCCCCACCTCATCCACCCCGGCAACGGTTTCATAGGGTGCTGCAAGTTCAGGTAAATCACGTTCTACGAAATAGAATCTCATCAATCCGTTCTCAATTTCATCCGGTGTTGCTAGTTTATAGCAATCATGTTCCCTCCAATCCTAGTTCCTTTTTTGCACGACTCAGATCGGTTGGCTATAATTGCGTTATTCTGACAAAAAACTAATATAAAAGTAAACAATATGCAAGTCACTTTTGAACAATTAGTCATTCCCCCCGGTCGGCAACTTTTAATGAAAGATATTAGTTGGCAGATGTACGAAGACTTGCTAGAAGATTTGGGAGAAAAACGCGGGTTTCGGATTAATTACAGTCAAGGAATATTGGAAATTATGGTGCCATTACCGGAACACGAAGACGATAAAGTCATTATTGGTAATCTCGTGGAAATTCTGCTAGAAGAACTTGATATTGAGTTCAGAAACTTGGCTTCAACCACCTTTAAAAGTCAAACCATGAGACAAGGACTTGAAGCCGACCAATGTTTCTATATCGAAAATGAGGCAGAGGTTCGTGGTCAAAAGCGAATTGATTTAAGTATAGACCCGCCCCCAGATTTAGCCATTGAAATTGATCTTACATCGCGGACTCAGTTTAACAATTATGAAGTCTTAGGAGTTGGGGAACTTTGGCGCTTTAACGGTACAATTTTAGAAATTAATGTGCTACAAGATGGTGTTTATATTCAATCTAATGAAAGCCCTCATTTTCCCGGATTTCCTTTAAGGAAAATTATTCCTGAATATCTGGAACGGAGTAAAGTTGAAGGCAGGAATAAAACCATGAAAGCGTTTCGGGCTTGGGTTAGGGAGCAAATTTAGAAGTCAAGGGAACAGGGGAGGGGGAGGGAGGGGGGAGAGGGGGAGCAGGGGAGCAGGGGAGAATTGATAATTATTACCTATCACCTATTCCCTATTCCCTATTACCTATTCCCGACACCCGACACCCGATTCCCGACTCCCGACTCCTGACTCCCCGTTCCCTAGCCCAGTTATTCAGCAGATCCTACATTAGCGAGCAGAAGAGCGACGACGACGGCGACGGATGACAGGACGATCCTCCTCATCCTCTGCATCAGAGTCATTAGACTTCAACCCTGTATCCTCACTCGCGGACTGCACAGACTCCATAGACTCCATAGACTCCACAGATTGAACAAACTCCTCAGACTCCTCAGAGAACACCGGACTATTTTCCTCAAATTCCTCCTCGTCCGGCTGACTAGCCAACTCACTAACCATGCTAGGAGACTCAACGGCATTATTCAGAATTGGTTTGGCGGGTTTTTCCCGTTCCTCTTCTACCTCTTCGTCAGTCCCTACAGGACGAACAGAGACAATGACGGCTTTAGGATCTTTTAACTCACGATTGGCACGAATCAGGGGAGAAATGCCCATCATGGCGTAAATATCCTGTTCAACCGGGGTCATTTCTACGGAGACTTTTTCCGGGATAATGGTTTCCCGAATCCGAGAACCGCGACTGGGACTGTATTTTTCACTGGTATCCCGTTCTCGACTTCCAGAAGAATCCCGCAGAATCCCGTAAGACTCGTTACTGCTGCTGTAATCGTTCTCTGTCTCCAGTTTTTGGCCATTGGTACCCGAAGGACGGGGTTTGCTCTTGTTCCCCAGTTCTAGCTCAGTCAAACGCCGCCGCCGTCTGCGTTTGTTGTTGCCGCCCGGTTCTTGGTAGCTGGGATGATGGAGTAAATCTAAATCCACACTGCTCTCATCTCCTCCCGCGTCAAACAGAGGTTCAATTTCCTCCTCCCGTTTTTCGGGAGTTCTCACCAAGGTTGGAGTGGTGGAAACGACCCGTTCGGGCAGTTCTTCGCCACTTTCGCCGGGGAGTTGGACTAAATGACCTAAGCCGCCACAATGGGGGCATTCTTTGCCAAAGAGTTCATAGAGGTTTTGGCCTTGGCGTTTGCGGGTCAGTTCAACCAGTCCCAGTTCCGAGAGTTGGGCAATTTGGGGGCGGGCTTTGTCGGCGCGCAGGGCTTTATTAAAGTGTTCTAATAAGGCCAATTGATCCCGCCGGGAGTCCATATCAATAAAGTCCACCACAATCACGCCGCCCATGTTGCGTAAGCGCATTTGACGGGCGATTTCGGTAGCGGCTTCGTAGTTCGTCCAGAGGACGGTTTCCCGTGCCGTGGCGGAACGAGTAAAGGAGCCGGAGTTCACATCAATGACGGTGAGGGCTTCGGTGGGTTCGATGATGATATACCCGCCGGAGGGTAAATCTACTCTGGGTTTGAGGGCTTCTCGGATGGCGGCATTCACCCGGAAGTATTCGAGAATGGGCAGGCGATCGCGGTGATGGTCAATTAACACCCCTTCCGGCGACCGTCCGCCACTCCAGTTCATTAATTGTTGTTTCACCCGCTTAACCCCAGCGGCCGAATCCACCACAATCCGGTTCACGTCCGCGCTGTAAATATCCCGTAGAATCCGTTGGATAAAGTCTTCATCCCGATTCAACAGCGCCGGAGGTTTGCTCATGTTGGCCTGTTGTTGGATAGACTCCCATTGTCGTTGGAGGTATTCTAAATCCTCCATAATGGCATCTTCGCCTTTTCCTTCGGCTTCCGTCCGCACTAATAAACCCATCCCGGCGGGTTTAATCAGAATCGCTAAGGCGCGTAAACGACTGCGTTCGGCTTCGTTTTTGATGCGACGGGACAGATTCACCCCGCGTCCGTAGGGCATTAAGACTAAATAACGTCCGGGGAGGGTAATATTTCCCGTGAGTCGAGGCCCTTTGTTCCCCGTAGGTTCTTTCATGACTTGAACCAGAACCGTTTGTTGGGGAGTTAAAAGTTCCGTAATCGCTCCGGCACTTTTGCGCAAGCGTAAAGGGCCTAGGTCTGTGACGTGCATAAAGCCATTGCGTTCGGCATCGCCAATGTTCACAAAAGCAGCATCAATGCCTTGAATCACATTTTCTACGGTGCCGAGGTAAATATCGCTAACTTGTTGATTACCAGTAGAGACAACAAGTTCTTGAATCTGATCTTCTGCAAAAACGGCTGCGATTTTATGCTGTTCAGCAATAATAATTTGCTTTGGCATCCAATTTCCTCAAAAAATAATTAGGTTAAGCATCTGTGCGTGATCAAAGTTTTTTTCAGCCAGTACCTTGAACGAGAATCAAACGGAGTCAAACTAGATTGCCGGAAAGTGGAGGAGGACTTAAGCGATCCCATCTGGTTTAAGTTTTGATTGTTCACCCCTTGGATTATCAAGCCAGTGGGATAATGTTGAGGCAGTGTCGCTTAAAACTGCGCTGCACTGGGGGTGATGTACTGTTCAAGTGTGAGTTTTTAGCTTGGGATTTTCCCTTAATCAATTGAATTTGACTTTGATCGCGTCACAAAAACGCAACTGTACAATTCAAGCCAGATGACTCACCCCCCTAAACTCTGCTCTCATTACAGAACAGGGGATAAGTTGAACGGGACAACCACCATGAACTGAGGTGATGGGTGACACCATCGGATAAGCCTGATCTGATCCACACAATCTAAATCTGTACTCTCTCATTAATACTGCCCCATAATCTGTTTCAGTTAGGGGACAGGTGGCTGTCCAACAATCCTAGGTTAATGTTCTCCTAATCTGTGCTGTCCTAAGTGCTAGGGTCTAGCTTACGAACTGTATTGAGGGATTACGCCATGAAGCCCACTTTACAGTATTCACGAATCCAGACTCACTCAGGGAAGAAAAGGAAAATTCTCAAGGGGAAATTTTGACTTCGGAGTTTTTAGGATTCGGTGTTTTCTGTTCATCTTGCGTGACATCCTCCCGACACCGACCCTACGGGTACGGTGCGGGCTTCCCCATATTACTATGAGGCTTTCCTGCTTCTACGGGAGGCTCTAGATGTCTTTTTAGGGACATCCCCGATCACCTCTTCCTCTACAGGCAGCTTGACCCCCAGTCCAAGGGCTGCAAGTTCACGTTGCTCAACAACCATCGCCGCAGCAACGTCCCTATCCGTTACCAACCCACAATGAGAACATTCATGCACTCGTTGAGACAAGTCTTTCTTACCAGTCACTACACCACAACTCGGACAAATTTGGCTAGTGAAATTAGCATCAACTTTCTCAAAATAAACATCTCGTTTCCAAGCCCCGTGCTTTAAGACCTCTAGAAACCCCCCAAAACCAGCATCAATGGTAGGTTTACACAACATCCCTCTAGACATGGCTTTGACGTTTAAATCTTCGGCAAAAATGATATTGGCTTGGTCACAAAGATGATGAGCGACTTGATAATGAAAGTTCTTGCGAGTCTTTTGCCTGCTCCTTCACTGGCTCAAGCGAGATCCGGATTCCGTCGGTTAGTGGTCGGAGATATGTCAATCATATCATATTTGGCTTTTACCCCGAATATTCACCCTGTTGGGCAGGGTGCGGGATGTCTCGCCGAGTGAGTTAAGAGAGCGACCCCCCTATTTTAGCACAAAGGGCTAACGGCGAGATGGCTTTGTTTTGGGGTTGGCTTGGCGCAGGGCTTGAACGGTGGAAATGATGGCGGGGGCGACTTGCTCGATTTCTGCGGGGGTGTTGAAACGCCCTAGGCCGAAGCGCAGGGAGGCGTAGGCGAGGGGTTCGGGGCGACCCAGGGCGGTGAGGACGTGGGAGGGGGCGATGTGGGTGGAGGAACAGGCGGAACCGGAGGAGAGGGCGACGATGGACTGGAGTCCGAGGAGGAGGGCGTTTCCATCGACTCCTTCTATACTGATGTTGAGGTTGCCGGGGAGTCGCTGGGTGGGGTGTCCGTTGAGGATTACGCCGTCTAGGGTTTGGAGTTGGCTCCAGAGGCGATCGCGCATTTCCCCCAATCTCTCCCCTTCGCTGGCCTCACTGAGTCCCAATTCAATGGCTTTGCCCAGTCCCACGATTTGGGGGGTATAAAGGGTTCCTGAACGCAAGTCTCGTTCCTGTCCGCCCCCGTGAATTTGGGCGGCTAATTTGACTCTAGGGTTACGTCGTCGAACATATAACGCGCCAATTCCTTTGGGGCCATACACTTTATGGGCGGTAATGGACATTAGATCAATCTGCATGGCTTCCACATCTAGGGGAATTTTGGCGATCGCCTGAGCCGCATCCGTATGGAA
This sequence comes from Spirulina subsalsa PCC 9445, assembly GCF_000314005.1. Classification (NCBI taxonomy): domain Bacteria; kingdom Bacillati; phylum Cyanobacteriota; class Cyanophyceae; order Spirulinales; family Spirulinaceae; genus Spirulina; species Spirulina subsalsa. The sequence continues at coordinate 16,412 of NZ_JH980292.1, forward strand.
CAAAACCCCCTTTTCATGGCACATTGCGCCAATTTCCGCTAAGGGTTGTAACACCCCAATTTCATTATTAGCCGCCATCACAGAGACTAAAATAGTATCGGGGCGGATGGCTTGGCTTAACACCTCTAAATCCACCAGCCCATCGGATTGAACCGGAAGTTTAGTCACTTCAAACCCCAAGGAAGCCAAATAATCATAGGGATCTAAAACCGCCCGGTGTTCGGTGGCGAGGGTAATAATATGTCGGCCTTGTTGAAAATAGGACTCAGCCACCCCTTTAATGGCTAAATTATTGGCCTCTGTAGCCCCACTGGTAAAAATCACCTCATCGGGGCTACAGTGAATCGCCTCGGCGATAATTTGGCGGCTTTTTTTGACCGCCGCTTCTGCTTCCCAACCATAGGCATGGGTAATGCTGGAGGGGTTGCCAAAATGCTCGGTAAAAAAGGGTAACATGGCCTCGACGACTCGCGGATCTACCGGAGTTGTGGCATGGCCATCCATGTAAATGGGACGTTGGGACATAAGGGAATTGGGAATCGGGGAACAGGGAACAGGGAACAGGGAACGGGGAATCGGGAGTCGGGAATCGGGAGTCGGGAGTCGGGAGTCGGTGTAGGGGCGCAATGCTTGCGCCCTAGGGAGTCGGGAGTTGATTAGTATTCCCCATTACCTATTACCTATTACCTCTCCCCTGCTCCCCCTCTCCCCCTCCCCCCTGTTCCCTGTTCCCTTGAAGTGAAGTCTAGGGATCAATCAGTAGACCATAATTCACGCCCAAAGCGGCATCCGAGGGGATTTCTTCCCCTCTAGCCCAGTGGTGATAATCGGCGATGAGATGGGAGAGTAGACGCTGTTTAATGCGGGAGAGAACCCCGCGCATTAACCCTTTCCCCGTGGTTTCCAACAGAGATAAAGGCGTGAATAACAACAACGGCGGGAGTTCTACACTCACCTCTACATTAGCCTGACCTTCTAGATAGGTCATCCCATCCCGAATGATTGGGGAGAGGATGCCACGGACTCTGAGACTAAAACGGTCATTAATATAATCAATCCCGCGAATTTCGCAGGATTCCGAGTTGAGGTAGACATTTCCCTTACCATCAGACCAAACCCGCAGGACAACCGTAGGCTGGAAATGGTAGATATCCAGTAGGTTGAGAGGGTGCATTTTCAAACGATAGCGATCGCCTCCTAAACACTCCATCAGGGAAGAATCGGCAATAGCATGAACCAAGCGTTGGGGTTGGCGCAAATAATGGTTAATCGGAATGGTTTCCGCTTCGACTGCCATGGCAACTGTTTCCGCAGCCGCTAAACAAAGTTTCATAAAAATAGAGAAAAAATGAGAAAAATAACCCGTTCGTTTAATCTTACTTTACACAATTGCCGATTAACGCCCCTCAATTGTGAATTTTCTCAACAGTTCTCAATCCTGCCCGTTCTAAATCACAAGATCATCCTCTATGCCATCCTCCCTGAGATAGAGTAACCACTGGCGTTGAGCTTGGTACGGATCAACGGCTTCCTGTATCTGTTCTAAATTCATCCCAAACTGTTGAACAAGAACCAGTGGATTATCGGAAAAATTAGCAAAATCCACCCCATTTTTAGAGATTAAGCGTAAATTTTTCTCATCTACGTTTTGATTCAGTCGATGCGCCATTTTTAGGGACTCTACTACTACAAAATGGCTTGAATCTTGCCCCGAATTCTTCACCACAACCCCCGCCCCTAATTCAGGAGAATTTTGCACTGTAATCTGACCCTCTAAAGCGTGAAAGGGGAGATTTTGAGGAAGGACTGCAACCGTTTGGGGTTGTTGGCGAGAAAGCTTAATCGGTTGTCGTGTTATGGCAAAGGAGGGAGGATTAGGGCGATGACGAGGGGGAGATTTGGCTAAATGACCCCGGTTCTCTACCACCCCAGACGGGATGCTATGCTGAACCAGCACGGGAGAAGAAGTTTCCACCCTGCGCTGAATAGGTGTTTGCTGATAGGCTGGGATAGCTAAATTTTGGGGTTTTGTCGCCACCGGACGCAACGGCAGAGGTTCAGGACGAGCAAAACGGATGGGAGAAGCTGGAGGCGGAAGGGATTGTAAACGCTCTCTTAACAGACTACGACCATCTAGGATGGGAGCAGGAAGGGGGAGTCTCGCACTTAACAAGGCTTTTTGAGTCTCAGCCTTTTGGATTGCTTTTTCCACCTCGGGCAAATCCGGGATAATGCTCCTTTGAGTTTCCGGCAATCCTTCGGGAATGGCTGCCGTAACTTGCCATTCCGCAGAGGGGAGAGACTGCGGCGGAAGGGATTGACTTTCCCCTCCTCCACTCACGATTGCCCAAGTGATCACAGTTCCTAAACCCGCCAAAGCAAATAAACCGGAACTTTGCCACCAACTGTGATTTAACCCAGACTGCAACGAATAGGAAAGGTGAATTGATTTCTTGCTCATGAGTTTCGGGGCGATTGGGTCAGAGTTACTGATGTTAAGGGCAGTATACCTACAATTAGGTGATAGGTTATAGGGAAAATGTGGTTGTGTTGCCGAAGTTATTAGGTCTGACGCAGCCTACGACGAGAATTAGTCATCAGCACCCACTAATGTAGACATCCCCCAAAAGAAATTTTAGGGGATGTCTATTGATTCTGAATCCCCCCCTGCCCCATTGAGCATTGAGGATTAATGACCAAGAATGGACTAAGGGGCGTTTTCCCATTCAGGATTTAAAGCCCGAAAATCGTACTCATTGGCGCGATAATGGCAACTCACACAAGTTCGGGAGGTGGGGGGTTGAGGAAACTCTACTTTTGGGTGTAGGGCGGCAAAAAAACGAGACTCCGTGACCCGAAAGGGAACTGTTTCCCCAGCCTGATGGGGGCGGGAAAAAGCGCTGAGATATTGCCACATTAAATAAATCTCTGGCCGGAAGATATTGGGCAGGCGCACCCCATAATGTTGATTGGGGTTTTGTAATAAATCTCGCCAAGTTTCTGTGGGGAAAACTTCCGGGGGCAGGGCTAAATGACAACTACTGCAATTGTCTAAATAGACTTCCGCCGCTAGTCGCAGTTCAGAGGGAATCGGATCAACAGACTTGGAGAAGGAGGCGGGGGAGTCTTTAGGACTCATGGCTTGAGCCATACCTGTTCCTAATAGTAAACTCCAACCGATCACTAACAAAAAGAGAATCCAAGGGGATTTCCGTTGTTTTTTGGGGGGGGTCTTGTGATCCGATTTAACTTGATTCATGTCTGGTAAAGGTTCAGTTATTCCACGGGGATGGTGCGTAATAATCGTTCTACGATAGTACGGCCTTGTTTGCCACCTGCGGGAATCAGACGATGGGCAAGGACATGAGGTGCCAAGAATTTCACATCGTCGGGGGTGGCGTAGTCTCGTTGATTGAGTAACGCATAAGCTTGGGTGGCTTTTTGTAGGGCAACACTGCCACGAGGACTCACACCAAGCACAATTTCTTCATCACTCCTGGAGGCGCGAACGAGGTTGAGAATATATTGTTGGAGTTCTGGGGCGACGCGCACTTGTTGGGCTTGTTTTTGTAGGCTTAAGACTTCTTCAAGGGAAATACAGGGTTCAAGGGAGTCTACGCTGATGTTCTCTTGCTGACGCTGTAACATCAGTAATTCCTCGCTTTCGGAAGGATAGCCCAAGGTGAGGGAGAGGGTAAAGCGATCCATTTGGGCTTCGGGGAGGGGGAAGGTGCCTTGGTATTCAATGGGATTCTGGGTGGCAATGACGAAGAAGGGCTGGGGAACTTTGCGCGCTTGTCCGTCTACGGTGACTTGGTGTTCTTCCATGACTTCGAGTAGGGCGGACTGGGTGCGGGGGGTGGCGCGGTTGATTTCGTCGGCGAGGAGGACGTTGGCAAAGGCGGGGCCGGGGAGAAATTCAAATTCTCGACTGCTGGGATTCCAGATGTTGGTTCCGGTGATGTCGGTGGGCAGGAGATCGGGGGTGCATTGAATGCGCTGGAATTTGCCGTTCACGGAACGGGCGAGGGATTTGGCGAGGAGGGTTTTTCCGACTCCGGGGACATCTTCGAGGAGGGCGTGTCCGCCACTAATGAGGGCGACGAGAACAAGGCGTATGGCGCTGTCTTTGCCTACAATGGTCCGTGCGAGGTTGTCGGTGAGTTTGGAGATGCGATCGCTCATAAAGTCTAATGACAGGGGGTTCACGAGGGAGGTAGACATACAAATCAAGGGGTAGATGCTAATTTTCCTGTAGCTACAGCCCAATCTTAGCGGTTTCCTTACATTTCGTGCAGGGATTGGGGATTTAACAAAAATGTTGCGGAATTCCCCTTCCTCGCTTGCAGGGACCGGATGGACTTGACCACTAACTCCCAAAGCGAAAACCAAGCTAAAAAGGGCTGTGTTGCAAGAGAAAATTTGGGTCTTAGGAACTAGGACTTCTGCCTGGGGAGGGAAGATAAGACTCGCTATACTTCGGTATGGAAAGCACTTCCCATTGAATCAGGAAGCTCCATCCTCGCGCCTAGGCAGGGTGGGGTAGTTCACCAGTTGTCTTGTGGTTAAACAATCTTGGGCAATTTGTTGTTTTAATTCATCGAGGGAGGCGAATTTCTGTTCCGGTCGCAGAAATTGTTCTAGGGTGATGGTCAGGGTTTGACCGTAGAGATCCCCAGACCAGTCTAGGAGATGAATTTCTAGGGTGGTTTGGGGGGTATTATCAACGGTGGGACGACAGCCTAGGTTCATTACGCCAATTTGGGGGGAGGTGGCGGGTAGGGTGTCGTTGTTGGTCCACACACGGACGCTATAGACTCCATGACGGGGGAGGAGTTTGTCGTCGCTCACTTCTAAGTTGGCGGTGGGGAAGCCAATAGTACGCCCCAGTTGTTGCCCGGTGACGACGGTTCCGGTGATGCTGTAGGAACGCCCTAGGAGGGTATTGGCGCGGGAGATGTCGCCGTTAATTAAAGCTTGACGAATTTGGGAACTACTAATGCGTTCGGTTTCCAGACGATGGAGGGGGGTGATTCGGACTTCACAACCGAATTTTTGCGCGATCGCCTTTAAATCCTCCACCGTTCCCGCCCGCTTATGACCAAAGCGGAAATCAGCCCCCACAGAAATCCGGGTGGCTTGCAGTTGATCAATCAACAAATGCTCTACAAACTCTTGGGGACTCAGGGCGGCTAAGTTCTGATCAAAGGGCAATAAGACCAGTTGCTCAACCCCTAACCGTTCCAAAATTTGGGCTTTTTCCGGTAAGGGAGTTAACAGTTGGCGTTTTTGGCCACTAAAAAATTCTTGGGGGTGGGGTTTAAATGTGACCACCGTGGGGTAAATATGGGCGCTGGATCGTTCTTGTCCCGTGAGCAGGTGGGAACGAACAATCACCCGATCTGAGTCAAAAACCGGGTCTAAAATTGGGCGCACAACCTTCTGATGCCCTCGGTGAATGCCGTCAAAGTTGCCGAGCGCGATCGCAGTTGGGGTTAAAACAGTAGTCGGAGATGATGTAATCCACACGCTTTACATTTTGACACAATTCGACCCACTCGGGGGTTCAATTTTGTGATGACCGACGGCCATTAAATCAATGGACTGTTTTTCCTTCGCCACAAAAGCCCCCGGATAGGCCGCGCTCACCTGCTCATGGACTTGATCCAAAAAGTCATCATTGTGTAGGGGATCATGATGGAAAATCGCCAATTGCTTGACCTTAGCCGCTTTAGCCACCTTAACCGCTTCTTGCCAAGTCGAATGACCCCAACTCACCTTACTGCTAGTTTTGGAGTGATATTCCTCATCCGTATAGGTGGCATCGTAAATCAACAAATCCGCGTTGTGGGCGAGGTGTAAGACATTTTCATCTAAATGATCGGGAAAATGCTCTGTATCCGTCACATAGGCCGCGCTAAACCCTTGCCAACTGACCCGATACCCCACCGCTTCGCCGGGGTGGTTCAGTTTAGCATTCTCAATGGTCACATCATCTAGCTGCAACACTTCCCCCACTTCCAAATCATAAAACTGTAAATTCGCCTGCATAATTTGCAAGGGAACAGGAAAATTAGGGTGCAGCATTTGGTCATTGTGCCGTTGCCGAATCGTCGCCCCATTGGGAGCAACAGTGCCGTAAATATGGAATTGATTCCCCGGAATAAAGGCCGGGGTAAAAAAGGGAAACCCTTGAATATGATCCCAGTGCGTATGGGTGAAGAACATATAAGCTTCAATGGGCATCTGAGATAGCAGGGACTGTCCCAACACTCTTAACCCTGTTCCCCCGTCAAAAATCAGGTTTTTGTCCCCCACTTCCATGGCGATACAAGGGGTATTTCCCCCATAGCGTACTGTTTCCGCACCGGGACAGGGAATGCTTCCCCGCACGCCCCAAAATGTAATCTTAAACTGTTGGTTTGGTTTAGACATCGGCATTTACAAAACAAGATAGGCGTTGCTCACTCATCCCCTGATGGAAAAGCAAGCGGGTGTTTTTAGCTTGCCTGAGCGCGATCGCGAAGCGTCTCGTCTTGCGATTCCCGCGAAGCGTCCCGCCTTGCGAGAATCGCGCAAACAATCACTGATTCTATTTCCCTCTTTTCTAGCAACTCAACAGGAATAAAGCGCATCGGGAAGAATTTTCAGCCGTTTAACCATCCTCAACCAACATTAGCGACTCTGGAAGGCTTGACATTTCTAGATTAACAAAGGACAGGGGGGATTTTAGCGAATGGATTCAAGACAGACGGTGACGTTAATCACATTCAATGGGGAAGAGTTCAGCTAACCGCTCTTCTAGTAAGGGTAACAAAGACTCCGGCTCTTGGTTTACTTGCTCGAAACACAGAGGAGGAGCAGGGTCAGGGGCAAAGTAAATCAGTTTGATTTGCCCGCGACCAATCCCGAGCATCAGCACCTCAGCATCGGGTTTATACCCGTCGATTAATCCCAGAATTTCTTGTAAATGGTTGCCCACTTTTTCGTTGAGGGTGACGAGGGCGCTTTTCGTAAAGGAAACAAAGTGGGGGCGAGGGCGTAAGTCAATGCCAAAAATCGTTTCGGGATCTTGATGTTCTTGCCACAGCCCCCAAGCGAGTGCAGCTAGTTCTCTTTGGTGGGTTTCAGCGAAATAGTCTAACTGTTGTCGCCATGCCTGTTCTTCTGGAGGGGTTTGAGGGGTGCCAAAGTTAAACATTTGGGGTTGAGGTAGGGTGTTCTCAATCCATTATCGGGTATCGGGGAAAACTTGGCACGGCGGGGGATCTCCTGTAGCCACGCTTCGGGTTTGAGCTTAAAATGAGAGCAAGACAAGCTACTACCCACGAGGTCAACCGTTAGCAATTATGCGTAAAATACAAGCTTTTTTAACAATTCTTTGCACCGTCTTATTAGTTTGGGGAACAACGGCCTGTGGGGGGTCTGTAGAGGCGATCGCACCCCAAGCCCCTACACCCATCCCATCCGAGTTAGGCATTGAACAAATCCTAGACAATCCAGCCCCAGCAGAAGTTACCAGTCCCGTTGAAGCCCTCAGCGAAGAAATCGCCCCCAGTGAAGAGCTAGAAGCAACCGAACAACCCACCCCAGAAGAAACCCTCGAAGAAATCGCCCCCAGTGAAGAGCTAGAAGCAACCGAACAACCCACCCCAGAAGAAACCCTCGAAGAAATCGCCCCCAGTGAAGAGCTAGAAGCAACCGAACAACCCACCCCAGAGGAACCCCTCGAAGAAATCGCCCCCAGTGAAGAGCTAGAAGCAACCGAACAACCCACCCCAGAGGAAATCCTCAGCCCCGAGGTAGAAAGTTCCGAACCTTCCACCCCAGAAGAGTGAGACAATCCCGAGCCGATCAAATCGGGTTTAAGAATTACCCCTATAACCCGATTTGATCTCAACCCGAAAACCTACGCCGTCACTAACTCAGGCGCATTGGCCGGACGCTTGCTATTGCGAATCCCCTCAATTGCTGCGGCATAGTCAGGCGCACCGAAGACCGCAGAACCCGCTACAATCGCATTAGCTCCCGCCTCAATCACCTGCCAACTATTGCTAGGTTTTAGACCCCCATCCACTTCAATCCAAGGATCTAACCCCCGTTCGTCACACATTTGACGCAGTTTTTGAATTTTGGGGACAACATTGGGAATAAAGCTTTGACCGCCAAAACCGGGGTTAACACTCATAATCAAAATGAGGTCACACACCTCTAAAACGTACTCAATCAACTCCAAAGGAGTAGAGGGATTGAGAACGACCCCCGCCTGTTTGCCCAGTTCACGGATTTGGCCGAGGGTGCGGTGGAGGTGAGGAGAAGCGTTGTGTTCAGCGTGAACCGAGATAATATCCGCCCCGGCCTTGGCAAAGTCTTCAACATACTTCTCCGGTTCCACAATCATTAAATGGACATCAAGGGGCTTGTCGGTAATGGGACGAATGGCCTTAACGATCAGAGGCCCAATGGTGATGTTGGGGACGAAGCGACCATCCATGACATCAACATGAATCCAGTCTGCTCCAGCTTGGTCAACAGCTTTGATGTCTTCTCCAAGACGGCTAAAATCGGCGGACAAAATGGAAGGGGCGATAACAATGGGTTTGTTGCTCATGGTGTGGTGGTTCTCCGTACCTATATGGGATATGCGGTTTTTGAGTAATCTTTAGTGACATCCTCCCGACACCGACCCTACGGGTACGGTGCGGGCTTCCCCATATCACTATGAGGCTTTCCTGCTTCTACGGGAGGCTCTAGACGTCTTTTTAGGGACATCCCCGATCACCTCTTCCTCTACAGGCAGCTTGACCCCCAGTCCGAGGGCTGCAAGTCCACGCTGCTCGACTATCATCGCCGCAGCAACTTCCCTATCCGTTACAAACCCACATAGTTGAGGTTTAACACGAATAGTAGCTTATTGACCTGAACCTATTCTACAATATGTAGGGCTTGCTGAATAAGTCCGAGAGTTGGGGAATCGGGAGTCGGGAATAGGCAATCGTGCCAGTTTTAGATGATTTGTTCCCTGTTAAGAGTTCCCTGTTCCCTTGTTGAGCCTAGCATAGGCGTGTTATTCAGCAGACCCTATGTAGGGATAAATCGTCACTCGCTAGTAAATGATTGTTTGTTAATTTTCGGGGCATCGAACCCCTCAATTAACCGTCTTTCATCCCGACACTGACATTTGCTACGCGAAGCGTCACGAAGTGAACGCGAACGTACAGTGCGGGGCTTCCCGACGATTAGCTAAAAACTTAACATTTTCTGTCCCCATTCTCGGGGAATTTGGGATTCTCCTCCGTTAAGTTAACACCAATGGCAAGCATTGCGCCCCTACACCGATTCCCGACTCCCGACTCCCGACTCCCGACTCCCGACTCCCGATTCCCTATTCCCTATTCCCCGTTCCCTATTCCCCGTTTGAGTTTTCGCTAAACTCACTAAAATAATCCCCGACAAAAAAGACCAACTCATACACCCCGCGCTTTAACGCTTCATCCTCTAACAAGGGGCTGTCTGTCCGTCCATCGGTGTTGGTGAGGACGGTTTTCAGGTGTTTTTTAGCTCCCTTCTCTTCCAGTCGCCATACTTCAATCTTCATGCCCTCCGCAGGTAAACCATGAGCAATGTCTAAGACGTGGGTTGTCAGTTTGCCAACCATGATCAATCCTTCCCCTCCGAATTACCGGATTTCCTTCCTCTTCCATAGCTTACAATCTTGTACGGTTTCCACCTTTGCAACAAACTGTTACATTAATTAAAACAATTCTAGATTTGATGGTCTCAAGCCCATGACTGAATCCCCTTCCTCTCCGGCTACTGCTGAACCCCAAGCGAGTTACGTTAAACTGGCCATGCGCAATATGGTTAAGAAGCGCGGCACGTCTTTAAAGCACTTTTTCCTCTCTACGGTTGGTCTTTTAGCGTTGTTGGTGGGTTTAGCCTATCTCACGCGCTAGGGGGAAATCATGGCGGAAATGGAATCTTTGCCTGTGGTGACACTGTACCTTGAAGATCATTTTTTTGGCGATTCAAACCCGAGTCCTATTGAGTCCCAACGGTGGCAAAGTTGGTTTGCGCGTTGGTTAAAAGATTTGGGGGGTAAACTCCCGGAGGCTGTGGGGTATGAGTTAAGTTTGCGTTTAACGGGCGATCGCGCTATCCAAACCTTTAACGCCCAATATCGCCAAAAAGACCAACCGACAGACGTTCTCGCCTTTGCCGCCCTCGAAAGTGAATTCCCCTACTCCTCCCCCCTAGACTCAGAACCCCTGTATCTGGGGGATCTGATCATCTCTGTAGAAACCGCCCAACGCCAAGCCCAACAACAATCCCATCCCCTGACCACTGAACTGGTCTGGTTAGCCAGTCATGGGTTTCTGCATTTGCTGGGCTGGGATCATCCTGATGAAGAGAGTCTACTGAGAATGTTATCTCAACAAAAAAAATGCTTAGAAAAGGTCGGTTTTGTCATCACTGATCTATAAAGTAAGCAAAGCAGTGTTAGAACTATGGTAACTCAACCACAGAAAACTAGCTTTCTCCACTCCAACCTACTCCCCGATCAAGTTACCATTCCCGCTTGTATCCTGCTTAAGCTTCTTCCCCGACTTTCTACTGGACTTAGTGACCATGAAAATTGACCAACATCTAACAGCCCCAAGTGACGTTTCTCCCTCTCTGCCCTCCCTCTTTGGTTCAAACTCTCCCTTACTGGTGAAGAACTCCTCAAAACCTAATCGCGGACTCGCTTGGCAAGTTGCGCCCAACCTCTGGCTGAGTTTCCGCTATGCTTGGGCTGGAGTGCGTTATGCTTACACCACCCAGCGCAATTTTCGGATTCATACCGTCATTGGTGCATTAGCCGTTAGTTTAGGCATTGGACTGCGTGTGACCAACGTAGAAATGGCTGTGGTGGGCTTAACTTGTGCCTTAGTCTTGGTCTTAGAACTCCTCAACACCGCTTTAGAATCTGTAGTTGACCTAACGGTACAGAAGTCGTACCATGAACTGGCGAAAATTGCCAAAGATTGCGCGGCGGGTGCAGTCTTGATTTCTGCTTTAACGGCGGTTTTTGTGGCCAGTTGGATTCTGTTACCCCCCTTACTGACCCTGATTCGTTCGCTCTAAGGAGTCCTTTCATTGCTGCTCGTTATTGATAACTACGATAGTTTTACCTATAATTTGGTGCAATACCTCGGGGAATTAGCCTCAGAATTTCCCGTTGCCCAAAAAATTCAAGTCTACCGCAACGACCAAATTGATTTAGACCAGATTCGGCAACTCGATCCCGATGGCATTGTTATTTCCCCGGGTCCGGGTCGTCCAGAAGATGCAGGGATTTCTCAGGCTATTATTGAGGAATTGGGGGTCAGTACCCCCATTCTCGGGGTTTGTTTAGGCCATCAGAGTATTGGTCAGGTCTTTGGCGGTCAAGTGGTTTTAGCTCCGATTTTAATGCACGGTAAAACTTCGGCAATTCAACATGATAATCTAGGGGTGTTCCAAGGGCTACCAAATCCCTTTGAAGCCACTCGCTACCATAGTTTAGTAGTGGACAAATCCAGCCTTCCCAAGGTCTTGGAAGTAACGGCATGGGTGGAAGATGGAACGATTATGGGACTCCGGCATCGGGATTATCCCCATATTCAGGGGGTGCAATTCCATCCTGAAAGTATTCTAACCACCGAGGGGAAACAACTGCTCCGTAATTTTTTAAAAGACTTGGGTTAAAAACAGGAAATCCGGTTCTTGTGGAACAATTGCTCAATAGAGTGCGACAGTATAGCCCATATTTTTCTTCGCCTCTCTTTTTCCATTGGCGCATATAAACTTAGCAGAACAAACAAGCGAAATAATGATGAAACGGCGACAGTTGATCCGTTATGCTGGGGCCAGTGTTTTAACGGCGGCCAGTATAATTGGAATGTCCTCACGGCATGGCGTACAAGCCCAAAGTAACAATCCCACCCCTAATAATCTAACGGTGCGATGGTTCGGTCACACCTGTTTTCTGTTTACGGGGGAAGGTCTGCGGATTTTAGTCAATCCCTTTCGGTCGATTGGCTGCACGGCTGGGTATCCTCCCCCGGCTGTTCCAGCGGATTTAGTGTTAATTAGTAGCCAACTGTTTGATGAGGGGGCGGCGGAAATTGTTCCCAATAATCCTTTAGTGTTTTTTGAAGCGGGATCGTTTCAGTTTCGAGGACGCAATATTCAGGGAATTGCGATCGCCCATGATCGAGAAGGTGGCCGACGTTTCGGGACAAATGTCACCTGGAGTTGGACGCAAGGAGGTATTAGAATCCTCCATTTAGGCGGGGCAGCGGCTCCCATTGAGATTGAACAACAGATTCTCATGGGTCGTCCAGATTTGCTCCTCGTCCCCGTGGGAGGCGGACCCAAAGCCTACAATGCTCAAGAAGCCTTACGCGCTATCCAGACTTTACAGCCTAAACTGGTCATTCCCACCCATTACCGCACCAGCGCGGCCGATGAAAGCACCTGTGACATTAGTCCTTTGAGTGAGTTCCTCCAAGTCGCCAGTGCCTACCCCGTGTCTCAAGTGGGAAGCAATACCCTACAATTATCTCCCAGCAATCTACCCGCCTCGGGGACAGCTATCCGGGTCATGAGTAGTTAGGGTTTGTTGAGAAGGTCTGGTGGTGGGAGTAGGGAATAGGGGGAGTTGGGAGTCGGGAATCGGGCAACCTTAACAAGTTAAGCTTGTGTGCATTTTGTCGAGTCGTAGGGTGCGTCACAAGGAATAACTTGGGTAACAACCGAATCACTAAAGTCCTGACGCACCATCTTTCACTGGGAAAACACTATTGATGGGGTATCCAATTTTTGGACACAACCGCATTTTCCCTATTACCTATTCCCTATTCCCTCTCCCCTGCCCCCCTGTTCCCTGTTCCCTATTTTAAACTTTAGGGAAAAAAACGAAAATTTGTCAACAAAAACACTAGAATGGAGTAAGTCTCAAATCCTTAACCCTTATTAGACCTTTAAACCTGATCTGAGCTAACGCATCTTAGACCGTAACACCAAAGAAATGAGTCCTCAAAATCCGAATCTGCCGCCATTTTCCTTAACAACACCCCTTTATTATGTGAATGATGTTCCCCATATTGGGAGTGCTTATACTACGATGGTGGCCGATGCAGTGGCTCGTTTTTATCGTCTGCGGGGCTATTCGGTTCTGATGATTACCGGAACGGATGAGCATGGTCAAAAGATCCAACGCACGGCAGAAGAAAAGGGCGTTCCTCCTCAAAAACATTGTGATGACATTGTTCAAAGTTTTACTGAACTTTGGCAAAAACTGAATATCCACCATGACCGCTTTAGTCGGACAACAGCCGACAAACATGAAAAAATTGTTAAGGAATTTTTTACCCGAGTTTGGGACAATGGCGATATTTATTTAGCTCAACAAAAGGGCTGGTATTGTGTCTCCTGTGAAGAATTTAAGGAAGAACGGGAACTCTTAGAGGGGGGGTATTGTGCCATCCACCCCAATAAAAAGGCAGAATGGCGGGATGAGGAGAATTATTTTTTCCGCCTCTCGAAGTATCAGGAAAAGTTAGAAACGCTGTATCAGGAGCAACCGGACTTTATTCAACCGATGAGTCGTCGGAATGAGGTTTTGAGCTTTGTGCAACAGGGTTTACAGGATTTCTCGATTTCCCGGATTAACGTAGAGTGGGGGTTTCGGGTTCCCACGGACCCCAAACATACGATTTATGTATGGTTTGATGCCTTACTGGGCTATATGACAGCCCTGCTTGATCCGGATGATGAACCCACGGTAGAGAATGCTTTAAAAAATTGGTGGCCGATTAATTTACATCTGATTGGCAAAGATATTTTGCGGTTTCATGCAGTCTATTGGCCGGCGATGTTGATGGCGGCCGGGGTGACTCCCCCGAAACAGGTATTCGGTCATGGGTTTTTGACGAAAGATGGGCGAAAAATGGGAAAAAGTTTGGGGAATACCCTTGATCCCATTGACCTCATAGACCGTTATGGTGCAGATGCTGTTCGTTATTATTTCCTTAAGGAAATTGAGTTAGGGCAGGATGGGGACTTTAATGAAACTCGCTTTGTCAATATTTTGAATGCGGATCTGGCCAATGATTTGGGGAATTTACTCAATCGAACGCTGGGGATGGTCAAGAAATATTGTCAGGGACAAGTTCCTAATCTGGATCTGGCTGGATTGCCCGCCGATTGGAGTTTGAAGCAGGTGGGAGAAGATTTAGGCGATCGCGTTGTAGTCGCTTACGAGGCCTTAAACTTTAGCCAAGTGTGTGAACTGGTGTTATCCCTCATCCGTGCTGGGAATAAATTCATTGATGAACAAGCCCCTTGGAGCTTATACAAACAAAAAAAACAGACTGAAGTTGAACAAGTTTTGTATGCTGTCCTAGAATCAGTTAGACTTTCTGCTTACTTGCTCACTCCCATTATTCCAAAATTAAGTAGCAAGGTATACAAACAACTCGGTTTTGATCTTGATTTAGATACCCAAAGCAAAACAACCCATGATCACAATTCAGAACGGTTTGCCGACCATAGTCAATGGGGTTATCTACCACCCGGTCAAATGTTAAGTCAAGCCCAGCCCATTTTTGCTAAATTGGAACTTCCGAGTGAGTGAATGTCGTCAAAATAGGCAGACTTCCCAACCCAAGTAGGGGATAAGATAGACCCAATTTGTCCCGCAGGAGTGCGATCGCCTGCTCCCTTTTTCCTGATAAGAAAAACCAATCGAACCTATTTTCAAAACTTTTTAATAAACACAAGGAATCAAAAATGATGTTAGGAGATAACTTTGGAGATGACCCGGTTTTCCCACCTGAACAGGTCTTAGAAAACCGAGGGCGAGTTGCTATTTTTATTGATGGCTCAAACTTGTTCTATGCTGCCCTACAATTGGGCCTAGAAATCGACTATACCAAACTGCTTTACCGTTTAACCGCCGGATCTCGTTTGTTGCGAGCCTTCTTTTATACCGGGGTAGATCGCACCAACGAGAAGCAACAAGGGTTTTTACTCTGGATGCGGCGCAATGGCTACCGGGTGATTGCCAAGGACTTAGTGCAATTACCCGACGGCTCGAAAAAAGCCAACTTAGATGTAGAAATAGCCGTCGATATGATGGCACTGGTTCACTCCTACGATACAGCCGTATTAGTGAGTGGGGATGGAGACTTAGCCTATGCCGTCGATGCGGTGAGTTATCGGGGAGCGCGGGTGGAAGTGGTGAGCTTACGTTCCATGACCAGTGATAGCTTAATCAATGTAGCAGACCGTTATATTGATTTAGACCAAATCAAGGAGGACATTCAAAAAAACCCAAAACATGAGAGCAACTACCGAGGCTTTTCTGGAATTCGCATTTTAAACGATGAATAAGCATCCTTCTTGGTGGACTCGTCAAGGGGTATTGTGGGGGCTACTCCTCCTCACCGCTTGTCAACCTGCCTCAAACTCAGCAGATGCCCCCCCCACGGACACCCCACCCCCGGCCGTGGTGGAGGAACGCCTAGTCTTGCGTAATGTCACCTTAGAAAATTCGAGCGATGAGGGCGAGGCAATTTGGAAAATTAACGCTCAAGAGGCAATTTATACCCAAGACCAGAAAAACGCTCAACTCAAGGATATTACGGGGAATTTCTTCCAAGATGGCGAGGTTATTATTCAAATGAGCGCCGAAGCGGGAGAAATTCGCCTAGAGGAAGATGGGGAGAAAATCTTTTTACGGGGCAAAATTGTAGCGACAGATCCTCGGAATGGGTTAATTATGCGGGCGAAAGAATTAGACTGGTTTCCCCAAGAGGATCGCTTGTTCGTCCGGGAGGAGTTAACGGGGAGTCATCCTGAACTAGAGATGTCGGGCAGGGAAGGGGTGTATTTTAGTCGAGAACAACGGATTGAGGTGACGGGGGAGGTGATTGCGACGGGAACCAATAATCCGTTTCAATTACGCACTGAGCAGGTGAAGTGGGATATTGAAAAGCAGCTACTCACCAGCGAAACTCCTTTAGAGGTGGATCGTTACGACGAGAGCAAAAAAAATGTGACCGATCGGGTGGTGGCCGAGCGGGGTAAATTTGACTTGAAACAGCAACTGGTGACACTGGAGCAGAATATTGAGTTAAATTCTGTAGATCCTCCGGTGCAGATTGCTAGTAATTCGGCGGTGTGGAATTTGATTTTGCGCACGGTGCTGAGTGATCAACCGTTGCGTTTAATTCATCATGCCGAACAGGTGACAGTTACGGCGAATCAGGGTTTTGTCAATTTGGAGGAAAATTATTCTCGTTTGGAAGGGGGGGTGAGAGCGAGGAGTGAGAAACAAAAATCGGATCTTTTTGCCGATCGGGTGCGTTGGGATGTGGTGACGCAGGAGGTACAAGGTCAAGGAAATGTCACCTATAAGCAGGAGGCCGATCCCCCCTTACATCTGACGGGATCCAGTGCTTTGGGGAAACTCAATGAGCAGAATGTGGTGATTAATAGCGATCGCTCTTCTCGCGTTGTTACCACGATTATTCCCCCCAACTAGGGGATCGGCGGGGTTTGAAACTGTAACGTAATTGTTGGACAGAGTTACCCATTGCTCCTCAAAAATGGGTAGCTTTTGTTTTGCCGTCAGATTTGGAGACATCACTTAAGTAGTCGGACATTTTGGCAGGGGGACTAATTTTCGTAAACATACTAGAAGCCCTTGTGGCACAATAATAACTGGATAGCTGTTCGGGGCGCTCGCCCTCGCCCTGATCTACGTTTTGGTTGATTAGAAATTTTTAACCAGCCGGATTGACCCGTTTAATTATACTCATATATTAGGGTCAAAGTGAAACATTTGAGAGGTCGAGTCAAATGCAGTTAGTTGAGAAGCATATAATTAACCGACAGCATAAATTTTGGCAGGAATGCGACTATTTAGCATGGCAATCCAAAAATCTTTATAACTCGGCTAATTATGTCCAGCGTCAATACTTCTTTGCAACTAGAAAGTACTATAACTCGATTGATATTTACCACCAGACGAAGAACTTAGAAGCTTATGGCTACCTACCAACGAAGGTTAGTAAACAGATTGTCCGTCGAGTGGCAGAAGCTTGGAAAGCGTGGTGGAGAGCGTTAAAAGATTGGTCTAGGCATCCTGAAAAATATTTAGGTAAGCCGAAAATCCCAGGATACAAGCATAAAGAACGTGGTAGAAATGTGGTGATTTATCCCAAGGATGCGCTCTCCTCTCCACTGCTATATCAAGGGATTGTCAAGCTATCTCAGACTAATATTGAGTTGACCACCGAGGCGAATAATATAAACCAAGTACGAATAGTTCCTAAACTTGACCACTATGTAATTGAGATTGTTTACACGGTTAGCGAGCCAGATAAATTGGATGGTAAATATCTAGCTGGTGTAGACTTGGGTTTAAACAATTTGGTGGCTATAACATCCAATCATCCCGGTATTAGACCGCTGTTGATTAATGGTAGACCCTTGAAAAGTATTAACCAATTCTTCAATAAAAGAGTAGCAAAAGCCCAATCAATCAAGGCTTATCGTCAGGTAAAAAAGCTAAACAGCAAGCGAGATAGAAGGATTGACAACTACCTTCATACTGTGAGTCGGCGTGTTATTGATTGGTGCCAATTAAATGAGATTGGTCAATTAATCATCGGGAAAAATCAACGATGGAAA
This sequence comes from Spirulina subsalsa PCC 9445, assembly GCF_000314005.1. Taxonomy (NCBI): domain Bacteria; kingdom Bacillati; phylum Cyanobacteriota; class Cyanophyceae; order Spirulinales; family Spirulinaceae; genus Spirulina; species Spirulina subsalsa. The sequence continues at coordinate 34,136 of NZ_JH980292.1, forward strand.
CAATCTCTGAATATTGGGAAAAAGAATAATCAAGAATTTACCAATATTCCTCATGCCAAACTGATTAACTTATTGACCTACAAAGCAAAATTAGCGGGGATTGAAGTCGTTTTAACTGAAGAAAGCTACACATCTAAAGCCAGTGCTTTAAATGGCGATTATTTGCCGAATATCCAGGCTAAAACAGAAGCGAAAGTTGTGTTTAATGGTAAGCGTGTTAAACGTGGTTTGTACTTGACTTCCACTGGTAGAATCATCAACGCTGATATCAATGGAAGCATGAATATAGCAAGAAAAGTAATTCCCGATGCTTTTGAGGGAATAGAGGGATTGCCGTTTATTCCTGTAGTTTTAGACCTTTGGACTAAAATTACCAACGTAGCTGTCTAACATTGTCTACCTTTGGGTAACTTTGTCCAGATTTTTACGAGCGGTTAACCATCAAGTCACTAACTCCAATCCTGTATATCTTCCCCACTCTTAGTTCTGCGGTAAATTTGCCCCTGTTGGTGAATGGCACGGGTGAGGGTGAATAATTCCTCGACTGTCAGATTCCATTGGGCGAGAATATCTTGTAAATCCCGTTGAATTTGTCGAGCGCCGGGGAAGTTCTCATAACGAATACACAGACGGGCTAGCTCCACTAGATTGTAGTCGCTGCGTCCTTCTTGGGCGATAGTTTCTAAAATGGCGCGATCGCGATTTTCTTGGGGATGTTGTTGATCAAGACCTTGAGTCATGGTTTCGGGGGGATCACATTCTGGAGTTCGTCCTGAGTAGGTAGTGCCTCATCCTCATAGGGCAGTAACAAAGGAGTCCTCACCGGGGGAGGAGTGGAGGGTGTGGGGGGAGGTTCAGGGGGTAGAGCCACCGTCCACACCTTAATTAACTTATCATAGCCCCCCGTAGCTAACTGACGGCCATCCCGACTAAAGGCAATCGTTCCCACCCAGTCCCGATGTCCCACCAAATGATTGACCAACTCCCCCGTCTCCAAATCCCAAAGCCGCACCCCATCAAGGCTAGAACTCGCGGCTAGGGTGCCTTCGGGGTGAATGGCGATCGCAGAAATTCCCCCTTGATGACCCGGCAAACTATGCAATAAATTCCCCGTCGTCACATCCCACACCCGCACCATCTGATCCTGTCCCCCCGTCACCAACTTAGATCCATCAGATGTAAACCCCAAACTCGTCACCTGTGCCGTATGAGCCGGAAAGCTTCCCATCTGTTCCCCCGTGCGTAAATTCCAGAACCGCACCTCCCCCTGTCCCCCACCACTGGCCAAAATATAACCATTGGGATGGACTTGTAGCGCATAGGCCGCCTGAAAGCGCACCAACGTATAAAGCGGGCGTTTCGTCATCAAATCCCAGACCCGAATTCCATCAAGTCCCCCACTAACTAACACCCGACTATCGGGAGTTACCGCCAAAGCAAGAACATTAGTCCTATGGTCTAACACAATCCGCTCATAGTCCCCCCGTCGTTCATCCCACTGCCAGAAATTAATCCCCGAATCATCCCCCCCACTGATTAAATACTGACCATTAGGACTAAAAACCAAACTTAAAACCCGCATTCGTTGAGCGCGCACATCATCCACTTGTCGTTCCCTCGGGAGCCACCACACCCGAATATGGGAATCATTCAAACTTCCCCCACTAATCAACATCTGACCATCCAGATTAAAAGTCAGGGAAGAAACCGGGGCATTGTGACCCCTTAAAACCCTTGTCACTTCCGCATTCTGCCAGAGCATGACCGCCGAGGACTGGTCAGCGCGAGCATTTTCCCGGACGACGGAGCGAGTTTGTGCGAGAGTTTCGGGGACATGACCACCCAGATTGACAAAAAATAGGGTGAGGGGAATCAACGCAAGGGCAAATCTCATGGGTTCTCAAGATTAGGGCAAATCGTTTGTTCAAGGTGAGGGTGAGGAGGTTGGTCTTGCCAACCTAAGAGAATCCCCTGAAGTTCTGTTTTCAGCAATTCTAGGGCGGCTATTTGCTGATTAATGCTGTCTAGTTTAGCCAACAAACGATCCTTAACGACACCACAGGGTAATTTTCCTTGATCATGAACGTCCAGAATCTCCCGAATGGAGCCTAAGCTTAACCCCAAGGACTTGGCTCGTCGAATGAAAGCGAGGCGATTAAAAATGGTGGGATAGAACAAGCGATAGCCATTTTTAGACCGTTGGACGACTGGGGTTAAAAGGCCTTGGTCTTCATAGTAGCGAATCGTTTTCACCGATAAACCACTTTTTTGGGCAACTTGACCAATTTTTAGTAAGGTTTTGGTCGATGTTCGGGAACGTTGCTGGCTTTGAAGGTTGCTCATTTTTCAGCCGGCCCCAAATAGTCCACCACCTTCTGAGCAATAGTTTCCGTGCCATTCGTGGCTAAAGGGGTTGAACTTTTCGGGGGAATTAACGGTTGGCGGAGAAAGTCCCAAGTCCGTTGGAAAAACTCATCAGAATCAATAATTTGATGAAAAGCATATTTTTGTAAACCTTCCATTAATAACTGAGACTCCGCAAATCCGGTGCGGGTAATGGTAGCGATCGGTGTTCCCACACATAAGGCCTCAGAAAAGGTACTATAACCGGGTTTGGATACCACCCGCCCACACAGGGGCATAAAATCCACCGGACGGTATTGATGATCTGTCACCTTAACAATATTGTCCCAATCCGGGGCCTTTTCATCAAAGGTGATAAATTGCCAGTCGGGAAAGTCTTGTAAGTTGGGGTAGGGAATGGCTTGTAGCCCTAGCCCACCAAAAGAGAGTAGAATAGTGCGATCGCGAGGTTGAACCAAGTGGAAAATCTCGCGAATGGTTTCGGGGGTGTAGCGGGTTTTGCCTCCCGTGAGGCCGACATCCGTGATGTGACTAAAGGCCGACATAGATTCATGGAACGGGAGACGAAAAAGGCGATCGCATTGACTGTAACAATCCCGCATCCAATCCGCAATCTGCTTAAACTCTCCCCCCCAATCCCGATAAATATAATCCCAGCCGAAATTACTCATCATCCAACAAGGCACCCCCGCCATCTTAGCAATAGGAGCCGCCAAAGGGGGAACATCTGCCAACACCAACCCCACCCGATTAGTACGGATAAAATCCACCTCCCCAGCAATAATCCGGTGTTGGGAGTCCTGAATTTCCCGCAGTTTCGCTAACGTCGCCTCCCGATCCATGGTCAAACTATCCGACTGAATCACCCCCACATCCAAACCCCGTACACGCTGGATAAAATCCCCGTGAATATAGGACGCAAGAAGCCAATGGGGAGCCGTCGTCACCAAAATCAGCAAAATATCCCGATTCAGCCGTTGAATCGCCCCTGCCACAGAAGCGGCACGCACCGCATGACCAAAACCGTGATTCGTGATTGCAATATAAAGAGTAGGTCGCGTCATTCCAATATGATTTGCTAAGACTATTTAGGCCGCTTAAAATAAAACACCTGTGAGTTTTTCTCCAACCCGGTTGAGACAGAGACTAACTCCCAACCGTGTTCTCCCAAATAGTTTAAAGTTTGTACGACAGATTTTCCCTGTAAAACTTTCACTAACTCCTGATCCTCAGCTTCCACCGTAATCCTCAGAGGAGTCAAGGGAAAGATAGTTTCTTGAATGACCAGATATTCCCATTTTTGCATTGGATTTCCGCTCAAAATTGAGTAGCGCAGTTGACCCACACCTGTCCGATCATCAATTATCAACGATTTGCCGCAACCGGATCAATGGTTTTTGCGGGGTGTCAAAAGCTGCTATAGAATGGGATGCGCAACCCTTACCCTAGCCGCCCTATGTCCCTTGCTCTGTTCTGGATTGAAGTACAGAAACTCCTGAAACGCCGTCTGTTCCTGATTTTATTGGGTTTAATCTTGGGGCTAGAGTTGCTGCTCTTTTTCGGTGGGGCGTTACTGTTTAATGTCTTAGGAGATCCCCCCCTGCAAGAGATGCTCAAAGCCAGTTTAACCTTCCCCAGTGGCTTATCCCTTGGTCTTGCCCTTTCTAGCAATTTAGGGGGCTTATTTCTCCTCATCCTAGGGGCCGACGTGGTGAATTCAGAATATCAATGGCGCACCGTACACCTCTATCTCAGTCAGGGGATTAGTCGGCTCATGCTGGTCAGCATCCGGCTTTTGGCCTTAATTGTCCCGGCGCTGTTGTTTGTCTTTGCCCCTCTCCTGTTGGCGGTTGTCTCTACGCTGATTTTAACGCCCCTTTTGGGCGGATCTTTTGATCTCGCCGCGATTCAGTGGGGGAGTTTCTGGGTGAATGTTGCCCGCACCGTCCTTTATTTGGTGCCGTTTAGTACCTTGGCTTTTATGCTAGGGGTTCTGACTCGTTCTATGGCGGTGACGATTATTCTCTGCTTGCTCTATGTGTTTATCACAGAACCTGTCCTTAAGAGTATGGGGGATTTTTTCGGTCAGAATTTAGGAGCCATTACCCCCTATTTACCCTTTCAGTTAACCAATGCGCTGTTAAGCCAAGGGGGAGAAGGTGTCACGATGGCTCCTGATGGGAGTATTATCCCAGTGATGGCACTCGATCCCAATATTGCAGGCTTTGGGGTGTTGGTCTGGATTGGGGTTTTTTGGCTGATCTCCCTTGTGGTGTTGCTGCGGCAGGATTTAACGACTTAACCAACATTCTAGGGATAATTCTAAGCTGCTTGTCATTTAAACGACATTGCTAGAAACCGTGAAAACCGCTTTCTGTTAAAGTCTTGGTCATGGAGAACATCTCTTTTAAATGCTGAACAGCTTAGGAAATATCTAATCATTCACAGCTTAATATCGTTGGTCAATGGGTATTGCTCTAACTTGAACAATATATTCAATCAGTTGTTTCGCCTTTTCCTGAAACACAACAGAATCCAGTTCACTCAGTTGCCAAAACTCTAAATAGTGTTGAGGATCTTCTTGAAGTTGTGCTAAAAAATCCTCAATTCCAAACAAGTAGGCATCTTCATCTGAGAACTGGATGGCTAGCGCACATAGATTGAGACGCAATTGCGGTGTGATGTCTCCCGCCCTTTCGATGATTACATGGGCTTTTTCCGTCAAATCGTTTGTGTCCATTCTTTCAATTTACTATTTCACTAGCTGGGGTCTGCTGAATGTTGTTCTAACCGTTTCTAACTGTGAATTCTCGGTTCTGGGTGTAGGGTGGCTAGAATTTGGCTTTCTGCCTCCGCTAACTCTTCTAAACGAGCCATCACGACGGGGCGTTCAAAGTAATGATCGGCTAAAACCCAGTAAATGCCATAATGACGGGCTTCGGAAGCCATGAGGCCGTGATAAAAACGCGCCAGTTCAGGATCGGGACAATGTTGGGCGAGGAGTCCTAAACGCTCGTGAGAACGGGCTTCAATGAGGCTAGAGAGCAGGAGAAGGTCTAAACAGCGTTGGGGTTCATTATGTCGCGCTAGGGCTTTGAGGGCGGCACCGTAGGGGGGAGCGTTAAGGGGGGCTAGGGGGATGCCTCGCCGATCTAACCATTGATTGACCAGTTCAAAGTGTTCTAGTTCTTCTTGGGCGATCGCGGTCAGTTGACGAACTAACTTAGCATAGGAGGGATAGCGGAACATTAAATTTAAGGCCGCAGAGGCCGCTTTCCGCTCACAGTGGGAATGATCGAGGAGAATGATATCTAAATTCGCGATCGCCTGTTCAATCCATGCCTCTTGGGTAGGCCGTTGCAGGATCTTTATTTTCGGCACACCTGTTTCTAACATATAGCAATTATTACTGATCAGTTCTCAGTCCTTGATTCTCAATACTCTAAACCCGACCTTGACAGGAGGACAAAGTGCTTGACGGGTCAACCCTACCCTATACCTGTTATTCTCCCAAAAATTCCGGATTCCCAGAACCCAAAAACAAGTTAGATTAGAGAAATACAGTTAAAATTAACCCAAAACACGACCGGAAAATTACGGAGCGGGTTTGTTGTTAAAACTAATCTGCATCACGAAAGTGGGCTACCGGGTGATCCGGTTTCAACTTTGCTCAGTTGACCTCCCTCATGGTTGACCTCCCTCATGGTTGACCTCCCTCATGGTTGACCTCATTGAGACGAACACCCATTAAACAAATTCGCGAAAACTCAAAGAGGGAATTAAAGGGTAGAGTGCAGATTCTCCGAGATCATCTAAGTTGCTCTCCCAGTTTACAAAGCGAATACTGTCGGGCGGACAGAAATTCAAGCCCTCGGACAGACTACCCACTGTCTATTAGGTGAAAGCCTCCTAGATAAGGTAACTGGATGAACAGGGAATCCCTCGCTTTTAGTGATGGGAGCGTCAATCGTTAATTCTACTTGTCATTGTCCACTTGCCAACGGTTTTACAGAAGATTAATTATGCCACGTCGAATTTTTATTGGGGATGTTCATGGTCATTTCGATGCGTTGATGATGTTGTTTGAGGCGATCGCACCAGGAGAGAGGGATCAAGTCTATTTTGTCGGAGACTTAGTGGATCGCGGCCCCAAAAGCGCTCAAGTGGTTGACTTTGTGATGAATAGCCCCCATCAATCCATCCTAGGCAATCATGAACTGATGTTACTCGAAGCCGTCACCAATAGTCGAGCGCCTGAACATTTTCGCCAAGCGTGGCTATACAGTGGGGGACATTCCACCATCCAAAGTTATGGCAATAATGGCATCCCTTGGACTCATTTGGAGTGGATGCAAAGCTTACCCACTCATTTAGACCTGGGCGATATTTGGTTAGTCCATGCGGGAGTGGATCCGAAACTGCCCATCGAAAAACACACCTCGGAACAATTTTGCTGGATTCGTGAAGATTTCCACGGCATGGTTGAACCCTATTTTCCCGATAAATTAATCATTAGCGGTCATACCATTACTTTTACTATTCCCGGTGTGATGCCCGGTCGTTTAGCCCAAGGAGAAGGCTGGTTAGATATTGATACCGGGGCTTATCACCGTCAAAGTGGTTGGTTAACGGCTGTGGATATGACCGAGCGTAAAGTGTATCAGGTAAATACCAGACAGAAACGCCTCCGCATTTCCACTTTAGATGAACTCATTACTAATGTAAATCCGCAAAGGATTGCATCACGGCGAATGATGATGTCTTGATTCTGAACTATTACTCATCATGTTTCCTCTGAATAAAATTCGCAATATTGGGATTTCTGCTCATATTGACTCGGGAAAAACAACCATTAGTGAGCGGATTCTCTTCTATACAGGCAAAATCCATAAAATGGGGGAGGTGAAAGGACACGGCGATACGTCGGCCACCATGGACTATATGCCCCTAGAAATTAGTAAGGGAATTACAATTAATTCCGCCGCCACCAGTTGCTTCTGGCAAGACCATCAAATTAATTTAATTGATACTCCCGGTCATGTGGATTTTACCATTGAAGTTGAACGCGCTTTGCGGGTTCTCGATGGGGGGATTATGGTACTTTGTGGGGTGGCTGGGGTGCAGTCCCAATCCATTACAGTGGATCGGCAAATGAAACGCTATAACGTCCCTCGAATTGCTTTTATTAATAAAATGGATCGGGTGGGGTCGAATGTTTTTCGGGTGGTACAAGCCCTGATTGATAAATTACATTTAAATGCTTTTTTATTACAATATCCCATCGGTTCTGAACGGGACTTTCAGGGGGTAATTGATTTAATTGAAATGCAAGCCCATTATTATGGGGGAGAGCATGGGGAGGACTGGCAAAAAGAGCCAATTCCTGAACATTTAAAAGAATTAGCTCAAGAGGCGCGGGATAATTTATTAGATCGTCTTTCGTTTTATTCGGAAACCATGACGGAGTGTTTATTAAATGAACAACCGATTCCTTGTGAGTTAATTTGGGACACTTTACGTCAGGCCACTTTAGGGCAAGAGATTGTTCCGGTTTTGTGTGGATCGGCTTATAAAAATAAGGGGGTGCAGAATTTATTAGAGGCCGTGAATCGTTATCTGCCGTCACCTTGCGATCGCGCCTCCATCACCGCCACCGACGTAGAAACCGAACAAAAGCGGGAGATTCCCCCGGATTCAGATTCCCCCCTCGTCGCCCACGTCTTCAAACTCACCGATGACGAATATGGACAACTCACCTATATCCGTCTTTACTCCGGCACCATCCACAAAGGCAAAGGCTACCTCAACAGTCGCACTCAGCGCCATGTCCGAGTGAGTCGTATTGTGCGCCTCCACGCCGACGAACGCCAAGATATTGAATCAGCCAGCGCGGGGGATATAGTGGCTTTATTGGGCGTAAATTGCGCCTCTGGGGACACTTTATGCGGGGAGGGGATTAATGTATCCCTCGAAGGAATGTATATCCCGGATCCCGTGATTACCCTGGCCATCACCCCCCACTCCCAAGACGATGCAGCGCGCTTAGAAAAAGCCCTCCAGCGCTTTAGTCATGAAGATCCCACCTTTAAAGTCAATCAAGATCCAGAATCGGGCAAAACTTTAATTTCGGGGATGGGAGAACTCCACCTTGACATTTATCTGGAACGGATGGAACAAGAATATAACGCCAAGGTCTATATCGGAAAACCAGCCGTTGCTTACCGAGAAACCATTACCCAAGGGTCTAATTTTGATTACACCCTCAAAAAACAAACCGGGGGATCGGGACAATATGCCCAGGTGATTGGTCGTTTAGAACCTTGTTCAGAAACGTTTTTATTTGAAAATCAGGTGCGGGGCGGAGAAATTCCGAAACCCTTTATCCTGGCCTGTGAAAAAGGGTTTAAAGATGCCATGAGTACGGGATTTATTCAAGGCTATCCTGTGACCGGAGTTAAGGTCATTTTACAGGGCGGATCGATTCATCCGGTAGACTCTAGTGAAAATGCCTTTCGCTTTGCCGCCCGACAGGGATTTGAGGAGGCCTTTCGGGCGGCCCATCCCCAGGTTTTAGAACCGATCATGAGGGTGGAAATTGAAACGCCAAGTCAGTTTTTAGGGCGGATTCAAGGTGACTTAATGGCGCGTCGCGGTGTATTATTAGGATCAGAGGTGATAGAAGACTATACCGTGATCTGGGCGGACGTGCCGTTAGTGGAGATGTTTGGTTACTCTACAGACCTGCGTTCTTTGTCCCAGGGCATGGCAGCGTTTGCAATGGAGCTATCTGGCTATCAACCGATCCCCCCAGTGGTCGGTGTGTAGTGTTTTATTTTTGTGTGAATGAAGCGTGGGGGTACGTCGCAAGACGTACCCTTTTTTTGGGAAACCACAAACTTTGCAGTTTCTCGCTCCCCATCGAAAGCCCTATTAACAGTGCTTAGATGGATATTCAGCAGACCCTAAATAACCGGCTTGAGCAAGTCACCTCAAAGAGCCAAGAGGGTCTTTAGGCTGGGGACTGTCAACAAACAAGATCCCATAACCAATAGGGGGAGGTGAACAGGAGTAATAGGGAAAGATACATTCCCCAGAACAACATAGCGGGGAAAGCGCGATCGCGTCGGGCAATCAAGAGGGTGGTACTCCCCCAAGTAATACCCAAGGATCCCAGAATTAAGATCCCAATGGGGAACATTGGAAACAACACACTCACAGCTAAACTCGCCATCATCGCCAAGAGTCCCAAAGTGGCCAAAATGCCCACCCATAACACAGGATAGGGGCGATAGGTGGGGAAATGGCAGATTTCCGCTAGTGCTAATCCGGCAGCTAACGCCCAAACTGGACACAAGGGGACAATCGACACGGGAACAAAAACCGCTAGCAGAATCAGTCCTAATCCATAGACTCCCGTCCAGACCCAAATTAAGCGACTCCAGCCCCAAGTGAGGTTTTTCCCACAGAGTTGATAGCCATATCCGACCATGAGTAAACCGGGCAGACTCCAAAGTAAGAGTTCTAACAGTAATGTAACCGGAAAACCAAAGCGGGAGGGGGGCAGGGGCGTTAAGAGGGGGGCTAACATTAAACCTGTTAACCAGGGCATCTCATGAACTAAACTTTGTAGAATCGACCAGAGAATCACTGGGGTAATCCCCAACAATAGCCCAAACCAAAGGGGCAAGCGACGCAATAAACGGGGGGTATCCCACTGTAAAAAGATGAACACCACCGCCCCCATTAAAAGCGCGCCCGCCCCTTGTACTAAGGCCAGCAAACCCAATCCTAGACCGATTCCCAGAGTCCATCGCCAATCTCGGCGCGATCGCAACAAACAAAACACAATCAGCAACTCTAGGCACAGTGTCACTCCATCCCCCATAGCCAAACGACTGTAGCGCGCCACGGGAAATAGGGTTAAATAACTAAACGCCGCGAAAATTGCCGCCGTGCGATTGGGCAGAATTTCCCGTCCTACCCCATAGAGTAGAGGAACTGACAAAGCCCCTGCCAGCGCCCCCGGCAAGCGAACCATCCAGATATTCACCCCACCCCACTTATAGGCTAAGGCAATTAGCCCAGCTAACAGGGGAAAATGTTCTACATAAGGACGACCTTCCAAGGTGGGAAAAAACCAATTTCTCCCCATGATCTCCCGGGCAGCTTCCGCCAGCATCGTCTCTTGACCTGCCTGTAGGGGCAATTCCGCCAGATTTACCGTAAACAGCAGCAGCGCGGCCACCAAAAAACCCAACCACCAAAACCGTTCTTGCCACACTTCTGGCTGAGGCAAGCGCTGCCGATAACCTCCCCAGGGAAATGTTTGATATTTCATCCATTCAACGGGGCTAAACCCCTATTTTGCTAGCCTAGGGTTCATTATAATCAGAATCGTTCAGCCTTGAGGGCAGGGATACCCCCCCTAATCTTGACAAGTTAAGACCCACTCATTAGAAGTCAAGAGAACGGGGAACAGGGGGGTCGGGAAAATCCGGTTGTGTCCACAATGGAAGACCCTATAAATAGTCTTGTTCAATTTGTGGAACGCTATATATGGGACTTGACACAACGCATATAAGCCTAACTTGTTAAGGTTGCCCCCCTACAATCCTAACTTGCGCCACAAAAAAGGGGGATTAGATGGCTCTAATTCCCCTCTCCTGTAAGTTTGATCCTAAATTAACTAACCGCTTCTTCTACGGGATAGACACTAATTTTTTTCTTGGACTTGGTTTTATATTCAAACTTCACCACACCATCCACCAAAGCAAACAGGGTGTCATCTCCACCGCGTCCCACATTTTGTCCAGGGTGAAATTTGGTTCCCCGTTGGCGAACGAGAATGTTTCCGGCGCGAACGACTTGGCCACCGTAACGCTTCACACCTAAGCGCTTAGAATTAGAGTCGCGGCCGTTCCTTGTACTTCCTGTTCCTTTCTTATGAGCCATTGTTGTTCCTTCCTGTTTCCTTCAGAGTGGTCTATTCTTCTTCGGTAGTCACTGTTTCAGAGGGGGGGGTATCCGCAACGGCGATCGCAGACCCATTGAGATTAATCGAATTCACCATAAAACGGGTCAATTCTTGGCGGTGTCCGCGTTTTTTGCGGGTTTTCTTCTTCGGTCGCATTTTGTACACAATCACCTTACGACCCCGGAAATTGCGAACTACCGTCCCTTCCACCGTCGCCCCTTCCACAAAAGGCTGACCGATTTGAACCTCCCCGTCATTGTTCACCAACAACACTTTATCTAAAGTGTGGGGACTGTCCCCTTCCACTGGGAGTAATTCAATATCATAAAAGCGACCGGGTTCCATGCGCAATTGCTTGCCACCCGTCTCTACAATCGCATAAGCCATAGTTATTCTTTCCTTTAAACGCCGTACAGGTAGCTAAATCACAGTTTCAGCCTTTGTCTAAACCTGATCCGAGCCAGTTAGACACGCAATCTCTTATTATACAGGTTTGGGGTCAATCTTCGCTAGGGGGAACCGTGGGAATCAAAGCGTCGGGAGTAGAGAGTTCCACCCCCACCCCCCGATCATAAATTTCCACATCCCACTGTCCATTCCGATTCACCTCAAAAGCAATAAAACGCCCATTACCGCTAATCGTAGGATGGCGCACTGTTGCTAATACATGGCGGGTAATAGCTTGGGCTTGAAAGTTTTGGCGGTCGTAAACAAAAATATCGGGTTTGCCCTGTTGTTCTGAGACGTAGACAATATAACGACCATCGGCACTAATATCCGGTTGATCCTGGAGAATGCCCGGTTGATTTAACCCGGGTAAGGGAATGAGTTGACGACGTTGCACATCGTAAAGCAAAATCCGGCGCTGGGCTTCTCGGTCTGAGGCGAAGACGAGATAACGGCCATTATAGGAGAGACGGGGGTGATATTCTGAGCGGTTGCTGTTGAGGGTTGCGCCCAAACCTTGAGGGGGGGGAGCCAGAGAAAGGGGTTGGGGTTGGCAACTACTTAGACCAAGAACCACCGTAAAGACTAAATAGACAACACCCAACCTCCTCACGTTCCTACTCCCCTGATTGCTCCTCGGTTTAAGCCATTTTGTTCACTTGACGAGCCATATCGCGGAAGCCTTTTAAACTGGGGCCGGGGCGACGTTTGGCGCGGGTGGTGGTGTACAGGAGATAGTCGGGGGCAAAAGTACCAGTTGCCGGAGGTTCTGGGGCTTTAGTGGGGGCGGGTTTTTCGGCGGCAACGGGGGCGACCGGGGCTTTAGTGGGGGCGGGTTTTTCGGCGGCAACGGGGGCGACCGGGGCTTTAGCGGGGGCGGGTTTTTCGGCGGCAACGGGGGCGGGAGCGGTGGGTGTTCCTGCGTCGTCGAGTTCTAGGTAGTAGGATTTTTTCTGGCCACCCAAGAGGCCACCGAGAAAGGAAAATAAACCGCCAAACAGTTTTTTAACGAAGTCGAACATAAAGCTGTTACTCCTTGAAAGGTTACTAAGGGGGGATGATGAAAAAAAGGCAAGATTGAGTTGCCGGAACAACTTCTGTTTGTTTCTTGTTATTTATAGGATAGGGGGAAGGGAAAAGTTAAGCAAATCTTTAGCTTCTCTGGGGGAAGTCCGGCGCTCTAAATTTAGGGTTTGCTGAACGTTCTCTCGGACCAGGGGCAATCTTGGCGTTGAGGGATGGGGTGTTAAGTCTGGGGTGGAATCTCGATTCAGGGGGGGGCGATCGCGGAAAGGCAAAAACCCCCCAACTCAAGCCAGACTTGCCCGGGTGTGCCTGCCGTATTGGATGGCCATGAAACCCGTTAGATACATCCACAAACTGTAGACAGCCGCAGGCACGGCCATATCTGGATTGTTCAATAAACCTGCTGTCACCGCGATTTTTCATCTCATCGGTAAAACCGAGAGCCTTTGCTGCGCAACGTTTCACGAACAAGCCGACATTTTAGGTAACGAGAGGTGAAAGTTTACTGTAAATTTTCCAACCGGATGCGTGGGTCAACGGTGCGGAGGAGTAAATCCGCTAATAAATTCCCTAGAATTAACATCGTCGCCCCCATCATTAATCCGCCGACGGCTAAATGGACATCTTGCCCCATGACAGCCTCTAAAATTAATGACCCTAAACCGGGCCAACTAAAGAAGAATTCGGCAATAAAAGAACCACTTAAGAGACTGGCAAATTCAAAGCCTAAAATCGTCACAAGGGGGTTGATGGCATTGCGTAGGGCGTGAACATAAATCACGCGGTTTTCTGGTAAACCTTTAGCCCGTGCGGTTTGAATATATTCTTGACGTAAGACATCTAAAAGAGAACCGCGAGTGAGGCGTTGTAGCCCGGCAAAACTGGTGATACTGAGGGCGATGGTAGGGAGAATCATGTGCCAGCCAATATCAACCAGTTTGCCTAAAGGGGGTAAGTCGGCGTGGTTAATGCTGGTCATGCCTCCGACGGGGAAGAGGGGGGAGGTGATTTGGGCGACAAAGAGTAAAATCAGACAGGTGATGAAACTAGGGAATCCTTGACCTAAATAACTAAGGACTCGTAAAACCCGGTCAGTGAGTTGATTTTGCTGGACTGCGCCGACAATACCTAGGGGAATTGCGATCGCCCAAGTAATAATAATTGAGGGAATAGACAGGAGAAGTGTCGCCGCCATCCGTTGCACAATCAGGTATTGCACCGACACACTATAGACGAAACTATAGCCGAAATTCAACTGACTGAGTACATTCGAGAACCAGCGCCAGTGCTGAATAAACCAAGGCTGATCTAGGGCAAACTGGTCAATATACTGCCGGATGACATCCTCCGAGACATTGGGATTTTCATACAGCAGTCGGTCGGCCGGATTACCGGGGTTAAACTGCATGACGAAAAAGATCATCACCGAGGCCAGAAATAGGGTCAGCATCCCTTGTAACAGTCGCTTGAGGATATAGAGAACCGTTTCATGGGTCACGATAGCCTTGAGGTAGAAGAAAGTATCCTTGAGGCGATCGCGCCATGTAAAATCCTGGGTAACAGTCATTGAGGTATGTTTGCTGGTTTATTGCTAATAACGAATCAAGGAAATAATCGGCACATCAGGCAAACAATCCCGCCCCTTGAGTGCCACCAACTCAATCACAAACGCAAAGCCAATTAACTCCGCCTTGCAAAAACCGACTAATTCGGCCGCCGCTTTAGCCGTTCCCCCTGTGGCCATTAAATCATCAACAATTAAGACCGTTTTCCCCGCTTCGATGGCATCTTGATGAATTTCGAGGCGGTCTGTGCCATATTCTAAATCGTATTCCACCGAATGGATCTCTCCTGGCAGTTTACCCGGTTTACGCACGGGGATAAATCCTGCCCCCAGTTGATAGGCGAGTAAGGGCGCAAACATAAATCCCCGCGACTCCATGCCAATAATATAATCTGGCGCGAAACCCGCCCCTTGGCACTGTTCCCGCAATAAGTCCGCCGTGGCGCGCAATCCCTCCGGTTGTCTTAACAGGGTGGTAATATCACGGAAAACAATGCCGGGTTTCGGAAAATCGGGAATATCCCGGATAAGTGTTTTAAGATCCATAAAAACATTTAGAGGATGTTGTCCCTAGGTACTAATAACATAGAAAATAGTACACTAGAAACCTGATGATGTTGGAATTCAGGTAAATTCCTGAATCCATCCGACAGCAGAGAACAAAACACAAGAGGTCACAGTCTGATCTGATGGTTTTACGCCATGGTGTTTAACCTCCCGTCCTTCTTCAGCCACCGCCTATTCCTAACCTCATGAGTCAATCTGTGAACATCCAGTCGGATTATAGCCCTCCTGCCCGTCCAACGCCTTTGATTTTGGACTCGCTGCCCAATCCTGCTCATATAGAAGGGTGTTCCCTTCGCGTTCAACAGAACCTCGATCTGATTCTGCTCGCCTTGGAAGCGTTGGAATTGGGCGGTTCGGAATATATGTTAGCCACCGCAGCCGAGTTAGAATTACAGGGTATTATTGAAAATCGTGTGGTGTTGTGGCGGTTACGTTGTACTAATCCTTGGCGTAAATCCTACACCCGGGAAAGTCTGACCTTAACTCAGGCTAAGGCTTTATCGGTCATTGCCAGTTATCGAGCGCGTCAACTAACGGTTTTGATTCGCCAGTTACTATTAGCCCAGCAACAAATTGCGGAGAAGGGCTTACCCTTAGAACAGCATTTTCGTTTGTCTGAATATTTGGAGCGGTTTCGGGCGCACTTTCGCAGTCGGATGAATCCAAAGCGGGCAAAGGTGGCCTTTTATTTAGACCATGAAGAGGAGTTAAATGAGTTAGCGTTATCTCTTTTGAGTAAGCTGCTCTTTTGTACGGGAACGGCGGGTACGCCCAGATTGTGGATGAGTCTATTTGACGGAGAGGTACGATGACCATTAAGCGACAGTATAGCCTGCCCAATTGCCGCCTCGTGTTGGAAGGCTTGAGTGATGAAGTGGATTTGACGGGGGAAAATGCCCGACCTCGGATGTCGATTTTAGTTAATGCAGAATGTCATTTTGCGGGGACAGAACAACAATTGACGGGGGGCCGAGATTTTTTAGAGGGTTTGATTAAAGGGGTGAGTGCCTATGCTCAGGAGTTTCTCAGTGGGATTGCTCACCCGGTTGACCCCAATAGTGCGCCGGAAATGGTGACGGTGACACGAGCGCATGATCCCAATTTGCACTATTTACGCTATCATCAGGTCTCGGCCGGGGAAGAAACCCAAACCTTGGAGTTGTCTTTAAATACGGTACAGTTGTTTGATTTGGTGGAGGCGATTGATCAGTTTTTGCTGGATAATCGCACGTTGCCGGATTTGGAGTTAAGTTTGCAACCTGTGAGTCGTCGTTATCGGAAGGCAGATGTTCCGGTGACGGAACGGGCGAAACCGATGGCGGTAGGTTTGGGGAGTTTGGCGATCGCAGCAGCCCTGTTTTTTGCCCTGCCGATTCCCGAGGTGGAGCGGCCAGAATCCCGTCAGGCTGGGGAAAATCAGGAACAAAGGTCGGAGACGGATCCCCGGGCGAATCTCCGACCTGTGGCCGAGATGGAGGTGGAGGAGGTGGTCGCGTTTTTAGCCCAAGCCCCGCTGCTGGAAGATCCTACGGAAATCCGCTATTTACAACGCCATCTTTTCCGGGAGTTAAATCGGGCTTGGCAGGAACGGGGGGGATTGACCCAAACCTTAACCTATCGGGTTTCTCTCACGCGGGATGGTTCCATTGTGGGGTATCAGGGCATCCAAGGCACGCCTCAAGAAGCCGCCCAACAAACCCCTCTAGCAGATTTGGCCTTTATTCCCATTGGTCGGGAAGGCCTAGAGGAAGGATTAGAGGAGGCGATCACACCGTTCCGAGTCGTGTTTACCAATCGTTCCATTTTGCAAGTCACCCCCTGGGAGGGGGAAGTGAGAAACGCCACCTTTGGCCCAGAAATTGAAGATCGTGCCATCCTGCGCCGTTTACAGGGTGATCTGCGTGAAACCTTGCGTCAGGCCTGGACGGAGGGGGACACCGAAGGGCGTTCCTTAATCTTCCGGGTAGCTGTGACAGAGGAGGGTGCGATCGCCGATTACGAAGCCCAAAATCAAGCCGCCTTCGACCTCGAACAAATCACCCCCCTCCCAGAATTAGTCAACCCAGCGGCCGCCGGAATGGGTAAAGAACAAGGAACTTGGGTTCCTCAAGAACCCCTCGGACAGTTCCGCGTGGTCTTCCGGGATCGAGATGTGTTAGAAGTGAGCGCCTTACGGGGTTTGTAGGGTAGGGGAAGTCATACCAATTTAATTGGAGTGGTATGCAGAAGGGAAATTTTCGGGAGTCCCGACTCCCGACTCCCAACCTTAACAAGTTAAGCTTAACTCGAAGAAATACCCGCCCCCCTGCAAGAACAGGTCTTTGAACAACTATTTGAGACGGCAGAAATAGCCCGATTGAGTCGAGAACAAATGCGCTCTTATGAGGATAGTTTGAAATACTACCGAGATTTAAAAAACTCGATGGATACCGCACGGGATGAAGGCAAAGAAGAAGGCATTGAGATTGGCATTGAGATTGGTCGGGAGGAGGGCATTGAGATTGGCATTGAGATGGCGGTAAAAACTGTTGCCCTTGCTCTTCTGCAAGAAGGGATTAGTGAAGAGATGATCTTAAAAACCACTGGCTTAACAGCAGACCAATTAGACCAACTGCGGCGGGAAGGCACCAGTGAGCTTGGATGAGTCTTGTTTACCCTTCTTATATATAGCGGGTCTATCTGGGTTGTGAATCTCTTTTGGAGGAAGAATGCAGGAGTTCAGAAATTCAGAAGTCAGTAGGGGACGAGCTTTGAGCCTCTAATTCAAAAATTCAGGGTTATGTAATCGCATTTCATAGTTAATGTTAATTGAGGCTTGCGATATGATTAATAGATAATCCGAAACTAATTCTTGATCCACACTTATGCACGGCTCTAAACACATTATCCCCCTAGCCCTCAGCCTCCTGCCCTGGGCTTACAGCACCCCCCTGCAAGCCCAAAGCATCACCCCCGCCCCCGATGGCGTTGGTACCCTCATCCACCACAACGGCAACACCTACCACATCCAAGGCGGCACCCAGGCCGGGGCTAACCTCTTTCACTCCTTCCAAGAATTCGGCTTAAGCCCCAACGAAATCGCCCAGTTCCTCAGTCAGCCCGACATCCAAAACGTGGTCGGGCGTGTTGTTGGTGGCAATCCCAGCCTGATTCAAGGCTTAATTCAACTCACAGGGGGCAACAGTAACCTCTACCTAATGAACCCCGCCGGATGGGTCTTTACCCAAGGCGCTAGTTTAGATGTCCCCGGTAGTTTTGGCGTAACTACTGCCAACCGCATCGGCTTTCATGACAGCTACTTCAACAGCCTAGGAAACAACGACTTCACCACCCTAACCGGAAACCCCAGCCAGTTAATTTTCGATAGTAGCCAACCCGGAACAATCCTCAACGCCGCCAATTTAAGCGTAGAAAAGGGCAGTTTATGGATGGTTGGGGGGTCAGTCATCAACACCGGAACCCTTGAAACCCCCAACGGCACCCTCACCCTAGCCGCCATCCCCGGACAAAGCCAAGTGAAACTAACCCACGACGGGATGAAACTGGGATTAATCCTAGAAGCGCTACCCAGTGATAGTATTAACCCCAATGCTCCCCTAGGATTACGACCCGAAGACCTACCCCGTTATCTAACCGGAGGGAGTGACATCGGCAGCGCCACAGGAGTAGAACTCGGAGATGATGGGCAACTGTGGTTAGTGGGTTCTCCCCTGCGCATCGAACAAGGAGAAGTGGTGATAGCTGGGAGAGTGCAAGCCCCAGACGTGCAGTTAATGGCCAGTGGGCGAGTAACCCCCCTAGACCCCCAATTAGTGCAAGGAGACAGCACAATCGTCGTCCGGTTTCCCCAAGCAGAGGGGACAAATATCCTCAACATTATAGATAGTCGGGCAGACCAGCCAGAAACCCTACTTTATGGGGGGGCAGAAGGAACGATTTCCCGTATTGTGTCACGACAGGAAGAAGGGATTCCTACTGTAACCACCTTATTAGAGCGCGTGAGAACAGAAGGGGGAAAACTGGATGGAGTCGCCATCACAGCCGAAGGACATGAGGGGAACTTCTGGTTAGGGAAGAATTGGCTAAATAGCGAAACCGTAGAACAGTATGGAGAGCAATTAGGGCAGTGGTCGAAGAGTTTAAAAGCCGGAGCGGATTTACTGATTTATAGTTGTTTCACAGCCTTGGGAGAACTGGGTCAGGGGTTTGTCCAGCGTTTAGGGGCATTGACGGGGCTGGATGTGGCGGCTTCGACCAATGCGACGGGGAGTGCGAAGTATGGGGGAGATTGGGAGTTAGAGTACAGGACAGGGGAGATAGAAGTGGGGACTCCCTTTAGGGCTGAAACCCTATTCAATTGGGAGGGTCGGTTAGCCACGTTTACGGTGGGGGATGTGGCAACTCCTACTCTAGAAGCTGCCATTACGGCGGCGAATGCTGATGCGAATGCTGATGCAGCGAATCCCCATACGATTCGATTTGCCCCCGGTATGACGGAGATTGTCCTAACGACTGCCTTAACGCCGATTATACGGGCTATGAGGATTACGGGGGACGGGACAAATGTCACGATTCGGCGGGATTCAACCGCCCCACAATTCCGTATTTTCTTAGTTAACGCATTTGCACCAACCACCTTTGAATATTTGACCATCCGAGGGGGTGCTGGGGAGAATTTTGGGACGGGAATTAACAGTTTTGGACAAGTGACCCTGAACTATTCCACCGTGACTGATAATCAAGCTAACCGGGGAGGAGGCGGGATTAACGGTGACGGCGGGGTAATCCTCAATCACTCCACAGTTTCGGGGAATTTTGCCAATGAAGACGGTGGCGGGATTCGGAGTCTGGCAGGAGTGACGCTGATTAATTCCACGGTTTCCGGCAATTCGGCGGGAACCAATGGCGGCGGGATTCGGAGCGGTGGGGTGACGCTGACCAACTCTACCATTGCCTTTAACACAGCTACTAATACTGGGGGGGGGTTAGCAGTTTTCAACAATAACACCCACACTTTCAACAACAGCATCATCGCCAACAACACCGCCCCCACCGCCCCTGATGTCGGAATTACCTCTGGCAATCATACCTTCACTATCAACCATAGTCTCATTCTCAGCACGGCTGACATGACTGGCACAGGAGTTCCTACCAACGGCGTGAACGGCAACATCGTTGGTGTTGACCCCAAACTCCTTCCCCTTGCCAACTACGGCAGCCCCACTCAGACTCATGCCCTTGCCCTAGATAGTCCTGCCCTCAATGCAGGGGATAATGACCTAGCCACAGGCTTAACCACTGACCAACGGGGCGCACCGGGGGCGCGTATTGTAGGAGGCACAGTGGATATGGGGGCTTTTGAGTGGCAGGGGTCTGTGATTACCCCAGTGGCCCCAGTTAACCAAACGGTGGGCAGTCTTCCTGTGAATTTGGATGTGAGTGTGAAGGTAACTGAGGCCGTTTTTGGTATTGCTCCGGGTGTGGGAGCCAGTGTGAATTTTACGGCTAATGGGGCAACGGGAACGTTTAGTAATGGGACGACGGTGCTAACCAATGGGGAAGGGATTGCGACTAATTTTTTGAATGGGACAGAGGCCTTGGGCAATTTCTCGGTGTTAGCTGCCGGAGCAGGTTCAACCCCTGTGACGTTTGATTTTGCTTATGCTCCTCCGGTAGTTAATCCTCCGGTAGCTCCTCCTCCGGTAGTCACTCCTCCGGTAGTTAATCCTCCGGTAGTCACTCCTCCGGTAGTCACTCCTCCTCCGGTAGCTCCTCCTCCCATTCCCCTCGATTTTGCTCGGTTGCGAGGCATTTGGTTAAACCCCGTAGAAGATAAGACTCCCTTTGAACTGAAGCAGGTTTTGCAGTCGGCCTGTGCCACGATTCCTCGGCTAGATGTTAGGGCTTCTGAGGAGTCTGTTTCGGATGGGGAGGAGTTAAGTTCAGTGAGGTTGGATGAGTCTTGTTTACGGTTCCAAGGGGATTAAGAGATTGACTGCTCAGTTAACAGTGAACAGTGATTAATGCTTCTGGATTATCCCCCCTAGCCCCCCTTTGGAAGGGGGGAATAATATGGGGAAAATCTGGAAGTCCCCCTTTAGAAGGGGGATTTAGGGGGATTCTGGG
Source organism: Spirulina subsalsa PCC 9445 (assembly GCF_000314005.1). Taxonomy (NCBI): domain Bacteria; kingdom Bacillati; phylum Cyanobacteriota; class Cyanophyceae; order Spirulinales; family Spirulinaceae; genus Spirulina; species Spirulina subsalsa. The sequence continues at coordinate 55,204 of NZ_JH980292.1, forward strand.
GAAAAACTAGCCGATTCTCTCTGAGTTAAGGTATCCCCCCTAGCCCCCCTTTGGAAGGGGGGAATAATATGGGGAAAATCCGGTAGTCCCCCTTTAGAAGGGGGATTTAGGGGGATTCTGGGTAAAAATTTGCCCTTTCCCTCTGAGTAAAGGTATCCCCCCTAGGCTCCCTTTGGAAGGGGGGAATAATATGGGGAAAATCTGGAAGTCCCCCTTTAGAAGGGGGATTTAGGGGGATTCTGGGGAAAAATTAGCCGATTCTCTCTGAGTTAAGGTATCCCCCCTAGGCTCCCTTTGGAAGGGGGGAATAATATGGGGAAAATCTGGAAGTCCCCCTTTAGAAGGGGGATTTAGGGGGATTCTGGGGAAAAATTAGCCGATTCTCTCTGAGTTAAGGTATCCCCCCTAGCCCCCCTTTGGAAGGGGGGAATAATACGGGGAAAATCCGGCAGTCCCCCTTTAGAAGGGGGATTTAGGGGGATTCTGGGGAAAAGCTAGCCGATTCTCTCTGAGTTAAGGTATCCCCCCTAGGCTCCCTTTGGAAGGGGGGAATAATATGGGGAAAATCTGGAAGTCCCCCTTTAGAAGGGGGATTTAGGGGGATTCTGGGGAAAAATTAGCCGATTCTCTCTGAGTTAAGGTATCCCCCCTAGGCTCCCTTTGGAAGGGGGGAATAATATGGGGAAAATCTGGAAGTCCCCCTTTAGAAGGGGGATTTAGGGGGATTCTGGGGAAAAACTAGCCGATTCTCACTGCGTTAAGGTATCCCCCCTAGACTCCCTTTCAAGGGATTGCGCAAATTTCTGAAGTGTGACGAGTGAAATAAAATGAATAAATCTACTCTAACGTTGCTTACGGGTTTAAGTATTTGGGTTGGACTGGCTTCGGAAGTCCTAGCTCAAGCCTCGACTGAGATTGAGCCTGTTTTAAGGGAAACCAGCTATTTGACTCAACCCCCATCAAATTCCCCTCGTCGAGGGGTTTGGGTTGCTGACCAACCGGGCTTAGAACGGGATGAGGATTTACCGCAACTGCTGGAGGAGGGGGAGATTTTCACCGCTCCCGAGGGTCTGGATACGACGGATTTGGATGACCCGACACCGCTCAGAATTGAACGGATTCGGGTGGAAGGAAGTACGGTCTTCACGGAGGCTGATTTTGCACCTATTCTGGAGGGGTTAACCGGGGAAACGACTTTGGGGCAACTGAATCAAGCGGTGAGGGCGATTACCCAACTCTATCTTAATCGGGGCTATATTACCTCCCGCGCTGTTCTGCCGACTCAACCTTTAGATGGGGGTGAAATCCAGATTCTGGCAGTTGAGGGGACTTTGGATGAGGTGGAAATCCGGGGGTTACAACGGATGAATCCTCATTATGTGCGTAGTCGGGTCAATTTGGGGATTCGGACTCCGTTTAATGCCAATGCTTTGGAAGATCAACTGCGTCTGTTAACCCTTGACCCCAATTTTAAATCAATTGATGTGAATTTAGAAGGTGGTGACGAGTTGGGGATGAGTCGCCTGTTGCTGGATATACAGGAGGTGAAGCCTTTCTCAGGATTGGTGTTTACGGATAACTATTCGGCGGAGTCGGTGGGGTCTGAACGGATGGGGCTAAGTCTGGGCTATCGTAATTTAACCGGGCTGGGGGATCTGCTGCGTTTGGGCTATACTCGCACCTTTACGGGGGGCTACCACGGGGGGGATTTTAGCTATAGTCTTCCGGTTAATCCGATGAATGGAACGGTCGATCTGCGGGTGGTGTTGGATCAGAATCGCATTACAACTGGGGCTTTTCGGACGTTGGGGATTCGTGGGAATTCCCAGTTGTATGATCTCAGTTTCCGTCAGCCTTTGGTGCGGTCTGCGCGGGAGGAGTTCGCGCTGTCTTTAGGGTTTCGTCGCAAAACGGGACAAACGTTCTTGTTTGATAATGTGGGAACGCCGTTTGGGGTGGGGGCTGAAGCGGATGGTCGAACTCGTACCTCGGTGATTTATTTCGCTCAGGATTACACGAAACGGGATGCTAAGGGGGCGTGGAGTTTGCGTTCTCAGTTTAATCTGGGGACGGGGTTGTTTGGCACGACGCGCAATAGTTCGCCGACACCGGATGCTCGCTTTTTGAGTTGGTTGGGTCAAGGGGCGCGGGTGCAACAGTTCGGTCGGGATCATCTCTTGATTGTGCAGGGGGATGTTCAACTGAGTCCGAATAATTTGTTGGCTTCGGAGTTGTTCAGTATGGGGGGCGGTCAAACGCTGCGGGGCTACCGTCAAGGGGCAAGGTCAGGGGATAATGGCTGGCGCTTGTCGGTGGAAAATCGGTTTACGTTATGGCGAGATGAGGAGGAGGAGAGTCTTTTGCAGTTTGCGCCTTTTGTGGATGGGGGGATGGTCTGGAATAATCCCAGTAATCCGAGTCAGATTCAGTCTAATGCGTTTTTGGCGGGGCTGGGGGCTGGCTTGATTTGGATTCCGGTTCAGAATTTGACGATTCGACTGGATGCGACGTTGCCGTTGATTAATATTCGCGATCGCCAAACCAACGCCCAAGATGATGGGTTGTATTTTGGTGTGAACTATCGTTTTTAACGAATCTGTGCCAGTTGCCCCGCGCTCTCCCTATAGGGGAGTGTCAAAGGACTAGCTTTTTTGGCGGGAACCCCCACGGCTGGAGAGTTGGCGGAACTGACCGGGCTAACCACTTGCTCGTTTCTATGACAATTGTAAGAAAAAGGTTAAAGGGAAAAAAGGTTATCCTAAATTCCAAAAGAATAACCGTTCTGTAGAATATAAACACTCTGGTTGGAAGCTATCGGAGGACCGGAAAAAGATAACTTTCACAGACAAGAAAAACATCGGGACGGTTAAACTGAAAGGAACTAGAGACCTAAACTTTTATCCTTTAGACCAAATTAAACGAGTTAGGATTATTAAACGAGCGGATGGTTACTATGTCCAATTCTGTCTAAATGTTGATATTCGGGAATACGCTAAACCGCACTGAGAGTCAACCCCTCGTCAACCGAAACCCGCTAAAACGATTTTGACTATGACTCTATCCCCTGATGCGATCGCCACCCTAGCCGGTCGTCATGGTTTAGCCCTAGACCCTGCCTTGTTACAAACCAATGAGTCAGGGCTAGATTTTCAGGTTGCGATCGCCCAAACCCCAGACAAAGCCTCCTGGCTGCTGAGAATTCCCCGGCGGCCGGATGTGCTGCCCTCGGCTCAACGGGAGTACAGCATTCTCACCTTGGTACAGCGTCACCTGCGGGTGCAAGTACCCGACTGGCAGATTCACACCGATGAGCTAATTGCTTATCCCCTACTCCTCGGCAAACCGGCTGGCACCATTGACCCCGAAATTCAGAACTACCACTGGGAAATTGACGCTCAAAATCTGCCAGAAGTTTACTTGCAATCCCTCGCAGATGCCCTAGTCGCTCTCCACAGCATAGGACATCAGGCGGTGGCTAAGGCGGGACTGGAGACTCCCTCCATTGCAGAGATTAGAACCGCTTGGTCAGATCGAATGGCGCGGGTCAAGGCGGTTTACCCAGTGAATCCCCACCTCTGGGATCGCTGGCAGCGCTGGCTAGACCGGGATATTCTCTGGCCTGCACAGACAAGCCTAATTCATGGCGACCTGCATCCGGGTCATATTTTAGTTGACCCTCAGGGGCAGGTCACGGGGCTGATTGACTGGACTGAGGCGCGGGTGGATGACCGGGCTTTAGATTTTGCCGCTCATTACCAGGTCTTTGGCCGAGTCTCGCTAGATGCCTTGATTGAGCAGTATGAGCGGCGGGGTGGCACGATTTGGGCTACTTTGGGGGATCAGGTTGTGGAGTACCACAGCGCGTTTGGCGTGCAAGTCGTTGAGTTTGCCGAGCGATCTGGCCTCGACGAGTACAAAGCGATGGCGAGGCAAATGCTCAGTTAAGCCGCGCAATACCCGTGTCAGAGGTCAATTATTCCTCAGACAAACAATCTAGTTCGGCTTTTATTAGTTCTTTAATGTTCATTATTTCTTCTATACGATTAAGATAGTCCGTCAAAAAACTATTTTTTATGAACTTATTTAATTAAGCGAATAAAACCCGCTTTTCTTTTCGGTGTTCCGTGAATGTAGGGTGAGCTATGCCCACCCTAATAACCCAATAGAACTGTAACCGGAATTGGGTAGACAATACCCAGCCAATAAGCTCAACTCACAGCAAAGTCAGTAAACTTTCGTTTGTATGGGGCTTTAAAAGCCAAAACGATATCCTGTTTAGAAACACCAGCTTCGACTAATTCATTGGCCACTCCGATTTCCGTACCATCCCGTTCGATCCAAATTTTACCCCCTTTAATTTCCACATAAATAAGACAACCAAATACTCGCGTTAACTCTTGCCAACCCATATTCATGACCTGATAGCGATCGCGCTCCTTATCAAATAACACTTTAACTTCAGTCTGGCTATTAGAACTATTCTTGGCATGACGTTCTAGAATATTTTGGACAATTTCAGGATAATTCAGTCTATCCATGTAACAACCTCCTCTTGTTCTGGATTAAAAATCAATAACTTGAGTTGATATTCGCTGATAATTCTCTTAATTCTTCAGCCTTTTCTTAGTTTCAATTTAGTTGCTCGATAAATAACTCATTTTCTCAGAAACCGGGTTTTTGGCAAGATGGAGGGGGACACAGACAGGATGAAATCAACCCGGTTTCTTATTTCACTGATGTTAGCGCCGTTTCCCTAGCCAAAACAGGAACCCCATTAAACCACTACACCCTAACCCAAGGATTAAACTCAAGACAAAGGCAAAACTATAAATCCCCCATAAATACCCCGGTGGCAGGGGTTGACCTTCTGGACGCTCTAGGGGAAAGCGCTGTACAATCAGATCCTCTGCAACATTGGCAATGGAGGACGCAGACGCAGAAGCTGCACCGATTCCGGTACTCACTATAAAGATGGTTTGGTTGAGGGTGCGATCGCGCTTCGCCTGTTCGAGTTGTATAATTCCTTCTAGCGTCTTGGTCATATTCTCCAAGAGCTTTAGACTCGCACTAGCACTATTGTAGTCCGTGGTCAGTTGGGGTAAATACTTTTCCTGTGCATAATTGAGGAACGGTTCAAAAAGGCTTAAATTGCTACTTTTATCCCTCTCCTTTAAAGTCTTGAGACGTTTTTGGTAATTTTCAATATTCACATTCAGCGCGTGTTTATACTCTTCTAAGGTACTTAAAGCAGACGCATAAACTGAGAAAATTGTCAAGGTTTCTGTTAACTGTTTTTGCAGAATTTCGAGGTTCAAATGGGTTTGTAAGACTTGCTTAGGCAGACTATTCACCTTCCCTTGAATATCACGCGCTGCTCGGTTTAAATCCTGTTTTGTTCCACGACTTTGGGTGTAAATCCAGTGGATTTTGTGGCGATAGGAAAAAAGATAAAGGAACTGTTGATAAAAACTATTGATTTTGTCAGAGGTAATGGTTGCTTGGGGTGGAAATAGAGCAATAATCAGATGAGCATAATCGGGACTGTCTAACTCAGTTGAAGGTTGCCAAATTTCCCATAAATCTGCTCCTAGAAACTGACCTTGATAGGTTTGACTCCCTTGTTTCCTTTCATCGGACAGAAAAACCTGATAACATTCTTTAAAAGTGGCTTCTTTGTCTTGCTCCTCATGGGGTAACTGTCCCCAAATCAGCCAAGTTTCCCCAATGTTTCCCTTTCTGGGGGTTCGCTTTTCCAGAATAATATCTCTCGTCTCTTTGAGGTCAACAATCGGATAAGCTTGTTTTGAACCTTGGGGATTGCCAGAAACATCCACCAGCAAAGCAAAAGTATCATTTAATTGCACCGGATAAAAATAGCCATTTACCTCCTGAAAAGGTTGATATTTACTCGGCAATAATTCAGAGAAAGATGACCCAATCGGGTCTAATTTTTGATAAGGTTCTAGACCATCTTCGGTTAACTGTGGATTCAGACGTTGCCAAAACTTTAAACGCTTTTGATTAATGTCTTCAGCAGAATCTCCTAATCCTTCACGCAAATCATAAAGAAAGAGGTCAATAGTGGGGTAAATCAGCTTGAGATTAGAAGTCATCCGTTTAGGCTCTCTGATTATTCATTCCTTAACTCATCATGCCAAATTGTTGATAAAATTCAGCCAGAGGATTTTCTGCTTGAAAAATGACCTCTGATTTTTGGATTAACTCAGGATGGGTGAGGGAGTCAATTGTGTTGAGAACTTGCTTAATCGTGGGACGTTGACGACTATCAGGGACAGTATTATCAACTTCTGTATTGGGGGCAGTCTCACCGGAAAAATTCGGGACAAAATCCAGACCGACTCCTCGTTCTGCTGCCTTTTGGTCTAAGATAGAATAGGCTTGCTTATAATAGCTTTGTAGTTCGCTATTTTGTTGGGCTACCCCATCGAGTCGCTCAATATTTAGAACTAAATTTTGGGCAATTTCCCGAAGTTGACGGGCTAAGTCGAGTGAACATTCTTTTTGTTGACTTAGGGCGACTAAAAAAGATTTTAGTAGATCAACTTGATTATCTGAAAGTGAAAAATTAGTCATGATTTTTCAGATTGTATCTAGCGGTGAATGATAGGTTATTTAGGAGGATGCCAACCTGCACTGACCCATTGTTTCCTGACTGTAACAGCAATTGGATTATTCAGATTTAAGGCTAAAACCGTTGCTCGACCGCAGGGAGTTAAACCGATAATTTCTGTGCCGTTTTTGCTCCAAGTGAAATGTTCAGACCATTGATTCTGACGAGGATTAAACAAAGGAACAGAGGCCTTGCTCACAGGATCAATCTCAGAAATTTTTACCCCCTTATAATTATTGCACAAGCTACACGCTAACCAGAGATTTTCTTCTTCATTTCTCCCAATGCTTTGGGAATAATATGCTCAATTTGCAAAATTCCTAGAACATAGTTCTGGGAACTCAGACAATACCCGCATCGGTTGCCTGTTTGTTGGCGCAATTTAGCTCGGACGGATTCAGAAATAGTCACAGTTTAGGCTTCTAATGGTGCAATTAAACCCCGTTTCACCGATTCATTGAGGGCTTGAGCTTGTTGTAATAAGCGCGTTTCATAAACCGTCATTAAGGCGTTTAATTCCTCCTGTTCTGTGGTCGAAATTGTGCCAGATTGTTGGGCATCTAACAACTGACTCAAACGCTTTTCTTGGGTGGGAGACAATCGCAATTGAGCGAGGGCATAAACTTCCCTGTCCGAAAGTGTAGAAATCGGTTGAGTTGTTGGAGTTAACAACAACGCCAGAGTTTCCAGCAAAATATCTGAAACCTCTCGTTGATGTTCTGCGGCTAAACGGGCAGCCTGTTGATACAAATTATCGGGGAGATTGAGCGTGATTGGGGTAGTCATAACCAGCCAAAATAAAGGCAGACCAGTAATAGGGATGAGAATAGGGAGGAGTGGTTGTTTCTACTGTAGCAAGTTCCGTTCGTCTGGTGTTCAAACGTCTGAGGAGAGAGGGTAGAGTGAGTTGGTGTTCGTGAGTTTCTAACCAAGTACAGAGTTCTGGAGGAGTGGCGGTTTTTAGCCAGTTTTGAGTGAGTTGGAGGGCTAAATGGGGGGGGATTATCCTGTAAGAAATGGTAAAACTGGACAATAAATAAACTGGTAGGAAATGAGTCCACAGACCAGAGGGTACTTAACACAAATGTTGCGCCAACTTGTAAAAACGCGCTGACCAGGCCGACATATTCCTCTGTCATGGCCTCATTGCCTGTAATCGCGGTTTCGCAGGCCGCTAAACTGACTAAATCGTAAGGAGTTAAATCCTGCCGCAAAATGTCTTCAATGGTGAAACAATCCTCGTCTTTCAGGAACAGACAAGACTGTTTAGGCTGTTGGGAATTGTAAGCCCCATGACCGCAGAAGTGGAGAATTTGGGCGGGTTGGGTGAGGAGTTGGTTCACTTGTTCTTGGGTGGTTGCGTTGTTGGCGAGGGTGCGTCCTTGGGGGAATTGTTGCCGCAGGAGGGCGGCCTCGATTTCCGCGTAGGGGAGGTCAAGGAGGGCTTTTTTCTGGTGATTGACGGTGGGGGTACTTTTGGGGTTTTCAATCAGGTTAAGGGAGGTGAGAGGGGCTGTATAGCGGGTTTCTCGCAGGCCGAGGGCGGCACTGGGCAGGTAAAAGGAGGGGAGGGGAAAGAAAGTGGAGAGGGGGAAGCGGTGGAGGTCACGGTGAGGGATGAGGATGAGGGTTTGGATGTCATGGTTTCTGAGGTTTTGGCTGAGGGTGGGAATCTGTAGGAGGGTTTGCAGTTGGTCCAGTTGTTGGGGTAATTCCCGTCGCCAAGGGGCGTTTTGCCGTTCCTTTGGTGGTTGTGTGTGATAGGTGGTGTAGTTGTTGTTCCACTCTTTAATCCAGTGGGTGAGGGTGTTGTAGTCTGTATCGGTGAGGTGGGAAATGAGTTGGGGGGTTCCTTGGGGCAGGATGAGGAAGGTGGCGAGGGAGACGGGGCTAAGGTGCCAGTAAATAATGGCGGTGTGGGGGGTGCAGAGGTGTTGTTGCAGGTGGGCAAAGGGGAGGGGAGTGGGGGGGGTTTGAAACCATTGGAGGCAGAAGTTTTTCCGTTTTTCGGCAATTTCGAGGGCTTCGGTGTAGTTTTGGGCGCGAATTTGTTCCTCGACTTCTAATTGAAAGAAGGGGGAGAATTCACGGGTGAGGCGTTCTTTTTCCGAGGGGGTTTTGTTTTCTAGGAGACGTTCAAGGCCGATAATACCCGTTCTTAGGTGGTTGGTGGCGGTGTCGTCTTGGCGGAGGCGAAAACAGACTGTGATGAGGTCTGAGAGGACTTTAAGGCGCTGTTCAGGGAAGGTGGCAAAGGTGAGGGTTTGGAGGGCGGTTTCATAGTGGGTTTTGGCTTGGTCGAAGTAGGGGAATCTTTGATTGTGGGCAGCAGGAGTTAAACCCTGTTTATAGTGGGCTTTGCCGAGTTGGTGGTGGAGGATGCCGAACCCTTCGGGGTGGGTGTCGGGGCGGATGAGGCCTTGTTTGAGGGGGAATTCCAGGCTGTTGATTTTGCCTGGGTAGCCTCTTTCGTTGAGTTCGGGGTGGGTGAGAGAGTAGTGTTTTTGGGCGGTGGCTTGGATTTGTTGGATAACTTCGACAGAGGGGAGACGGCGGATAAATGCTTTGAGATTGTCCAGTTGTTCAGGGGTGGGGGTGTTGAGGGTGGGGGTACTGTTGAGGAAGGCTTGGAGTTGAGGAGAAGGGGGTTGATTGAGTCGTTCGAGGATGGAGGGGGAATCCGCAAAGGTGGAACGGAGTTGTTGTTGACTGGTAGCCAGAGATTGGGGGAAATGGTCACGGAGCAAGGTTTTGCTTTGGGTGAGGGAGGTTGGGAATTGCTGGTATAGTTTTTCGGGGTGAGTTGGGTCGAGGAGGGCGGTTAAGTGTTGGGGGGATTGTTCTAGGCTGCGTTGGAAAAAAGCTGAAAAGGTTTGTTGAGGGATGGGGGTATGGCGTGAGGATTTTAATGCAGCATTCCCTCGGTTGTTCCATGCCACAGATTCATCCGGTTTAATTTGCAAAGCTTGGTCAAAGAAGGCGATCGCTTCTTCATTCCTGCCTAAGTTACCTAGCGCAACCCCTCGGTTGACCCATACCTCATAGGAATCCGGTTTAATTTGCAAAGCTTGGTCATAGGAGGCGATCGCTTCTTCATACCTGCCTAAGTTACATAGCGCAACCCCTCGGTTGTACCATGCCACAGAGTAATCCGGTTTAATTTGCAAAGCTTGGTCATAGGAAGCGATCGCTTCTTCATACCTGCCTAAGTTACATAGCGCAACCCCTCGGTTGCCCCATGCCTCAGAGTAATCCGGTTTAATTTGCAAAGCTTGGTCACAGGAGGCGATCGCTTCTTCATACCTGCCTAATCCCAATAGCGCAACCCCTCGGTTGTTCCATGCCTCAAAGTCATCCGGTTTGATTTGCACAGCCTGGTCATAGGAGGCGATCGCTTCTTCATACCTGCTTAAGTTCAATAGCGCAAGCCCTCGGTTGCTCCATGCCTCAAAGTAATCCGGTTTGATTTGCAAAGCTTGGTCATAGGAGGCGATCTCTTCTTCATACCTGCCCAAATTCCGTAGCGCAACCCCTCGGTTGTACCATGCCATATAGTCATCCGGTTTGATTTGCACAGCCTGGTCATAGGAGGCGATCGCTTCTTCATTCCTGCCTAAGTTACATAGCGCATTCCCTCGGTTGCCCCATGCCATATAGTCATCCGGTTTAATTTGCAAAGCTTGGTCATAGGAGGCGATCGCTTCTTCATACCTGCCTAAGTTACCTAGCGCAACCCCTCGGTTGACCCATACCTCATAGGAATCCGGTTTGATTTGCAAAGCTTGGTCATAGGAGGCTATCTCTTCTTCATACCTGCCTAAGTTACCTAGCGCAACCCCTCGGTTGTACCATGCCCCAGAGTCATCCGGTTTAATTTGCAAAGCTTGGTCATAGGAGGCGATCTCTTCTTCATACCTGCCTAAGTTACCTAGCGCAACCCCTCGGTTGTACCATGCCCCAGAGTCATCCGGTTTAATTTGCAAAGCTTGGTCATAGGAGGCGATCGCTTGTTCATACCTGCCCAAATTCCGTAGCGCAACCCCTCGGTTGTACCATGCCATATAGTCATCCGGTTTTGATTTGCACAGCCTGGTCATAGGAGGCGATCGCTTCTTCATTCCTGCCTAAGTTACATAGCGCAACCCCTCGGTTGCACCATGCCTCAAAGTCATCCGGTTTGATTTGCACAGCCTGGTCATAGGAGGCGATCGCTTCTTCATTCCTGCCTAAGTTAAATAGCGCATTCCCTCGGTTGCCCCATGCCTTATAGAAATCCGGTTTAATTTGCAAAGCTTGGTCATAGGAGGCGATCGCTTGTTCATACCTGCCCAAATTCCGTAGCGCAACCCCTCGGTTGCACCATGCCTCAAAGTCATCCGGTTTGATTTGCACAGCCTGGTCATAGGAGGCGATCGCTTCTTCATTCCTGCCTAAGTTAAATAGCGCATTCCCTCGGTTGCCCCATGCCTTATAGAAATCCGGTTTAATTTGCAAAGCTTGGTCATAGGAGGCGATCGCTTCTTCATTCCTGCCTAATCCCAATAGCGCAACCCCTCGACCGTTCCATGCTTTATAGAAATCCCTTTGAATCTCCAAAGCTTGGTCAAAAGATACCAATAGACCCACAAAATCCCCTGCGTCCAACTGCTCAATCCCTCGCTGAACCCAACCCTCAGCCTCACCCTCACAGGGAGAACCTTCCTCTAACCCACCTTCTTCCTCCTCACCCTTTCCCTCCTCATCCCCTCCCTCATAGGGAGAACCTTCCCGCAACAACTCCCGCACCACTTCCCCTAACTCTCCCTCAGCCTCCTGTGCCAAGCGCCGTAACCCTTCCCGCCAATCCGGTTTCACCCTCTCCTGTTGCCGCAACCAGGCCGCTAAATCCCCTTCGGTTATCTGACGAGAAAGCAACGCTGTTCTGATTTGCTGCCAGTTGGTCACTCCCTTAGCCAATAAATTCAAGGCTTGATCAAATTCAATTTCTACAGATTGAGAGGTTTGGGGTTGGCGACGACGACCGAAATTAAACCATTTCATGGGGCAATTCTGAAGTTGTTGGGCTTTATCCCTTAATTTAGCGCGCTGAAGCGCAACAACGAACGAATAGAAACCCCTTAGCTCGTTGTTGGGCTTTAGCCCCTGATTTAGCGCGCTGAAGCGCAACAACGAACGAATAGAAACCCCTTGGCTCGTTGTTGGGCTTTAGCCCCTGATTTAGCGCGCTGAAGCGCAACAACGAACAAATAGAAACCCCTTGGCTCGTTGTTGGGCTTTAGCCCCTGATTTAGCGCGCTGAAGCGCAACAACGAACAAATAGAAACCCCTTGGCTCGTTGTTGGGCTTTAGCCCCTGATTTAGCGCGCTGAAGCGCAACAACGAACAAATAGAAACCCCTTGGCTCGTTGTTGGGCTTTAGCCCCTGATTTAGCGCGCTGAAGCGCAACAACGAACGAATAGAAAACCCTTGGCTCGTTGTTGGGCTTTAGCCCCTGATTTAGCGCGCTGAAGCGCAACAACGAACGAATAGAAAACCCTTAGTCCGTTGTTGGGCTTTAGCCCCTGATTTAGCGCGCTGAAGCGCAACAACGAACGAATAGAAAACCCTTAGTCCGTTGTTGGGCTTTAGCCCCTGATTTAGCGCGCTGAAGCGCAACAACGAACGAATAACCCTCTTCTGTCACTCTAGAAGAGTTTAACGAATCTTCGCCATCACAGCCAACGAGAAAATCAGGGTTTGAACCTGATCTGACAGAAGAGGGATAATTACATTACATTAACCGGAAACTAGCCATGATTAACCTAAACATAGATGACATTGAACAAGATTTATCAGGATTTATCAAATTGATTCAAGAAGGCAATCGCTTAATCATTACTCAAGCCAATCGCCCGATTGCTGAAATTAACCCAATCTCAACAAACCTACCTCAAAAATAACCTCGTCCGATTGGTTTATGTGAGGGTGAATTTGTTGTCCCTGATGATTTTAACGATCCTCTTCCTGAAGACATTATTAACTTGTTTGAAAATCCATGAAAATCCTCTTAGATACTCATATCTTTCTCTGGTTTATTACAAATAATCGCCGACTCGATGAAAGATTTAGAATCGGTGCGTTACGGCGCTCATCCAATTGATTGGATTTCATTCAACCCTTACACCAGCGCCTAACACACCCTACGAAAACTGAATACCATTACGAGCGGATTTAACGGGTAGGATAAGGAGTCAATAATAAACGCCCTCCCTGTAATTTACCCTCCACCTCATCCCGGTCAAAACGCCAATATTGTTGATACTCATTTAAGAAATTTTGCCCAACAATGCCATCAACTTCCAACAGTTTCAACACCGGAGAAGCCAGAATAATCGCGTCTAAATTCCCTTGCTCATGCTGCGCCAATTTCACCCGACTTAAAACTGTTGCTTGAGCAGATTCTAAGCCACAAAATCCTTGAATTTGAATGGGGGAACGGTCTTCCTCTCCTAACTCCAATAACTCCGCTAATCCTTGGGAAATAAACATCCGATCCGCCCCATTATCAATTAAAAACGTAAAAGGCCCCTCCCCATTAATCTCCACCTGCACTAATAACACCCCCAAGCGCTCCTTTAAGGGCACCGCTTCCCCTAAATCTAGTTCAGGATTACTCCCCGAAGCCAGCATGGTTAACATTCGTTGGCGGGGGTCCACTTGTAAGTCATAATGACCTAATACATCCATCCCTAACACCCCATCCAGTCTCCCCGGAATGATGACATCGGTAAACTCTAAACCTTGGAGGCCTTCAATGCGCAGGGAATCCCGCGTTAAAGGGGGGAAAGGGTGTAGATTGGCGTTCATGGTTTCGCACTCATCCCCCGCGACGGCAGAGGTGAGCAATTCTTGAGGTAAGGCCTTCCCTTGCAGCCCTAAATCCTTGACGGTGGGGGTGGATAACATGGAAGTAGAGGCCCCGATATCAAATAAAAAGGTTCCGGTGCGCCCCCCGATTGCCAAATCTAAGACAAAAACCCTTGTCCCCGTTAACACCCTCAAGGGAATCGTGGCCTCTCCTGTGGTTTGAGGGGGGGGTAATTCTAAATCTTGCAGTTGCACAATGGCGCGTAATCCGTCCGTCAGGGGCAAGGGGGCGCTGGAGGGGAGAGGATGGGACATCGCGGGGGGGGCGACTTCCGGGAAGGTGGGCTGTTCCCGGTAGGTGGTGAGGAACAGGGTTAAACAAGCGGTGGCGATGTAGGAAAATTTGTGCATGATTTTGGGTGAATTGGGTTGCATCATACAATATTGTAGTCAGCCTATTGCCTGTTCCCTGTTCCCTAACTTAATTGCAATATTTCCCGCTACTGGTTGGCCGGGGTTGTTCCTCTCCGAAGCGCATCGTCCCTAATAGGGTAGAGATAATCACACAGCGCTTTACCTTGCCCCCTTGGGGACTCGAAAAGGTAATCCGTCCCGGTGGGACTCCTAAACAGTCATGATGGGTGCTGGTGGCCGGACAGCCTTTATGGTTGAAGAAAACCCGGTGAATCTCATCGGAGGAGGTGGTGAAAAAGGTTTCTGGGTCAATTTGTACCCCAGCCTCGAAATACTCCCACCGGATTTGATCCGGGTCTGTGGTAGCTGAATAAACCGACCATTGCGATCGCACCCTCCCCGAAACCTCCACCTCCCGAAACCCCGCCACCCAAGTAATCTTATCCCGCAGCGCATTACTTTTCGCCCCTTGTAGCGCCTGATAAGCCTGACTCCGTGCCGTATTGAGCCTTTGGCGCATCACAAACCCCTGCCAAGAAGCCGCCATCAGCGACCCCAAAATCCCAATGATCACAATCGCGATCAACAGTTCAAGCAACGTAAAACCAGACTGGGAGGAACGACGCACCATCAGAGATTAGGTTAACTAGGGTTTGCTGAATAACTGGGCTAGGGAACGGGAAGGGAGAGGGGGAGAGGGGGAGAGGGGGAGCAGGGGAGAATTGATAATTATTCCCTATCACCTATTCCCTATTCCCTATCACCTATTACCCATTCCCGACTCCCGACTCCCGACTCCCGACTCCCCGTTCCCTGTTCCCCGTCCTTAAATACAACCTTGGGGATTAGTCGTCGCATTAAATTGACCACTTCCCGTCCGTAACCCTCCGATTAACGTTTGTAACACCACACATTGTTTAGAACCATTCACAGGCTGATTACTCCCCGGACTTTGGGGGAAAGCCACCACCATCTGAAAACCATGCGCTGGAATTGTTGGGAAGGGATCCGGGAGATCCCCCGTATGGGTAAAGGTAATCGACGGGTAGACCTGATCGGGATCCGGGTTTGCGGTTACATTAGGAATCAACGTCGCCACGTCATCGGGATTACTTAACGTATTATCCCCCGCCAAATTAGTCAGAATTAAAACCTGATTGCGATTAATTCCTAACTCCCTACCTAAATCTCGCTCTCGCCAATAATTTTCCGATATCTCAAAATCTGTTGCCCCTTCGGGAGGACTGGGATAAATGGCAATCTGTGGCACCCCGTTAAACATTCTAAACGCAACACTATAATTCACCTTTTCCGCTTGCGCCTTATTCTGTGTCTCTTGAATCGCCCGTAAAATTGCACCATTTACCGTCCCTAAACGCTGTCGATTGACAAAACCTAACCAGCCCGGGCCAACAATCGCCGCCAGAATCCCCACCATAATCACCACCACCAGCAATTCCAGCAAGGTGAAACCTTGGGTTGAGTGGGAATTTTCAGAACGGCTCAAACCCAGTCGCAGTAACTTATGGATTTTCGGATTCATCTCACTTTTGCTCCTGAATTTGCGAATAGTACAATCTTATTGTAATCAATTCAATTTATTTAATCTATTTAACGTTGTTGTTGCACCAAGCGACCTCTAGCCGTTACCTGAGTCCGCGTCGTTGGGAAATAAGCCGAAAGAGATGGTCGATACTCAGACCGCGCAATATTCCGCGTCCTCGCTAAAGCATTACCGCGAATATGAACCCGCGCCGTATTGCTGGCGCTATTAATACAAGCAAAGAAACTGGTAGCGGGGAAACCATTCGGCACAGAGTCCGGCACCGGGCTAGTCGTCCAGCCTGTATCCGTTGGACAAGCTTCTGCGGGGGGGGCATTATTGCCAGTGCTGGGACTATGATCCACATAATCCACTAAAATCTGGACTTGTTCCCGGGGGCCGAAAGTCCCTGAGTCCCGAGTCCAACGGTTCATTTTACTGGCCAAGTCAGTTCCGGGGAGGTTTAAGTTAAAAAGCCGAAACCCGGTACTCGGGGACAATACTGAGCGGTCATCGGGCAAATAACGGGATGTCGCATTGCGGGGAGGGGCGGGGTCATATATCCCATCATGGAGTTCAAAGCGTCCAATGCGAGCAGTTGGCGACCACACTGTTGCGGTGTTGTCCGTATTGCGGATTAAGTAATACACCACTAAGGAATAGACAAAGGTATCATTACACTGTTGCGCCGCATTAGTAGCTGTTAGGCAATTAGTTCCTTGTTGACTAGGGCGGCGGTCAATGGGGATAGCATTTCTCACCGGGCGGCGCTTCCAGAAAGCCAACACAGGCACGCAATCCATGCTTGTATTATTACACCCCGGGGCGACAGAGACGGGGGGAATTTGGTCACGAATCCCTGAGTTAGTACCCTGTTCATTGTGGTTACGAGTCAAGGCCACAGCATCATAGATATAAACCGCCTGTTGTAAATCCCGGGCAATATAATCAACGGCCATTTGAATTTCTTGTTCTGTGGTCGCCCTAGCCATTTCGTCGCGGTCTGTACGGATTAAGTTCACGGCTAACCCCAGCAAGGGGGTAATGACTAAAGCAGCAATCAGCATAGAAACCAGCAACTCAATGAGGGTAAAACCGGAATTTTTTCTCTGAGTTGGAGTTGTTTTTAAAAGAGTTTTTAAAAGTAGATGAATGCTATCCATTGGCTTTAGTTCGGTAAACAGTGAGTAGTTGAGTATTGATAATTATTATCTACTATCTAATCTTGACCAGTTAAGACCTAACGTTAGAATTCAAGGGAACAGGGAGTCGGGAGTCGGTGTAGGGGCGCAATGCTTGCGCCCTAGGGAGTCGGGAGTCGGGAGTCGGGAGTCGGGAGTCGGGAGTCGGGAGTAATGTCATTGCGAGGTACGAAGCAATCTAGTCGGGAGTCGGGAGTCGGGAGTCGGGAATTATTACCTATTACCTAAATCACTGACATCCTCCTAAGCGCCGACAAATATCTGCATAACTGGTGTTGCTGGTTGTGATTTCTGTGGTGAATTCCATGATAGGAGCATTGCGATTCCCCAAGCCGCCAGTGGTCAGTTTTGCCTGTGTTTGTATCGTGTCTGTGCTACGTTGGAGGGCACCAGAACCTGTCTTAAAACCATCGGCGCGATATACCCGAATCCCTAAAAAATAACCTCGGTCTGCACGGCGTACATTATCTGTAATTGGAGGGTTGGCGGGTCGTTGGACTCCAGAGGCTTGGATAATAAAATCATTAAATTGGTCGGTGGTACATTTGCCGTCGTTATTGCCATCCACACAGAAAAAACTAGAGTGGCTGTTCGGTGCGGGGCTTGTGCAGTAACTGCTAGCGTTACAGTCTAAATTCGTTACTGTCGGGACAGGAACGTTTCTGAGGGCATCTAGGGCGGCGTTGGGGGTGGTGGCGGTAACGGTGGTGGCAATTTGCGGGGGGGGAATAGACCGACTTCTGAGGGCTTCAACGTAACTGCGGCCAGCTTGGGAGCCGAGTTCAATCCGTCGGGCTTGGAAGCGGGTGGCGGCGGAAAAACCCAACACTGGACCAATGGCCACTAGCAAAATTCCCACTACAAAGATGGCTAGGAGGGATTCAATGATGGTGAATCCTTCTTGAGGGTGGGGGGAAGCATGGATTTTAGGCGAGGGTTTTTTGAGAAACATGGCAGTTCAGGGAATGATGACAGAAGGAAGGAAGGGGGGAGTCGGGAATCGGGAGTCGGGAGTCGGGAGTCGGGAATCGGGAGTCGGGAGTCGGGAGTCGGGAGTCGGTAATAGGTGATAGGTGATAGGGAATAGGGAATAGGTGATAGGGAATAATTATCAATTCTCCCCTGCTCCCCTGCTCCCCTGCTCCCCCTCTCCCCGACCTTGACAAAATGCACAGGGGCATAAATTGTCAAGGTTGACCGGGGAGTTATTGCCGCAACTCAGCGCAACGGTTTCCCCTTGGTCGCTCTTGAAGGCTAACCGCCCGGGCGGTTGGCGTGGGAGCATTGGGAGTGGCTGGGTTATAGGTGGCACAAAGGAGGGTTTGAATCCAGTTGTCGTTCCGTCCCACTTCCCGAAAATACTCGTTCGGGGCATCGGTGGGGGGCAGGGTGAACCGTTGGGAGAACAGGTCAGGCAACTGGGATAGTACGCCTACATCAAAACCCCAAAGCCGTGCAGGAGGATAATAACTCTGGAGGCGGCCAGCGTTAAAGGAGTAGCCTTGGGCATAGCTGAACACGCTGTTATTATTGTTCGGAATGGCGAAGGCATTGGGGTTATTCTCTTTCAGAATTTGCCAGAAAGGAGCGGTGGCATAAGCACTACGTTTGAGTTGAATAAAAGAGCCTTGAATGGTTACGGGATAGGGGGCCGCTCCTGTGGCAGGTCGCCACTGTTCTAAGAAGCGGGGCAGGTTGGAGACAGCACCGTTGAACTCAACGGCTTGAGTACCCACAGCATAACGGGAAGGACTATCCCCTGTTGCCATGACCAAGTTAAAGGTTCCCTTGGGTATGTTGGCTCCGTTACTATCCACAGCCCGAGGAATCCAATGGGTGGTTTGTATTGGTGTCGCTGCATCAGTCTCGTTCAATCTCGTTTGTGTGCCGCTAGGACTATGGAGTTGCAGTACGGGTTCTAGGAGGGGTTGAGCGAGAAGGTTAGCGCGAACGCTGGTGAGGGCATCATTCCGAATATAGGGCAGACGGTCGTTAGCCGTGTAGTCTTGATTATTGTTGTTAGTTGGCGCAGCATTGGGTCTGTTAGCCTCCTTGCTGGGTTTGAACCATAGGGCGTTATCAGTGACTCTCGGTGTTGCTGCGCTACACGTCCAGACTGTGGTGAATCCACCACTACCATCAGATTCTTGTAGCTTAACTGTACCGCTATAGGTATGACAGGCAATTGTCCCAGTTCCTGTTCCCGTTATTCCTAGAGGGATCGGATAATCACTAGCTCCTAAAATGAGTCCATCAACTGGCGGTAATGTAGTGATAGGATCGTCATTCGCACCCAGTAATCGTCCCCCACCATCAATGACCTCTTGAATCTCCTCGGTCATGCGCAAGAAGGCCACACGACGGGGGAATTTTTGGAGTTCAGCACTGGAGAAACGTGCAGTTGTGCCAGCTTTATGATCTCCAGTCAGGGAGAGAACTACATTAATTTGATTAGAAGCCTTAATCAGACTACTTCCCCCATTAACAGACCAATCCTCGGCTTTACATTCTGAAACGGGTGTCTTTGTGCAAATTTCCATCAGATATTCAGGGAAATCGCCCCGCCGTTGGATAGGGGTGACAAAGTTGTTGAAATAGGAACTATACAGTCCGGGGTTCGCGTTTTCAGAGTAACTTGTATCAAGATAGCGACCGCCCCCAGATACCCCAAACGCATCGACATAACTAGATAAACCATTGGTGACAAAGGTGTTATCCCAGAACCCGTTAAACAGCCGTTTTTCTTCCACGGTGTCCTCCCAAGTATTGGTAGCCGCCGAAAGACTCAGGGCAGAACGCCGAGCCTCAGTAGGCGGAGTTACCGGGAGTCGGTTGGTTGCCGCATTAGATGACACAAAGTTAGGTAACTGGTTTTGTCCCTCTTGCCCTCGGAAGAGGTTATCGACCTGATTATTTCTCAAGTCATAGTCTCCCTCGTTGCGGAAACCAAAGCGGAAATTTTCCGACAGCAGGGTGACAGCATCAGACAAGATGGAAGCCGTGCGCCATCGGTCGCCAGTGGTACAACCGGGCAAGCGGTCGTCATTGGTGCGACAGGCAAATTGGGGATTCAGTGTGTTTTCTGTTCGGCTATAGAAGTTACTCCAAGTATCGTCTAAGGTGGTGGTGAATTCTTCGGAATCATGGAGGTTAAAGCCCCCTCGGGTGCCGTTGGCGTTTTGGGCTTTGATATACACTGGGAGGTTAGTGGCTAAGATTAACCCTTTCTCTGATTCCACAAATTGATTACTGGCATTACGCCCCAATTCTCGACCGTTAATCAACAGAATGGCACTAGCGCGGCGGGTGGGGTCTAACCAGAAGTCTGAAGGACTCACCCGATCTTGTGCCAAGTCGTAGGCGGCGAGGTTCACGACCCCATTACTCTCGTTGTAGGGAGTGTTGGGGTTATTGTTTAGGGGAATTCTGGGTTTATTGGCTACGGTGTTATCACTGCGGGCGGGTTTATCGCTGGCATCGGGCAGGGCATCATCCCGAGTGGCGTAGATAATCCCACTCGCGGGTAACATCCACTCGTCTTGAGGCCCTTCGGTCGTGCTGTTGGTGCTTTGTCGCCGCAGCAGATCCAAATTAATGGCCGTGGCGCGAATTTCCATCGGTTGACGGAATTCTACGGAGAGGTCGTACTCTGACAGTCCGCTTTGAGCGGCATTTTCCGGTTGATGGGTGTAGTTGTTGGCTTGGGTGAAGTCGGTGTTCGCTTGGTTTCTTTCGCTGCCCGCACTGCCTAGGTTAAAAACAGTGCTGCTGCTGTTCCCTTCAATCATCTTGATTTCCCGACCATCTAAAAAGGAGACTTCTTGAATGGTGCCGTGGGGCAAGGGGAATCCGGCGGTAGGGGTTTCTGTGGGGCTGATGCCACCGTTCAGAATTTGCAGGGCGCAGAGTGTGGAGTCAATGGCCGCCCGATCTGCTAGGGTGCGTTGGTTACTGGGCGTATTAAGCGCTTTAGCCAGTTGGGGGTTCACTAAGCGCCCGTTGGGATAGACTAAGCTGGCTTGATAGGCTAAAGCGGCATCTCCTGAGCCAACGGTTAAACCATTAACGGTGGGTGGGCTGTAGGTGATGCCGTTGTTGGAGTTGGCAACACTGCCGGAAATGCCTGTTCGGGTAGGAACTCCTGCTGCCCCTTGATTCCAGCCCAGATCCCCGCTATTACCGGACAGTCCGGCACGGTTGCGGGCGGTGGTGCTGTCGGTGGGGTCGTAAAAACTACTCACACAGGCCACGGGAGGGGCGGGGGTGCGGGCGTTGTTGTCGTCATCCCGGACGTAGTGATAAACGGCGGTAGCGCGCATTTTCAGGTAAGGCCGACGGGCGGCCGAGTCGTCAATGGCGATGTTGTTCGCTGTGCTGGCGTTGCCGTCGGGGTCATAGAAGATTTTGCCCTCATAGGGATGTCCGGCGGGTGTGCGGCCGGGTTGAGGATCCCGAGGTTGAGGCATCCAATCAGGCCAAACTACTGTATCTGCTCCAGTGATGTTGTCATTGGCGGGTAAGTAGACCCCGGCTCCGGTGACGATACGCAAGCCACCAATCCCGTCGAGTTCGTTTTCTGGCAGGGTGGCGGCTTGGGTTTCCCAGAAGCCGTCCCGGTCGGTTAACCCAAGGTCTACTAATTCCCGGACGCGGGTTTTCCGATAGCGTGGACCTGGAGCCCCGGTTCCTGACCCGGCACTTAACCAGTTGGTGGCGGGCTGATAAATTTGTTGGGTGTTGGCATCGGCAAAGTTTTCTGTGCTGGGGTCGTACCAGTTGGGCGGGAGGTTGTTTCCTGCTAAAATGCGATCGCCTAAATTTATTTCCCGTTCATCCAACAAATCTGGGTCACTGGCCGGAACGTTTTCTAGTCTTAAGCTAATCCGACTTTGAGCATTGGCCGAGGTGTGATTATTCAGGGCAAAAGGATAAATCCAATTGTCAGGCGGCCGTAAAAAGTCCGTTCCCTGACCCTGCAAAACGTTGGCTGTTGTAAACCCGGTCGTGGCACTTTGTCCAAAGGGAACTTCAGCAAAGGGAACGCGACGAGTCCGGTTTCTAAACCAGACTTCTAAGGCTTCCCGTCTGGCACTGTCAGAATTTCTGGGGTTGGCTTCGTTGTTGATTAAATCTCGTACCCGATTCCGCACGGGTTCCGGGTCGTTTCCGGTGACTGTTCGGTTAGGGGCGGTTCCCGGCGGTGCGTTGAAACTATTGCGGTCAATAGCAGCATTGACTAACAATTGAATGCGCTCTTCGTAGGCTTGGGTGTTGTAAGCCGTTACACTGGCATTGCTGCTAGTGGAAGAGGCTTGAGCATTGGCAAAATTAGCAGTGCTTGGGTCATTGCCCCGACCTCGGAATAGGTCAAAGTTAATAGTATTCCAGGTTTGGGTACTCCCCACTAAACCATTGGTAATATTGCCACCAATAATAATCCGGGCGTTTTCTGCCTCGTAAAAACAGGACTCATCACTACTGACTTGATAAAAGTGTAGGTTGCCATTGCGGGTAGTCCCGGCGTGGAGGTTACTATTCACCACAATCCGACCATTAATTCTTAAAGGTGTCCCAGAGAACATATCGAGGTCATCTTCATAGGCAATGGCGTTATTGCCCAAAGGAATCCGGGCGCGGTCTTGTTGATACTCCACCGCCGCAAAGCCTCGGTTGCCTTGATGGTTTTCGTAAAGGGCTAAATTCGTCCCCGTGGGGAAAAGACCTTGTTGATTAATGTCTACGATGGGAACCGTGGCGGCATAGGTAAAGAAACCTTTTTTCAAGACTCCCCCGGCTTTATACCAACCATCAGCCCCGACTAAGCTGGCACTGGTTCCCAAGGCTGCCGTACAAGCTCCGCTACTCGCCCCATCATCTTGGGGTGGGGTGCGAGCATCAAGGGGAACTCGGACCCGGTTAAACAAACCACTGTTATCTCGGCTAGGACTGCGGTAATAAATGCCGTAGAGGGTAAAACTATCAAATCTCCCGTTGTTGTCTGTATCGACGGGAAACCGCCAAGCGGTGGTAATGGTTTCGTTAAATTCTAAGCCTCGGTCGTTGGTAGCCTGAATGGTATTGTCTGGGGTGAGTTGTCCGGCTCCGTTCCGAAAATCCACGGCCAAACGGAGGCGCACTTCATCGGGGAGGGTGTAGCGTGAATTACTTAAAACGTTGGTAACGGCTAAATCGGACGGGGTGCCCTGGGGTAGGGTAGGGTCTTCAAAGGCGGCGTTGAGTTTGGCTTTCGCTCGGTCTAAGGCCGGGGATACAGCACTGAGGACGACTTGATTCACCCGGAAATTCCCGGCGTTTTTCGCTCGGTCAGTAGACCGGAAGAGAATAGAGGTCGTGAGTAGGGTGACAACCAGAATCACCATAACAACAGTAGGCAGCACAAACCCGGCCTGGGTGGAAGATTGCTGTTGAGGGTGTAACCGTTGGTGCAGTAGGCGGTTAAAGGCCTGTTTTAGGGTTCTGAGCAGCTTTCTGGGCAGCAAAAGCAGTTCTCGCCCGAGAGCCTGAAAACTGTTGATAAGCCGTTGAAGCATTGACATGGTAAATGTCCTACCAGAGGGAAAGAGCAAGGAAAGAGCAGAGATTACGCTAGGGGATGCACCCGGTTTAATATCCGGTCTGGATTTTGAGACAAGGAGGGGCAAACACAACTAGGGAAGACTTCAATTCAGGTCGGAGCAATTTCGGACGAAATGACTCGGGTCTGAATTTTTTTTCGTCAGATTTTTTTCTGTCATAACGACTGAGCTTAAGACTCGTCAACCGCAATCTCCCGGAATTTTGCTAGATGGCGGAGGGAATGGATAAGCTCAAAGGTTACTTTGAACAGGACGCTCAGGGGTTTTGGGGTGGGTGTGACTCTGGATGCCCCCCAAGAAATCAGGAGAACCCGCAACTTAAGCGGTTCTGTTCTCCTTAACCCATGAGTTGTCTTATCCCTAGGCTACCCAATTTATGAAGAAATTTTATCAGTGGGAGAAAATTGGGCTTGTGGTGGGGGGCGGGGGAGCAGGGGGGCAGGGGAGCAGGGGGGAGCGGGGGAGGGGGAACAAGGGAGCAGGGGAGTAGGGGAGCAGGGGAATAGTGGCTAGTGAATAGCCAAAACTCTTTTATTTTAGGGAACGGGGAACAGGGAACAGGGAGGAGGTAATAGGTAATAAGTCTTAATTCCTTGTCTCCCTCTCTCCCCCTCCCCCCGACCCCCTAGGGCGCAAGCATTGCGCCCCTACACCGATTCCCGACACCCAATTCCCGATTCCCGACTCCCGACTCCCGACTCCCTAGGGCGCAAGCATTGCGCCCCTACACCGACTCCCGATTCCCGACTCCCGACTCCCCACGGTGCGGGCTGAGAGGTTATACTTTTTGAAGGGGTGAAGTAACCTGAATCAGTGAGTATCCGGTTCTTCCATCAGTATCGAAATGTTTGCTTTGGTATCTTCATTTGAGTTGTTGGGTTTCGCTTTCGCTGCACCCAACCTAGAGGTTGCTGTTCGGTGTTGTTGGGTTTTGAATTGCACAACCATCAAATGTACTAACTGATTACAATCGCCATAATGCTGATTCTGTTGCTCTCCGGTTGGCGCACGGCTTTCAATCTCAATAGATTGATACTTATGTACTATGAAAAGAATTCGCTTTTGGTTCGGTTTAACACTCTGGTTTCTGGTTGGGTTGTTGATGGTGTTTTTCCTGGTGCCTCTACCTCTACAAGCCCAATTATCCCCGCCTTGGCCAATCGCCCGCACTCAGAGCCAATCTTTTGAAGACTTGGTGCAAGGCAAGCGGGAAAAAGAGGGACTGTTTCGGCTCTATTATGGTGCAGGGAAACTTTATCTGGAAATCCAACCGGAACAACTCAATCGAGATTATCTCTTAATTACGTCCTTGGCCAGTGGAATTGGGGAAGATCGGTTAGTCACAGGGTTTCCGATTCGGAGTTTTCTGTTTCGCTTCCGTCGGGTCAACAACCAGATTCAGTTTGTTTTACCGAATTTAAGCTTTCGGGTGAGTCAAGATCCGGCGGTTGAACGTTCGGTGCAACAGTCTTTTAGTGATTCAGTCTTACAAGTTTTACCCGTTGCGGCAACTCACCCCACGCGCAACAGTATTTTAGTGGATTTTACCCGGTTGTTACTTTCTCAGGATGATGTGTCCGGGTTAGCCAATTCTTTGGGGGCGAACTATAGCATTGACTCGGACAAGTCCTATCTGAACAAAGTCCGGGCATTTCCTGAAAATATAGAACTCAATGTGGTCTATGGCTTTTCTTCGGGGAGTCGAGGTCCGCTGCCCATTCCTTCGATTCCTGATCCCCGTTCGTTCAATTTAGGGGTTCACTATAGTATCTCTCAATTGCCCCAAGATAATCGCTATGTTCCCCGCTTGGCGGATGATCGGGTGGGTTATTTTATTAATACTTATCAAGATGTAGGGGATACTCGCAGTCGGGATCCGGTGGTGCGGTATATTAGGCGCTGGCGACTGGAACCGCAAGATCCTCTGGCGCTGTCGTCTCGTCCGGTAAAACCGATTGTGTTCTGGCTGGAAAATACGATCCCGATGGAGTATAGGGAGGCGGTACGGGATGGGGTTTTGGCTTGGAATAAGGCTTTTGAGAGGGCGGGGTTTCAGGAGGCTATTGTGGTGAAACAAATGCCGGATGATGCGACGTGGGATCCGGCGGATGTGCGTTATAACACGGTGCGCTGGTCGAGTACGTCGAGTTCTGGGATTTTGGGGATTGGCCCGTCTCAGATGAATCCACTTACGGGGGAGATTTTGGCGGCGGATGTTGTGATTAATGGGAATGTGTTGCGCTATCTGCAAGATCAGTTTCAAAATCTCCCTGGGCTGCATCAGGGGTTAGAGGATTCTCTGTTTACGGAGGATTGGTGTCGTCAGGGGTTAGGGTTTCAACAGTATTGGGGACAAAGTACGGAGGGATGGTCTGAACAAGGGGAACCTCAGAAGGTTTCGCCGTTGGAACATTTGATGACGGATTATGACCTCTGTTATGGGTTTGGGGCGTTGGAACAGGCGAATATGGGGATGGTGGGGATGACGTTGTTGGGGGATGTGATTCCCCGACAGGCGGCGCGTGAGCAGTATATTAATCAGTTTTTGCGTTTTTTGGTGGCGCACGAAATTGGCCATGCTTTGGGTTTGCGGCACAATTTCCACGGCAGTACGTTGTTAAGGCCCGAGGAGTTGAATAATACGGAGGTGACTCATGATAAGGGGTTGGTGAGTTCGATGATGGATTATGTGGGGGTGAATTTGGCTCCCCCTGGGACTCCGCAGGGAGATTTTTTCCCGGTGGTGGTGGGGCCTTATGATGGGTGGGCAATTGAGTATGGCTATAAGTACAGTGGGGCGTTAGTTTCGGGGGCGGAACGGCAGTTTTTAGATGAGATTGCGAGTGAGTCTAGCCGTCCGGAGTTTGCCTATGCGACGGATGAGGATTTATTCGGGTTTCAGGATCCGAATGTGAATGCGTTTGATTTGAGTGGGGATGTGTTGAGGTTTGCCCAATGGCAATTGGAGAATTCCCGTCGGATGTGGCAACAGTTGGAACGGCGCTATCCGGTGGCGGGCGATCGCTATAGTGATATGCGGGCGAGGTTTAACCAGATTTTTAGTTACTATTCCCGCCAAGTGTCTTTTATCTCGAATTTTATTGGTGGACGTTCGTTTAATCGCGATCGCCCGGGTCGTCCCAATAGTCGCTTACCCTTTCAACAGGTGTCGTTACAGCAACAACGGGAGGCGCTGAATTTGTTGCAAAAGTATCTGTTTTCGACGGAGGGGTTTAGTTTTTCCCCGGGTTTATTGAATCAGTTGGCGCCTTCGAGGTGGCCGGGTGTGGGGCAGCCTGTTCCGTTGTTGAATCTGGACTATCCCATCCATGACAATATTTTGGCACTACAAGGACGGATTTTGCGATCGCTCCTGTCCCCCCAACGGCTGAGTCGTCTACGAGATCAGGAGTTGAAAAGCCCCCAAGAGGCTTTAAGCTTGCCGGAGTTATATGATACGCTTCAGGCGGGGATCTGGTCGGAAGTCTTGGATGCTCAACGGTCTGGGGTTAATATTTCAAGTCTACGCCGTTCTCTCCAACGGGAACACCTCCAGATTTTGGGGGCTATGGTGCTAGGACGCTCGCCAGTGCCGGAAGATGCCAGAACACTGGCTTGGTATGAGTTGAGGCAGCTTCAAGGGGCAATTAACCGGGTTCTGGGGCGTTTTGGGGGGCAGTTGGATGCTTATACTCGGGCTCATCTCTCGGAAACAGGCGATCGCATTACTGGGCTATTAAGCGCTACTTTTGAGCGGGTGAGTGTTGACCTATGATCTCGTGCGCTGAAGCGCTACTACAAACGGAGCGATCGCATTACTGGGCTATTAAGCGCTACTTTTGAGCGGGTGAGTATTGACCTATGCTCTCGTGCGCTGAAGCGCTACTACAAACGGAGCGATCGCATTACTGGGCTATTAAGCGCTACTTTTGAGCGGGTGAGTGTTGACCTATGCTCTCGTGCGCTGAAGCGCTACTACAAACGGCTATGAGGAATGGAACGACTGAGTGGAGATGTCTTTAGCGAACACGGATCAATTTAAAATTACGTTTGCTCCCCTAGAACTAGCGGAAGTCTATCGTCTCGCCGATGATCCGGGCAATGGGGCTATTGTTGTGATGAGTGGGACAGTGCGCAACAACACGGAGGGTAAGGAGGTAAGGTTTCTAGAGTATCAGGCCTATGAACCGATGGCGATCGCAATTTTCCAAGATATCGCCCAAAATATCCGTCGAGAGTGGCCTGCAACCAATCAGGTGATCATTCATCATCGCACCGGACGGCTACAGATTGGGGAAATTAGCGTCCTCGTAGCTGTCGGATGTCCCCATCGTGGGGAAGCGTTTGCCGCTTGTCAGTATGCCATTGATACCTTAAAGCACAATGCACCTATCTGGAAAAAAGAACACTGGGTAGATGGTTCCAGTCAGTGGGTGAGTATTGGGTCTTGTAACTAGGGGCTGTTGATTGAACCTCCCATCGCTGAAAGCGAGGGATTCCCATATAGACTCTTATCTAGACCGAAGTCCCCGACAGAACGCCATGACTGGGCTGTTTGACCACGGGCGCACCGACCGCAGTTAATCCACGCTGTTTTACTACCGACTCCATCACAGAGTTGATAGGCTAATTTGAAATGGTAATCCTTTCTTCTGTTGGCTACGGCTTCATGTAATAGAGCGATCCGATGCTGTAGCTTCTGCCATTTATTAGACCCTTTGTTTTTATTCCTAAGCCTTCTTTGTAGTAATTTAATCTTACGCCGTGCTTTATCTAAAAACTTCGGTCTAGGAAGAATCAAACCATCGGAAGTTGCCAGCATACTTTGAATCCCAACATCAATCCCCAAAGCGTGACCGTGAGGTATTGGGGTTGGGATATTAACATCAAGCTCAATTGCTAAGTTGACATAGTAACCCGATGCTTTCTTGATTACTTGAACTTGTTTGATCTTAAAACCCTCTGGAATATCCCTTGACTTGACAAACTTAGACTTACTAACCGAAACTCAATCCAAGCCGTCTGCTATAAGGACGTTAAAGAGAAGTTCGGGCTGACGGCTAACCACGTTGTCAGAGCTTGCGGTCGGGTAGCGGCTAACCGTTTAACAGCAAAACAAAAAGGGAAGAAAGTTAAAAACTTTGCCCCTACCAGTTTTGACTGTGACGCTCGAACTTTTCGTTTTGTCGAAAGAGACTGGGCAATTACTGTTAGCACTACAGGGAAAAGATTAACCATTAACCTGAGAGCAAGTAACTACCATCGAGGAAAACTTCAAGGACAAAATCCTACATCGGCTCAAATTTGTTTACATCGTGACGGGGATTGGTATGTCCACATTCAATTAAAATCAGAACCGCCGAAACCCATTAAATCCGAGAAGGTTATCGGCGTTGATTATAGATTTAGGGCTACAGAAAGCCCCTGACTTTAGCGTAGCGTAGTCAGGGGTAGCTTACAACCAACCTCGCAACCGATACACCAATAAACCCAGATACTCCTTCAAAACTTCCGTTGTGGTGGCGACGCGCTCTGTGTCGGGGAGCCAACTGAGGAGACGAGCGCCGAAACTCACGGGGCCGGAATTCCCGGTGGGGAAGGTGGCGAGAAAATCCGTCGGGGCGGGGATGGCTTCTATACCTTGCCGTTGGAAGATTAAGTAGGAACGGGGCATATGGAGGGCGGAGGTGACTAATAAAATTCGTTCAATTCCTCGCTCGACTAAGATTTCTCGGGTAAAAAGGGCGTTTTGATAGGTGTTGAGGGAACGGGGTTCTTGGATGATGGCGTCGGGGGGAACGCCTAACATTTGTAGAAATTCGGCCATGTCTTCGGATTCTGGGGGGAATTGACCAGACCAGTCAATGCGCCCCCCAGAGGCGATAATGAGGGGGGCTTTGCCTTCTCGGTAGAGTTGGGCAGCATAGATAACGCGATCGCCTTTGTCACTCAAATCCATCATCGGCCGCGGGGGTAATTTCGGTTTGATCCCACCCCCTAACACTACAATGGCATCGGCTTGAGGCAGTTCGGCCGGGGGAATATGTTGCCACTCTAAACTGGTTACTAAACGGGCATTGACCCAACCATTGCCCGATATCATTAAAACTAAAAAGGCCAGCGCCAACGGGAGAGGAGTCCAACGGGATTGTCGCCAGCCCAAAACAAACGCGACTCCTAACAAAACACAGGTTAAGCCAATGGGGTACAGGAAAACAGGCAGTAGTTTAGAGAGGTAAAGGAACATCTTTTCCGATCAAGATTCCTGATAGTATGTAGTCTGATTCTGAACATCACATCACAGTAGCGCAAGTGGATGCAACGGCACAATTTCCCCTCTAATCCTTCCTCTGTTCGCCCAGTGTTGGGCAATGATCGTTTTGCCCCCCTGATAGCTCAAAACACCCTAGAAGAAGCCTTAGAACCCCAATACAGACGGGAAATTGCACCCCATACCATCCTCGAAACTTACGGCGGGATGATCGTCCTCTCGCTGTTGATGTTACTGTTGATGGTTTTCCTGCTGTTAAAGCGTCAAGTGCGAGAATTGCGCTTTGGCATTGTCGCCACGTTGTTAACTGGGATTGCTTTACCGATTATTTTGACGGTGCAAATTACCACGGATTTATTAGAAGGGGCTTCTCAGGTCGTTGAGGAGTCCGACGGGGTGGAGGGTGAAACGGTTCAAGAGGTGGAGTCTTCGCCCTTGGAGGAGGAGGAAGCAGCCCCTGAACCGGAAGTTGACGAGGTGTTAGAGGAGGATGAGGAGACTTTAGAGGAGGAGACAGAATCGGGGGATTCTGTGACCCAAACCCCCACCACGACGCCATCGGAGGGGGAGGTTCCTACTCCTAGGGGGGCGGAGGCGAGGGAATCGAGTCCTGATAGGGGTCAAGGGGCGACAAGGGCAGAATCTGAACCTACTGGGGCGACTAGACCCCCCACTGCTTCTTTGGGGCAAAGGGCGACTCCTACTAGAACTCCTACCCCAAGGGGGGATTCTGCACCCCCTCCGCCCCCTAGAACGTCCCGATCTGTGGGGGGAACTGCTCCGAGTCCTGCGATGGGGGATGAACTGAGACGACAGGGGATTTTATTGAGACGAGGCGATCGCACTTCTCAAGTGGAACTGATTCAACGAGCGTTAAAGATTCTGGGGTTTTATCACGACGAAATCGACGGTTATTATGGTCTGCGGACGGAAATTGCTGTCAAACAATTCCAAATTCGCAATAATTTATTACCCGATGGCATTGTGGGATTTAGTACCTGCAAAATTCTACAAGCCCAAGTCCCGGATCTCACAATTCAATGTGTCGAAAATTAGGGAACGGGGAACGGGGAACGGGGAACAGGGAATAGGGAATAGGGAATAGGGAATAAGTCTTAATTCCTCGTCTCCCTCTCTCCCCCTGCTCCCCTATTCTTAACCTTGGATTAAGATATGTACCCGAGTCGGTATTCCCCCTCTAAATCCGACTTAGGATGAAACTATCGGCAGGAAATCGCTCAAGGTTAGGTGCTTTCTTGGAAGCCCTCCAGAGGACTTATTCAACCTAATTTTGCCGTTAGAGAGGTGACTATTGTCTGAACTGTTTTCATTTTCATTGCGTGATATGTCCACCTTGGGGCTTGCTCTGCGCCAGTGCGGGGGGGGAGTGGATAGCATGGAGGAAGTCAGCCAAGCCTTAGTAGATTGTCTGGCGTTGAATTTGGGGGTGTCTCAAGGTCAGTCTTCTGTGTGTGAATGGGTGCAGTTTTGGAAAACCCATCTCTATGGGGATTTAACCTCGGATTTACAAACCTCCTTAGAAACTGAAGAATTGGGGGCAGAGGGGGGCGGGGTTTCCACCTTAACTCTCCGCAGCAATACCCCTTGTTTGATCCTACTCTCTAGTACCCAAACTCCGGGCAATGAGGGAAAACGAGCGATCGCCCTTCATCCCGATTCTCCCTCGGCTCCCCCTTGGTTCACACTGTTAGAGGAGGCGCATTTACCCCGTCATCTCTTTTTAACCTCAGAAATCCCCGAATCTCAAGCCCTCTCCCCCCAACACAATCCCGTCTTTCAACTGGGGCAAGAGAGCTTAAAAGCGATTGTAGCGGCCGGATGTTCTGGGGAAACTCTAGTCGGTGTTCAGGCGATTGTAGGATTGTGGGGGGTTTTACCGTCGGGGAGTTGTTTTGTTACCCTCTTAGGACTGCGGAACGCCCTAGCCCCGGAAATGCTGGAATTATTCCGCCCCTTGGCTTTAAATATCAAAGTGGCGATTTTACCCTTTGATCGGGGTACCGTTTTCCAAACGACAGAATCTGAGGACTTGTTTGATTTCAAAAGCTTGGCCACTGGCGGCCGCCGACAATTAATTACCCGCTTGCGCTCTCAGGTTAACACCCTGACGGAACTTCTGAACATTTCCGAACAAGCGACTCTCGAACAAAGCGATCGCCTAGAACAAACCATTCAAATTCTGAAAAATACCCTCAATCAACTCCAAGCCACCCAAGCCCAACTGATTCACACGGAAAAAATGTCCTCTTTAGGGCAATTAGTCTCCGGCATTGCCCACGAAATTAACAACTCCGTCGGCTTTATTTACAGTAACTTGCCCTACGTTAACCAGTATTTACAAGACCTCTTGCAATTGGTCAACGACTACCACACCGCTTTCCCCACCGCCACCCCAGATATTCAGGACTACATTCACGAAATTGACCTAGACTATCTCAGGGAGGATTGTCCCCAAGTCCTTGCATCTATGCGACAGGGAACAGAACGCATCCATCGCATCGTGCAGAGTTTGCGCAACTTCTCCCGACTGGATGAAGCGGAACAGAAGGCGGTAGATATTCACCAAGGGTTAGAAAGTACCCTCGTGATTTTACACAACCGTCTCGAACAGCACAGGATTGAGATTGTCCGTCACTATGGGGAGTTGCCTTGGGTGGAATGTCATCCCGGACAACTGAATCAGGTGTTCATGAATTTGCTCAATAACGCCATTGATGCGATCGCCCAAGCTAAACCTAGCCATCCCACCCTTGAAATCACCACCCAATGCACCCCCCATCAAAAGGTTTTAATTTCCATCAAAGACAACGGTTTTGGCATCTCCCCGGCTGTACAAAATCACATTTTTGACCCCTTCTTTACCACCAAACCCATTGGACAAGGAACCGGGATGGGATTATTCATCAGCTATCAGATTATTGTGGAAAAACACCGAGGACAACTAACGTTTAACTCTCAACCCAGTCAAGGAACCACTTTCTCGATTCTCCTTCCCATGCCTAGTAAAAGAGTGAGTAATAGGGAATAGGGAGTCGGGAGTCGGGAGTCGGGAGTCGGGAGTCGGGAGTCGGGAGTCGGGAGTCGGGAGTCGGGAATCGGGAATCGGGAGTCGGGAATCGGGAGTCGGGAATCGGGAGTCGGTAATAGGTGATAGGGAATAATTATCAATTCTCCCCCTCTCCCCCTCTCCCTATTCCCCGTTCCCTATAATGGCCAGATGTAGAATCCCATCCCCTTGATTCACTAACGGGTTTTGGGTGAAACCAATCACCACCCCTCCCACCGTTGCCCGGACTCGCACGCTTTTATCTCCAAAGGCATCGGAAATCGTCCCTAAAACCTGTTTTTTTTCCACAACCTCCCCCAACTTCACCGCCAAGCGCAAAATCCCACTACGGGCGGCTCGTACCCATTTAGATTGACGGCATTCTAAAGGCTGAGGAGGGGGAGTCAACGCAATAGGACTACACATTTCCAACACCGTCATCACTCGTATAACGCCTTCTACCCCAATACGAATGGATTCAAGATCAAACCGCATTGCTTCCCCCGCTTCATAGAGCAAAATGGGAATCCCCCGCTTTCCGGCCGCTTCACGCAGAGAGCCATCCCGCGTCGTGGAATGTAGCATCACGGGAGCGCCAAACGCTCGGGCGCAGAGGTAGGTTTCGGGATCTTCTAGATTGGCTCGAATTTGGGGTAAATTCACCCGATGATCTGAGGCTGTATGTAAATCAATGCCGTGGGTGCTACGAGTGACAATTTCGCGCATAAAAAGATGAGCTAAACGGGAGGTGAGAGAGCCATTAGGGGAGCCGGGAAAACATCGGTTTAAATCCCGTCGGTCCGGCAGATAGCGGTTTTGTTCAATAAAGCCAAATACATTGACCACGGGAACGGCGATTAAAGTTCCCCGTAGCTGTTGAGGTTGGATGCGTTGGACCACTTGACGAATAATTTCCACCCCGTTGATCTCATCCCCATGTATAGCAGCACTTAACCACAAAATCGCGCCCGGTTCCCGCCCATGAATGATGGTGACAGGGAGGGAGATGGGGGTTTGTGTGGGGAGGTGCGCCACAGGAATATCTACCCGATAGCGTTTTTTCGGGTGGAATTGAAAGGCCTGGGGGTAGGGGAGGGGGGGCTTGGTCAAGTGTTATTAGAAATCAGAGTTGTGGAAGAAAAGCAAAACCCAACAAACACCCCGTCGTAGGTTGGGTCAATCATAGGTTCGGCAGAGGAAGCGCAACCCAACAAACACCCCAAAAAACAGAATCCCCAGAAACCCGGTTTCGGGTTTTTCTTCCCACAAAATGGGAAGAGTGAGCGAGAAACCGGGTTTCTTTGGGTGAATGATCAACGAGGGGTTAGAATGCCCTAAGTTGCACTATTTTGGGCGAGGACATTTTCTGCCAATCGGTCGGGAACCTCTTGCAGGTGGTCATACTCCCAATGGAAGAAACCAACGCCGAGAGTGAGCGATCGCAACTCAATAATAAAGTTCTGCATTTCCGCTTGAGGCAAGTGGGCTGTCACCTGATCCCAATTCTGCCAACCCTCTAAGCTTTCATAACCCAGAATTTGGCCCCGTCGTCCCGTGACTAACTGTAACCCTTTAGAGGTGAACTCATTGGGAACCAAGACTTTCACCAACAGGATGGGTTCCAACAACACCGGGTTACACTTGGGCATTCCTTCCGTCATGGCTACCCGTGCCGCTTGTTTAAAAGCCTGTTCTGAACTGTCTACGGTGTGATAAGACCCATCACTTAAGTTCACCAACACATCCACCACCGGGAAACCCAGAGGTCCTTGCACCAAATACTCCCGCACCCCGGTTTCCACACCCGGAATGTATTGTTTGGGCACCACACCGCCCACGATGGTATCGGTAAACTTGAACCCTTCCCCACGACTGAGGGGGCTAATTTCTAAATGCACATCCCCAAAGGCACCATGACCACCGCTTTGGTGTTTATAGCGTCCGTGAGACTTAAAGCTGCCCCGGATGGTTTCTTTATAGGGAATGCGGGGTAAATGGGTTGTCATGGGCAAGTTATACTTGCGACGCAGACGGTCAAGAGACACTTTAATATGAATCTCCCCTTGGCCCCAGAGGATGATTTCCCGGGTGTCGCCGTGTTGTTCCCAATGGAGGGCGGGATCTTCTTCTAACAATTTACCCAAGGCAGAACTGAGTTTCACTTCATCTTTGCGATGTTCTGGGGTAATGGCCAAAGCATACACGGGTTCGAGTTTATCGGCTTTGGGCAGGGGTTTTAGTTTGTTAAGATCCCCACTGGTTAGGGTATCTCCGGTTAAGACGCCTTCCATCCGACTCAAGGCGACAATTTGCCCTGTGTAAGCTTGGGTGACGGATTCTTGTTGTTGTCCCATCAGGCGATAAATCCCGCCGACGCGCACGCCATTTAAGGACATTCCATCATTCAGTTCTCCTTGCCATACCCGCACGAGGGAGAGTTTGCCGCCTTGGGGGGTGTAGTAGGTTTTTAACACTTGGGCAATTACATCACCGGGGGCTTCAGGCTTCAGGCCGCGACGTTCTGCGGTGACACCGGGATGGGGGGCTTCTTCTACTAAGGCATCGAGGAGGGGGCGCACGCCATAATCTTGTTCTGCAATGCCCAAGAAAACGGGAACCACCAAATCCGCGCTTAAATCTTGTTTGAGGTCTTTGAGAATTTCTTCTTTGGGTGGATTAATTTCTTCTAGGAGTTCTTCGAGTAAATGATCATCAAAGTCGGCTAAGACTTCTAACATTTCGTCCCGGGCGGCTTTTTCGTCGTCTTTGAGATGGTCGGGGAAGGGAATGGGATCTGCGGGACTGCCTGCATGGTACTGATAGGCCTGTTCGGTGACTAAATCAATATAGCCCACTAATTCGGTGTCTTGGCGAATGGGATATTGTTGGGGAACGAGGGGACGACTGGAAACGGCTTTGAGGGCGTGGAGAATCTCCATAAAGCTGTCTTTGCAACGATCTAGTTTGTTGACAAAGACAAGATGGGGAATTTCCCAATCATCTAACATTTTGAATAGGGGGGCGAGGGTGAGGACTTTGGCTATATCGGCCTCACAGACTACAATGGCGGCCCCGGCACCGACGAGGGCGTTGTAGGTTTCTTGGGCGAATTCTACGGAGCCCGGACAATCCAGAAAAGTAAAGGAGATGTCTTGATAGGTACTACTGGCAACGGACACTTCTACAGTCATGGCGCGATCGCGGGCTTCTGGACTGCCATCCCCAACGGTGTTCCCGTCTTTGATGGTGCCTTTGCGCGTGATCGCGCCGGATACTGACAGCAGGCTTTCGAGTAGGGTAGTTTTACCGCTAGAGTAAGGCCCCACAAGGGCGACATTACGGCTGCGGTCTAGGATGTTTTGATTCATATAATTACCCCCAAGCTTATGTTTTGGATTCAGGAGTCCATCAGAGCAGGAGGGCGGTTAATTGGCGGCTCGTTGTCTGATGACTCACAACAAACTCGTGTTTTTCTATACTCCCTGAGCCTATCGCGATTTCTGATGACTTGGCGAAAAACTGCAATTTCTTTTAAGGTCAACTACCCCAAAATTTAAGTAAAATTGAATAATTTAAATTAGTTATAATTTTTATGAAAAAACGTAACAAGTTAAGGTGTAATGATTGCCGAAAGCAACGAAGTTTATACAAAATGCAACACTTGTTCTTGAGTATTTTGACTCTAGCTACTGTGGGGCTTGTGTCGGGGGAGAGTCTCGCCCAGAGTTTACCGATTATGACTCCCACAACACCGAGGGCGCGGGAGTATTTCGAGCGGGGGGTGGGGTATATTCAACAGGGACGATTAGAGGAGGCGATCGCACAATTCCAACAGGCCACCCAATTAGATCCCCAAATGGCCGCCGCCCAGTACAATCTGGGGTTAGCCCTGCGGCAACAGGGGCAGCTAGAAGTGGCGATTCAAGCCTTTTCTCGCACCATTCAAGCGGATCCCAATTTTGCCCTAGCTTACAGTAATTTAGGGGCGGCATTGTACGAGGCGAATCGTTTAGGCGCGGCGGAGGGCTATCTGCGCCAAGCGTTAGGCTTAGATCCTCGTCTGGGGCCGGCTCATTACAATCTGGGGTTAGTGTTATTACAGGCGGGAAATCTTCGGGATGCGATCGCCCATTTCCAACAAGCCACCACCCTCAGCCCCAATGCCCCGGAACCTCACTATTATCTGGGGGAAATTTATCTCCAACAAGGTCAACTCGAACGCGCCCAAGCCGCCTTTCAACAAGCCATCCGCCTCAGCCCCCGTTATCCCGAAGCCCACTATAATCTAGGGATTCTCCTCTACCAACAGGGCAACCTCAACGCCGCCCTAGATGCCTTTCGTCAGTCCTCCCAAGCCAATCCTAACTACGCGAATGCCTACTACGGGGCTGGCCTTGTTTTCCTCCGTCAAGGCCGCCTCAACGAGGCCAGAGGGGTCTTAGAACACGCTCTGAGCCTATACTCCCAACAGGGGAATTGGGAGTGGGTGGAAAGAACCCGCCATTTATTGAGGTGATCTCGTGGACTCAGAAGAGTTCCGGCTAATGTGAGACAATTTCATGAAGAAGGTTGTTTTTTCCACTGGTTTTCACTTTATACATTAACTGATCAACATAGTCTAAGACCTCATCACAAGACGAAGGAAAATTTTCAAAGGTTGCTGCTCCGATACTGACTGTAATATTGTGATGATCTGGGGTGGTAATCTCGGTTAAGTAATCTTGAATTCGTTTTAAAAAACTGGGGGCTTGTTGAGCGTTTAAATGGGGTAAGAGCAAGACAAATTCATCGCCCCCTAAACGACCGATAATATCTTGAGAGCGAATATGATACTGAATAGTATGAGCAAATTTTTGTAAAATCCTGTCTCCAATTTGATGACCAAACCGATCATTAATTTGTTTAAAATTATCCAAGTCAATATAGGCAATGGTAAAGGAAACGCAATTTTGGGGATTGACAGTGAGTTGAGCCTGCAAGAGTTCCAAAAAGTAGTAACGATTAACTGTTTTGGTTAAAGTGTCAAAACGGGCTAGGGTTTTTTCTAGACTATAAGCCCGCTTAAAAGCCGTG
The DNA here is from genome assembly GCF_000314005.1 of Spirulina subsalsa PCC 9445. Lineage (NCBI taxonomy): Bacteria > Bacillati > Cyanobacteriota > Cyanophyceae > Spirulinales > Spirulinaceae > Spirulina > Spirulina subsalsa. The sequence continues at coordinate 92,848 of NZ_JH980292.1, forward strand.
AGTAAATAAACAATAATAGCAAACTGAATAGAACGGACAGTCATATTCCAAAGATGAATACTGAGGTGTTTTCCTAAGTCAAGTTTGAGATCAGATGCCAACCAAACAGTCGCACTAATCACTCCAAAGAGGATTCCCCATTCACCCCGCATAAACCAAGTTACAATAGCAACTGGAACTAGATAAAAGAGAAAAAAAGACATATCGACTGGCAAACAGTAATGAAACCAGCCCAGTCCAATGAGCCAAAGGGAACATAGCAGAAGTAAGGAATGGTCAGAGCATTGTTCGAGGTAGCGATAAGCTTTTTTAACAATGTAGTGAAATATCAAGGGAGGTTCAGGAGTCATGGATTTTAGTGCTTTGTCAAAAGAACAAAAAGCACAAGACTTAAGCCTGTTTTGTTCTACAGTTATGGATTTTTAACAGCAAATATCCCGGTCAAATTTTGACCGGGACAAGCCAAGTATAGTTAGGGTTGGCTAAAAAGGAAGAAAGCTAGGCAGACGGCGCATTCCTGCCCAAGCCTGTCAGCTATGGGTAGACCATTCCCGCGCCATATTTTGGGAAAAAAAGAGTGAGATGAATTGCCCCAACTTGCTTGGCTGAAGTTGGGGCTTCCAACAACAACTAACTCAAGGGGGGTCAGGCATTCATCCCTAACCGACAGAGGATAAGGGAATTCTGCCCGACATTAGATTCACTAACTATTCAGCCGGGGATTCGGTAGGAGCGGGTTCACCTTCGGGAGCGGGTGCTTCTTCTTCACCACCACCACCACAAGCGGTGAGGGCTAAAGAGGAGGCGATTAAAAGGGTACTGAAGAGTAATAAAAACCGTTTCATGGGGATTTTCTCCTGAATGTAAAAAGAAATCAATGCGAGTGCTGGAGTTTTAATCAAGGAAATTCATCCTGATTCTAGCACGGGTTTTTAAGAGCAGTATGAACCTGACCGAGACTTAAACAGAGGCAACGGGGGCGGCAATCACTCCCCGCCGTTCAAGGGTGGCGGCGACTCGTAAAATGAGGGATTCGTTATAGGGGGCGGCGATGAGTTGAACGCCGAGGGGGAGTTGATTAGGGCGTTGGATGGGGATAGAGAGGGCGGGTAAACCGACGAAGGAGAAGGGTTGAGTAAAGCGACCGAGATTGGGGCGCACGAGGGTTTCTTTTCCTGCGATGGTGACGGTTTTTTGGCCAATGGGTGGGGCTATACAGGGGGTGGTGGGGGCAAGGATAATATCGAGGTGGCGGAAGGTTTCGCGCATTTGATCCCGATACCAACGACGGAAGCGTTGGGATTGGATATACCAAGGGGAGGGGAGGAGAGCTCCGGCGAAAAACCGATCTCGGGTGGCGGGATCAAAGTCTTGGGGGCGCGATCGCAAATGGGGTAAATGACGGTTGGCACTTTCGGCGGCTGTGATCAGAAAAGCGGCGGCTTGGGCGCGGTGAGATTCAGGTAGACTAATCTGTTGGGTCACGTCTAGGGCTTGGGCGACTTCTTGCACTACGGCGAGGGCTTCGGGATCTGCTCCGGTTTGAAAATAATCTCGGGCGATCGCCATTCTTAAGCCCCGACAGCCTAAATTAATCTGAGACATTAGGGGTTCGGGGGGATGACGGGTACAGACGGGATCCAGTTCATCTTCCCCCTGTAAAAAGTCAAAACTGCTGGCAATATCCCGCACGGAACGCGCAAAAATTCCCACGTGATCCAAACTACTCGATAGTAACTGCACCCCCGCTCTGGAGAGTCTCCCATAGGTCGGTTTAAAGCCATAAATTCCACAGAAGGCGGCGGGAATCCTCACGGAACCATTGGTATCTGAACCCAAGGCGAGGGGGAGTAAACCCGCCGCTACAGCCGCCGCCGCCCCACCGGAAGATCCCCCGGCAATGCGGGTTAAGTCGTGGGGGTTGCGGGTGGTGCCGTAGTGGTGGTTTTCTGTGACAAAACCGTAGGCGTATTCATCCATATTGAGGGATCCCACTAACACCGCCCCGGCTTGTTTTAAGCGGGTGATGGCGGTGGCATCAGTGGTGGCTGGGGGGTGGATAGCGTTAATTTTTGATCCGGCGAGGGTGGTTTCTCCGGCAATATCAAAGAGACTTTTCACGCCAAAGGGAACCCCAGTAAGAAAGCCAATATTTTTAATTTGATGGGCGATCGCCCGATCAATCTCCTGAGCATCGGCAATAGCTTGTTTTGTCAGAACTTGGGTAAAACAATTCAGTCGTTCATTGTGGCACTCAATGCGTTTCAGGGTTTGGCGCACCACCGTTTCCGCCGTCACGGTTTCCGTGCGGATAGCGTGAGCAATGGCGATCGCATCAGCCGTTTCTACAGTCCAACTCATGGTTCAAAAACAGGCACAGACTCGATTTCTTCAGGTAAGGGAAACTCCATCACCAGAGGCGCAATTTCCCCCATTTGTTCCAAATTCTGGATAATCCCGACCCAATATTCTGGCGCAATGGTTAAATTCATCAAGCCAGAAACCTGCTGGACGTATTCTCTGAGATTGCTCTGAGATTCCTTTTCTGTCATAACCCAACTCCCTGAGATTTAACAAATTTGCTGGGAATTCCCCATCCCCTTGCGGGTGGCGTCGTTTACTCCCACTTTAACCGTCTTACCGCCAAGTTACACTGTAGCGCGAGATTCTTGTTTGATCGAATGCTGCTTTCTAGCAACAGTCTTTCTACATGGAGACTGAACCTTAAATAGCGAGAAGTCGGCAATAGGTAGGGTCTGCTGTTCGCGAAGCGTTGCGTAGCAATATATCCCTCCAAGCACTTTTACTAGGGCTTTCAGCCGTTTATACCAAATTAAATAGACTTGAGGGCAAAAACCTGAATTTCCCCCGTTCCCTGTTCCCTTGACTTCTAACAGCGAGAAACTGCAAGGTTTTAGGGATCAATAATCAAAAGAGTGCAACTCAAGAACTCTTAGAAATTCCTGGATTGCTAGAGCGAGTTAGGCAAAATCAAGCAACCCCTAAGAACCAATACAAGAGTTGGCGTGTTTCTGCTCACTCCTCTATAGACTCAGACTCTCCAGACTCTTCCATTGGGGGAGAGGGAAGCATTTCCGGCGTATCCCGGAACAGTTGAGGCCATAACGTCAAGACCCCAAACGTCGCCGCACCGATTAACAGCACCACGCCAATAATCCAGAGAAACCCCGCATTTCCCCCACGGGGAGGGGTAACTACTTCTTCTAACTCCTCCTCCCGATTTTGGGCTAAATTCGCCTGCATTTCCTCAAAAAAGGACGGTAACTCATAATCCGGTCGTAAGGGTGGCTCTGTTTCCTCCTCCTCTTCCCTTGTCTTCTCCTTCACAGCCGGGGGACTTTGACCATTCGCCTCCACCGTAGGGGCTGAAATTGGGGCGGGAGTGGGTTCAGGGGGTTTTACCTCCACTTGCGGCACCGGAGGCGCTTCCGAGGGCGTACCCGTCAATTCTGCCAGATTCATTAACACGGGATACTGAGCCGAAACCCCACAGGCAGCAGCCACAATGGACGTATTATCATGGCCGTTTTTCTGATTCGCCAGTTGGATTAAAAAATCAACCGCCGCCTCAATGGTTAATTTCCCGCCCAAGACTTGAGGGGTAAACTCCGGCCAGGCTTGTTCGAGTAGACCATTGTCGCTCAAGCCATCGGAACATAACAACAAAATGCCGTCTTCTTCGAGAATAAAACGCTGAATTGTGGGGCGGAGGCGTTCGGCTTCCCTTGTTCCCAAGGCCTGAGTTAAAGCCCCCGCATCGGGACGCTGGGCGGCAAGGTGGGATAAACTGCGGCCTAAGCGCACTTCCCGCGCAATTACATCATCATCTAAGGTGAGGGGTAAACAGTAGCGTTCTGTGAGCCAATAAGCCCGACTATCCCCCACGTGGGCGATATACCATTCATGACCATTCCCTACCACATCCCCCCCCAGATTGACCTGTTGGGGCAGTTGAACGGCCATCACCAAGGTAGTGGCCATCCGTCGGCGGGCTTCCCGTTTCTGCTCGTTATTGCGGGAACAGATTAAATTGTTGGCAATGCGAATCATGGCCGATAATTGGTCGGCCACGACATCGGGACTCATTACCTCGGGGTTTTCCTGTAATTCGGTTAGCAGGGCTTGGACTTGTAACTTGAGGGACTGGACGGCCAACTGACTGGCCACTTCTCCCCCTTCATGGCCGCCAATGCCATCACAGACGATTAAACAGTGATTGTTTAGACTCAAGGGGCCGGGGCTACCATTGCGAACTAATTCTAGGGCTGTGGGATAGTGGCTGTCTTCATTGTGGGCTTGTTGGGGGCCGCTATCGGTGGCACTGGCGACGGTAATCCGTAGGGGCTGGTGGGCGGCCTGTTCTAATAGCAGTTGATTGAGGTTTTGCCGCAGCACGGAGAGGGAGACTTTATCCTGTTGGAGTTGGGTGAGGAGGGTTTGCAGTGGGGGGACAATGGCGGATTTTGCCCGTTGGACTAAGGGGGTCAAGACTTCGGCTAATCGTTGTAAGGTGGCGACGGAAGGGGTGGTGGCGGTGGCAATGCCTCCAGCGCGAGGATGACGACTGAGTGGGGGGGTGTGGAAGAGTTCCCGCAAGCGGACACACCAGCCCTGAACGCGCAGGTTTTCGAGGTCTAGGAGGGAAGCCGCCATGCCTTGTTCAGTGAGAGGAGTCCAGAGGTCGAGGATTTGCCACAACCAATAGACTTGACGAATCACGGAGGCTTCTTGCCAAGCTTGTTCGAGGGAGGGGTATAGTTTGCCCTGGGCATCAACGGGGATCTGTTTTAGGAGTAGGACGGTTTCACCTTCTACAGAACAAGTCCCATAAATTTCCGGGAGGTGGAGACGCTGGGGATAAAGGCGTAGGTAGGGCTGCCAACTGTCGGGTAAGAGATCGGGGATATAAGGCGATCGCTCTCCATAAATATCTTGCCACACTTGGAGATGTAGCACCTTATAGCGACCTTCTATCACATTGGGGGGCAAAATGCGCGCCGCTACTGAACCGACGGCCCAAAGATAGGTAGGAGTTGGAGTGGCGGGAAGAGAACGATTCATAAGTAGCCGGGTGGGGACTTGCCCCACTCAGTATAATCGATCAACGCGGCTGTCTTAACCCTAAATATCAAGTAATGTCAACCCACCTCTGATTATCGTTCTGGGAGTGAGAAACTAGGATCAGAGTTAAAGAGGTTTTATACCTTATGTCAGAATTCCTGGATTTTTTAAGACATAAATTTGCTTATGTTGCTATTGGTGAGTTTCAGCCCGGTACTTTTGACCAAGCCGAAAGGCTCTTTGTTCAAGCCGTTTCGACCTACACTCAAGGCTTTCAAGGGGCTTATCTCTTACAAGAACCGGGTACCGATAAAGGGATTGCGATCATCTTCTGGGATAACATAGATGATATGGATGCAAACCGCAACGCCGCCTGTGAAGCTATCCTCAAGGAAATGGCTCATTTGTTTATTGCTCCCCCCGTCACCAAGTTTTATGAAGTCTGTAGCGAAATTGAGGCAAGTCAAAGGTCAGCCAGTCCCAGTTTAGTGGGTTAACTCTCCATTGGGACAAACTTGGTAGAATGCCTTTAACAGAGCTTTCAACGTCCATTCCTAAACTGTCATACGATGGTCACAGGATCTTCAAGGGAATGTCAAAACCCGTGATTATAGTAAATCTATAAGCTCAAGACCACACCACTCCTGAAAGTTGAAATCTTGCGACTTGGGCTGTTGTTGACTAGACATCAGTGGGCGGGAGGGATCACTCACTCTCCCTCCACCCTTTTTTCTCTTGAATCACCCTAGAGACAAAAATCTGTCCGGTCTAAAGATTATTCTTCCTGCTGTAGCACTGGTAATGGATTATGACGAAAGCTCCTTATAAACCTGTCCCTATTGAAAAAGATATCATGGGAGTTAAACCAGATCGTTCCTCTACGCCTTCTTCTGGTGCTTGGCATTCCTTCACCCAGTTTGGCCGTCAGGTGTCTCTGGTGTTGTTGGGTGTTGGCTTAACCGTCGGAGCCTATGCCTTGTATGAAACCGATTCTTCTGTCTTGCCTCCTGCTCTACGACGTTCGGACACTGAGACAGATTCTAATAATATTATTACGCCAGAACCTACGACACGGTTTTCTAATACTCCTTCTGAACCCATTGCCCGGCGACCTTCTGGGGTGAGTCCTGTGACTCATGTTGTGCAACAGGTGGGTCAGGGGGTGGTACGCATTGATGCGTCTCGCACAGTGACTACGGGGATTCCTGACCCTCTAAGGCAGTTTTTTGGGTCAAATGTACCTAATCAACGGGTGGAACGGGGTTCGGGTTCGGGTTTTATTGTCTCATCCAATGGGGAAATTTTTACCAATGCCCATGTGGTGGAAGGGGCCGAACAGGTGACGGTGACGCTGAAAGATGGTCGCACCTATGACGGTCAAGTTATTGGCAGTGATCCGGTGACGGATTTGGCGGTGGTGAAGATTGAGGCAACGGACTTACCGACGATTGCTTTGGGGGATTCGGATCAGTTACAACCGGGAGAATTAGCGATCGCCATTGGTAATCCCCTAGGCCTCGATAATACCGTTACCACAGGCATTATCAGCGCCACCGGACGCAGCAGCGCCCAAATCGGAGTCCCAGATAAACGGGTAAATTTCATTCAAACTGATGCCGCGATTAATCCCGGTAATTCTGGCGGTCCCCTACTCAATGAACAGGGCGAAGTGGTGGGTATTAACACCGCTATTTTACAAAATGCCCAAGGTCTAGGCTTTGCTATTCCGATTAATCAGGCCAAGGAAATCGCAGAACAGTTAATTACTAAAGGCCGCATGGATCACCCCTATCTGGGGGTGCAAATGGTCGCCCTTAGCCCGGAAATCCGCCAACGTTTTCAACAGCAAACGGGACAATCTCTCCCTACAGAGCAAGGTGTTTTAATTGTGCAAGTCATACCCAATGCCCCAGCAGCCCAAGGGGGAGTCCGTCAGGGTGATATTATCCAAGCTATTGACGGTCAAACGATTTCTACGGCTGAGGATGTGCAGAGGATAGTCAGTCGGACTGCTGTAGGGTCTAGTTTAGAATTGACTGTACAACGAGGCGATCGCCGTTTAGATTTAACCATTACCGTGGGAGTTCTCCCCAGTTCCTCTTCCTAATCTCCCACGAGTTTAAAAGTTTGTTCCCCTGAGTTCATTCCCTGTCCTAAATTTGGATAGGGAATTTTTCTGGCTTCACTCCCTGTAATAATAGATAGGGCTTGCTGAATAACACGCCTATGCTAGGCTCAACAAGGGAACAGGGAACTCTTAACAGGGAACAGATCATCTAAAACTGGCACGATTGCCTATTCCCGACTCCCGACTCCCGACTCCCGACTCCCGATTCCCCAACTCTCGGACTTATTCAGCTGTATTAAGTCCAGAGATGGCCGATATTTTAGAAGAATCTGAGAGTCAGCCCAAATTCCTTAAATTACTGACTAAAAGTAATTCTTTGCTGTCAGTTCTACAAATTCAGGTTGAACATGATTTAGGGAATGGTGATGCTCCCACTCAAAATAATATTGCCAAAAGTGCTGTTGTTGCCACTTCTAATGGAGTGGTGGCATTAGGACTTAAAGATAATAGCTATCACAGTTGCTTTATCCCCTCATTTTTGCGCATTTCTAATGAAGAACTGGCGAAACAATATGATAAAGCCCGTTTTGAAGAAAAAGAGGGAGATGTGATCAAAGCTTTTCAGTTGCTTGATCCCAATATTGAAAAGGTCGAAACGTTTTCTCTGGTTGAACCGACGTTATATTTAACCCGAAAACAGGAAAAACGCTTACCTATTTCTTTGTTTGGAGATGCCATCAATCGGATTGCTGCCATTACCTTGACCATGATTAACAGCAATCACGGCATTTTATTAATTGATGAAGTGGAAAATGGCTTACACTATACCAGCCAAGTTGACTTTTGGAAAACCTTATTTCGCTTATCCCAAAAACTCAATACTCAAGTCTTTGCCACAACTCACAGTTTAGAGATGATTCGGGCATTTGCTGAACTGGGGAATGATGGGGACTATCAAGACCAAGGAACTTATTTTGAATTAACTCGTGATCCTCGAAATAATCAGATTGTATCCATTCAACGAGATTTTGAATTATTACAATATGATTTAAAACATAATCAGCCTATTCGTGGAGAAATTTAAGTTGTTGTTGAGTTAATTTTAAAATGACAAACTTGCTGATTGTTGAAAGTAAAAGTGATGAAAATTATTTAAGATATGATACCTGTAACTATGAGGAACGCAGTCAAGCAGGGAAAAAATGCAGCTATGGAAATTTGGAATATATCATGAAAAACAAAATCCATATCTGGAATTTGGAGCATCCAGATTTAGAGCCTTTAAAATTCTTTCTCGCGCTATTTGAACCCTGAAACATAGGTTTTTGTTTCAGGGCAAAAAGACACTTTCCACCGCCACCCTAAACCCATGTCACCTATTCTACACCGAGCTTTGAATCTGAATTTTGGTCGCTTTTGGCCGCTCACTGAGGAGGGCTACCTGATTAACGATTGCCAAGGGTCTTTGATTCAGGATCCCTGGCTGCCTTTGGTGGAAGAATGGATAGAAGGCTGTGTGGTGGGTTTGGGCGATCGCCTCCATAGTCTCTATCTTCGGGGTTCTATCCCCCGAGGTCGCGCTGTGCAAGGGTTATCGGATTTGGATGGAATCGTGCTAACGGATCAGCCTCTGGATGACGTGACGACTCAAAAACTCTTCGCCCTAGGTCAAAAACTCAGCCGACGCTATTTATTCTGCCCCAAGGTGGAAATTCTGCCCTTAACTCTAGATGACCTTCAAGGAGACTGGGCGACGTTGTTGGGGACTCAAGGCCTCAATCTCTGGGGGGAAGATGTAATCCCTCACTTACCCCGGGTCAAGGTGGGTCGCGCTTTGTGGCATTATCTCCCCACTCTAGAAGAAGATTTAAAACGGGCAACCAGTGACTTACGTCAATCTCCGACTTGTACCTTGTCTCGATGCCGTTGGATTTGCCGTCGTTTGGTGCGGGCGGGGTTTGAAGGGGTGATGGAGGCGGAGGGGCAGTTTACGCGGGATTTAGGGCTATGTGCAGCGCGGTTTGGGGTGTATTACCCCCAACAAGCCCGAGGGATGAATTTAGCCCTACAATTGGCTTTAAACCCGACGGGAGATCGGGCGGGTTTGTTGGTGTTTCTCCAACAGTTTGGGGGGTGGTTAGTGGGAGAATTGGCTGTTAATGGATAAAACCCCTTCCTGCACTAAGCGGGCAATGATCTTGAGGGCATCGTCTAAGCTTAGGGTGGGGGCTGTTTCGGCTAACTCTGAGAGGGTGAACCCTTGGGGGTTGAATAGGCAAGCGAGGGCGGCCGGGGATAGACCTTGCAGGGTAATATGACGGTTGGCGAAATCAATTTCCCAGCCTTCTGCTTCGCTGCCGAGGATCTGGGGACGGTGTAGGGGGGAGGGTTGAAAGTGGGTGTCGAGGGACCATTCTGAGGGGTCTAGGGTGGGATGGAGTTGTTGGGGAAGTTGGAGGGGGAGGGGGGGCTGTTGGTGTTGCAGGTGCTGTCGATAGGCTTGCAGGGTTTGGTCTGAGGTGATCCATTGAGTGAGGGCGGTGCCTAGGTGATGTAAGGATTGCTCTAGGGATTGGGAATCGAGGTGGAGGAGGGGGAGGTTTTGCCGCCATTGGGGTTGTTTTTGCAGTTGGGCGATCGCCCATTCTAACCAGTCTAAACCTGTGGGACTGGATACTCCGACGGTTAAGTGTAAGGAATATTGTTCTAGGGCGATCGCATAGTGCCAATGCCCCCGAGGAATATACAGCACATCCCCCGGTTTTAAAACCCCCTGCCAGTAAGGGGGCGTTTCTGGGGGTAAGTCGCTATCTTGGCGTGTCTCTGAGGTGGGATAGGCAACGGTTGGATCGTAAATCAACCACTCTTTCTCCCCGTCAAGTTGCAAAATAAACACCTCATGGGTGTCGTAGTGACAGTTAAATCCTTGTTGATGGGGAGGGGAAAGATAAAGATTCACTTGGACGGGATGCCCCAGATCCCTCTGGAGGGCAGCAGTCCATTGGGCTAGGGGGGGATGCCGTTGGTGGACTTGGTTGAGGATCAGGGTGGCTCCCTGTTTCAGGCGATGGCGAAGCGTCTCGGTACGAGAATCGCGCCCTTGTTTCACGGGTACATCAGGCCAACTCTGCCCCCCCTGATGAAAGCGCAAGTCTGGATTATTTAACGGATGAAAGTTCAATAAATGGTTTAAGTCCTCCCAAGCGAAAAGTTCCTGAAACCGTTGGGGGTGCAAGGCCGGAAGATAAACCGCTTTTTGAGTCCAGATTTCCCCAACAAAGGTTTCCACTGTCAGAGGCGTGATTAAGTTCGCTAAAATTTCTGTCATGTCTATCGTTCACAGCAACCGGGGGAATCATCCCCCGTTTCTATGCGTTCCCATGAATTAACGGCGTCTTCTTCTGAAACCTCCATCATAATCTTGGTTCGTATCGAAATCCCGGTTAGAATCATAATCTTGGTCGCCCCTGCGTTGTCTTTGGGCTTGGAATTGCCTTTGGGCCTGGAATTCTGAGGGTGAATCGACTTCAACTCTCGTCACTTCAATGGTTACCTTAGACTCGCCCCCATTGATCTGAGTCTCTTGAGGCAGAATCGCCCCCACCTGAACCGGAGTTAGCATTAAAGCCCCCACTTTCGTGGAAAGCAGGGCGATGAGTAAAGGAGATACTTGCAATTTCATCGTGAAAACTACAGATTACGACATTGTGCAGAATTGCACTCATGACAGTATAACAAATGAATAAAGTAGATTGGGTGAAAAGGGGTTTCGCGGCTTGACTTTTGACTTTTTAGATGATATCCTAGATAATGGGAATGTGTGGGTTTTTAAAATTAGTGCAACCACTCCCATTATGAAAAAACTTTTATAAAAAAATCATCCCAGAACCCCCGGATCTTGTCCAGAAAAATTTACATTTCTTAATTTAAAATTTCTTAACAAATCAAGCAAGGTAGAATAGAACTGTAATTTCTACACCAGACGAACCCTAGACGCCCTCAATAGAAACCTTCAATGAACCTACCTCGCATTCATAAAGACACCATTGATGCTGTTACAGAACGAGTCGATATTGTGGAAATTGTAGCAGAACAGGTCGTCTTGCGGAAACGGGGAAAAGACTTCGTAGGCTTGTGTCCTTTTCATGAGGAAAAAACCCCTAGCTTTACGGTTAGTCCCAGTAAACAAATGTTTTATTGTTTTGGCTGTGGCATGGGGGGAAGTGGGGTTAAGTTTTTGATGGAGTTGGGGAAACAATCCTTTGCCGAGGTAGTATTAGAACTTGCCCAACGGTATCAGATTCCGGTTAAGATGAACTCCCCGGAAGAAAGTCAAGCCTTACAGCGAGAAATTTCGGTACGGGAACAACTCTATGAAATCGCGGCTATTGCTAACAGTTTTTTTCAACACGCTTTACGACAATCCCAAGGAGAAACCGCTTGGGATTATTTACGGAAAAAACGTCAACTGAGTGAGGCTACAATTCAAAAATTTGGGTTAGGATATGCTCCCACAGGCTGGGAAACCCTCTATCGGTACTTAGTCGATGCAAAACGCTTTTCTTCTAGCTTAGTAGAACAAGTGGGATTGATTAAACCGCGAAAAAATGGGGATAGTTATTATGATTATTTTCGCGATCGCCTGATGATTCCCATTTGTGATGCTCAAGGGCGTGTCATTGCCTTTGGTAGTCGGACATTAGGCAATGATGAACCCAAATATTTAAACTCCCCGGAAACCCCCTTATTTAGTAAAGGAAAAACCCTCTTTGCGTTAGATCAAGCTAAGGCTGAAATTAGCAAACAGGATCGGGTGGTGGTGGTAGAGGGCTATTTTGATGCGATCGCCCTCCACGCGGCCGGAATTACCCCCGTTGTCGCGTCCTTGGGAACCGCTTTCACCCCCGATCAACTGAAACGGATTTTGCGCTATACCGAATCCAAACAGGTGATTTTAAACTTTGATGCCGATGCAGCAGGAACAAAAGCGACACGGCGGGCTATTGAAGAAATTGCCCCCTTAGTTTATTCCGGGCAAGTACAGTTAAGAGTCTTTAATTTACCGGGAGGTAAAGATGCGGATGAGTTTCTAAAATCCAGTGCTGACGCGGCTAATATTTATCTGCAAAAACTAGAAACAGCCCCCTTATGGATTGATTGGCAAATTGAACAGTTATTGGTGAATAAAGACCTCAATCAAGCGAATCAGTTTGAACAAGTTTCTAAAGAAATGGTCAAACTGTTAAACCATTTAGAGGATGTCAATAAACGCACCTACTATGTGAATTATTGCGCCCAACTGTTGAGTCAGGGGAATAGTTCCTTAGTCAGCAGTTATAGTCAGAACTTGCAAGCCCAATTGCGACGACCTAAGCGTAAATTTAATCAGCCCGATCAAGGAATTCCTAGACTTGACAGCGAGAAAAATTTACTGAATCGGGCAGAATTTATCCTGCTGTTGATTTATCTCCACTGCCCCCACCATCGGGAGGAAATTGTCGAACAATTAGAAGAGAATGATCTAATTTTTAGCCTTGCGCCCCATCGTTTTTTATGGCGCAAAATCCTAGAAGCAGAAACCGTCCATCCTCAAGAGTTACTCAAACATTTACGCCAGTTAAGCGCCACCCATTCTACAGAAATGAATGCCGTTTTGCCCTTGTTGTATTTAGACGAAAACCAGCCCCACGAGATTCTCCGCGCCCCTTTGTTGATTCGGGCGGCGATCGCCTCTCTTCAGCGTGTAACCTACGAAAAGACGCGCCGCCACTGTTTAGAGCAGTTAAAAAAACTCGATCCGGTGCAAGATGCTGACCAGTTCCAATACTACTCCCAAGAATTACAAAACCTCTGTAAACTAATCCAAGAATTGGATCAGATGCGTTATGCTTCGCTGTTAGATGTACTAGATTCTTGACCCTTTAAAAAACGGTTGAGAAAATCAATCGTTTTTTCCCAAGCATCGGCGGCCGCTTTAGCATTATAACGAGTGCCGGATGGATTGGCAAAGGCATGATCTGCCCCTTTATAGATATGGATTTCTGCGGTTTTCCCTAACGCTTGTAAGGTGGCTTCAAATTCTCGCACCGTTTCCACTGAGGGGTTTTGATCCAGTTCGCCAAAAATCCCTAAAATGGGCATTTCTAGAGTTTTTAATCGTTCGGGATCTGTCTCCATACCGCCCCCATAATAGATGACCACGGCATCTAATTGATCTGGTAATAGCAGGCCGGTATTTAAAGACCAACGCCCCCCAAAACACCAGCCTAAACTGGCAACTTTTGGGGCATTGTGTTCTGTTTTCAAGTAGTGATAAGCGAGGGCGAGATTATCTAACAATTGTTCAGGATTATTGTTAGCATTTGTGACCAATTGTAGGGCGGCCTCGGGATTATCTGCCGTTTCTCCTCCGTAGAGATCCACCGCTAACACGCGATACCCTTCTCCGGCCAGGCGATCGCTCATCATCTTAATATTGTCGTTTAAGCCCCACCACTCGTGAATCACAATAATTGCGGGTAAGTCCTCACTGTAGTCTGTGGGGGCGGCCAGATAGCCCATTAACGGTTTTTCCTCCACTGTCCCATAAGTCACCATTTCCGACTGGATGGGCATTCTAGGCGCTTGGGCGACTAGGGGAGTGGGAATGGGGCGATCGCCTTGGTGTAACTGTGCCATTTGTTCGCCTAGACTGGGTGAAAGGGTGGCCTGAGATTGGGCGATTCCCCACGTGCTGAGAAACAGGCATACGGCCAACGCTAGACCGAAGTATTTTTTGAGCATAATCTATTCAGAACATTAAGGTCGCATTCTATTCTAATCAGATTTGTTCGATTTGCTCAGAGTCTGCTGTAATTTTTGGGGGAAAGATAGTGATTGAATTAAGTTTTGTGGTAGAATAAAAGGTTACACCAAATAAATCTAATTTATCTATAATTATGAAAATTAAAAAACTTTGCTATGGAGATGAGGAATATCAATGGAAACTCAATTCTATTGAATTTTTGCCCAATCTTAATTTATTAGTGGGTGTCTCAGGGGCGGGTAAAACACAGATTTTAAGAGCGATTAATCGCCTGAAAGCGGTTGCTAATGGGGAGTCTCTGAATGGAGTTTATTGGGATGTAGAATTTTTAACCGAGAATCATTCTTTATATCGTTGGCGTGGCAAATTTGAAACTAAGCCAAATCACCTCATTGTGAGATCCGATTCTGACGAAGAAGAATGTAGGATTCTTTATGAGTATGTGGAAAGAGATCACCAGAACATTGTAGAAAGAACTCAAGAGAAGGGTATATTTTTTAAAAATCAGTCCACCCCCAAGCTGTCGCCTTTTAAAAGTATCATTGAACTTTTAAGCGAAGAGGAAGACCTGAATCCGGTGCAAAAGGAATTTGATAAGATTATAGAATCAGAATCGAGTCAATCTATACATCCGACCAGTATATTAAGGCTACCGCGTCAGATTTTACAGAAATATGTAAATTGTGATGTGCAACAGATTAAAAATGCAGAATTACCGTTGCTGATTAAATTAGCGTTAGTGTATCGATATCTGCCAGAAATTTTTCAGCAAATAAAGTCTGTGTTTATCGAGATTTTTGATCAAGTTGAGGACATTAAAATTGAGCCATTTCAAGAGGATGAACTTCCTTTAGAAATTGCAGATTTTTTACGAGAATCTATTTTAATCAAAATCAAAGAGAAACAGATCGAGAATTGGATTAGACAAGATAATATATCATCCGGGATGTTCAAAACATTAATGTATATTAGTCAGTTATACTTATCCCCGGATGATTGTGTGATTTTGATTGACGAATTTGAAAATAGTTTGGGGGTGAACTGTATTGATAGTGTGATAGAGTTATTATTGCATAATCCTCAAACACAATTTATCATCACCAGCCATCATCCTTACATTATTAATAATGTGAGTCCTGTCTATTGGAAAATTGTGACTCGCCAGGGTAGTTTAGTAACGGTTAAAGATGCGGCAGATTTTCATATTTCTGCCTCACGACAGAAGGCTTTTATTGATTTAATTAATTTGCTTAAAGATGATGATCAGGATGAGGAAGAGTGATGAATCTTTACTTTTTAGTTGAGGGCAATAGTACGGAGAGGAAAATTTACCCTAGATGGCTAAAATATTTGTTGCCTAATTTAGTCCGCGTCAAATATCATGATCAAGTAGAACACAATAATTATTATTTAATCAGTGGGGAAGGTTATCCCACACTATTATATGATGGCTTGGATAATGCTATTGATAAGATTCAAGAAACAAATCGTTATGATTATTTAGTGTTATGTGTAGATTGTGATGAAGAAACGGTCAGCGAAAGGGTCAATTACATTAGGAATTTTATCCAAAAAAAAGACCTCAATTTAGGTAAGACGAAGCTAGAAATTATTGTACAAAATCGTTGTATTGAGACATGGTTGCTGGGGAATAGAAGGATCTTTGATTCAAGACAACCCTTAGCCTCTCCTTTATCTGAGTATGTTGACTATTATGATGTTTCTGTGGCTGATCCTGAAGCAATGGGATGTTATACTATGAGAAATCATGCCGATTTTCACGGCGAATATTTAAAAGAAATTTTCCGGGCAAAACAGATATTTTATACAAAAAAATCGCCAGGAGAGGCGCGAGAAAGACATTATTTAGAACAACTACAAAACCGGACTCTAACAAATCCAACACATTTACAAACGTTTCAAAGTTTTTTGGGTTTTTGTCAAAGGATTCAAAGTAAAATGAATAACTAGGGTCTTATAGCTACAGATGGCTAGCATCGGGTACTTTAATTTAATTCAAATTAAACTGCTCTAACCATTGTTCTACTGCCCCCACACTTAGGGGTTTTGCGAACCAATAGCCTTGGCCATACTGACAGCCTAACGCTTGCAGAGATTCCAGTTGATCGGCTGTTTCAATGCCTTCTGCAACTAAATTCAAGCCTAATCCTAAGCCTAAGTTAATAATACCTTTAACGATTTCTTCCTCCTGTTGTGAGGTCATATTCCAAATAAACGAACGGTCGATTTTTAATGTATCTAAGGGAAAAGCTTGTAAACGACTTAAGGAAGAATAACCCGTGCCGAAATCATCAATTCCTACCCCAACACCTAACGCTTTTAGTTGCTGGAGGCGCTCAATGGCCTGTTCATTGGACATGATCACCCCTTCGGTGATTTCTAAGCGCAAACGAGAGGGGGCTAATCCGGTTTGGTGCAAAATTTCGCGGATGCGGGGGACTAAATCGGGAACAAAAAACTGTTGTCCGGCCAGATTAACGCTGAGATTGGTATGTTCTGGAATCACCCCTTGTTTAGACCAATTTTGTACTTGTTGACAAGCTTGATAGAGTACCCAGTCGCCTAAAGGGATGATTAATCCGGTTTCTTCTGCGAGGGGGATAAAGTCTTGGGGGGGGATGATGCCTTGTTGGGGATGTTGCCAACGGACGAGGACTTCAAAACCGTAGAGTTCCGGTTTTTGAATCGAAATAATCGGTTGAAAATAGATGACAAATTCTTGATTGTCGAGGGCTTTTCGTAGGGCAATTTCTAATTTGAGTTCGTCGGGGAGGAGGGGGTGCAGGGTGCTGTCAAAGAGTTTGGCGGTATAGCCTCCCTGACGTTTGGCTTGTTCAATAGCCCGGTAAGCGTTGCGCAGGAGTTGTTCTGGACTGTCGTAGAGTTCTCCGGTGGATTCTCGGTGCGATCGCACAATCCCAATGCTCCCCGTGACAAAAATCTCATGACCTTGAATCCAGAAGGGATCCGCAAACCCTTCCTCTAAATTATCTACCAGTTCGCCCACTTCCTCATAGTCGTTCACTTGGTCTAATAAAACGGCAAATTCATCCCCTCCTAAACGCGCCACCCTGCCATAACTTCCCACATACATTTCTAAACGATAGGCCAATTCAATCAACAGTTGATCCCCGATTAAATGACCTAAACTCTGATTAATCACCTGAAAGCGTTTCAAATCAATTAATAACACGACAAAAAACTCATTTTGAGCCGATTTCACCTGTTCTAAGGCGTTGGTCAGTTGAGAGACAAACGCGCTGAGATTCATTAATCCGGTGAGGGGGTCATGGCTGGCATAATATTCTAGTTGGGATTGAATTTGTCGCCGTTCTGTAATATTAACTACGGTGCTGTCGTAATACAGCAGTTGTCCCTGTTCATCCCGCACCCCATGAACATTTTCCGACAACCATAGACGGGTTCCATTGCGGTGATAGATGCAGTATTCAAAATCACTGAGAAAGTCCTCCTGTTGTAGTTGGCGGCGATAGTCTAGATATCGTTGGGGATTCACATACAAACATTGAGGATACCGAACTTGGCGGAGAAATTCCTCGGGGGAATTGTAGCCAATCAAATTGACAAAAGCCGGGTTAACTTTTAAATAATGACCGGCGGGGGATGTTTGGAAATTGCCCTCGGGGATGGGATGAAATAGAGAAGGTTGGGAGTCTGAAACTGGGGAACTGTCCAGCGGTTGGTGCTGTTGGTGCAGTTGGCAGGCGATCGCACTCATGGCAATTCCCAACAGTTCAATTTCCCCCTCCTGCCAAGGTGTAGCCCCCTGATGACGTTCTAACCCCACCATACCCAGTAAACGCCCCTGATACCACAACGGAAGCGCTAGGAAACTTTGGATATGATAACCGTCCCAGAGGGCTTGTTCGGCGGGGGTTAAATCCTCACGGTGTTTCACCACCACCTGGCCCCTTTCCAATGGCCCAAACCAAGCCCCCAGACACCGCCAGGCCTCACTGTGGGGAAACAACGGGTGAGACACCTTCGACTCCCGCCACCACACCGCCTGAACTGCCATCCCGGAAGCCCCATCACAGCCGCGTTCTAACCAATAAGCCCCATCCGCGCCACTTCCTTGGCCTAATTTAGCTAAAACCTGCCCATAAACCTGTTTCACCCCTTGAGCGAACAGCAAGTGGTGCTGTACCTCAACCAGCGTAGCGAGATAATTTTCCCAGGTTTCAGGGGTTAATCCTTGCCGTGCCGAACATAAAAGATCCCCAATGGTTCGCTCTTGTCCCATCAAGCTTAGTCACACTCCTTGCAATGGGTTCACCCTCGACTCTAACAAATTTATCCGAGTTCTCGGGGTAGCCGTTTTGCTGAAATTTCGCTGCCTTGTTCCTTCTTATTCAGCTTAGGACAGTTTTAAGTGTGTGGGGTGTGGGGTGTGGGGGAATGGAGTATTGATAATTGATAATTAGGGCTTCTTGCCTCTTGCCCATTCCCTAAGACGGTTCAACAGAAACAACAAAGGGCAATTCCTCAAAAGTAGTAACGGAGTGGGTGGGCAAGAAATTGATTAAAACGGCTACCCAAACAAAAACGATGGAGAGCATCAAACAAGCAATTAATTTTAACTGTCGTCTGATGGGTGCTAATGCTGCTAGTAAGTGGGTTTCCATACACAACATTTCCTAGAGAACATTCTCAAAACTTAATCCTGGAATAGAATCTCTGTAGTATCTAATTTTTAGAGAATCAAGCCCAAGAGAACCGAGTTAACAAGCTGAACCGAAAAAGCTAGGTTTTGATTATACCCTAATATTTACGAATGACACTTAGTATGCTTTAGGCTTAGGTGTGATTCTGTAACTTGTTGTACCATTCTGAGAATTAATACTTAGGCGTGAGGAGACAAACGGTTGCGGCGCTGACGGAGTGCGATCGCCAAAAAATGCGCTTCTCGTTCAGCCTCCAACAAATCCAAGGGACGAGAGGTTAGCCGTAAAGCCCCTTGGGGGGTGGGGTAAACATAGGGCACCGTCACCACTTCGTACTGACAAATGGGATTAGGCTGTTGGGGGTCATTCTGCCCTTGGCGGGTGGTGTAGTTGGTTTGGTTGATTTGGGTGGCCAACTCTTTAAAGTCTAGCAAAGCCCTCGCTAATTGTTCCGCTAAGGTATTAATCCGTTGGCCTTGCATTTCTAAACGCTTCAACCTCACCTCAAACTCTTCTGCTGGGGTGAGGGTCGTTTTTAACAGAGTTTTGGGAACAGCTGCATTGGAAACCGATTGAGAATCTGGGATAGAGGGAGGATTTCCCCCAGCTAAACAAACCAGATGACGGTAATTTGAGGATTGAGGGGGTCGAGATGAGGATTTCATGCTACACTGAAGGCGTAAGGTTACTTTGTACTTTAATACAAAAGTATTAAAAAAGCAACCCAAGACCTTAAAAACCCGGTTTCTAGGGGTCAGATGGCACTTCTTCGCGCCCTGGGACAAGAAACCGGATTTCAGGCAGGAATGATTCAATTTGGGGCAATTTAGCGCTGGCGAATAAAGCCCGTAGAAACGAATTGTCCGGGGGCAATTTGCGCCCAATTGGGGTTAGGGACACTGGCCACCATAATGGGGGTGCCGTCAGGGAGCGATCGCACAACCGGATAATTCATCCCCGGTCCACTGCGCACATTTAAACGATTGCCATTCGTCACCACAATATAATTGCCCTCAGTCCCCATCCCCGCCTTATCCACCGCAGAAGAACCCCCTTGTCCCCCCCGTAAAGCCGCTATCGTTTGCGGCCCCACAATGCCATCAACCATTAAACCCATGCGGGACTGGAACTGACGAACTGCCTGTAAAGTCGCATCTGTAAACACCCCGCGCATTTCCCCATTGACCCCATAGGGAATGTCATACCCCCAATTTCTTAACAACGTTTGCACCTCAGCCACCCGATCCCCTCTTGACCCCAAAACCAATAAACCCGAATCAGAAGACGTTGCCCCTTGGGGAGTGCTGCCTCCGGTGCCACTGCGCAGCGCCGTTAGGGTATTGGGGCCAACAATGCCATCCACAGGCAACCCAACACTGCCTTGAAACTGTCGTACCGCCTGTTCAGTTTGGGGGCCAAATTGTCCCCGTCCTGCCCCATTGACCCCATACAAGATGGAATAGCCTCGATTTCTCAATAACGTTTGCACCTCAGCCACCGCTTCCCCTGCCATCCCCCGCTTCAAGATTTGCGCATAAACCGGAGAGGTGGCACTGAGTAAACCCCCCAAGAGAACGACCCCCATGGCACTCAACCAAGCGACCGATGAGAGAGTTTTCAGTGTTCGCCACTCTTGGAAACTTGAAAAATCATAGTCGAGATCCGTCATGGCCTCATGGAGAGCATAGCTATGATTGTAGGCTAACGTTTCCATGTTCCTTTCTCCTCTTAACAGTGCATCCGGGTGACTATCTCACGATAGATCACCGCACTTTATTATACTTGGGCATTTTATTCATTCCGCCCATTCGTGAAGGGGTTGTAAAATACGGGGCATCGGGTTGATTGAGGGAGACTCCCTTGGACAGTGAAGCACTAGCACAATACCTAGAAACCACCAACAGCCAGTTTAAGCCCTGGTTGTTAGTGCAATTGCGTTTAAGGAAATTGCAGGAGATACAGGATCAAATTTCTGCCGAGGAGTACGGGATCCGTTTGGCCGATATTCACCAAGATTTAATGAATTTAGGGGAATGGTGGGTCGGTCAAGAAGAGGATGTGTTTGGGGAGAGTGAACGGTGATTATTAATTCCCTAGCCTGATCCCTTAGAATAGAAAACAGCCTTTCCATTGCCGAGCATTCATGTCCACAGAATTGTTAACTGAATTAGAACAAGCGGTCAATATTCGCCGTAATTTCGCCATTATTTCCCACCCCGACGCCGGGAAAACTACCCTGACCGAGAAACTTCTGTTATACGGTGGAGCCATTCATGAAGCTGGAGCAGTGAAATCCCGACGAGATCAACGAAAAGTGACCTCGGACTGGATGGCAATGGAACAACAACGGGGAATCTCCATTACTTCGACGGTGCTTCAGTTTGAGTATGACGGGTATCAGATTAATTTGCTCGATACTCCCGGACACCAAGATTTTAGTGAGGATACTTACCGCACCTTGGCGGCGGCCGATAATGCGGTGATGCTGATTGATGCGGCTAAGGGGTTGGAACCGCAAACGCGCAAACTGTTTGAAGTGTGTAAAATGCGATCGCTCCCCATTTTCACCTTTATCAATAAATTAGACCGTCCGGGACGAGAACCCTTAGAATTATTGGACGAAATTGAACAAGAACTGGGCTTAAAAACCTATGCCATGAATTATCCCATTGGCATGGGCGATCGCTTTCAAGGAGTCTATGACCGTGCCACCCAAAGCATACACCTGTTTGAGCGGCGTTCTCATGGCAGCAAAGCCGCCCTTGATACCACCATTAAACTTGGAGATCCTCGCCTTGAGGACTTATTAGACCAAGACCTCTACTATCAACTTAAAGAAGAATTAGAAATCCTCGACGAAATCGCCCATGATTTCGACCTAGCCCAAGTTCACGCCGGGAAAATGACCCCCATCTATTTCGGCAGCGCCATGACTAATTTCGGCGTGGAACTCTTCTTACAATCCTTCCTCCAGCACGCCTTAAAGCCCGAATCCCGCCATTCCTCCCTCGGTGACATCCCCCCCACCTATCCCGACTTCACCGGGTTTGTGTTCAAATTACAAGCCAATATGGACCCCAAACACCGCGACCGGGTGGCCTTTGTTCGGGTTTGTACCGGGAAATTTGAAAAAGATATGACCGTGAGTCATGCCCGCACCGGAAAAAACGTCCGTCTCTCCCGACCGCAAAAACTCTTTGCCCAAGGTCGTGAGTCCCTCGAAGAAGCCTATCCCGGCGATGTGATTGGTTTAAATAACCCCGGAGTCTTTGCCATTGGGGACACCATTTATAACGGTAAAGCCCTAGAGTATGAAGGGATTCCTTGTTTTTCCCCCGAAATGTTCGCTTACCTAAAAAACCCCAACCCCTCCAAATTTAAACAGTTTCATAAAGGGATTACCCAGTTACGGGAAGAGGGGGCCGTTCAAATTATGTACTCCACCGACGATTTCCGACGGGATCCCATCCTCGCAGCCGTGGGACAATTACAGTTTGAAGTCGTCCAGTTTCGGATGTTGAACGAGTACGGGGTAGAAACCCACTTAGAACCCTTGTCCTATAATGTCGCCCGTTGGGTTGAGGGGGGGTGGGAAGCCCTCGACAAAGTGGGACGGTTATTTAATACCATTACCGTTAAAGACAGTTGGAATCGCCCGGTTCTCCTGTTCCGCAATGAATGGAATCTCCATCAGGTTTTAGCGGATCATCCCAAATTAATCTTAAATTCTATTGCTCCAGTCGGATCAGGATTACAACCTCTTGATGGTTAATCAACAGATAAGTTTTGTAAAAGCAAGGTCGGAGTTTTTCCAGAACAGTCATTCCCTTCCAGTACAATAAGATATGGTAGATTCAAATGATGGCGTAATGTCTCAGCGAGAAGATATAATCGGCTTTTTTCAAAAAGTCTGTGACGACCCCACTCTGCAAGACCAATTAAAACCCCCTTGTCCAGCGAATCGCGATGGTGTAGCCAACATCGCCCAAGCTTGGGGCTTTAATCTAACGGGCGCAGATATTGATGACTATGTAAGGTTTGCGGCCTTCTACCCCCAGTTTCAGGAGGCGATCGCACAGCATCAGTCCGGTGAAGAACATTTAGCGGATTGGTTGAACAAGTGGCGAAAACACCTCAAGAAATTTGAGGAAACCCCCTTAGATGATCGGTACGATACGATCAAGCGTTATCTCTAAGGAGGAAATTAGGGCGCACTAAAACAGTCGAGGAAACGGGACTACCTTTGGATCAGAAATTGTACGCCTTCCCCTATCCTCCCGTACCCGTTCTGAGCTAATCTGTCTTCTGTATCAATTCATTGATCAGCCAACAGCAGGAGGTTAGCTTGGAACGGACATTTTTGATGATTAAACCGGACGGTGTACAACGAGGATTAATCGGGGAGATTATCAAACGCTTTGAAGCCAAAGGCTTTACCCTCGTGGGGCTGAAGTTTATGGCAGTTTCTAAAGAACTAGCAGAACAACACTACGATGTTCATAAAGAACGCCCCTTTTTCCAAGGTTTAGTTGAGTTTATTACATCTAGTCCTGTAGTGGCGATGGTTTGGGAAGGAGAGGGCGTAGTGGCTTCGGCGCGGAAAATTATCGGGGCAACCAACCCCCTCAACGCCGAACCGGGTACTCTACGGGGAGATTATGGAATGGATGTGGGTCGTAACTTAATCCACGGTTCTGATGCCATTGAAACCGCCCAACGTGAAATTAGTCTCTGGTTTACCGATAGTGAGTTAGTCAATTGGACTCCCACCCAAAAACCCTGGTTATATGAGTGAAGTCCCTAGGGCTTGCTGAATAAGTTTGAGAGTCGGGAATCGGGAGTTGGGAATAGGCCCTTGTGCCAGTTTTAGATGATCTATTCCCCGTTCCCTGTTCCCTTTTAAAAAGATTGCCGGGAACTCCCCATCCCCTCGTGGGTGGGGATGAAAGGCCAGTCAATCAAGCGGTTCAATGCCGCGCAGATTGACAATAATCTATCGGTCTTGCCATTAATCCTTTTTGTGTTAAACTTGGAGAATGAGAAGTGTTGTTAAGGTCAGAATCTATCCAACCACTGAGCAGCAAGTAGCCTTGTCAAAGGCGTTTGGCTGTGCTAGGTGGTGGTGGAACTACGCTCTAAACCTGAACAATGAAACCTACAAAGCAACCGGGAAGGGACTGTCAAGACAGGGGTATAACGACCGCTTACCAGCACTCAAAAAGGAGTTTCCTTGGTTGGCCCAATGTTATTCCCAAGTTCTCCAGTCTGTATCCCTGAATCTTTCTCAGGGCGTTTATCAGCTTCTTTGAGGGAAGAGCTCAATATCCCAACTTCAAGAGCAAGCATGGTAAGCAATCAATCCAGTATCCGCAGCACGTCAAGTTGTTGGATAAAGCGATTAAATTGCCTAAAATCGGTGATGTCAAAGCAAAATTTCATCGTGTTTTCGATGGTAAGCTGAAGACCGTTACCGTCAGCATGAGTAGGACGGGCAAATACTCCGCCTCTTTGCTTTTTGACGATGGACTACCTAAACCTGAAATAAGCAGCCAAGGTAAAGCGGTTGGGATTGACCTAGGGTTAGCCCATTTTGCCATTACGTCTGATGGTTCTAAATTTGATAATCCCAAACCGCTCAAGAAGAGAGAGAAAAACCTGAAACGCAAGCAGCAAAAGTTATCTCGTAAACAGAAGGGTTCAAAGCGTCGGGCTAAAGCAAGACGTATTGTAGCGCGAGTGCATGAGCGGATTGCTAACACTCGCAAAGACTTCCAGCACAAACTCTCCCGCAAATTGGTGAACGAAAATCAAGTCATCGTTGTGGAAGACCTGTCAGTCAAAAACATGGTGAAAAACCACAATCTAGCCAAAGCGATTTCAGATTGTGGATGGTCAGAATTCACCAGACAGTTAAAGTACAAGGCTGAAAAAGACGGGAAAACCTATCTAGAAATTGGTCGGTTTTTCCCGTCCAGTAAGACTTGTCATGTATGCCTCAATCAGATTGATAGTCTGCCTCTTGATGTTCGTAGTTGGGAATGCCCCAATTGCAAAACCCAACATGACAGAGACGTAAATGCAGCTATCAATATTCGAGATGAAGGCTTACGAATATTATCGTTGGGAACCAGCGATACTGCCCAAGGAGGCAATGTAAGACCAAAGCGGGGGCGTAAGTCATCCGTAGAGGCGGTTGCTGTTGAGTTGGGAAGCCCCGTCCCCTTGTGGGCGGGGTAGTTCACTGTCAATTAAACCTAGGTAATATTTTTCTTTGTTTTGTGATAGGGTGTCCCCCCCTCGGTAAACTTAACTTCACGGATCTATTCATGTAGAAATACCGTATTTCTGGGTGCTTCTTTACCCTTCCTGCACGTCAAGCTATACATTACTTTACAAATAATCCCGTAGCATATTGCGATTTTGTAACAAAACAAGTCAAGGGTTATCCAGACTTTGTAGATTATGAGATCCTAGAAGACGGATTGATAGTATTCGTGAGCTATGGAGAGGAAATAGACTATGATTGCCAACGAAAAACCAACAGTTGTTATTACAGGAACTTCTTCCGGTGTGGGATTATATGCCTCGAAAGCCTTTGTCCAACGGGGATGGTTCGTTGTTATGGCTTGTCGAGATTTGATGAAGACGAAAAAAGCGGCTCAATCTGTGGGTATTCCCGAAGATAGCTACACTGTACTCCACATTGATCTGGGTTCTTTAGATAGTGTACGTCGTTTTGTCCAAGATTTCCGAAAAACAGGCAGATCCTTAGATGCTTTAGTCTGTAACGCGGCAATTTATATGCCCTTGTTAAAAGAACCCCTTTGGTCTTTGGATGGTTATGAGTTAACCATGACAACCAATCATTTAGGCCATTTTCTCTTATGTAATTTGCTCTTAGATGATATGAAAAAATCCCCCCGTGAGGATAAGAGAATGGTCATTTTAGGGACTGTTACCCATAATCCTGATGAATTAGGGGGTAAAATTCCACCGCGTCCTGATTTAGGGAATTTAGAAGGCTTTGCTCAAGGATTTAAAGCCCCGGTGACTATGGCAGATGGGAAAAAGTTTGAACCCGTAAAAGCTTATAAAGATAGCAAAGTTTGTAATGTGTTAACGATGCGGGAATTACATCGCCGTTACCATGAATCGACGGGGATCACGTTTACTTCTCTCTATCCGGGATGTGTAGCGGATACGCCTTTATTCCGCAATCATTACCCCTTATTCCAAAAACTATTCCCTTGGTTCCAAAAAAATATTACTGGGGGTTATGTTTCTCAGGAGTTAGCTGGGGAACGGGTGGCTGCGGTTGTTATTGATCCGGAGTTCTGTCAATCTGGTGCTTATTGGAGTTGGGGAAACCGTCAGAAAAAAGACGGTAAGTTTTTTGTTCAACGAGTTTCTCGCCAAGCTCGGGATGATGAAAAGGGTGAGAAAATGTGGGATTTAAGCAATCGTTTAGTAGGGTTAGCTGAAGTCAAGTGCTGATTTAATTGAGCCGCCTTTTCTAAACCCCAGTTTCAGGGATTAACTGAGACTGGGGTTTTTAATGGGGATTTATTGATTACCCAATCTTGACAAGTTAAGCCCTTGGTTTTCTCGTCAAGGTCAGGTAATAGGGAAAATGCGGTTGTGTCCAAATGCGCATAAGCCTAACTTGTTAAGGTTGCCGATTACCCATTAGCCACGACGAGCAATCCAGTATTTACTCACTAAATGGTTTTCAATGCGAATATCTGTAAACCCGGCTTGTTCTAAGCGTAGTTGTAAATCATCATGAATATAATGCCGATAGTAGGGTTCATGGTAGAGGGTGGGGAAGTTCTCCATCATGGGGGTAAACTCAGGACGATCTACGGCTTGCATGGAATCACAAATAATAAATACCCCATTGGGTTTTAACACCCGGAAGGCTTCCTCAATGACTTGTTGACGGATTTTGCCGGGTAATTCATGGAACAAGAAAACGGAAGTGACGGCGTGAAAATATTGGTCTAAATAAGGCAATTCTTCCCCTTTTCCTTGGACTAATTGGGGCAATTCTCCGGGGAATTGGGAGAGGAGTTGATTGGCGCGACGGAGATAAGCGGGGGATAAATCTAACCCAAATAAAGAGGCTTTGGGTAGGGTAGCCCGTAAAGCGCGCAGGGTGTACCCGGTGCCACAGGCAACATCTAAGACTCGAATCTGTTGGGGGAGTAGGTGGGCAAAATTAGCGGTTAACTCGCTCTTGAGGGGGGCTAAAATTCTGCGTCGCATGGCGTTGGCGCAACCATTAAAGAGTAGTTCTACCTGAAGGTCGTATAATTCGGCAGAGCGATCGCTTAAATAGCCATTGGGTTGATGGTGAAAGTTCTGGAGGTAGTATTTCGGATAACCTTGGGTTTCAATCTCTGCGTCAAAATGTTGATAATTTTTCTTCGGCAACCGTTGCCACACTTTCCCTAATTCCAGCCAAACTTGTGGGTAGTAGCGCAGGAAATCATCCCACTGACTCTCAAATAACAGACTTTGGGGATAAACTCCCTCCTGTGCGTCTTCCCAGTCTCGCTCCATGAGGTTGTCATTCATTTGTTTTAACTGGGACAATAGTTCCGGGGAGAGTTCCTGTAGGGGTTGATGCCAAGATTCCGGTAAAACCCACTCGGTTAAACGACTGGCGGCCATTTTGTGGGCTAAACTCAGGGCGTTTTTGGTCTGTTGGAAGGTTTGATAAGCCAGTTTGCCGAAAATGTCGGGAAGGGGGAGTTGGGGGACAAAGTTGGAGGTTGATGCCATAACCAAAAGCGATTAAATGAGAGATTGTATGAAGTTTTGCGAAGTTATTATAACGGATTTTCCCTAGCTCAAATGGGCAGGGTCAAGCTGGACGGTGATCTCCAAGGGGGAGACGTTTTGGGCATCGGTGAGGTTGTATTGTAAGGGCGTGATGGAAATGTAGCGATCGCGGATGGCCTGAACATCGGTCAGAATATGAGCGGGTACATGGGCATGATCGGGCTGTTCAATCTCCTCTACAGCCTCCCCCGCTAACCAATAGTAGCTTTTCCCCCTAGGGTCTAAACGCTGCTCAAACTGCTCAATATAGCGCCGTAAACCTTGCCGGGTAATCTTCACCCCGGCCACCCCTTCAGGAGGCAGTGCTGGAACATTGACGTTTAACAACGTCGCCTCCGCTAGGGGATGATGGACTAACTTGGCTAACAACTCTTGGATAAACTGGGCCGCTGTAGGGAATTCTTGGGATTGGAAACTGGTTAAACTCACCGCAATGCTGGGAATGCCATCAATTAGCCCCTCCATTGCCGCCGAAACGGTGCCAGAGTATAAAATATCGGTGCCAAGATTTGCGCCCTGATTGATGCCCGAAAGGACGAAATCCGGGCGTTCTGAGAGGATGGCTTGCAGTCCCAATTTCACACAGTCGGCGGGAGTCCCGGAACAAGACCAAGCCTTCACGCTGGGGGTATATAACCCTTCTACCACATTCGCCCGGATAGGCTGATGAATGGTCAGACCGTGACCTGTAGCAGACCGTTCCCGGTCAGGACAAACTACTGTGACTTGATGCCCCACTTGGGCGAGGGTATTGGCAAGGGTACGGACTCCGGGGGCAAAAATCCCGTCGTCGTTACTAATTAGGAGTTTAAGGGGTTGAGTCATGGTTTGTTATAAGATAATTTGACCACTCATAGTCATAACCGATGCTGACCATTACTGGAACGACTCGCTTGTTGGGGGTGATTGGCCATCCGGTGCAACATTCTCTCTCCCCCACGATGCACAACGCCGCGATCGCCCACTTAAACCTGAATTATGTCTATTTACCCCTCCCCGTCCCTCCAGCCGCTTTAGAGACGGCCTTAGCGGGCTTTCAGGCCATCGGTGTAGTGGGCTTCAGCGTCACTATTCCCCACAAACAGGCGATTATTCCCCTATTAAGTCAAGTATCCCCCGTCGCCCAGGCCATTGGCGCGGTGAACACCGTCTGGCACAGTCCCACAGGATGGCAGGGCACCAATACCGATGTCACCGGATTTATTGCCCCTTTAAAATCTTTAGAGCGGGATTGGTCGCACTTGTACCCTGTGGTTTTAGGCAATGGGGGGGCGGCTCGGGCTGTGGTGGCGGGTTGTGTAGAATTAGGGTGTAGACGGGTGGCTGTGGTTGGGCGCGATCGCACTAAACTTGAACAATTCCAACAGAGTTGGCAAAATACCCCCTTCGCCCCCGTCCTCACCCTCCACACTTACCACGACTTACCCGCCCTCCTCCCCCGGACCGAACTCCTAATCAATAGTACCCCCGTGGGAATGCACCCCCACCCTGCCCACAGTCCCCTCCCCCCAGACCTTTGGCCCCACCTCCCCCCCAGCGCCATCGTCTACGACCTCATCTATACCCCCCGTCCTACCCGTTTCCTCCAACAAGCCCAACAGCGCGACCTCCTGACCCTTGACGGCACAGAAATGCTCGTTCAACAAGGCGCTGCGGCCTTAGAATTGTGGTTACAGCAGCCCGTCCCCATCGAGGTCATGCGCCAAGCCCTCTTAAACGCCCTAAATTCCCCCCACTCTTCCTGATTCTCACTGTCATGGAACAACTCTCTTTATTTCCCGAAAACACCCCCAAGAAACCTAAAAAAGCTAAGTTAGGGCGTTATGAAAGAATTCAGCGTGAACTTGCAACCCATAAACGGGATGCCCACCAAATTTTTATAGATATCAATAGCCCGACAACACCCGAAAAAAACTACAATTTCGTGGATTTATTTTGTGGGGCAGGAGGCATGACCCAAGGTTTTCTGCAAGCAGGATTTAATCCCATTGCCAGTGTAGAAATTAACCCCATTGCTTCAGCAACCCACCAAAAAAACTTTCCACAATGCCACCATTTTACAGGAGATATCCATAATTTTTTACCTCAAGAGTGGTTAGGTCAAATAAACTCACCCCCCGTCCATCTTGTTGTCGGTGGCCCCCCTTGCCAAGGCTTTTCCGTCGCAGGGAAACGAGATCCTAACGACCCCAGAAATCGTTTATTTGAAGAATTTGTGCGCGTTGTTGCAGAAATCAAACCTTGGTACTTCGTCATGGAGAATGTACCCGGTATTTTAACGATGAAAAAAGGAAACGTGAAACAAGCTATTTTTGAGGCATTTGCTGCCATTGGCTACACAAATGTTTCAGTAGCTATCTTAGAATCGGCTGCCTATGGTGTTCCACAAATTAGACCCAGAGCTATTTTTATAGCTAATCGTTTAGGTCTACAAAATCCTTACCCTAAACCCCAATTACGTCCCGATCAATATCAATCTATTGAATCCGCTATTGCTGACTTACCTGCTTATGAAACCATCCCCAGTATTAATCATGAATGGACTCGTCACTCTCCCGAATATATGGAACGAATTGCCCAAGTTCCTCCCGGTGGTTCATTATATAAAACTTACTTAGATGCCTTTAAACGACAATATCCGGGAAAACCGAGTATGACTGTGAAAGAAAACCACGGAGGAACTCATATTCATCCCTATTTAAACCGAGTTATTTCCGCAAGAGAGATGGCAAGATTACAAACCTTTCCCGATTCTTTTATCTTTGAAGGAACAATGAAAAAAGCAATGTGGCAAATTGGCAATGCTGTTCCTCCACGTTTAGCAGAATGTATTGGTTTTGCTTTAATCCCGTACTTAAATCGAATAGTGAAAGGGGAGGCAAATCCCATCAATCCTGTACAAGTTGATACTAATATTCAGCTAGCCTTTTATTGAGTTCATTTCGCCATTGTTCAAAATTATACCAACCACAGCCTACACAGCCTTGTTCTGCTTCTGCACCCAAGGCAGGAATATCCTCAGACCAATCCTCTCCCCCAGAATACCAGAATCGAATACCGAGCGGTGTTCCTCGCTTGCCCGTTTTAACGCATTGCTCACAACTTCTTGATTTTAATAAATTGTGATTACCAGAACTATCTTTTTTCAAAAGTTGAAATTTGGCTATAATCTCGCTGTCACTGATATTTAAATCATGGCTTGGCTCACTTTGACCCCAACGCTGCATCGGAAAACGATGATCAATAATCAGTTCATGAGCTTCTCTCATTCTGTTCTCAATTACATCTTTATATTGATAAAATTTCAATATTTTCTCGCTTAATAGTGCTGGAATATTTGCCGCCGCATTAGCTGTTCTCGTTGCTCCCGTCCATCGATCCCAAGTCGTAGTTTTACCGCAAATTTCACAATAGTTCCGTTGAGTTTCGATGACTAATCCGGGGCGACCACTTCGATTTCCCCTTTCTAATCCTTGAATACCACCACCCCCGGCATATTGACCAGAAGCCACTTTTTTTCCCTCACAACTGCGACAGTGCCATTGCTGGTCAGATAATAAAGCAAACACTTTATACTGAGAAGAGCCGGATTTAAATTTAGCTTTCAGATGCTCAATTAAATCAGAATTCATGGGATTTTTGTAATTTCTTCTTCTAAACTTTCCAGAAGACCAGAAACTGTAGTATTTAAGCCCCGAGCTAGACTCACTAAAGCCACTAAAGACGGATTCCTCTTTCCACGTTCTAAACCCGATATGTAGGTTCTATTGAGATGACAACATAGCCCAAGTTCTTCCTGTGAAATACCCATCGCTTTTCTCTGGTTCTTAATCAGTAAACCCAAGGCTTTTAGGGTTTGTTCTTTCGAGGATTCCATCCCCTTATGATCTCCTTGGCGTAGACAATTCGTCTACGGACTATCAGTCACATTCGGAGCAGTATTCTGTAGATGTAATGGGGGAAGAGTCCATGATGCGCCCTCATCTAGATTCTGGTTCGAACTAACTCGGTCTAGATTCCCCCCACTCTTCCTGATTCTCACTGTCATGGAACAACTCTCTTTATCGAAAATTTTGGGTTTAAAACCCCGTCGTTTTACAAAAAATCAGAGCGCCACACCTGCATAGCTCTTTTGGCTAAGTCTCTCTGTCTGGTTGTTAGGGCATGGGGAGTCCATTCTTCCGCCTGTATCGTTTGGGTTAGTTTATACACACTCTGCTGATAAACTTCCCGCTTAGTGGGATAAATCTCATTGCCCACTTGCCGATTCAAATGAGGCTCTAAAAGGGTCAAGTTTCCAAGGCGATAAACCATTTCTTCCATTTGGCTATCTGTGAAGTTTTCCCGCCAGTTATTACTAGGGGATTCAGGCAAAATATGTTCAAGGGAAAAACTATCTTCGTTCACTTGAATCTGGGATAAGTCCTGCTCAAGTTTGCCTAAAATATAACGCACTAATTTCTTTTTCTGTCCTTTAGTCGAAATGGAGAGTAAAGAAAAGTCCTGTCTAAACTTTTCATCAGAAACATAGAGTGAACTAACCTGATCAAAAACCTGTTTAGAAGTTTTTATTTCACCTTGATTAATCCCAATGGCTACTTTATTGTAAAGGCGTTCTAGTTCATTAGGGTTTAGGCGGCTAACCACAGTATAACGAAAAGATAGTACACAGACAAGCTTTAATAGGCGAGTAAAATCAGACGGTGAGAACTGTTTGTATGCCACAAATAAGCTGGGATAAGCTTGTTTTACTCTAAATAGTTCAAGTTCGCGAATATAGGGCTGGTTTTGCGGTGTATCTCGCCAGAATTCATCCTGAGAATTACTCAGCGCAAGGAAAAGGGTGCTGTAGTCTTCAAGTTCATCGAGTAAGTCAAAGGCTTTTTGCCGATTGTTGACGGATTCACGCACTATTTTAAATAGTCTTTCTCGTCTCACTCTAGATTGTGTAATACTCAAATAATAACGGAGGAATTCAGGAAATTTCTCCATCTGCACAGTATTAATAATTCTCCTCCATTGTCTCTGGGCTTCCTGTAAGTCATCTGGTCCTTCAAACAGAGAAAACAAGTAATTTTTCAGTAAATCGGTTGAGCTGAGTTCTGTTCCTCTAGAATTTAAGGTTTCAAAGACTGTATAAGCATTAAATTCATCTTCAACGTTAATCTGAATAAAAAGCAGCCTTTTGGCAATCGTATCGGTTAGGAATTCAGCTAGTTTTTCTCCACTCTGCACAATGGATTCTAGTTCTTCTAAATGATCACAGAAATAGTCGAAGGCATTCCAGAGTAGTTGGTTGGATTTAGAGAGAGCGCGAGGGTTTAAGGGCTTCCTGAGATTAATTAAGTTACTTTGATAAAATTCATTGTTGTTTTCATTTAATATAATTTTGCTGGAATAGCGCAGAGAGCGCGGATCTTTATCACTTAAATAATTTCGTCTTAAAATTTCTTGCCGCTCTTGATTCTCGTCCTTTTGCTGTTCTCGATTTACTAAGTTTTGGATTTTCTCAAGGACAGCAATGGCTATAATACTGAGAGTAGCTAACCTCTGTTGTCCATCAATGATGGTAAACTGTTTGTCTGAGGTTCTGGAGTTTTGTAATACCACGGCTCCCATATAATGGCTAGCATCAGGGTTACTATGAAGCCCTAGAATATCCTGCCAAAGGTCTTCCCAATTTTCCTGATTCCAAGAATAATCACGCTGAAAGGACGGCACTTGGTAAATTTTGCCGTTCCCAAGTAATTCACCGAAAGTCGTTGTGCGTGTATCTAGGAGGTTAATCCGAGCCATAAATTAAGTAGGACTTTCTGAGAAAGTCTGGTATCTGGGGAGGGAATAAGGAATAGGTCTATGTTAGGTTATTTAGTTGGGGTAGCCTCAGTTTTAAAAAAAATTTTACGAAGAAATGTAAATTTTTTTTGACAGGAAGGCACGGGTTTGAGATACTAATTTTAGTTAAGTATTCTTCATAATGGGAGTGGTTGAAGTTATCGATAAGCGCAACCACTCCCATTGTATAAAATATCATTTTAAAGGTCAAAAGTCAAGCCCAAAATCTGCGAAAAATGTGCGATTTTTCACAGCCAATCTGAGATAAAACCGACCAATTTAGCTAGGGTCTGCTGTTCGCGAAGCGTTGCGTAGCAATATATCCCTCTAAGCACTGTTACTAGGACTTTTAGCCGTTTATACCAAATTAAATAGACTTGAGGGCAAAAACCTGAATTTCCCCTGTTCCTTCCCGTTCCCTGTTCCCTTGACTTCTAACAGCGAGAAACTGCAAGGTTTTAGGGATAAATCATCAAAAAGGCTTGCCTTTTTTCGACTCCCCCTGTTCCCTGTTTCCCACCCGGAGCAGAGTTATTCAGCAAGCCCTAGCTAGTGATTTAGTAAACCCTAGTTAAACTGGGCTGTAATCCGTTGCATCGCCTCTTCAACATTAGCGCGACTATTAAAGGCAGAAATGCGGAAATACCCCTCTCCTGCCGATCCAAAACCGGAGCCTGGTGTTCCCACGACATGGCAGGTTTGTAGCAACTTATCGAAGAAATCCCAACTCGAAAGATTATCTGGGGTTTTGACCCACACATAGGGCGCATTCACTCCGCCATAGACTGTAATTCCTGCCTCTGTCAGTTGTTCGCGGATAATGCGGGCATTTTCCAGATAAAAACGAACTAAGGCTTTAATTTGCTCTTGTCCGACATCGGAATAAACAGCCTCGGCTCCCCGTTGGACAATGTAGGAGACGCCATTAAATTTGGTGGACTGGCGACGATTCCAGAGTTTCCACAATTCCACTTTAGACCCGTCTGAGGCTTGGGCGGTGAGGGTTTTAGGTACAACGGTGAAGGCGCAACGAGTTCCAGTAAAGCCTGCATTTTTGGAGAAGGAACGAAACTCAATGGCGCAGTCCCGAGCGCCTTCGATTTCATAGATGGAGTGGGGGAGGCTAGAATCGGTAATAAAGGCTTCGTAGGCGGCATCAAAGAAGATGATGGCGTTGTGGCGTTTGGCGTAGTTGACCCAAGCTTGTAGGTGTTCTTTGGTGGCGGTGGCTCCGGTGGGGTTGTTGGGGAAACAGAGGTAAATTAAATCAACGGCTTCTGAGGGAATTTGGGCTGAAAAGTTATTGTCTGCGCTGATGGGGAGATAGACTAAACCGCCATATTTTCCTTGGTCATTGGCTTCTCCGGTGTGTCCGGCCATGACGTTGGTATCCACATAAACGGGATATACGGGGTCGGTGACGGCAATTTTATTGTTTTTGCCGAAAATGTCTAGAATGTTGCCTGTATCGCACTTAGAACCGTCGGAGATGAAGATTTCACTAGGATCTATATTACAGCCTCTGGCTTGAAAGTCATGGTGGGCGATTTTCTCCCGTAACCAGCCATAGCCTTGTTCTGGGCCGTAGCCTTTGAAGGTGTTGCGATCGCCCATTTCCTCAACCGCTTGGATCATAGCACGGCGACAGGCTTCTGGTAAGGGTTCTGTGACATCCCCAATCCCCAATTTAATGATGGGTGCGTTGGGATTCGCTTCCGCAAACGCATTGACACGACGCGCAATTTCCGGAAACAGATATCCGGCTTTTAGTTTAAGGTAATTTTCGTTAACCGTTGCCATAGCTGCTATTACTACTAAAATGGATGCTCACAGTGTCTCTCTGCTGTGGCCTTTTAACAGCTTACCCTGTCGAGGGGGACAAATTATAGTATCCCTACTTGAGAGCATGATGTTCTTGCCTGTTCCCTCCCCCGCCAGTCCTATTCCCTATTACCTAATCTTGACAAGTTAAGGCTCAACGTTAGAAGTCAAGGGAACGGGAAGGAACAGGGGAAATTCAGGTTTTTGCCCTCAAGTCTATTTAATTTGGTATAAACGGCTAAAAGTCCTAGTAACAGTGATTAGATGGATATATTGCTACGCAACGCTTCGCGAACAGCAGACCCTACCTATGACCCAACTCGGAGAGTACGGGGCGACTTGGGCGACTCAGTGGCCTAGTTGCGCTTTCGCTTGTTGCCACATTTGGTCTAATTCTTCTACAGAGTAGTCTGTGAGAGAACCACTGACCGACTCTTCCATTTTTTCTAAACGCTGGATAAAACGATGATTGGTGCCTTGGATGGCTTGGGATGGGTCAAGATCGTACCACCGGGCTAAATTGACTAAGGTAAACAGTAAATCCCCTAATTCCGCTTCTTGATGGGCTTTATTGTCTGTGGTGAGGGCGGCTTGAAATTCCTCTAATTCTTCGTGGAATTTAGCCCAAACATCCTCAATACAGTCCCACTCTAGCCCGGCGGCGGCGGCTTTTTGGGAGAGTTTGAGGGTGGCGAGAAGGGGGGGGAGTTTGCGGGGGTATGTGGCGAGTTTTTCGCTCAGGGGAGGGGGATTGTCGGGAGATTGTCCTTTTTCGGCGGCTTTGATAGCTTCCCAGTTGCGGTGAATTTGTTCTAAATCTTCAACGGGTAGGTCGCCAAAAACGTGGGGATGGCGACGGATGAGTTTTTCGCTAATGCCCTGGGCGACTTCGGCTAGGGTAAATTGGGCTTCATCTTGGGCAATTTGGGCTTGTAGAACAACTTGTAGGAGTAAGTCGCCCAGTTCTTCGATTATGGCTTTTTGATCCCCGCTTTGGATAGCGGCGACGACTTCGTAGGCTTCTTCGATGACGTAGGGAATGAGGCTTTCGGGGGTTTGTTGGCGGTCCCAAGGACAACCCCCTTCGGGCGATCGCAATTGTGCCACCACTTTTACTAAATCTTCGAGGGCGGTGAGGATGGCTTGAGTCAGTTTAGAATCCGGGGAAACAGACATAGGATGAACAGATTAGTGCAGAACCATCTCTAGTTTATTGGCGTTTGGCGAGGGTTTTACGGCGAGTTTTGCGCTTTTTGGCTTGGGGGAGGAGAGTTTTCCAGCCTTTGCGTTGAATGCGTTTGTGGGTCGAACCTGTCCAGTCGGCGAGACTGTGACTCATCGCGCCTAATTCTAAACCAACAAAAAGGGCGATCGCTTCGGCCTGATAGCGGGGGAAGTTTTGCCAACTGTTAATCACCACGCGCTGCCAGTTCCAAGCAAAACCCCAGATCAGTTGCGCGATCGCAATTCCCAACAAACTCACCCCCCACAGAATCACCCCCAAATACAACACCCGTAGAATCGTGCCGATTAAAAACCCATGAGACAACTTAGAACGATGACTCAAGGCTTTTTGATAGGGAATCCACAGCCAGCGCAACTTTCCCCAGCGTTTGAACTGAACTGAATAAATATCTAAATCCGGGCCAAACATCAACCCACTAAATAAAAACCCCCCCGTTATAATCAACGTCAACTCCCCACTCCCCGTCACCGCAAACGTCCCCCCCGCAATCCAGGGAAGACTCCATAACGTCACTCGATCATGAATTCGACCAGAAGGCATTGCAATTTCAAAAAAGTGTGCTAATATACATAATGTTCAACAAAGGGGCGGTTAGCTCAGTTGGTAGAGCGCCTGCCTTACAAGCAGGATGTCACTGGTTCGAGTCCAGTACCGCCCATTCCCTTAATGAATTCGTCAGTTATTCTGCAGTCAGTTATTCTCCAGTCAGTTATTCTGCAGTCAGTTATTCTCCAGTCAGTTATTCTGCAGTCAGTTATTCTCCAGTCAGTTATTCTGCAGTCAGTTATTCTCCATTTGCGGGATGGAAAAGATATCTGATATCCTCCCGACGCTGACCCTATGGGGGGAGCGCGGGCTACGGTAAACAATACCACAAATCGTTTATGTTGCCATGGTAATCATGGCAACTCTATCAAGGGTCTGCTGAATGTCCCTCAAAGCCCTGTTAATAGGGCTTTGAGCCGTAGAGGGGATTACCCGTTGGGAAACTTCCTCCCCTTGTGAGTGCAATAGTTCACACTCAGGAGGCTGAAGGCGAGTAGTCCCCAAAGATTATGAGGTTCGGGGATGGTACTGGGAGGGGGTGAGGTTTCCGTGTTAGATAGGGGGGTTAGGAGATAGATTTGTCCGGGAGTTCCGGTTGCGAAGGGGTTATTTGTCCCGTAGGAGGCGATCGCCAATATTTGACCACGATCATTGATAGCGGTTGCCGCGACTAGAGTTCCCTGCCCTCCCACGACGAGATCATTTAGATCATAAAACTGCTCATCTTCCCAGAGAAAAGCCCTGTCACCCCAATTACCACCTACCACTTGACCGGATAAATTAGCATCGTAGGCGCAAGGGTGATTTTCGCTTAAGGCACAGGCGGGGATTTCTGCCCCGGAAAAAGCCCAAGAGCTATATTTTTGATACCAATGGCTCAGAGGATCAAAATCATTCTGACTTAGATCAGAGGTAGCTGGGGAAATGCTCATGAGGGAGGATAGGTCTAAGATGGTCTGCTGATTCCCTTGAACAACGGTGACTTGTTGGGCTTGGTTAATCGCGGTGAAATAGGAAGGATTGTTTAGGCTCCCTGTGGGAATGGCAAAGTTTTCACGGGTGTTTAGATTGTGCGCAAAGCTCCCTCCTAGGTCATTATTGAAAGTTGCCCAACCACTTTCGCTAATTCCGGTGACTTGTCCTTGTCCTAGGAGATAGGAGCCTTGCTCGGGTTCCCACAAGTAGGATATTTCCGTGAGAAACAAATATTCTGGGGTCAGTAATCCAGGAATGCTGGGATTGCCGATGAGATAGTTATAGGCGGCGAGGCGTTGAGTTTCGTTGAGTTGGTCAAGTTGTCCTAGGAGGAAGTTGGTATAGGGTTCGGGCTGGAAGAATGCCGCCCAAGTTTCAGCGTTGATGGGCATGACCTGACCATAACGCAGTAAATCACTCCCTAGGTTTTGATTCCATAGATAAGACCAAGTTTCAAATCGGTCATTACGCTGAAAACCATAGGGGGTAAGAATTTGATAACTCGCTTGTCCGGCATTATTGAGGGCGAATCCATTCATCAAGTAAGAGCCGTTGGATCGTTGAACCCAAGCTAGATTGGGAATGACTCCTGGGAGGGGGGTAGCACTGTATAAGTGTGCGGCTTGAGCGAGGGAGGGGATAGTAAGGGCGAGGGATGTTGCAGCGAGAACAACCCAAGTTTTTTGGGGGAACATGGTAAGAATCCCTAAGCACTGAAATGAGTATATAAACTTATTATACCCAGTGTTTTAGCGAGGGTCTGCTGAATCAGTGGGCTAGGGAACGGGGAACAGGGAACAGGCAATCTTGACAAGTTAAGACCCAAGGTTAGAAGTCAGGGAGTCGGAAGGTCAAGGTTGAGTAAGCTCTATTGGGTCACCCAAGTCGCGATCGCCTGATAATACTCCGCCCGTTCAGATTCTGAGGCAAACTGCACACACTCCGCATGGACGCGCTTTAGTGTCTCGATTTGTTCGGGATGTTGGGCAAACTCCGGTTTAGAGCGAGCAGAGCCAATAAAAATCAATTGAGTTTGTAGCGGTAATTTGCGGAATGAGTCTAAATGGTCAGTCAAAGTAGACATAAGACCCTTGGTAGATAAAAGTGAATGGTTCAGATTATTTCTTCCTTCTTCCAGTATAGGCAGGCTTCCGGAGAAAAAAGCTGGGTGCATCTGAATGATAGGAATTATTCCCTAGTCCCCGTTTTTAGTTCCTTTGTCCGAGTGATGAGAATGACCGTAAACCCCCGTTTCTGGGGAAAAGGGCGCGATTTCCTCCCGTATTCTTAATCCTAAATGTTCCAGCAAATGCTGTAACACAGGATCAGGGGCTAGACGGAGATAAGTGAGGGTTAGTTCTAAGGGAACGTGACGATTGCCGAGATGATAGGCGGCCTTCAGTAAAGCAAGGGGGGTGTCCGCTTCAACTGTGAACACGGGTTCGGGTTTGGCAATAATGAGAACATATTCCCCTGTCTCGGCTTGTAATATATCCCCATGTTGTAAAGTTGTCCCTCGGGGCAGATCAAGCACCATGTCCTGACCGCTAGGACTGGGGAAGCGATAGCGACTCCTTTGGCGTTCCTCGGCCGTTAAGGGGAGTTCGTGGTGAGGAGTAAGATTAAATTTTGAGGGATTTAGGCGTTGGGTTAGCGTTAACATCGCAAGCAACAAGAATTAAGCAGAATCTTATTGTAAATTGCGAATCGCTTGTTGAATGCGTTGCTCCAAACTGTTGTCTGATTGCCGTTGAGAGGTAATCTCATTAAAACGCTGAATGGTCAGACCATGACGCTCCACAATGACCGTGGATTGATTGCAGTAACTTTCCGCAATTTGTCGGGCATTGCCGGGTAAACCGCTAAAGGCAGCCCGTTGATTACAGGCGATATTCGGCACGGGATTCACTAAGCGTTTAATCTCGCTGTAAGTGTTTTGGCGCAATCGTTCTACGGCGATCGCCGCCCGAGCATAATTGGTGACTTCTTCCGAGGAAACGGACTGAGCATAGACTGTGGTATCAAACCAACGGGCTAACGGCTGAGTGACGTTGGGGGCAACTCCCATCACAACTCCAGCCCCTGCGATTGCACTGGTCAGGGCAACCCGTAATAGTGCTTTTTGTAATCGAATTGAAGAAACGTTTAACGTCAACATAAGCAGTAGGTGGCTCAACAAAAGACTAGGTATATCCCCTGTATTGATTGGTTTTAGACCTGAGAAGTTCCTTAAAAACGTGGGGTCTTCTGAGGTTAACCGGATGACTTGGTTTCTTGAAACAGCTAGAACCGTCCTTGGGCTGTTTCTTCCATTTACCCTGAATCTAATGTTTTTTCTTCCGGCTTCAGTTAATTCCAGTGTAACCTGAAATTCCAGATCACGGGGCGATTCTACCTGTTCTTGTCCTAGAAATCGTCTCCTCAAACCACCCGCCACAATTTGACGGTTTGATCCTGTGAAGCTGTGGCAATGAGGAGTTCAGTGGGGGAAATGGCCAGATCCCGAATCGCACCCTTGTGATCGAATAGCATCACGAAAGGGGTAGTTTTGCCGGGATGCCAGAGGGTGAGGGTGCCTTGTTCACTGGCGGTGATCAGGAGATTTCCGGCCCGATTGAGAACTAAACGGGTGATGGCATTGCCGGAATCGGTAACGGAACCAATGAGTTGACCTGTGCGACCATCCCACATTTTCCAAGTTTGATCCGTGCTGCCACTGTAGAGCATTTGACTACTGAGACTAAAGGCTAATGTGGTGACTTTATCGGTGTGTTGGGTTAAATGGTGCAGGAGCTCCCCGGTGTGTAGGTTCCAGATTTTGATGGTGCGATCGCCGCTTCCACTGGCCAATTTCTGCCCATCGGGACTCACGGCCACGGCATAAATAGCGCTTTCATGTTGGAGGGTGCGGATGAGTTCCCCCGTGGGGAGGTTCCAGAGTTTGATCGTGCGATCGCTACTGCCACTCACTAACACCGTCCCATCGGGACTCACCGCTAAGGTATGAATCCAGCCTGTATGGGCTTCTAGGCGTTTCACCTCCTGTTGATCTTGCCAAAAGCGGATCGTATAGTCCCAACTCCCACTGATTAACTCCCCCGTTTGGGGATGAACGACCAGCGCGTCAATAATACTACGATGCCCCGAACAACGGAGCGGTTGAGGGTGTTCTTGTTCTAGATTCCAGCGCAAAATTTCCCGATCTGCCCCCGCACTGGCTAACTGTTTCCCTCCCCGCAAAAACGCGAGACTATGCACCGAACTATGATGACCTTCCAAGGTTTGCACACATTGCCATCGGGGGGTGATTCGATTCAATACATCTGGAACAGAAATGGGGGTCGTTTCTACCTGAACAACGAGAGTTTTTCCCGGATTCAGGTCTTGATAAACCGCTTGAGCCGAAGCATAACGAACATTGAGGGATTCCGCTAACAGTTTGTTTAAAATGTCCCGCAAATCATCACTCACCGGATCCGCAAGGTAACTTTCCCAAACCCAAATCCCCTCCATAGTGCTAA
This sequence comes from Spirulina subsalsa PCC 9445, assembly GCF_000314005.1. Taxonomy (NCBI): domain Bacteria; kingdom Bacillati; phylum Cyanobacteriota; class Cyanophyceae; order Spirulinales; family Spirulinaceae; genus Spirulina; species Spirulina subsalsa. The sequence goes on from NZ_JH980292.1 coordinate 134,297, forward strand.
ATAAATCAAAGGGGTGAAATCCCGTCAATAGTTGAATACAAATCACCCCCAAACTGTATAAATCGCTGGCGTAGGTTGTTTTCCCCCGCAACTGTTCCGGGGCGCTATAGGCCGCCGATCCAATTAAGGTTCCCGTTTGCGCTAAGGCTGTTTTACGGGTGATTTTAGCCGCGCTGAAGTCCACAAGGACTAAATGACCATTAGCCTGTCGGATCAGGTTTTGTGGGTTCAAATCCCGGTGAATAATGTGATGATCGTGGATGAATTGCAGAAGGGGCAAAACCTCATTCAGTAGTTGGCGAATTTCGGCCTCAGTGAACAGTTCTGACTCAATACTTTGTCCTGCAATATATTCTTGCACCAAGCTGGGGAGAAAATTCTGGATGGTGGGTTCTTGTTCAATATAGGCGAAGAGTTGGGGAATTTGGGGATGTTGCCCCAAAACCTGCAATTTGGCCGCTTCTTGGCGGAAATACTCTAACGCCCCTTCTGTTGTCACAGAACCCAGATTCTGGTGGGCAATTTGTTTAATAATACAGGGTCTAGGGGGCGAAACTCCCTCATCAACCCCATAAAAGGTGCGAGATCCTTCTCCTAAGGGTTCTAGGGCGCTATAGCGGTCACTGAGGCGCAATTTTGACCCACAATTACTACAGAATAAGTGACTCCGTGGGTTTTCGGGGCGAGGGCATTTGGGGTTAAGACAATAAATCATGATTTCTCTGAGAGGGAATGGGGAGGGGGAGCAGGGGGAGCAGGGGAGAGGGGGGGAGGGGGGGAATTAAGACTTATTACCTATTACCTATTCCCTATTACTTATTACCTATTACCTATTCCCTATTACTTATTACCTATTCCCTATTCCCTATTCCCTATTACTTATTCCCCGTTCCCTGTTCCCTGTTCCGTGCTACCGAATCAATAACCAAGCCCTCAACACCTCAGCCACCGTCCAAGCTTGGGCCAAGGCCCCCCGAGGGGTAAAGGGGGGATTGCCGTCGAAAATTTCGCTGAGACTGCCCACACAAGCCCCTTGTAGATGATGGGCAAAGGGTTGTAGAAACGTAGCGGCTTGCTCAGGATCATGATAAACCTGAAGATGGGCTTGGACAAAATGACCGATCAACCAACCCCAGACCGTACCCTGATGATAGGCCCCATCTCGTTGGAGGCGATCGCCTTTATACTCCCCAATATACTCCCATTCCTGTTCCCCCAAGGAGCGTAAGCCATAGGAAGTGAGTAAAGCCCGCGCCACAATATCCACAACGGCCTTTTGTTCCCTCGGCAACAGTAAGGGCAAACCTCCCAATGGCCCCAATTTGGCAGGCAGGGACACGGCGAAAATCTGATTGGGGCGTAATTGTGCCGCGTGACCCCTAGGCGTGTCTAACACATCATAACAGTAGCCCCTGCTGTAATTCCAAAAGCGACTAAACCCCACTAGCGTCTGATGGGCTAAATCCTCATAACGTTCGTAGGGTTTGCCCAACGCTTTGGCAAAATAGCCCATAATGACTAAAGCATTGTACCAAAGGGCATTCACTTCAATCGGTTTACCTGTGCGCGGTGTGACGACCCAATCCCCCACTTTTGCATCCATCCAAGTGAGTTGGGATTCTTCAGACCCCGCATAGAGTAACCCATCTTTGGGATCCAGCTTAATATTGTATCTTGTTCCCCGTTCGTGCCAGTGAATGACCTCCTCTAATGCCGGGAAAATCTCCCCAATGAAGTCTAGGTCATGACTGACTTGAAAATAAGCGTAGAGGGCTTCAAAGTACCAGAGAATCGCGTCTACGGTGTTGTAGGAGGGGGAGTTGTGATCATCGGGGAACATATTGGGTAGCATTCCCTGATCAAGATAGTGGGTAAAGGTGGCTAGGATTTTCCGGGCAATCTCCGGGCGACCTGTGGCTAAGGTTAGACCGGGTAAACTAATCATAGTATCCCGTCCCCAGTCCCCAAACCAAGGATACCCCGCTAAGATGGTTTTTCCTTCGGGGTCATGGGGTAGGGCGCGGTCTACAATAAACTGGTCGGCACCTAAAACGAGATGTTCTACCCAATCGGGGATAATGTAAGGGTTTTGTTCGCGCAGCGTTCCGTAGGAATGGCGGAAGGTGGGCAAGGTCAGGGTGTTATACCAACCATCTAAGAGTTTAAGTTCCTTTTGTTTGTGTTGATCTAAGGACGCTTGACTGTTAACGCTGGGGTATTTTTCCGTACTAGCTACTAGGGTGAAGGATTCCCCCACTTGTAGGGTAATCTCTACTCGGGCGACATGGTAATGATCCTCGCGATCGCACAATCCCCGCTCTCGTTCCACGGCTAAATCATAATTCTCATACCACCCCCGGTCAATCGTCCATTGCGCCCCCCGGACGACTTGGGGACTCCGATTAACCCGATCTTGAGGGTGGCGCTGCACTTCGGTTAATAAATACAGGGGGACAGCTTCGGGGAATGCCACCACTTTTAATCCCTTATCGACTACATCAACATCCATCGGCCAATCATTGCGTCGGGTGTCTTGATGGGAGTCCCGATAATTAACTAAAACCCCACATTGTAAGCTTAGGGGGGCGCTGGCTCGTTTGACGGTATAACGGATATAGGTGGTATTTTGCCCCTGTTCCATCCAGACGCGCTTTTCTAATAAACTATCCCCACAGGCAAAAGTCCAGACGGGAATCGTGCCATCGAGATGAAACCGTTCGATGTGTTGATACCCGCGAGGAAATACGGTTTTTCGGGCATCATGCCAGCGATTTGTGGCCAGTAAATAGGTTTTTTGGTGATAAATGACCGACTCTTCCAACTTCGTGAGGAGTAAAGTTCGACCGAGGGGAGGTTTTAGGGCGGCCATTAGTAGCCCATGATAACGACGGGTGAGGAGTCCCGCCACGGTTCCGGCCGCATAACCGCCAATCCCATTGGTCACTAGCCATTCTCTTGTTTCGGCTGGGGGGAGATGCCCACAGATTTCACGTCCAAATTCAAGGCTCATGGGGTTATCATCCTGATTGTAGTCTGAATGTGTCAAAAGACTTGCGCCATAGGGAGCGTAAGGTTAATTCGTTGGCTTTGGGGGGTTCACCCTAAAAAATATAAGATTTGGCAGGGTTGGGAACAGTTGGTGATTAATTAAGTCGAAAATAATCTGCAAAACAAATAATCCGAAAAGTATATTGAGGAGGATGTAGCGGGATACAGCAAAGTCATTTCAATCATACTATGGATTGACGGTTCGATTTCCCCCTTGGATTGCTCGATTTAGCCTTATTTTCCCCATTTTTTGATTATGATGCAAACGGCACATCAAACCCGCTTAAACTCAACGCCTCCGGCCTTAGTCGCTTATAATCCTCAAGCTTTATCGAGTTTGAATCGTGCGATCGCCTTTTCTGTGGGAGAACCGGGTTTTCTCCTCGCCCACTGCGAGAATCTCCATCTCCGTCGGGATATTATTCAAGAAGTCTTAGCTAATCCTGCCCTACAAGTGGAGGTTTTAACCCTCCATCCTTCGGTGACTCAGTTATTTAGTACCCTAGAAGGGGCATTAAGCCAACCTCATCCCGATGTTGTGATGATTTTAGGTCTAGAATCGGTGGTGGATTTAGAGGCCTTCTGGAGTGCCGCCAATTTGATGCGGGAGCAATTTAAGTCCGCTTTCCCCTTCCCCCTTGTCTTCTGGGTGAATGATCGAGTCTTACGCCAACTCCGCCGCGTTGCCCCAGATTTTGCCAATCAAGCCCCTCCAGCTTTACGGATGGAGGGAATTGTTGATCTCAGGGTCGGTGTCGGGAGGATGTCACGAGTTTCTTTAAGTCTGTAGGGCTTTCTGTACTGTTGTCCAAAGCCCTTGTAGGGTATTTTTAATCTGGCGGTTGCGCTCCCAACGTTCAAAGGCTCGTTGATAAGCTACCCCTTTAGGTTGAAAGACTTGCCACGCATTAAATGCTACCCCGGCGCTGGTGAATAAAAGAATATAGCGCGACCAGGAGAACCCCCCACCACTAATCAGGTCTAAACCGATGAAAAAGGCGGTAATCAGCAGATATTTAATCGTTTTTTGCTGAAATTGCTCTTGGCGGTATGCGTCGAATTCCTGATGGAGTTGGTCACTTTCTTTTTTTTCTAACCAAGTCTTTTCGGCTAGATAGAGACATTCGGGGGAGATTTCCATGTCGGCGGCAATCTCTAGCAATTGCTGGCGGGTGAGTTCCCCATCATAGTCTTGCTGGGCGATCGCAATTTGCAAGATTTGCTGGATTTCTTCGGGTTGGTAGGTGGGGGGATGATTAAGATCAGAACCAGTCATGAGTCTCTCCCTGTAGATCAAAAACCCTGCGTTTTCGGACAGGGGCAAAAAAAGCGGAATGGTATTCCCATTATGCCGAATAATTTCGGCACTCGTGAAGATATTCCTTTGGCCTGTTCCCCTGAAGTTTGTATTTTTGTATACTGGCAAGTAAAGATTTTTAGCAAAAACTTCCAGATCAAGAGGCATTAGAACTTTCGTGAGTCAACAGCGCATAGTTTCTCTAGAGGGGGAATTTGTCCCCGGACAGTCCCTCCGGTATGATCCCAAGGCGATCGCCAAATATTACAGCGCCCGCCCTTGGTTAGCGATTGGACGAACTCTTGTAGTCTTGTGGATGCTCGGCGGATTCGTCATCCAGTTTCTCCTTGACCGATGGCGCAAACCAACCAAGAACAATCACAACAAACGCGCCCAACACCTCCGGCAAATTCTCACCCAATTAGGCCCCACGGCGATTAAAGTAGGTCAAGCGCTCTCTACTCGTCCAGATTTAGTCCGCCGGGATTTTTTGGATGAATTAACCAAATTACAAGATCAACTCCCCCCCTACGATAACGAAATTGCTTTTGAGATTATTCGTCAACAATTAGGTCAAGCTCCCCAAGATATATTTAAGGAAATTTCCACCCATCCCGTCGCGGCCGCCAGTTTAGGGCAAGTCTACCGCGCTGTTTTGCACACGGGGGAAGATGTGGCGGTGAAGGTGCAACGACCGAATTTGTTGCCGAAGATTACCCTAGATTTATTCTTAATGCGCTGGGCAGCTGGGTGGATTTCTCCCTTGCTGCCCTTAAATTTAGGGCATGATTTAACCCTGATTGTTGATGAATTTGGGATTAAATTATTTGAGGAAATTGATTATATTAACGAAGCTCGCAATGCGGAAAAGTTTGCCGCTAATTTTGCCGATGATCCCACGGTTAAAGTACCCGTAATTTACTGGCGTTATACTAGCCATAATGTCTTAACTTTAGAGTGGATTCATGGCTTTAAATTGACCGATACGGAGAAGGTCAGAGCCGCAGGTTTAGATACCAATGAGTTAATCACGATTGGGGTTAATTCGGGTTTACGGCAACTGTTAGAGTTTGGCTTTTTTCACGCCGATCCTCACCCAGGAAACTTGTTTGCTATGCCCGATGGTCGCATGGCTTTTATTGATTTCGGCATGATGGATCAACTGAGTGAAACTACCAAGGAAACCATTGCTGCATCGGTGGTTCACTTAATTAATCGGGATTATTTAGCCCTTGCTGATGATTTTCGTCTGTTAGGGTTTCTGAGTAAAGATACGCGCATTGAGCCGATTATTCCGGCCTTAGAAAAGGTGTTAGGAAATGCGATGGGGGAAAGTGTGGGAGACTTCAATTTTAAAACCATCACCGATGAGTTTTCAGAATTGATGTATGATTACCCGTTCCGGGTTCCCGCTCAATTTTCTTTGATTATTCGCTCTTTGGTCACGCAAGAGGGATTAGCGCTGAGTTTAAGCCCACGATTTAAGATTGTTGAGGTAGCCTATCCTTATGTGGCGCGTCGTTTGTTAAAGGGGGAATCTCCGGCCATGCGACGGCGTTTATTAGAGGTGTTAATTAAGGATGGTAAGTTCCAATGGGAACGCTTAGAAAATATGCTGACGATTGCCCAAACTGATGGCAATTTTGACCTCATCCCGACGGCACAGTTAGGATTACAATATTTAATGTCGGAGGAGGGTCATTATTTACGTCAGCAAATCCTGTTAGCTTTGACGGAAAATGACCGTTTACACACCGAAGAAGTCCAACGTCTTTGGGATTTAGTGAAACACGAAATCACGCCAAGTCGCTTGTTTGACGTGGCGTGGAATGCGCTGCGGGATATGTCGAGCGAACGGATGGCGGCTTTAGTTCCTCCTGCGATCGCACAGCGTTAGCGAAGATGTGTTAATTATCAATTATCAATTCCCGCACTGGTATATGAGAACCTGGCGAGAACATGGGGAAAGAATGCGAGAACAACAACGACAAAATCCTCCCCCTGTCCCAGAAAAATTAAGGAAATTACGCGCTCAACGACAAGCTCAAGACGCATGGCATTAATCTTTCCTTCCTTTTTCCCAAGATTGGTTTTCACAATTGAGGAGATGATCAATAAAAGCGATCGCCTCCTCATGGGGAGAAACCCGGATCTGTTGTTCCTTGGCGACGTTGAAGATTTCCATTTGTAACCGTTCCAGAAACGCATTATCCACCTGAGAAACACGCCGGGTAAAAGGCAAACGGTTCAAATTCTGACGGTAGGAACGTTGTATATCAAAACCAAAACGATCCGCGATCGTCAAAATCACATACTCTTGCTCGGGCCGTGCCAAATCTACAAACGCCTCTAAAGGTTGAGACAGCCATAACGAACGTTCTGGGGGAGTGACTTGTTCCTGTAACCACACCTCCAAGGTCGAAACCGGGAGATCCATGGTTTTCAGATCCACTTTAGCAAAAGCATGAGCTTCCTGATAGGAAATCCGACCATCTCGATCATAATCTGCTGATGCCACAGCTTCCCCGAGGCGATTTTTTCCACTTAATCCCGCGAAGAAACTGGAACTATAATCCACATAGTCCGCCTCATTCACCTCTGGACTACACCCCACGGAGGGACGAGTGCGCACCGTAGCGAAAAACCCACAACGGTTATGGGGTGCGATCGCCGCCGTAGAATCTCCCCCCTCATAAATCAAATCGGCAAAAGATCCGGCGAAACATTGCGCCATCATCGTCACTACAGGCATTTCTGGCGGCAATTGATCCAACTGTTGCGCCAAATCTTGCACCGAAACCCTTGTATCGTCCCAGAAAATCAACTCATTGGGTAAACCGTGACCCGTAAAGTAAAAAAAGAGTGGCTGATTGAATGGCCGTCGTCCCGCGTCCTGTAACCACCGTTTCAGATTCTCTGGAGTCGAAGCACCCCGCACCCCAGGAATTTCCGGCGGTTTAAACAAACTCTGTCCTCGTCCATTCACAAAACGCACCGTTGCTTCCCGACTATTCCCACTGGCAAAAAACACATCGGCTTTTTGGGGATTAAAGCCAAAATGGGCAAGGAGACGCTGAAAATACAAGACATTCTTTTCTAAGGCAATCTCCGTATTATCTCTTGTCCCTCCCCCAGCCATCACTAAAAAATGAGTCGGTTGCGCTGACGAAGATTGACAAAACGAATCCAGTTTAGTCCAGAGGGGATCACTCTCCAGCAGAGGACTCCCTCCCAACAGTAACCCCAAGACACTCCCCACTACGGACTGAAGTACTGAAACCATACACCACTTAAAAATAAACATTACAGAAAGGCTACACCCTATAAGCTATCATGCTTTTGAATGAGGGGAGGAGGAAGAAAACCCTAAATATTCAATAGAACCCTGTTGAACGTGAGCAAATTTCTGGCAAAACATCATGAATTACTGGCTTGTTAAATCTGAACCCCTAACCTACAGTATTGACCAGTTTAAACAAGATAAAACCACCCTCTGGGATGGTGTGCGAAACTATCAAGCGCGCAACTTTTTACAAGCTATGACCTTGGGGGATCTGGCTTTTTTTTACCATTCTAATACTAAAATTCCCGGTATTGTTGGCCTAGGAAAAGTGACGCAAACCCAAGTCATTGACCCCACTCAATTTAATCCCCAAAGTCCCTATTTTGACCCTAAATCAAGTCCCGACTCTCCTCGGTGGTTTACGGTTGAGTTGATCTATCTTAAAACTTTTGTTCAGGTCATTTCTTTAGCTCACTTAAAAGCACAATTTGAGGGGGAAGATTTTGCCTTAGTGAAAAAAGGAAATCGTTTATCCGTGATGCCTGTACCGGAAAAGATTGCTGAGAAAATTCTACAGTGGGGAGAAAAGTAAACAGTAAGAGATGGGGAATAAGGGGGGAATTGACAATGATTGTTACCTCTTCCCTCTTCCCGATTCCCTGAACGGGTGCTTAACTTGTCACCCGTGCTTAATACCGAATGGGAATTTCAATCATAAAGGTTGTTCCCTGACCCATTTTGGATTCACAGGTTATTGTTCCATTATGATTTTGGGTAATGATTTCTTGACTCATGGATAAGCCTAAACCTGTTCCTTGATCTGAGGCTTTGGTGGTAAAAAAAGGCTGAAAGATTTGGGGTAAAATATCCTCGGGAATGCCATCTCCGGTATCACTAAAGGTAATTTTAATCTGGTTGGACTCGGTTTTTTCGGTGGTGATGGTGATGGTAGGTTTCCGACCACTTTGACCTAAGCGGACGGTGGTTAAGGCATCAATGGAGTTACTAAAGAGGTTCATAAAAACCTGATTTAGTTTTCCGGGGTAGCCTTGAGTGATGGGAATATCGCCGTAGTTTTTAACAATTTGAATTTCAAGTTCTGCTCCTTTAGCTTTGAGTTGATTATGGAGAATCACTTCCAAACTGTCTACGATTTCGTGGATATTCACGTCTTTTATGTCGGATTCATCGGCCCGGGCAAAGTTGGTTAAGGATAAGAGCATAGACTGCATTCGACTTGCTCCGGTTTGCATGGAGTTCAGAACTTTGGGCAGGTCTTCTAACAAAAATTCAAGGTCGTATTCTTCAATTAAATCTTCAACATCGGCGGCAGGTTCAGGGTAGTTATCTTGATAAGCGTTAACAATTTCTACCAGTTGTTCTAGGTATTCTTTGGCATAAACTAGATTACCGGAAATGAAGTTTACGGAGTTGTTAATCTCATGGGTGACTCCTCCGACTAAATGCCCTAACATGGACATTTTTTCACTCTGCATGAGTTGGTTTTGAGTGCGTTGTAAAAGGTCTGGGTCTGAGTGGGAGGGGGTGCTAGAGGATGGGCTACGGGTGAGGGCGATCGCACTTTGTTGGGTAATCAGTCTCAAAAGTTCGCTCTCTGTGCCTTCTATCCCCTCGCTGTTGGCGAGTTCTACATATAAAACCCCTAGGGGGGTGTTTTGGCGGTTCAAGGGCGCACAATAGATACTAGCCCCCTCTGAGGGGATGCTGGCTTGTTGACTGGTCCAGACTTGTTCAATCAAGGGAGTGGGAAGATCGGGACAGTCGGTTAGGGGCAGGGGGGCGGCATCATAACAGGTAATTGGTGGGGTGGTGGCGGCCTGGGCAATAGCCATCACCTGCAAACTCCCTCCTACTTCCCAGACTAATCCGGCTTTTTGACTCCCCACCTCGTCTAACAAAACCCCCATTACAGCCCGCAGAATGTCCCCCAGTTGGCTGGGATGAAAGAGGGTTTCAGTAATTTTTACGGTCTGGTCTAATTTCAACATAAGAAGTTACTTGACAATTTCGCCAAAATCTGCTAGCACACGGGCATGGTTGCGCAGGAGTCCCAATAAGTTTAAACGATTGGCTTGCACTTCGGGGTTTTTGGCCATCACTAAGACGCTATCTTCCCCGTCAAAAAAGCGGCTGACGGTGGGGGTAAATTCCGCTAAACTGTCCACAAGGCGCTGATAATTGCGTTGGGCTTGGGCGGCTTGAGTTTGGGGGACTAATTGCATTAATCCCTCATAAAAGGCTTGTTCTGAGGACTGTTCAAACAAGTCTGGACGCACTACGGCGGCGGGATCAAGTTCTTGGGTGTTTAGGCTACCTTTGGCGGCTAAACGGGCTGAACGGTTGATGGTTTCGTAGATTTTAGCCAGTTCTTGAGTTTGGCGGATCTGTTGTAGGAATAAGGCGCGATCGCGCAAGTCCAAAATATCCCCTAATGCCCGTTCTGTATATTCCCCATCGTTATTCCCCAGTACCGCATTCACCAAATCATAATCTACTTGGTACTCTTCCTGTAACAACGTCCGTAGACGTTGAATAAAGAAATCTTGTAACAAGTTAAGGGGAGATTCTCGTTCAGGATTCCCACTGACAAAAGCCTCAGAAAACTGTTCAAGTAAGTTCCCTAAATTCAGGCTTAAATTCCCCGCCCAGGCAATATTTAAAATACCATTAGCCGCCCGTCGTAGGGCGAAAGGATCGGATGATCCCGTGGGAATCATGCCCAAACCAAAAATTGACACGAGACTATCTAAACGATCGGCAATTCCCACCACTTGCCCGGTTAAAGATTGAGGCAAACTATCCCCCGCCCCTCGGGGTAAGTAATGCTCAAAAATTGCCTCAGCCACTTCGGGATCTTCCCCAGACTTCAGCGCATATTTTTGTCCCATGATGCCCTGTAATTCTGGGAATTCATAAACCATCTGAGAGACTAAATCCACTTTACACAACAGCGCCGCTCGTTCGACTTTTTCCCACTGTTCTGGGCTTAACTGTAACTGTTGAGAGAGTTCCTCGGCTACCTCAATAATTCGATCCACTTTATCCCGAATTGAGCCTAAATCTTCTTGAAATGTCACCGTTTCTAAACCCGGAAGATAAGCCTCTAAGGGTTCATCAGAGTCTGAATCATAGAAAAACTTAGCATCGGCTAAACGAGCGCGAATCACTCGCCCATTGCCTGTCGCGATAATTTCCGCCTTGGTTGGATCACCATTAGAAATTGTGATAAAATAGGGCAATAGGGGACTTTTATCTTCGGCTTCTGCTTTAACGGGAAAATAGCGCTGGTGTGTCACCATGACCATTTTAATCACTTCTGTTGGTAGTTCTAAAAACTCGGAATCGAATTTTCCAACAACGGCATGGGGAAATTCTACTAAGTTAGTAACCTCGCTTAAAAGTTCATCGGGAATTTCGGCATAGCCTTGAACAGAAGCGGCGGCTTTTTGAACTTGTTCTTTGATGTGGTTTTGACGAGTTTGGGGGTTAACTTCTATACCTGCTTGCTGTAAACAGGATACATATTGAGCCGCTTCAGGAATAGCAATAGAATCCGGATGTAATACCCGATGACCTCTAGAGAAGCGATTACTTTTTAGCTGTTCTGAACCGTTGATGATTTCGAGGGGGAGAATGTCTTGATCCCATAGAGTTACTAACCAGCGAATGGGACGGGGAAAGCGTAAATCTCCATCACCCCAACGCATAAAACGACGGCCTTCTAAACGATTAATCCACTGGGGAACTAATGCAGTCAAAATCTCTGTTGTGGGTTGTCCGGGGATGTTTTTTTGCAGAAAGACAAATTCTCCTTTATCGGTTGCGCGTAATTCAAGAGAATCTACCTCTACCCCTTGTTTTTTAGCAAAACCGACGGCCGCTGGGGTGGGTTTTCCCTCTTTAAAGGCAATTTGTGCAGGGGGGCCTTTTATTTCTTCTTCACGGTTGGGTTGTTGGGGGGGGAGTCCAGTGATGAGAACCGCTAAACGACGGGGTGTTGCGTAAACTTCAACCGTTTGGGGGGTCAAATACTGTTCTGTCAAGCTTTCGGGGATGAAACTCTGCCACTGGGCGATCGCACCATCCATAAAATCGGCGGGCAGTTCTTCTGTACCAACTTCCAATAAAAAATGTGGCATAACACAGGACTAAAATAACCATTCACTGGATTAGTGTATCTCATTTGTGGACGGGGAAACCGAACAAAATCTATGTTTTCTCTCCCTGTCCCTTGATTAACTTGAATTGTAGGCTCTAATTGAGATGAAAATAAAATTCTTTGATGCTGGGTTAAAAAAAATAACGCTTCCGGTTGTTTTTGTCCTTCCCTTTGTGTTGCAAATTTTGGCAACGGTGAGTTTAGTGGGTTATCTCTCTTTTCGCAATGGACGAAACGCTGTGGAGTCCTTAGTTGAGGCGTTAATGGGGGAAATTGGCGATCGCATTGAAAAGGAAGTTCACAGTTATTTAGATGTTCCGGTCAAAATCGTCCGCAATCATCAGGCTTTAATCAACTCCGGTGTTCTCGATTTAGAAAACATAGATCAATGGTTGCCCTATTTATTGGATCAGTATCAAAAAAATCGCCTTGATGCTGTAACAGGAATTCAATTAGTGAATGTCAATAATGGAGAATATCGGGCAGCCGGACAAGCCTATGCGAAAGGAGTTCCCGAAGAAGGGGTAGCCATTTATGGAGTGAGGACAAACTTTCGTTATCAAGGGTTTTTAACCCTAGAAGATGCCTACAATTTAACCAATGCTAAAGTCGATTTACCCAACTTTGTCCTTACAGAAAGGGCTTGGTATCAAAAAGCCATGACTCATCAAGAGGAGGTTTGGATAGATGTCTATCAGCGTTTTATTAATCCTGATCGTTTTTCTATTGCTTTATCTAGACCTTTATTTGTGCCGGGAGTTGATGCACCCCAAGGAATCAGTGTTGTTCAATTAGAGATTAGAAATCTACAAAACTTTCTAGAATCTTTAAATATTGGTCAAACAGGACAGGCTTTCATTCTAGATCAATCCGGTCAGATTGTGGCGAGTTCTATTGAAGAAAATCCTGTTTTCGTTGAAAATCAACAAATTTTCCGCCTTCAGGGAGTCAATAGTCAAAATGCCATTACTCGTCAGGTGTCTCAGTATGTGTCCAACCCTGATGGAGCTACTGTTTTAAGAGATCAAGGGATTAAATTAATTCAATTAAACCAGAAAAAGTATTACATTAAGTCTTTTAACTTAACCCAGCAGTACGAGTTAAGCTGGCAATTGTTTGTGATCATTCCTCAAGATGATTTTATGGCAGAAATTAAAGCCAGTACCCGCCAAACGATATGGATTTCATTGATTGCCCTAGGAGGAGCTATTGTCATCGGTACTATGACAGGCCACTGGGTCACTCAGCCCATTTTGCGGTTGAATAAAGCGGCTCAAGAGTTAGCAAAAGGTAACTGGGAAAAACCTATTCCTACAACAAGAAAAGATGAACTTGGACAACTTACACTGTCTTATAATTTGATGGCAGAACAGTTAAAACAGATGTTTTTAGAACTGCACACTGTTAATATTCAACTAGAAAAAAAGGTACAAAAAAGAACAGTCGATTTAGCCGAAGCAAAGGAGAAAGCTGAGGTTGCAAACCAAGCTAAAAGCGCATTTTTAGCCAATATGAGCCATGAGTTAAGATCGCCCCTAAATGCCATTTTAGGGTTCTCTCAATTGATGCTGAATAACAGTTCCTTAGAGGAGGAGACACAAGAAAATATAGAAATAATTTATAAAAGTGGTCAATATTTACTCACTTTAATTAATCAGGTGTTAGATTTATCTAAAATCGAATCAGGGAAAATGCTGTTAGAGATTCAGTCCTTCAATTTATATAATCTACTCGAAGAAGTCGAAACTTTATTTGACCTGACAGCACAAAAAAAAGGATTGTACTTCCACATTGAACTATCCAGTAACCTGCCCCAGTATATTAACTCTGACTCAGTTAAACTCCGTCAGGTGCTAATTAATCTCTTAAGTAATGCGTTTAAGTTTACCCATGTCGGTGGTGTTTCTCTTTATGCTCACTACCAAAAACAATGGCAAGAGGAGATAGAACAAGATATCATTTTTGTTCGAGTGACAGACACTGGCCCCGGAATTGCTTCAGATGAAATACAAGATTTATTTATTCCTTTTACCCAAACTCTAACCGGAAGAGAATCCCAAGAAGGAACAGGTTTAGGACTAGCGTTATGTCAAAAAATTGTGCAGTTAATGGGGGGAACAATTGAAGTTCATAGTCAAGTGGGTTCAGGAACAACATTTTGTTTTAATTTTCCTATTCATCTCTCAGCCGTTATTCCCAATTCTCCAGAACGTCTTGCTCGTCGGGTGATAGGACTCGAACCTAATCAACCCACCTATCGCCTGTTAATTGTCGATGATAAACCCACCAATTGTCAATTATTGGTCAAACTGCTGAAACCCTTGGGATTTTCCCTCAAAACAGCCCATAATGGAGAAGAGGCGATCGCAATCTGGGAAGAATGGGATCCCCATTTAGTCTGGATGGACATGAGGATGCCTGTTTTAGATGGTTATGCCGCGACGCAAAGGATTAAAAGTAGTCCCAAGGGAAAGGATACCGTAATTGTTGCTCTGACCGCTAGTGTTTTGGATGAACAACGCAAGATGATTGAGGCCATTGGTTGCGATGGTTTTCTGCGCAAACCCTTTGACGAAATTCAGATATTAGAACTCTTAGAAGAACATTTAGGGGTTCGTTTTATTGACGAGATTAAGGAGGAAAATATTACTCCAGTAAAACCCATTAAAGAGTTAACCTCTCTTGATTTTATGAAAATGCCTAAAGATTGGATTGCCCGCCTATATCAAGCGTCGGTTGACTTAGAAGAGGAAGAACTTGTAGAATTAATTGAGCAAATTCCGGCGAATCAGGAGGCACTATCTCAGGGGTTAAGTGATTTAGTTTCACAATATCGCTTTGATAAAATCAGGTTATTAGTTGAACCTCTTATTGTAATCTAATTGTAATCTAATTGTAATCTAAATCATCAGGACTTAACTTGTGTAGGAAAACGACTATGACGGGAAATCAGGAAAATATCCTCATCGTAGATGATTTAAAGGAAAATTTACAAGTTTTAAGTAAAATCTTGTCAAAATATGACTACAAAGTGCGCAAAACTCTCGATGGAGAAACCGCTTTGTTGGCTTGTGAATCCAGTCAGCCGGATTTAGTAATATTGGATGTTAGAATGCCCGGGATGGATGGTTATACTGTCTGTAAGCAACTCAAAAGCAATCCATTAACCTCTGATATTCCCGTTATATTTATTAGTGCCTTAAATGATGTTTTAGATAAAGTTAAAGCCTTTCATGTGGGAGGAGCGGACTATTTAACTAAGCCGTTTCAGCAGGAAGAAGTTTTAGCACGGGTTAAGCATCAACTCTTATTACAACGACAACGAAAAACCTTAGAATCTGAAATTAAAAAGCGTCAAGAAAAAGAGGAGGAGTTACGAACAGAACTTCTGAAGCATCAACAAACGACTGAGATTTTGTATCAATCTCGGGCTTTTATTAGTAGTATTTTAAATCACTCCTTAGATGGCATTACGGCCTTAGAAGCGATTCGAGATCCTAAAACCGGAAAAATAGAAGATTTTCGTTGTTTACTGGTGAATCCCGTGATTGCTAAAATTTTAGACCGACCGACGGATCAGTTAATTGGTAAGGTTTTATTTCGGCGGATTATGAGTAAAATTAATCCTTATTTTATGACTAAAATTGTTGAAGTTGTGCAAACTGGAAATTCCTTAAAAGAAGATTTTTATTACAAAACGGAAAACTATGAAGCTTGGTATCATGTCATTGCCGTTAAGTTAGGAGACGGCGTTTCTTTAACTCTTCGAGATGTGACAGAGCGTAAGTTTTTAGAATTACGTCTAAGTCATGCCAATCAAGAACTAAAAAACTTGGCCATTGTCGATGGTTTAACTCAACTGAAGAATCGTCTTTATTTTGACCAACGGTTTGAGCAAGAGTGGCGGCATTGTATGAGAGAATCCCAACATCTTGGGCTGATTATGTGCGATGTGGATTATTTTAAACTCTACAATGACACCTATGGTCATCCTAGGGGAGATTCCTGTTTAAAACAAGTGGCTGAGGTGATTCAAGGTATTATCAAGCGTCCTTCGGATTTGGCCGCTCGTTATGGGGGGGAGGAGTTTATTCTATTGTTACCCAATACCCCTTTAGAGGGAGCTTTAAGGGTGGCGGAGTCGGTACAGCAAGGGGTGGAGCAATTACAGATTCCCCATAAGCGATCGCCTATTTCCCCCTATATTACCCTAAGTTGTGGTGTAGCCAGCATGATCCCCACCTTAGACACTTTACCGGGTACGTTGTTAGATATGGCCGATCAGGCTCTCTATGAAGCCAAAAATCGCGGCCGGAATCAAGTCGTTTAAGGTTTTCCCAAGATTTGCGGGTGAGGAGAAGATGCTAGGATCAACCCAGATTTAACAAAAATGTTGCGGAATTCCCCTTCCTCGCTTGCAGGGACCGGATGGATAGCAACCCAGCAATATACTGAGGGCTTGCTGAATAAGTCCGAGAGTTGGGGAATCGGGAGTCGGGAGTCGGGAGTCGGGAATAGGCAATCGTGCCAGTTTTAGATGATCTGTTCCCTGTTAAGAGTTCCCTGTTCCCTTGTTGAGCCTAGCATCTGGTGTTATTCAGCAAGCCATACTGAGCGACAGCGAATCCATGCTAAGATAAATAGATCCTGACCACTAACTCCCAAAGCGAAAACCAAGCTAAAAAGGGCTGTGTTGCAAGAGAAAATTTGGGTCTTAGGAACTAGGACTTCTGCTTGGGGAGGGAAGATAAGACTCGCTATATTTCGGTATAGAAAGCACTTCCCATTGAATCAGGAAGCTCCATCCTCGCGCCTAGGCAGGGTGGGGTAGTTCACTCTAGGAGGGAAACCCTAATGAGCAAACTACGCAATGTATTAATTGGTGCAGGTGTTGCGGCTGTGGGAGCCATCGGCACGAAAAAAGCGGTAGATTATTTCCGCAATAAGAATAAAGAGGAAGTGGTACAAGATAGTCAACCCGATGCAGAACCGACCTCTGCCGCAGAAGTCGCTTATGCTGTGGTTCAAGATGATTCAGTTCAAAAGTTTTTAGATGCTAGTTTTGGCGAGGCTGGGCGCTATGTTCCCACTCGTTCCCCTAAAGTGTTTGATTATCTCGGCAAGCAATATATGGTTATTTGGGCGCGAGATAATAAACAGAATAAAAACCAATTGTTGGCTTTTGTTTATACCGATCAAGGGCGTAAAATGATCGCCAGTGTGGGCTATACTAGCGCAAAAACTGACTATAACTTGAGTTTGGGTGATACTCCCTTTGCCGTGGATGTGAATGGGACGTTGCTCAAAACGGGACAAAGCGAAACTTCTGGCACCAGTGATGTTGATTTTGTGCTGAGTGAGGGGTGATTTACAGTTTTGTTGGGTTACGCTGTCGCTTCACCCAACCTACTAAAAACTGCCCATTTAAAACCCGTCATGCTACGGAAATTAAAGTAGCCATGACGGGTATTGATCGAACGACTGCAATGGAAATTAAGAAAATGAATTAGACGGATAAACTTCTCACTAACTAAGGTTTACAATGGATCAAACACCTTCCTCTATTTTTCGGTCTATTTTTCGGTCTATTTTTCGTGTGATCTTCTGGAAGGATTGCACTCTTTCACCGTTTCAGGTTTGATGATTGTGATTAATTCCTTGACCGTACTATAATCAACCAGACGACCTGAATGATATACCTTCACTTTTCAGATACAACATCATTAGGGTTAAAAAACCCAGTGTATAAATCCAAGGTCGGGGTTAAAAGCAACTGGCAGGTTAATCACCTTAAGGATTGATTGAGATGCAATCTCTATTAACGGACATCGTAGCAGTCCACTGGGGGACTCTGAAAACGAGGCTATGAAGACTCTCCCTCTTGGAGGTTTCCTCTCACGTTCTTCGTTTTCTTTTTCCTCCTTCTACTGTTCTACTTCTCTGTTCTAAATCTACCGCACTTCAGCTATTGGTTTTATGAAAACCCTATTTCCAGCAAACCCCACCCTAGGATTATGAGCCATAGGATTGTGAGCCATTTGCTAGAAATCTAGCTGATCAATAAACAAACACAGACAAATAAACAAGACAAACAAAACAAGTCACGAGGAAACCAAAAATGTGAGGGAGAGGATTATTCAGTTGTATTCAACCTAATCGGAACTCCTAACGAGTAGAACCTCATTCCGGGAACAACTGACCAAGTAACAACTTTGGGATCAATGTTAACTTAAGTTAAAGTCCTGAGTGGAAACAAGTATTGAACATTAAGCTTTCAAACTTGAACCCCTAACTTCAACTCTTAATAAGTTGACTTGAGCAATTTTATAAATTGAACAGGTTCTAATAAAACAGATGGAGTGGAGTTCTGTACTTTACTCGAACAAGTCGTTAAACAAGTCATCTAAACAAGCTGTTAGCTAAACAAGCTGTTAGCCAAACAAATCGTTAGAAGAAGATGTTTAGAAGAAGATGTTTGGATGTTTACCAGATTTTGAGCGGGGGACACAAGCTCAATCCAATCTGATGGTTTTCCGGTTTCGAGGGTTCTGTCCTCGTTGTGTCCACTATTAAACTATCATTTTCGATGCAAAAAGATCAATCTCTGGAGCAAAAACGTTACACTTGTTCATAAACGAGCGAGAAGAGAGGTTAGATAGAACACCCTGCCCTCTCTTCTCGCCTGCACGAATCACCTTATAACCCAACTTTTACCGGGCTGCGGTTGGGACGAACTTCAAACCCAACGGGTTGAAACAAGGAACGTCCGGTCATCTCGGGGGGTTGGGGGAGTTGCAAAATTTCCAAGATGGTGGGGGCGATGTCGCACAAGCGGCCATCATCTCGTAACTGGACTTCGGTGCCGTGACCGGGGATTTTCAGTTTTTCCCCTTCGACTAAAATTAAGGGGACGGGGTTGGTGGTGTGGGCAGTCCAAGGTTTATGATCCTCGGTCCACATATACTCGGCATTGCCATGATCGGCGGTAATTAGCACGGTGCCGCCCATTTTGCTGATGGAGGCTAATAACTGCCCTAAACACCGATCGACCGTTTCAATGGCTTGGATGGCGGCCTCTATGTTCCCGGTATGGCCGACCATATCGGGGTTAGCATAGTTCATGATCACCAGATGATAAATCCCCTTCTCAATGGCCCCACAGGCTAAGTCGGTGACTTTTTGGGCGGACATGGCGGGTTCTTGATCATAGGTGGGAACCCGAGGACTGGGGATTAATTCCCGATCTTCGCCCGGAAAAGGTTGCTCTAAACCGCCATTAAAAAAGTAGGTGACATGGGGGTACTTTTCGGTTTCGGCGGTGCGGAGTTGTCGCATTCCCTGGGCGGCAATGACTTCCCCGAGGATGTTTTTCAGGTTTTGGGGTTCAAAGGCGACGGGGACGGGGAGGGTGGCATCGTATTGAGTGAAGGTGGCAAAGAAGAGGGGATCAAGGCGATCGCGATCAAAGCCATCAAAATCCTCAGAAACAAAAGCCGTCGTTAATTGTCGGGAGCGGTCGGGGCGGAAATTAAAGAAAATCACCCCATCCCCGGCTTCCACAGCCCCGGAAGTAATGCGAGTGGGGGGGATAAACTCATCGGTGATCTCCTGATCATAGTAGCTTTGGATCACCTCTACGGCCGTCCGCCCATCCCCTGTCCCATCTTGGGTTAGGGTGTCGTAGGCCTTTTCGGTACGGTCCCAACGGCGATCGCGATCCATGGCATAATAACGCCCGATCATCGTAGCAATGCGACCGACCCCTATTTTGTTAATATGCGCTTGGACCTGACGTAGCGAGTTAATCCCCTCAGTGGTTTTCGTGTCTCGACCATCCATAAAGGCATGAACACAGACCTCTTTTAACCCTTGGGACTTCGCCAAGTCCAGTAAACCCAATAAATGGGACAGGTGGGAGTGAACCCCCCCTTCTGAACAGAGTCCAAATAGATGTAACTTTCCCCCAGTAGAACGGACTTGTTGGCAAATTTCCACAAGCACTGGATTTTGGAGCAGGGTTCCATCCTCTACTGCATCAGAAATCCGCACTAACTCTTGCGGCACGACTCGTCCTGCGCCTAAATTCAGATGACCCACTTCAGAGTTCCCCATTTGACCTTCGGGTAAACCTACATCCTTGCCTGAAGTGCGAATGAGAGTTCTGGGATACGCTTCCCATAAACTATCCATAACAGGGGTTTTTGCTTCACGGATTGCATTCCCATCCTGACTTTCTCGATAACCCCAGCCATCTAAGATGACTAGCACCGCAGGAGATACTGGTGCTTGTGTCATAGTTGTTACCTTAATATTCATCTCTTACCGACATGATAATACCATGACCTCGGAAAGCGGTTGAAGTTTAAGTAAAGATTTAAGCTACCCCCCACAGAGCAGAGAGGAAAGGGACAAGTGAACAGCCGAAAAAGCTTAATCCGTTGAGTGGTAAAACTTCATTTCTTGCCCTATTTCCTCCCTCATCCTCTGTCGTAAAGACCAAGGGAGTAAGACCTCACAAAAGGGGCGCCAAGCGCGTAAACGCTGGATAACATTGATATCTCCTGCACGATACCAAGCGCAATAGTAGGCATCTTGGGGAGAACGTTGGTCTAGAATTAACCTTAAAGCGACCTGTTGTTCTGGGTTTAATTCTTGCTGGATCAGTATTTTTACTTGCTCCCATTCCACGGGTTTAAACGTGGGGTGACGATGGGTTTGTTGGACATAACGATCATGAAAATCTCGTTCAAAACGCAACAGTAACCGGGTTTTTTGGGCATAAAAATCAAATCCCCAAGCTTCATCAAGGGCTTGAGTAATAATATCCGGTGTGGGGAGAGTTTGACCTTGCCAAGCTTGGGCAAGACTAGGGGGAATCCGTTCATCCTGCCAAGTTACCGCTTGGATTTCTAGCACCCGATCTAAGCGGTAATTATAGAAGGAGTCCTGCAAGTCTGGAGACTGGCCATAGGTGCAAAGATAAACAGCACGACGGACATAATACAGACTAAGGGGGTAAACAATGGGCTGTACTATCTCATTTTGTCGCGCACTTTTGTAGGTGAGAATCAGGGGCGGAATGGGGTCTTTTAACCAGATTTCTCTCAGGGTATAGTGCCAGTCTTCCACCCGGTCTAATTGCTGTTTAGGTACGATATAGTCTACATCGAGAACGAAACGGGGATAGTGATTGAGAGGTGTTTTGAAGGTATCGGCGATCGCACCTAAATCAATATTCAACAAAGGTAAACGGCTAGAATCTTCCTCAGATAAGGGATACAGGGGAAACTCCGTCACCCGATGATAGGCAAAATTATAGTATTCTACCCATCCCAACTCCCTGAGAATCTGTAAGTCTCCCTGTAAGGAACGACGAGTTAAGGCAAATAAGCGCCGTTGTAATAGTTTATCCAATTCTGGGGTTGGGATAGGCGTATGCTGTTGTAAAGACTCTCGCCAAATTTGTTCGGAGTAGTGAGACTCAGAAAATAACCATTGTGCAGTGGTTTTTAGGCAAGCACAACAGTCATCATGAGCGGTGGGAACGATATCCCCAGTGGGATGAGTTGGCGAAAAAAAAGCCTTTCGCCAATCGGCTAAGGTAAAAGCCGAGGGTAATTCTAGTTTAACATTTTCTTCGCCATATAAGGTCTTGAGCCACACCCATAAACGAATGGCACGCAGCAAATTTTGCTTTAAAGACCCTCGGGCTAACCATTGTAGCAGTTCAATTTTAGGATCTAAGTTGAAGTTCGATAGAGAAGTCATCACGGCTGAGACTATTGAGGTTCTCTGTTTATTGTACTGGGAAGGGGATCAAACCTTGGAAATGACTCTAGAACTCTAGTTTTGAAAATTTACATTTTTTATTACACACGATTCAATACACTAACCGTTGTGTAAAGAAAAAACAAGGCGTTGAAGACTCAGATAAACTTTTATGAAAAATTTTGTTAATGGACAATCAAAACAGAAATAATAGGATAAGGCAATAAAACTAGAAGATTGACAGAAACAATGAAAATTAAACAGATTCTACCCATGAGTTTAAGCATCATAGGAATCTTAGTTCTAGCCAGTAGCTTATTAACTCAGAAAGTGAATTCAATGCTAGATGAAACCAATTTCTGGGTTGAGCATACTTATCAAGTGAAAGCGGAGTTAAAGCAACTTGAAAAGATATTAGTGGATGCTGAAACAGGACAGCGCGGCTATATCTATTCTGGAGATCCTACTTTTTTAAGACCTTATAACAACACGGTTAGCGTAATAGACGATCAGATTAAATTGTTATTCAACAAAGTCGCCGATACTCCAACTCAAATTGATAATTTACGAAATCTCAAGGTGTTATCTGACCAAAAAATGGAAGACTTGAAAGCCACAATTGAGTTAAAAAAATCTGGTCAAGAGGAAATATTGAAGCAATGGGTAACATCTGGTCGAGGAATGCAAATCATGGATCAAGTTCGCGAACAAATTGATATCATGTTTGTTGAACAAAACAATCTTTTAGAACAAAGAAAAGATTCTGTTGAGCGAGTAAAAAATATTCATTTATGGATCAATTGGGGTGGCTTTGCTATAATTATTTTACTCAGCTTAACAACTTATGTTATTGTACATAATATTGTTTTGATTCCAGTCCAGTCTATTGTTAAAGCCATTAACAAATCCACTCAAGAAATTATGGTTACAGTGCAGAATCATGAAACCCAAATTTCTGCACAAGCTGGGGCTGTAAATCAAACTACAGCAACAATGGATGAACTGGGAACATCTTTTCAAAATGCCTTTGCTCAAGTCGCGAATAGTTCTCAGTCTGCTACCCAAGCTTTAGCCACTTCAGAGAATGGCAATCAAACGGTTCAGGAAACCCTAGCGGGAATGCACAATTTAAGTGGTCGCATGAATGGTATTTCTGAACAGATTAATTTATTAGCAAATCAAGCGGGTCAAATCGGTACAATTGCGGGTTTAGTGGGAACTTTAGCCAATCAAACCAATATGTTAGCGTTAAACTCTGCGGTGGAAGCGGTGAGAGCAGGCGAACATGGTAAAGGCTTTACTGTTGTGTCGGCAGAAATTCGCAAACTGGCAGAACAAAGTAAACAATCCGCCGATAAAATTAATACATTAGTGGGAGATATTAACCAAGCCATTCATCAAACGGTGTTTAGTAGTGAAAATGGTAAAATGGCTGTGGCTGAAAGTGTAGTTATTGTGGGCAAAACAGCTTCCGCGTTTGAGGGAATTAATGATGCTATTGCTAATGTAGTTGACAATAGCCAACAGGTGACAGTGAATATTCAACAGCAGAATGTGGCAATTCAGCAAGTTGTGGAAGCGATGAACTCAATTAAAGAGACTTCTTATTCCATTGTGGCTGGAATTACCCAAACGAAATCTGAGGTAGATCGTCTGAAAGAAATTGCGGTTCAATTACAACAAATGATCTAGGATTTTTCTTGAAGTTAAAAATAGGTCTAGGGTGCATCAAATTAGAGTCATATTAACTCTATGTATGAATATTTTTTACAAAACCTTGACGTAGTTAGTCAAATAATATTAGTTTTTTGACAATATTTTAGTGGGTACTGAAAAAGTCATGATTGTTACTTGTGTTTATGTCTGGGTTAAGCCGGAAAATGTAGAGGATTTTATTCAAGCCACGAAGATCAATCACGAAAACTCGATTCAAGAACCCGAGAATAGACGTTTTGATATTTTGCAAGATCCCCAAGATCCAACGGCGTTTATATTGTATGAAGCCTATGCCAGTGAAGCGGGTGCGGTGGCTCATAAACAAACGGAACATTATTTAACGTGGCGGAAAACAGTAGAACCTTGGATGGCGAAGGCGCGTCAAGGGATTCCCTATACAGTGATTGCACCTTAAACCGATGATGAATCCTTTTAATTTTGCTAAAGTTCCTCCCCTCTATTTGGGACAGGGGAAACTGCAATTGTTGCCCCAGTTGATGCAGTCTTATGGCAGGGGGGAATCCTTGCGGGTGTTGTGGGTGACAGGGAAAAGTTCTCTGCAAAAATCGGGTCAGGAGGCAAGAGTTGAAAGCTTGTTGGGGCAAGGAGGGGAGGTGGTGGGGCGGGTGTTTTGTGAACAAGAACCCACCACCGAATGGATTGATCACTGCTGCGAAACCTACCGCCCCCAACAGATTAATCTTGTCGTCGGCATTGGGGGAGGGAGTGTGATTGATGCGGGAAAAGCCATTTCTGCTATGTTGCCCCATGAGAATTCAATTTTTGATCATCTTGAAGGGGTGGGCAAGGGCATCCCCCACAGTGGGATAAAAGTCCCCTATCTCGCCATTCCCACCACCTCCGGCACAGGGAGCGAGGCGACGAAAAACGCCGTGATTAGTCAGGTTGGCCCCCAAGGGTATAAGAAATCCTTGCGTCACGATCATTTGATTCCCGATGGGGTGATTATTGATGGGGATTTGTTGACCTCCTGCCCACCTGAAATTACGGCCTCTTGTGGGATGGATGCCTTTACCCAACTCTTGGAACCCTATCTTTCCCCTACCGCTTCCCCCCTCAGTGATGTTTTGGCCTGGAGTGGTCTTAAAATCATCTCCCGTAACCTCCTCAAGGCTTGTGGAGAGGGCGCCCAAGATCCCCAAGTGCGGGAAAGCATGGCCTATGCTTCCTTTCTCTCTGGTGTCGCCTTGGCGAATGCTGGATTGGGGATTGTTCACGCCCTCGCCTCTCCCCTCGGTGGGTATTTCCCCATTCCCCACGGTGTCATCTGTGGCACTTTGATGGCGGCGGCGGTACGGGTGAACTGGCAAGCTCTGCAAAACCGGGATCCCCATCATCCGGCGGTGGGGAAAATGGTCCAATTGGGGCAGTGGATGAGTCAGGAGGAGGGCAAATCTCCGGGCTATTACGGTGATTTTTTAGTGCAAGAATTAGAAAACTGGACAGAACAGTTAAAAATCCCCCGTTTAGGTGAATATGGTGTCACAGAAGGGGATTTAGGGCGAATTTTAGCCCAAACCACTAACCGCAATAATCCCATTGCCCTAAATTTTGGAGAAATTCAGGAATTGTTACAAGCGCGCTTGTAGATCCAAGAGGTTTGGGGAGACTTCACCCCCTGTAAGTTCCCCAAACCCTTTTGCCGTCTAGCATTAAGGTAATTCGGGAAACAATGTTAGAAAAAAGTTATTAAAAAATGTTGCCGATACTTGATTTACTTGCTAAAGTGTGCATAGAACAAAATTCTGGTTAACCTTTCCGACAGAAGGCTGCGCCAACACATTAAGGAGGTATGTTCAAAATGTTCCTTTCCTTCGTTATCACTTACGGGTTTCTCTTCTGAGTTCGACTGTTCTGAACCTAGAGCAGTTTTGAACCCAACCCCGTATTTACTCAGGATGTCCGAACAAGACCTGAATATACGGCCGAGTGGCACTGCTGCCGTGAGGGATTACTCGGTTCGCTAAACACTATCCTTTACCCAACACGAGAACCGGATTCCCTTTCAACGCAGCCATCACATAGGTTCTGATAACCTCTTGACCTAGTTTTTTCAACTGGGGAGTAATGGTGTGCCATTACGCCAACCAGAGGCATACAGAACGCATTAATTGGAGGTTTTCCACCATGAAACATTTGCAGAATAAAGTCGCTCTCATCACGGGGGCATCTCGGGGTATTGGGCGCGCTATTGCCCTTGAACTGGCACGTTGCGGGGTAAAACGTATCTTGTTAGTTGCCCGTAGTCGTCAAAAATTAACCGAAGTCGCCCAAGAAATCGAGGCTTTGGGCGTGGAGGCCATGACCTTGGCTTTGGATCTCACGGAAACTCAGGCCGTGGACATTGCCATTGCGCGGGCTTGGCGCAACTATGGACCGATTCATATCTTGATTAACTGTGCTGGTGTGGCCTATCAACAGTCCTTTTTGCGATCGCAACCCTCCCAAGTCCAGGCCGAATTTTCCCTCAACGTTTTGGGAACCTATTCCCTCACCCGTCTAATTGCCCGACGGATGGCCGCCTACCGTGAGGGAACTATCGTCAACGTATCCAGCTTGATGGGGAAAGTGGCCGCCCCCACCATGTCCACCTATTCCGCCAGTAAATTCGCCCTGCTGGGTTTAACCCAGGCCCTACGCCAAGAACTCGCCCCCTATAATATTCGGGTGATGGCGCTCTTGCCCTCCCTGACTGACACCGATATGGTGCGAGGAATGAAGTTATTCCGGGGACTCTCGCCCATGACACCGGAACAAGTGGCTAAAGGCTTAGTGAAAGGATTGCGCCAAAACCGCGCCGAGATTGTAGTGGGGTGGCAAAGTCATCTGGCCCTTCTCTGTCAACGCTTTGCCCCTTGGGTTTTGGAGGGGGTGTTAAAAGTCAGCGCCCCTCCCCTGTTCCCCCAACGGCCTCCTGTGGCAGAATTGCCCTCTAGTTCCGTGTAATCTCCATGAATTAACCCCATTCCCCCCCAAAACTCGCTAGGATAGAAGATCGGAAACTCGTCTGTTCCGACTCAATTTTTTCTGGGTATTCTTGTGATGTCTCTTCCTATTGTTGCTGTGATTGGCCGCCCGAATGTAGGGAAATCTACCTTAGTCAATCGCTTGGCTATTAGTCGTAACGCCATTGTCCATGATGAACCGGGGATTACCCGCGATCGCACTTATCAGCCCGCCTTCTGGCAAGATCGGGATTTTCTGGTTGTGGATACCGGGGGGTTAGTCTTTGATGATGATACGGAATTTTTGCCCCTGATTCGGGAACAGGCGATCGCTGCACTCCAAGAAGCCCAAGCCGCCATCTTCGTTGTAGATGGTCAAACCGGCCCCTCCCCAGCCGATGAAGAAATTGCCCAATGGTTACGGCAACAGTCCGTCCCCGTCGTCCTCGCCGTCAACAAATGCGAATCTCCCGAACAGGGACTAATCCAAGGCGCGCAATTTTGGGAACTTAACCTCGGTGAACCCTATCCCCTCTCTGCCATCCACGGCAACGGCACAGGAGAACTCTTAGATCAACTGATTACCCACCTGCCCCCTCCCGAAGATATCCCGGAAGCCCCCCCAGAAACCAAAGTCGCCATAGTCGGCCGTCCCAACGTTGGCAAATCCACCCTCCTCAACGCCCTGACTGGGGAATCCCGCGCCATCGTTAGCCCTATTTCCGGCACCACCCGGGACACCATTGATATGGTTGTAGAACGCAACGGCACAACCTATCGTCTCATCGACACCGCAGGCATCCGCAAAAAGAAAAATGTGGAATACGGGGCGGAGTTTTTCAGCATTAACCGCGCTTTCAAGGCCATCCGACGGAGTGATGTGGTGTTATTGGTTATTGATGCTGTAGATGGTGTGACGGAGCAAGATCAAAAACTGGCTAACCGCATCATGGAAGAAGGACGGGCGGCCGTGATTATTGTCAATAAATGGGATGCTATTGAAAAGGACTCCTACACCATTTATGATTACGAGCAGCAAGTTCGAGATCGTCTGTACTTTTGTGATTGGGCTGAAACCCTGTTTATTAGTGCCATGACGGGGCAGCGGGTGGAACGAATTCTAGAATTAGTAGATCGGGCGGCTGAATCTCATCAGCGCCGTGTGACAACGGCGGTGATTAATGAAGTTCTCGAAGAGGCATTAAAGCGCCACAGTCCGCCGACGACTCGCCAAGGGAAACAGGGGAAAATTTACTATGGAACTCAAGTGAGTACCCGACCTCCGGCTATTGCTTTATTTGTCAATGATCCCAAGCGCTTCAATGAGAACTATCGCCGTTATATTGAGAAGCAATTCCGCCAACAGTTGGCTTTTCCGGGGACTCCTATCCGTTTCTTTTGGCGTGGGAAAAAGGTGCGCGATGTGGAACGGAGTGCCAATCGAGCAACCAAAGTTTGAACGCTTTGACTGCCCAAATTTTTTTCCGACTGATCCCCTATCGCATCGAGGGATTACGATAGGGGGGTTCTCGGCAGTTATGCTAAAAACTGAAAATTGGAGAAAATAAACTCTTGTTGAGAAACTTGGCCTTCCGTTTCTGTCACAATTAGACGACGATTGAGAATAAAATAATCCCCGACCTTTTCATACTCATCCTCAAACTTGCTATAACCGCCCTTTTGCTCCCCGGTTTTGGGGTCATGATAAATGGAGTCATAGGTGTGGGAGAGATATCCTTCCCCAGTGTCATGGGTGCTAAAGGTATGAATGGTGACTACAACACCGTGAATCTGGCGGTGGACAAGGGAAACCTCGTTATTTTTCACTTCATAGCGATCGCCTGCATTTTTCCCCCCGACAAAAATCTCTACAGAACTATCGGGTTTCGTTTCCCCATAACTAAAGGTATTCTGGCCATGAGTTTGTTCAAAGGTGCGACGAATGCGGTGAATGGCAATCTCCCACAATTGACCATGAATGGCCTTTTGTGCGGCTTCATCGGCCACCCCAGAGACTTCCGCTTTGAGATCTGCCGTCACGCGTACCTGACCCTGAAAAACTTGGTCATCCTGTTTATAGGTAATATCTGCGGTATAGCCCGGAAAATTAGCATCCCAAGTGTAGCGATTCTCGTAGGCCGAACGAAATAAATCTTGCGCTGTAGTTTGAGTAACGGTCATCAATCAACCTCCTGATACTTGCTTAGATTGCCCGTTCCCTATTCTACCGCGAATTGCAGGCTGAGGTCTGAGCAAGCCATTGCCGGATTTTCCGCCCAACTCCTGAACTTTTTTTCCCTGTACTCTGATCAAGATTGTCGGGACAACCCCATCCCTTCTAGGAGGGGTAAAGTAATAGTGTTCACTGATTACTGTATAACCCAATGGCCTTAATTATTGCAGGGGAACGGTCGGGGGTGGGAAAAACCACTGTCACACTGGCGATGCTGGCTTTTTTGGCGCAACAAGAAGCGAAGGTGCAATCTTTCAAGGTGGGGCCCGATTATATTGACCCCATGTTTCATAGTTTGATTACAGGTCGCCCCTGTCGCAACCTCGACCCGGTGTTAACGTCTGAAGACTATGTAAAAGCCTGTTTTGCTCGCCATAGTCAAGGGGTGAAGTATAACCTCATTGAGGGGGTGATGGGGTTATTTGATGGGGTTCCCCTGACGTTGCCTGACTATGGGAGTACCGCCCACATTGCGCGACTGTTAAGGATTCCCGTCCTGTTGGTCTTAGATTGTAGTCGCCTGTCGGGTTCCATTGCGGCGATCGCACAAGGTTACTGTAACTTTGATCCCCAGGTCAAGATTGCCGGACTCATTCTCAATCGAGTGGCTAGCCCCCGCCATCAAGCCCTGCTGGAAAATGCCCTAGAACCCCTCTCCATTCCCATTTTGGGCATTTTAAACCGTCAGGACGCTTTAACCATCCCAGATCGTCATCTGGGGCTAGTCCCAACGGATGAATTAACCGACCTGCACCGCCTATTTGACCAATTGGCCACCCTCGCTCAAACCGCTTTCCGGTGGTCTACCCTCTTACCCCTGCTGGCGGATACCCAGCCCTCGGGATCTCCCCCAGCGACACCCCCCGCGCCCCCGACTCCCCCGGTTCGGATTGCCATTGCTCGCGATCGCGCTTTTAATTTCTATTACCCTGATAATCTCGACATACTGAGAGAACAGGGGGCGGAATTGGTCTTTTGGAGTCCCTTAGAAGAAGCCCACCTGCCCCCCGACATTCAAGGCCTTTACCTCGGGGGGGGATTTCCCGAAGTCTTCGCCCCAGCCCTGGCCGCCAATCAAACTCTCCGGCAAGGCCTCCTGAAAACCCTCCGCCAAGGTTTGCCCACCTATGCCGAATGTGGGGGCTTAATGTACCTGTGCCGGAGTATTACTAACTTTGCGGGGGAAACTTGGCCGATGGTGGGTTTATTGCCCAGTGAGGCTCAAATGGGGCAGCGTTTAACCTTGGGCTATCGTCAGATTACCGCCCTTCAATCTACCCCCCTCCTTACTTGTGGTCAAAGCCTTTGGGGGCATGAGTTCCACCGTTCTCAACTCACGGTTTCCCCTCACTCTCCCCTCTTGGCAAGCCAAAGTTATCACCCCAACAGTCCCATCCTGACGGAAGGCTGGAAAATGCACCAAGTCCACGCTTCCTATATTCATCTGCACTGGGGCGGTCATCCTGAATTGCCCCAACGGTTTTTAAGGGCTTGTCGGCAGTATAAAATGAATTTCCCCTCGGCTTAAGAGGGCTAGATTGCCTTTACAATAGGAAGAAGAAGCCTCAAAAGAGAAAGGGAGGCCCGATGAAACTGTTAGAAGATCGAAAACAAGCTGGGTTTTTGTTGGCGCAAAAACTGAAACAACACCATCCAGAACTCTTTGTACCGGAGACAAATCAAGGGGTTTGGGTGTTAGCCCTGCCGAGGGGAGGGGTTCCCGTTGCCCACGAAATCGCCCAAGCGTTACAGGTCCCGTTAGAGGTCTGTTTAGTGCGAAAATTGGGGACTCCGGGGAATCGGGAATTGGCGATGGGGGCGATTGGTTTGGGGGGGGCGCAAGTCTTGAATACCAGTGTCATTGAGTCTCATGGGATTTCATCTGATGCGATCGCCCAAATCACAGCCACCGAGGAGCAAGAATTACATCGGCGCGATCGCCTTTATCGTGGCAATCACCCCTGGCCTTGTTTCCAAAATCAGACCCTAATCCTAGTGGATGATGGTGTCGCCACCGGATCCACCCTTTACGCGGCCTTAACGCTCTTAAAGCCCCAACAGCCTAAACAGATTATCATTGCTGTCCCCGTCTTACCCTTTGTCGTCTATCGGGAATTGCAACGGGAAGTTGATGATGTAGTCTATTTAGACACCCCAGAACCTTTTTACTGTATCAGTCCGTGGTACGAGGATTTTCACCAACTCAGTGATCAAGAAGTTTGTGACTTATTGCACCGGGATCTCGTCGTGCCTTGAAATTTCCAGTCCGACTGGGACCCCTCCAACCAAAAAACTTAATGTTCTCTCAAAGCCCCACCCCCTCAAGGATATCCTCTCCCCTCGGGAAAAATACTCTGGCGCAATTCTCCTAAACTCGCTAAATTTGGAGTGTTGATTCATATTTTCCTCAGTCTTACGCTATCACTAGCGTCTCCCCTACCCTATGAGCGCCTTACCGATTCCTCAATTTGAACTACAAAGCCCTTTAGAATTGGCTCAATTCCTACAGTCGGCCAAAACATGGCGGGAAGTTGAGGCGCTCACCACGAGTTACCCTCATCTGAAAGTGGCCGCTTGGGAAGTACTCACAGACGAGGAAAAGGAGCGTCTCAAGACCTTAAAACAGTGGCAGGATTTCGCCATTGCCCAGAAGTTCCCCATTGGTTGCACAGTACAACGGATTGACGATACAGAACATCTAACGGGGGAAGTGATTCAATATTGGCGCGCTTATGGGGTGGAGTATGTGACGTTTAAGGTCGGGTCAGATTATGACTGGTGTCGGGGGAGTTTGTTGGAGAAGGTGTCTAGTTAGGGAACGGGGAATCGGGTGTCGGGAGTTGATTAGTCTTCCCTATTCCCTATTCCCCGTTCCCTGTTCCCCGTTCCCTGTTCCCCCACACTCTAACGAGCATAACGCTGTTCTAACCAGACTCTGACATCCTGTTCAGAGGTGAATTGGTCTTTTTCTTGACTCAGGGGGTCATAAACATGATAAAAAACGTCACCTTGAGCATTTTTCTTAACAATGATTCTCGGCTCATTACTTTGAATCATAAACTGAACAAAATCTGTGAAAAATTGATGAAGGATCGAACCAAAATTAATTCTATTCGGGGTTTTTGCGTCTTTTTTAACTAAAGAATAGTCAAGATTTGTAGAGTTTTGTGTTGTGGCTACAGGCATCATATTCATCTGCTCCCCTTGCGGTTTAGGAATCTATAAACACTCTAACCAGTGAAGAATTAAATATACAACAGATGACATCGATAGGTTCTATCGATAAAATTAATAGATAAAAAGAAATTCCCCTCCCACAATAACAGTAGGCTTGGGTCGCTTAGGAGAAGTATGCAGAAAATCAATCCCTATAACCTAAAAATCTCGCAACTCCGGGCTTTTGTCACTGTGGCAGAGGAAGGGAACTTTAGCGCGGCGGCGTTACGGCTAGAATTGTCGCAATCTACCATTAGTCACGCGATCGCCAACTTAGAAGAAGAACTGGGCGTACAACTGCTGAAACGGGGGCGGCACGGGGCGCAACTCACCCCCATTGGCTACAATATTCTGCAACAAGCGCGGCAAGTTCTCGACCTGTTGGATAGTATTGCCAATGAAGCCAATCACGCCAAAGGACTAGAAGGGGGAGAGGTGAAAATCGCAGCCTTTCGTAGTGTTGCGACGAATATTTTACCCAGTGCGATCGCCCGCCTCCACCGCCACTATCCTCAAATTACCCTCACCATCTATGAATTCGATGCTCAACAAGACATTGAAAAACTGCTCAGACGGCAAGAAGTAGATATCGCCATCGGAGACGTAATTGTAGGCGACGACATCGAAAGCTGGGAACTCCTCGAAGACGACTATATAATTCTCCTCCCCCCCCATGCCACCCCCCAAGACAACCAAATCAACTGGCAAGAACTCGCCAGTTATCCCCTCATCGTCTCCGCCTCCGGCTCCTGCTGTCTGCGCACTGGGCAATGTATCGAACAATCCCCCATCCCCCTCACCATCGCCTACCGCATCCGGGAAGACTCCACCATGATCAGCATGGTACAGCAAGGCCTCGGCGCTGCCATCCTGCCCCGTCTCGCCGCCGCCCCCATTCCAAGCGGCTTACAAGTCTGTCGTCTCCCCTACTACCTCTCCCGCACCTTGGGGCCTTCCATCTTAAAAAATGCCCTCCACTCCCCCGCCGTTTTCGCCTTCCTCGATGCTCTCCGTAATACTGGACAATTCCGGCAAGCCCTAGCGGGGTGAATGGCGCCCAAGCGCAACTACGAGCCTGGGGAATTGGCGCTCAAGCGCAACTACGAACTAATGTTGCGGTGAAAAACTGACTCAAACTTGCCCAAACAAGCTAGGATGAATAATCGATGATTTAACCAAAACCTTATTTAAAAACCATGCCACGCACCCAACGCAACGATAACTTTATAGATAAAAGCTTTACCGTCATGGCAGACTTAATCCTGAAAATGCTGCCGACCAATCAACAAGCGAAAGAAGCTTTTGCCTACTACCGAGATGGGATGTCCGCCCAAGCTGACGGAGAATATGCCGAAGCGCTGGAAAACTATCAAGAAGCCCTGAAACTAGAAAACGACGCGAACGACCGCAGTTATATTTTGTACAACATGGGCTTGATTTATGCCAGTAACGGCGAACACGAGAAAGCCCTAGGATTTTATCATGAAGCCATTGACCTCAACCCCAAAATGCCCCAAGCCTTGAATAATATCGCCGTAATTTATCATTACCAAGGGGAACGGGCGAAGGAAGCAGGCAACGAAGACGAAGGAGAAGCCCTTTTTGACCGGGCGGCCGAGTATTGGAAACAGGCCATCCGCATTGCTCCCAACAATTACATTGAAGCCCAAAACTGGCTTAAAACCAGTGGACGCTCAGAAATGGATGTATTTTTCTAATGATCCATCCTTAACTATCAATTATCAATTGTATTCATCACCCCACGATTACCATGTTAGACCGCGAACAAGTCCATAAAGTGGCTCATCTTGCCCGTTTAGACTTAACACCGGAGGAAGAAACGGCTTTTACCCAACAATTGAGCAGCATTTTGGACTATTTCGAGCAACTCGAAGAATTAGACACGGACAACGTTCCTCCCACGACTCGCGCTATTGAGATTAGCAACGTCACTCGGCCGGATACTTTAAGGACGATGGAAGACCGGGAGAAGATGCTACAAGAAGCACCGGAACAAGAGGGGGATTTTTTCCGAGTCCCTCAAATCCTCAGTACAG
Source organism: Spirulina subsalsa PCC 9445 (assembly GCF_000314005.1). Classification (NCBI taxonomy): domain Bacteria; kingdom Bacillati; phylum Cyanobacteriota; class Cyanophyceae; order Spirulinales; family Spirulinaceae; genus Spirulina; species Spirulina subsalsa. The sequence goes on from NZ_JH980292.1 coordinate 168,061, forward strand.
AGGATTAGGGACTGATCTTTTCACCCTACCCTATCCCACGATGAGGGGATTTCCCCCAATTTGCGCGACGGGGTAGGTGTTTTTTTTTGGCTTTGGACAGATTCGGCTGAAAGGCTTGGGGGGATTGGGTTTGATGGGGGTGGTCAAGTTGAGGGTGTCGCGCACCTTACAGGGCAAGGGTTTCAGCCGTTTCTTGCTTTTGCTGGGAGGCTGTGTTATAGTTTTGGGGTGGGTGTCGCGCAAGTCAAGCGGGAAAACCAGATAGAGTAACGCTTTCAGGCTGCCGCAGTTGAAATGCTGTATAATGCCTATGAGGTATTGAAACGGGTAAGTTGCTGTCATTGAGTAAGGGGTCAGTTTTGGTTGAAATGCTGTATAATGCCTATGAGGTATTGAAACGTAATTCTGACGTAGTTTTCCAGTCCCCCGGCTCTGTTGAAATGCTGTATAATGCCTATGAGGTATTGAAACTGACGAAACCACACCAGGACTTAGTAGCCAAGAGTTGAAATGCTGTATAATGCCTATGAGGTATTGAAACCTACCGAATCAATGAGGACAGGGTGTCCAAGATGAGTTGAAATGCTGTATAATGCCTATGAGGTATTGAAACGCGTTGAGGGCAGTCTCCTGTATGGCTGCGTTGGGTTGAAATGCTGTATAATGCCTATGAGGTATTGAAACGCACCTTTGGGTTCGTGCCAGATTCTTTTGTCGTTGTGTTGAAATGCTGTATAATGCCTATGAGGTATTGAAACTGTGTTTAGGATGATTAGTGTTGATGGCTATGTTGTTGAAATGCTGTATAATGCCTATGAGGTATTGAAACCGAAACTACCAAAGGAGAAGTACGGGCGTTCTATGGTTGAAATGCTGTATAATGCCTATGAGGTATTGAAACAGGCTTTTAGAGGAAGCCAACGCCGATGAAGCCGTTGAAATGCTGTATAATGCCTATGAGGTATTGAAACACAATGAACCCATGCTTAGTTACCCATCTCTACCTATGAAAGTTGAAATGCTGTATAATGCCTATGAGGTATTGAAACCTGTCCAGCCGCCCTGAAATCCCGCGACGGAGTTGAAATGCTGTATAATGCCTATGAGGTATTGAAACGGTAGTGGGGAAGGCGAAGGGCGATCGCCTCTCGGTTGAAATGCTGTATAATGCCTATGAGGTATTGAAACTCTGTATTTAAGGTTAGAACTCCCGCCCCGTATAGTGTTGAAATGCTGTATAATGCCTATGAGGTATTGAAACAGATTACCTACTAGGCAGTTCGCGCTACGATACGTTGAAATGCTGTATAATGCCTATGAGGTATTGAAACTCCTTTAGATAACTATCTTCTCTCAAAAAAAATGGTTGAAATGCTGTATAATGCCTATGAGGTATTGAAACAAACAAGGCTAGGAGCAACCATTGTGATGGCTGCGTTGAAATGCTGTATAATGCCTATGAGGTATTGAAACCTTCCAGCCAGAAGGGCGGAAAGAGACGGAGGAAGCGGTTAAGTTGAAATGCTGTATAATGCCTATGAGGTATTGAAACTGGAAACTGCTATCCGAGAGATAGCACTCTTGTAAATTTGTTGAAATGCTGTATAATGCCTATGAGGTATTGAAACGAGGAGAAGTCAGGGAGAATTTATAACACGCCGATTAAGGTTGAAATGCTGTATAATGCCTATGAGGTATTGAAACAAAACAGATGCGGCAAACTTAGGATCTGACAAAAGTTGAAATGCTGTATAATGCCTATGAGGTATTGAAACTGACTTTCGATGGGTGACAGACCTTCTTAAGGATTACGGGTGTTGAAATGCTGTATAATGCCTATGAGGTATTGAAACTTTTATTATTAGTCCCATGTGACAATAACATCGAGTTGAAATGCTGTATAATGCCTATGAGGTATTGAAACGGGTTCAGGCCCGGGGGCAAAACTGCCTAAGAGGCCGCGTTGAAATGCTGTATAATGCCTATGAGGTATTGAAACAGCCTCACCAGCAGACCCCGGACTGGGATAACCGTTGAAATGCTGTATAATGCCTATGAGGTATTGAAACTAATCTGTCTTATGTCGCTCGGATCAACGTAATGTTGATCACGACGTTGAAATGCTGTATAATGCCTATGAGGTATTGAAACGCTGATGGGTTGAATGAAAACACGCTTGTGCTAAAGTTGAAATGCTGTATAATGCCTATGAGGTATTGAAACAGACCAACCCAACACCAATAAACCTTAGACCCAGTTGAAATGCTGTATAATGCCTATGAGGTATTGAAACCAGGACTCCGTTCTGGTACAGAATCATCCCCCGTGTTGAAATGCTGTATAATGCCTATGAGGTATTGAAACGAAACAAGGGGAGAACCACATCCGATGGATAGGTTGAAATGCTGTATAATGCCTATGAGGTATTGAAACAAGCAACACCTACAGGAGGAGAAATCATGCCAGTTGAAATGCTGTATAATGCCTATGAGGTATTGAAACAATACCCAACGAAATGTAAAGAGCATAATCGGTAGTTGAAATGCTGTATAATGCCTATGAGGTATTGAAACTCAGCTACAAATATTGACCAGTATGCGGCCAGTTGAAATGCTGTATAATGCCTATGAGGTATTGAAACCCCATCATTGCACCTTGAAGGTCTTTCCCCGTGTGTCCTGTTGAAATGCTGTATAATGCCTATGAGGTATTGAAACTGAGAAACAGGCGGCAGCAGCGTTTCAAGCCGGGGTTGAAATGCTGTATAATGCCTATGAGGTATTGAAACATTGAAAAGAAGACAGCATGAGGAAAAAACACCCGGTTGAAATGCTGTATAATGCCTATGAGGTATTGAAACGCCCAAGCGGTGCAACGCGCCGCCCAAGCCAAAGTTGAAATGCTGTATAATGCCTATGAGGTATTGAAACCCAAGCCAGTGATTCCGCATCTTGCCCCGTTGTGGAGAGTTGAAATGCTGTATAATGCCTATGAGGTATTGAAACGATTTTTCCCTCGGGGATGGGTGCATCAGGTGCGAGTTGAAATGCTGTATAATGCCTATGAGGTATTGAAACCGTTTTCCGCTCGGAGTGCGCTTGCTCCAGAGTCGGTAAGTTGAAATGCTGTATAATGCCTATGAGGTATTGAAACGTAGTAAGCACGCTCCGATATTTTGGCGACTCGGGGGGTTGAAATGCTGTATAATGCCTATGAGGTATTGAAACCTTGGCAAGTTTTCCCTCTGCTGATGCCAGCTTAGTTGAAATGCTGTATAATGCCTATGAGGTATTGAAACCCACCCGAAGGCAATCCACGCCACAAACTGAGCGACTCTGTAGTTGAAATGCTGTATAATGCCTATGAGGTATTGAAACTTGTACTGCCTTGGGTGGGCTGCGCAAGGATTACCGTTGAAATGCTGTATAATGCCTATGAGGTATTGAAACAATATGTGCAAGGATGGGGGGGGAGACAATCCCCGTTGAAATGCTGTATAATGCCTATGAGGTATTGAAACGAAAAGAAAAACTCAGTTGTATTTATCCGGTTGCTAGTTGAAATGCTGTATAATGCCTATGAGGTATTGAAACTTGAATGCCTTCAAGTAGAGATTGACTACTTGAGTTGAAATGCTGTATAATGCCTATGAGGTATTGAAACTGATGATCTGTCCTGCAAGCTCTTTAAGAAGAAAGTTGAAATGCTGTATAATGCCTATGAGGTATTGAAACATCATCGTCTCCAGTCAACGTGCAACTTGTTGATGTTGAAATGCTGTATAATGCCTATGAGGTATTGAAACAAGGAAGCTTAAACCCTTACTGGGAGAGGGTTTGTTGAAATGCTGTATAATGCCTATGAGGTATTGAAACCAATCACATCAATCTCTTTAACCGACTTCACGATTGAAAGTTGAAATGCTGTATAATGCCTATGAGGTATTGAAACTCTATAATTAGTAGGCATTATTTTTTAACTCAGTAAATTGTTGAAATGCTGTATAATGCCTATGAGGTATTGAAACTCGTACGGAGACGTCTTGCCGGGCCGGCAAGTACTTGTTGAAATGCTGTATAATGCCTATGAGGTATTGAAACTTGGGCAAAGCGATCGCTAGGATTCAAACCTAGTGTTGAAATGCTGTATAATGCCTATGAGGTATTGAAACTTACAGTATGGGTTCAAGCCATGAGTAGTTACCCATGTTGAAATGCTGTATAATGCCTATGAGGTATTGAAACAAAATATGCTGAATTAAAAATACATGGCATCCCTGTTGAAATGCTGTATAATGCCTATGAGGTATTGAAACCAAGCGAAACTTAGCCAAACTGTAAGGCCTATACTTAGGTTGAAATGCTGTATAATGCCTATGAGGTATTGAAACTGCTCATCAAGCCCGCTCCCTTCTGCGAGTTCGTTGAAATGCTGTATAATGCCTATGAGGTATTGAAACTATTAAACGAGTCCCCATTGAAATCCCCCGCATTAGTTGAAATGCTGTATAATGCCTATGAGGTATTGAAACGGTACACTTCGTCGTCAAAGAACCTGAACAGCAAGTTGAAATGCTGTATAATGCCTATGAGGTATTGAAACCTTCGGCCGGGTGGGTGGCACGGATTAGTACAGCCGTTGAAATGCTGTATAATGCCTATGAGGTATTGAAACCCGGATGTCGCTCATGATGGGGCGCTTGTTGTTCGTTGAAATGCTGTATAATGCCTATGAGGTATTGAAACAAAGCGAGAAAGCAGGCAAAAATTATAAAGGGAAAGTTGAAATGCTGTATAATGCCTATGAGGTATTGAAACGTAAAAGAAGACCGAAAATTATCGGGATTACATCCAGCGTTGAAATGCTGTATAATGCCTATGAGGTATTGAAACAATTCAGGGGAATGACACAGCAAGCCTGGCTGAGTTGAAATGCTGTATAATGCCTATGAGGTATTGAAACAGAGTGTACGGAAACGTTCCCATACGCCCCTCGTTGAAATGCTGTATAATGCCTATGAGGTATTGAAACATTGCGATAATTACGGGGATAAATGAACTCTTCTGGTTGAAATGCTGTATAATGCCTATGAGGTATTGAAACTTTGCCCAAACACATAAACGCTCTAATGATGTAATGTTGAAATGCTGTATAATGCCTATGAGGTATTGAAACAAAATCGGGATCAATCACTTGTCGAATCCAGTCGCGTTGCGAGTTGAAATGCTGTATAATGCCTATGAGGTATTGAAACCCCCTATTTGTTCTCTGACGGTGGTCGCGATTATGTTGAAATGCTGTATAATGCCTATGAGGTATTGAAACAGCCGGGACAGTTCCGCCCCCGGCGAGGGCAGGAGCGTTGAAATGCTGTATAATGCCTATGAGGTATTGAAACGAGAGTCCCCGGAAGCCCGCACAACATTAAACCGGAGTTGAAATGCTGTATAATGCCTATGAGGTATTGAAACATAACTCAAATCTCTCTCTCCTTAAAGCGTGATGTTGAAATACTGTATAATGCCTATGAGGTGTTGAAACGTAGATAAAAGAAAATCGCGGAAGAAAGCAAAATGATTAAGTGGCAGACTTATCGCGGATATATGTCTCTTGACACCAGCGATCCAAACCAAATAACGAAAATTTTGTTAGAAGGCGAGGGAAAGGAATTTTTAGAGCAAAGATTAGCAGAAGGGTGGTATGGACGGTATGGCCACCTATATCACGATCATGCAAGAGCTATTGATCTACTCGCGGCCATTACTCTTTCTCCGGGAGATTTTGCCTTTCCGAAAATTGTAGAAGGTCAGGAAATACTGGAGAAGTACGACTCACGGAAGAAGTACGACTCAGCACCAAGATCAAGCCAAGAAGAATATCGGACATATTGAGATAGAGACATGAATCTCTCGGAAAATCCAACGACAGAGCGGTTAATACTGGCAAAATTAATCAACGGTGTAGCATTACTATCCTCAGCTAAATCATCGGTGTCGTAGTGCCGAACAATATGATGTTCCCCTAACGGTTTTTGAAAATATACTAATTAGGGCTTCCTGAATAACTCTGCTGGTGGGGCTAGGGAACAGGGGAGAGGGGGAGCAGGGGAATAGCCAAAACTCTTGACTATTGCCTTTTCCCGACTCCCGACTCCCCAACTCTCGGACTTATTCCGCAAGTCCTACCTGTTCAGAATTGGCAGATTATGCCAGAGCAAACTTGAGGATAAACAACACCGCCAAGATCCACATCCCAATCTTCGTTTCATGGAACTTGCCCTGAAACGACTTAATCACCGGATAAGCAATTAACCCCACCGCCAAACCTTCGGCAATGGAATAACTCAAGGGCATAATCACAATAGTCAGAAAAGCCGGAATCGACTCCGCCGGATCTTGCCAACGGATATGGGTGACACTCCCCGCCATTAATACCCCCACAATCAATAAAGCAGGAGCCGTAGCAAAACCCGGAATCGCTTGCAACAGGGGAATAAAAAACAGCGCCAAAACAAATAAAATCCCTGTCACTACCGCCGTGAAACCACTGCGCCCCCCTTCCGATACCCCGGCCGCCGATTCAATGTAACTGGTGACAGTGGAGGTGCCGAGAATCGCCCCGGCTGTGGTCCCCACAGCATCAGCCATGAACGCTCGATCCACTCGGGGAAATTCGCCATTTTCCTCAATGTAACCCGCTTTAACCCCTAATCCGGTTAAAGTGCCTACGGTGTCGAACAAGTCTACAAACAGAAAGACAAAAATCACTGTAAACAGTTCAAACCCATTACTGCGGGTCATTTCCCCAATCCCCACAAACGCCTGCCCCACCAGATCAACTGGGAGTTGAGGTAAACCGACGAGGCCTTGAGGTGGGGGGGCAATGCCCAAAATCCAGCCTAGGATGGCGGTGGCTAAAATACCCCACAGCAGCGCCCCTTTAATCCGACGGGCGAGAAAAGCTGAGGTCAGGAAAATCCCCACAACGGCCATTAGGGTTTTGGGGTTGCTTAAATCCCCTAATCCGGTGAGGGTGGCAGGATTGGCAACGATTAGCCCCGCCCCTCCGGTTTCTGGGTTGCCGGAGAGGGCAATATAGGCAATAAATAAGCCAATCCCGGCGGCGGTGGCGTGTCGGATACAGTCGGGAATCATGGCCACAATTAGGGTGCGGACGTTAAATAGACTGAGGATGATAAAAATAATCCCCTCAATCAAAACGGCACCTAATGCTACCCGCCAACTAATGCCTAAGCCAATGACCACGGAATAGGCAAAGTAGGCGTTTAATCCCATACCGGGGGCGAGGGCAAAGGGGAATTTACCATAGAGTCCCATGATAAAAGTTGCGATCGCCGCCGAAAGAGCCGTAGCAATCACCAACTCCCCAAACAAGTCCCCCGACTCTTCCAAATAAATCGCGGCCGAGAGAATCCCCGGATTAACAGCCAAAATATAGGCCATCGTGACAAAGGTAGTCACCCCCGCTAAAATTTCCGTGCGAAAGTTGGTCTGTAAACCCGTAAAGTCAAAATAATCAGCGATTTTGACCGCCACACCCCCAGACGCTGGAGAGGGATCTGGCTTTTGTTCCGGTTCTTCTGTCATAGGATGATGTCTTGCTCAATGAACATTGACCAGTGAACAGCAAAAAATACACAGTAAACAGTGAACAGTGAACAATAACTTATCCGAGACTAGGGACAAGGAATGACATTCATCCAACCACCCCGACCGCCGGAAATCCAACCGGATTGGGGAGAGGAGATTTGTAACCAAATACGCCCTTCACTATCGGTAAACGTTTCCCCCGTAAGGGTCACACGCTGACCTTGTTGAACCCCACTAATAGCCCCCAATGTCCCATCAGGACGAGAACGCACGGATAACCCTAACAGCGCCTGACGACAACTTCCAGCCGTGGCCGGGAGAGGAGAACCCGGACGACTAAGCGTTACGGGAGCAGTCGGTTGAGTCGTGGTGGGGGGAGTAGCAGGCGTTTGGGGGCGAGGTTGGGGTTGGGGTTGGGATTGAGGGGGCGTCACCACTGTTGCCGAACAGGTGGTTAAATAACGGGCAATCACAAAACCCCGTCTCGGCGCTTCCACCGCGACCCAACCCCTTTCTCCGGTGTTGACAATGCGTAACTTGGTGCCAGGATTCAAAGTAGCGAGGGTTTCACTATCTTGATCAACAGAAGGACGGGAAAAGATATCTAGCATTCGGTTAGCTTGTCGGCAGGTTTCCTCCGCCGTTTGTTGAGCCACTTCTAGGGATTCTGCTTGGACAAGGGCAGGATACCCCCCAAACAGTGTTAGGAGTAATAGGAAAAAAATGCGCGTTTTCATGGCTTGATCGGCTTAGGCTTAAACATCAATAATTTAACAAAAATGTTGCGGAATTCCCCTTCCTCGCTTGCAGGGACCGGATGGACTTGACCACTAACTCCCAAAGCGAAAACCAAGCTAAAAAGGGCTGTGTTGCAAGAGAAAATTTGGGTCTTAGGAACTAGGACTTCTGCCTGGGGAGGGAAGATAAGACTCGCTATATTTCGGTATAGAAAGCACTTCCCATTGAATCAGGAAGCTCCATCCTCGCGCCTAGGCAGGGTGGGGTAGTTCACGGCCATTGTAGACTAACGAATGCTTTTCGTTGGGCAGGAGGCCCCATCTTCGGCGTTATCTTGATCGTCGGAAGAAGACCGTCGATTTTATCGACGGTTTGATTCTTCCTAGACCGAAGTTTTTAGATAAAGCAGGGCGTAAGATTAAATTACTACAAAGAAGGCTTAGGAATAAAAACAAAGGTTCTAATACATGGCAGAAACTACAGCATCGGATCGCTCTATTACATGAAGCCGTAGCCAACAGAAGAAAGGATTACCATTTCAAGTTAGCCCATCAACTCTGTGATGGAGTCGGTAGTAAAACAGCGTGGATTAACTGCGGTCGGTGCGCCCGTGGTCAAACAGCCCAGTCATGGCGTTCTGTCCGGGACTTTGGTCTAGATAAGAGTCTATATGGGAATCCCTCGCTTTCAGCGAGGGGAGGTTCAATCCTTGGGTTTAAGCCGTTTCATGCTTAATTCTTCCCCTCTTGCCTCTTGCCTATTCCCTAAAGTGCGCACTTGAGCAAAAATCAAGCCACAGCGACTAAATCATTAACGATTCTATCCTCTGAACAAGGCAAACCACTGTGACCCTCTAGAGCATCCGCATTTTGAGCCGAAGCAATGGTTAAAACCACCGTTAAGGTTTCGAGGAAGTTAATCAACCATTGACACTTTTCTACAGGTTCTCCTTGATACCGTTGGATTAAAGCGGAGATGTAGGTGATCATGTCTTGATAACTATTGGGGCAAATCAAGAGGATTTTTAACACTAAAACCGTCAGGGTGAGATAATGATTCCGACGGGTGAGAACATTGCAAGGGTGATTCGCTTCGGGATCATCGGGAGGATTCAATAAGTAGGCGAGAACCCGCTTACAAGTTCTCAAAAGTAAGCCAGCATCCCAAGGCACATCATCATAATGGGTGTAAAGGGGTTCAATTTGTTTGGCGAGTTTGGCTTTAATTAACCAACCAGAAACTTGCTCATCTCCTAGAGCTACTCCCAAATATTTAAGTAAACTATTTTTAAAGTCTTTGAACGGTAAACCCTGAGTCTGCTTGAGAAAAATATTAGCTAAACTTTGGTAGTTAAAGCTTTTTTGTTTCACCAAAACCTTTTGAATCAGTTGTAAGCTGTTGCGGTTGAGTTTAGTCGGGTTATAGGAAGAACGCCCAGCATTGGGAACATCTAAATGAGCCAGATAAATAGCCAGTTTAAACTTATATTTTTTATGAATTCGTCGCGCTAAAATCCGGGCGCAGTCCCGTTCTAGTTCGGAACTGCCTGAGTTAAGAGACTGATCCAAAAAGATATAATAGGCATACCGTCGGCTCCAAGTGTCTTCATATCTTCGGGTATACCAGTTTGCTAAAAACACTAACTTTTGATAATCTGGACTGGCTAAAAAGCATTTGCGCCATTCAGTTAGTCTACGCTTGACCATGGAAAGGGAGCGATTTTGTAGGCGGCTTTCGGCTAAACTCTCAACGAGAATCGGAATATTTTGATATTCGTTACGCAGTAAAAATTCTTTAATTAAGGTATAATAACATTGCAGCAAAACTTGGCGAAATTGTTCCTGCAAGTTAATCACAATCAAATCGTAAAAAGCTTGTTCTAGATTTTTATTAAACGGGATATCTTCAATGAATAAGTTTACAAATTCTTCGATAATCTTTTCCGAGGGGGAAGATTTAGCTTGTTGCTGAAAGTAGTCTAGGATAATCGCTTGAGAACGTTGGGCGACTTGCTCAATATTAGCCTCACAGGATTCTACATCCATTTGGTTAGTAAAAGGCTCTTTTGCTATAGAACCTTTTGCCGCAGAATAACCAGTAGATTGGCTAGACTTAAACGGATTAGAATTAGCCTTATTATAATGGGCTTTAGTATAATTGGAGTGAGAAAAGGGTGGGATGTAGTCTGAAGTTTGTGTGAGTTTCATGAGCAGAACACCTGAATCTAACGCCTTAAATAAATCAAGCTAATATCATCTTTTCCCGTTTAAGGGCTGATCGTGATACCTTATCCTATGGGTAGAGACTTCTGGAGTGCAAGCGGTTTGGCTAGATTTATTGAAAACAATAAAATATCAGCAATTCGTTTAAAGAATTGATGAAGTTGTCCAGCATTTGTATCTAGTTTGCATCAATTTCTGTGGTTTTTTCGGAGGTAGTAACCGTCTCTACAAGACCAGATTGCTACAATCCGTAAAATTCCATAAGTATTTCCCACAGGTCAACGAGGTCACTCACCAGTCAGAAAAAAGCGTGATAGCTTAGGACAAAGAGTAATTTTCCACTAGACAACACCTTGAAACAACTATGACTGAATCTGTAAGCTTTGATTTCAGTAAGTTGTGGGATTTTGCCCCCGCGACTCCCTATCCCCACCAAGATACGGATTTACTGCAACAGTTTTTTTTCTTGCCCGGTTTACGGGAAATCCTCATGTTGCGTCAAGTTCACGCTTTAGAACATGGGACGGTTTGGGTACTGAGTGAGACGGAAGGGACTCAGGGGAAACAGTCCCAAGATAATCAGGCTCTGGGGGGACTCTCCACAGACCAAGGGTTTTATCTCTACGGAGAGGTGAATCCGGTTGATTTGCGTCGTGCGGTACAAATGGCTTTAAAACGGATGCAGGGGGGAGAATGGGATTTAGCGGTACATCCTCGTTGTGGTACTAATGTTTCTGTGATGATGATGGTGGGGGCCGGGATGATGTTGGGGACTTATTTCCTGCTGCCGCGTAATCCGATTGAACAGGTTTTGGGGTTGGGATTAGCTTCTCTGACGGCGGTTCATATTTCCCCGGATTTGGGTCGCTTGGCGCAAAAATACCTAACGACGGCGATTCCGTTTAATCTAACGCTGCAAGAGATTTTCCCGACGATGGATATGTGGGGACGAGAGGCGCATTTTGTCCGTTTAGGCTGGCAGGAGTGGGTCTGAGGTTCATAAAACTTAAAACAAAAGGAGAGCAGAGAACCACCTTGGGATAGTACCCTTAAATCTAGATCATTAAGGGAGAATAATATCAATGGTTAAACGCGGTGATAAGGTAAGAATCTTAAGAAAGGAGTCTTACTGGTATCAAGATGTCGGCACGGTTGCTAGTGTTGATAAAAGTGGCATTATCTATCCGGTCATCGTGCGTTTTGATAAAGTCAACTACACTGGATTCAGTGGCAGTCCTTCCGGGCTGAACACCAATAACTATGCTGAACATGAGCTAGAAGTGGTGGAAGCGGCCCCGGAGAAGAAAGCAAAGGCTTAAGCTGAAAAATCCAGAGTGCCTGAATTACCAGAAGTTGAAACAGTTCGTCAGGGTCTAAATCAATTGACTCTGCACCAAAGGATTGAGGGTGGGGAGGTGTTGCATCAGCCAACGCTTGCCTACCCTTTTTCTGTGGCGGATTTTCTGGGAGGGGTTGGGGGATGTGCGATCGCCTCTTGGGAAAGACGAGGGAAGTATTTACTGGCGCAATTGACCACCCCCCAAGGGAAAGCGGGGGGTTGGTTAGGGGTACATTTGCGCATGACGGGTCAGTTATTTTGGGTCAAACGGGATGAACCTTTGGGGAAACATACAAGGTTGCGTCTGTTTTTTGCTGGGGGTCAGGAGTTGCGTTTTATTGATATCCGAACTTTCGGCCGGATTTGGTGGGTTTCGCCCCTTCAGGAGCCTGCTGAGGTGATTACAGGCCTCACTCGTTTGGGGGTAGAGCCTTTGAGTGAACAGTTTACGGTGGAGGGGTTGGGGGAACAGTTGGCGAAACGACGGGGGCCGATTAAGGGGGTGTTGTTGGATCAGAAGGTGGTGGCGGGTCTGGGGAATATCTACGCCGATGAGGTGTTATTTCAGAGTCGGATTCGACCGGATGCGATCGCCTCTACCCTCACCCCCCAACAAGTCAACGCCCTCCACCAAGCCATTATAGCCGTCTTAAACCGAGCCATTGAACGGGGCGGCACGACGTTTAGTGACTTCCTCAACTTGTTAGGAGTCCGGGGCAATTACGGCGATTCCGCTTGGGTCTACGGTCGCACAGAACAACCCTGTTTAGTCTGTCAGACTCCCATTCAACGGATGAAAATATCCGGGCGTTCCTCTCATTTTTGTCCGACTTGTCAGACCCGGAGTTTAGACTAGGGCTTGCTAATACCCATTTAATTTGTCTTCAGCAAGCCCTCGCTCAGAACAACAAGCGAGTTCAGCCCCTACTGTAAACATCACACACAAATACAGGACTAAACTCGCTGATGCTAATAATCACGAACAAGAATTAACAATCGTTAACACTAAATAACCAGTCTAGCCAAGATCCAAATGTGAGAGGACATCTTCTGCCCATTCTTGGCTTAAAACTTCTTCATTTTTATCAACGGAATTGTTGTGAAGAATGTAGTATTGCCGTTTGTGCGCCAAGCTGTCCAAACTGCCAACATGGATAAAACTCTTAGGTAAACGGTCATTTTCAAAAGCATACTGACCAACGTGGAACTGATTCACATGATCCTTATCAACCCACAACCCCCATCCTTTTTCTGCATCGTTCAATTCTGCGAGGAAGTTTAAAGTATTCATGGCTCTCCTAATCGTTTTTTATAACTTCTGACTCTTTTATTATGGGATCAAAGTCTTGGTTTCGTCTCATCGTATTTACGGAATGTAATGCAAGGATACGGAAGTTAATATAGCCAACCTATTACCCAATCCTGACAAGTTAAGACTCAACGTTGGAAGTCAAGGGAACAGGAAACGGTGAACAGGAAACAGGGGAGTCGGGAGTCGGGGGGAGAGGGAGAGAAAGGGAGACGAGGAATTAAGACTTATTCCCCATTCCCTATTCCCTATTCCTCGTTCCCTAGGCCCTCAATGTAGCGCGCCAAAATATCAATACAGCCTGCAATTGCCCCAAGGTGCGCGATTTCGTAGCCGTGGGTGTTTTCTGTGGGAAATCCTAAACAGGCAGCGCGGGCAACGTGACCAAATTTCATCGCAATGGAGGCATCACTGCCAAAACCGCTAATGGCGGCGAATTGATAGGAAATATTGGCCAATTGGGCAGCCCGGGCAAGTTCTTGATTTAATCCTTCGTCATAGATGCCATAACCATCTTGGGAGAGAATCACGGGAATAGCACCGTCGAGGATGGGATATTCTGGGGCGAGGGGACAAATTTCTAGGGCAATCAGGGCATCTAGGCGATGATTTTGGCTGAAGTAGAGCGCACCTAACGCGCCGACTTCTTCTTTGGCGGAAGCGACGAGGTAAACGGTGGGTTTGGGGTGGCTAATTCGTTGGGCTAGAGCGAGTAAGATAGCGAGGGAGGCTTTGTTATCGAGGGTGTAACTGGCGATGTAGTTGTGGAGGCGAAAGGGCTGTTTTCGGTGTTTGCCCACCACAACACGGGTTCCCGGACGCACTCCGGCTTTTTGGAGTTCGCCGGGGGTGCGTTTGGTTTCCACCCAGACATCTTGCCAACGGAGGGGATTTTTGTCTTGTTGGGCTTTTTGGGGGGACTCGTGGGAGACGTGACGGGAGCCAAAGGAGAGGATTCCGGACAGGGTAGTGCGATCGCCTAAAATATCCACAACGCCCTCGCCATACACCCAAGGAAAAGATCCCCCTAGGTTACGAATTCTTAACCGTCCTTTGTTATCTATCCCCTTGACAATTGCCCCGATTTCGTCCTTATGGGCGGTAATGGCGATCGCTCTTTCTGCCTCACGACCGGGAATTTTGAGGATAATATTCCCCGCTTGATCTTGCCCATACTCCACCCCTAACCCCTGTAAACGTTGCACGAGAAACTGATCAATTTCCCCTTCTACGCCACTCGGAGAGTGTTGTTCCACTAACTCAGCAATTTGATTAAAGAGAGCATCGTAATCCGCCATAAATTTTTTCTGACTTTTCCGGATATCCTTCCCTCTTTACAGGAAAAGGGAATGGTAGATGCACCCTGATAGCTCTCCCATGTCATTTTCCCTGAAGTGGCATGGGATTTTTTTTTCCGCTCAACGGTGTTTTAACCGTTTTGCTTCCAGGAAGGATTTAGGACAAGCCGTTGACTCCTCTATCAGGGTTTGTTCATAGTGTCTCATTTCTGGGCTATTTTCGCCATAGACTCCTAAAATTTGTTGGCGACAGCACTCTGTGGCAAATTGATTAAATTCCGAGGGAATCACCCCATACATTTCTGTAAATTTTTCTGGAGTCACTCGGCAAAAGGAAGGACGTTGATCATAAATCCGGCATTGACGCGATGTTTTATCATAGTGAATGCACCAGCCATCCTCTCCCACTAAACTCATATAGAGTTCGAGTTCCTCTGGAGTGAGATAATCGGGGAGGTCAGGGCGATCAGTCGGATCCAAATGACAACAAGCCCCACAGTGTTCAATACAATGCCAAGTTGCCATAGAACAAGTCCGGGAAAAATAAAGCTTTCCATAATATCATAACAAGGACGAATTTTGGCACACCCTCCCTAAGACTTATCTGTATTGTATAGTTTTGTATCGTTCCTGAAAAAATGTCCCCTGCCCGTGTAGTATGTAGAGTGAATTTTTTTGTATATTCATTTGGGTCGGGTAATAAGAGTAAAACAATGGACTTTATCACAAGTGCAGTTGGTAGCGTTAACTGGGAATTAATCTTTCAGCTAACTTTCGTAGCCTTGATCATGATTGCTGGTCCGGTCGTGATTTTCTTGTTGGCCTTCAATGGCGGGGATCTTTAACAAAAATGTTGCGGAATTCCCCTTCCTCGCTTGCAGGGAGGGGATGGATAGCAACCCAGCAATATACTGAGCGACAGCAAATCCATGCTAAGATAAATATATCTTGACCACTAACCCCCAAAGCGAAAACTAAGCTAAAAAGGGCTGTGTTGCAAGAGAAAATTTGGGTCTTAGGAACTAGGACTTCTGCCTGGGTCTGAAAGATAAGACTCGCTATATTTCGGTATGGAAAGCACTTCCCATTGAATCAGGAAGCTCCATCCTCGCGCCTAGGCAGGGTGGGGTAGTTCACGCTGGAGAGTTTGACCACTCGACAGTTTTAGCGGGTCACTCAATTAGCCAGTCACTCAATAGAACACCCTCCTGTAGAGGAGGGTGTTTGAGTTTTGGGGGGAACGGGATTGATTATGGCTCATCATCCATTAGGGGAATGGCGATCGCACCCAAAGCGAAAACCAGCACCAAAGGCATGGGACAATGGGAAACGAAGGTCGAAACAATTCCACCAATCGAGCCCAGAAACAACACCCACAACAAGACTCTTTCTTCTAAACAGAGTCCTTTTTGCTCTTTAATCAATCTTAAGACTTTAAGGGGAACCGGTTCAGGCATCACTGCACCGGGGGGGAACGCCCAATAGTTGCCAGACCGTTCACAGAACAAGTCTGTCCAACCATTTTCCATACACCATTCCTGAATCCATTCGTCTCTGTAATGTTTCATCGCAAGCTCTCGGTCAATCTACTGGAAGTAATCGCAAAAAGGTAAGAAGGTTAGTAAGTTTGCGTTGTTTGTGTGTTCTTTATGTCTCGTGGTTCAGTGTAGTTTTACATTCAGTATGATCCCGGTGGTCACTCACTCAATATGACCCAGACCGTTATTAGGAATATTAGCAAGGTGTCCTGAAAGATGCGTCAAAACAACATCAAAGTTTACTTTTCAAGCAGAAACAATCAGTATATATACTTATTCATTAAACGGATCTAAAGAACCGATGCCAAGAGTTGACAGTTGAGAGTTGCCAGTTAATAGTTGATACAGGTAAAAATACCAACCCATCGATAGGCTAAGGAGAAATGAATGGGAGACTGGCAAATCATTGAGGGCAATGTAACAGCACCGAGAGGCTTTAAGGCGGCGGGGATTACGGCGGGGCTGAAACCATCCGGCGCGCCAGATTTAGCCCTGATTTACTCGGAAACCGAGGCGATCGCCGCCGGAGTGTTTACAACCTCTATTGTGCGGGCGGCCTGTGTAGATTACTGTCGTCAACGTTTGCAAAAAAAAGCATCTGCTCGCGCCATTCTCTGTAATGCGGGACAGGCCAATGCAGCCACAGGAGAGCAAGGATGGGAAGATGCCCTAGAAACCGCCCAATTAGTCGCCCAACACCTCAACATTAGCCCCGATGCTGTCCTCCTCGCCTCAACGGGAGTGATCGGACAACGGATGAAAATGGAGGCCTTCCGGGGGGGGATTCCCCAACTGGTGGAGAGTTTATCCGAAACTGGGGGAGATGCCGCCTCCCGAGCCATTATCACCACGGATTTAGTCCCCAAGGCGATCGCCCTAGAAACCACCCTAGAAGGCCGTCCCGTGCGCATTGGCGGCATTGCCAAAGGCTCCGGCATGATTCACCCCAACATGGCCACCATGCTCTCCTTTGTCACCTGTGATGCGGCCGTCTCCACCCACCTCTGGCAAGAAATGCTCACCCGTGCCGCCAATAAAAGCTTTAATCAAATCACCGTAGATGGGGATACCAGCACCAATGACTCCCTAATTGCCCTCGCCAATGGTCAATCCCGGACGGCGGCGATTACGGAGATGAACGCTGACGGCGAGAAACTAGAGGCCATGTTAACCGAAGTGTGTCAGTATTTGGCCAAGGCGATCGCTCGGGATGGGGAAGGAGCCACCTGTTTAATTGAAGTGCAAGTGACCGGAGCCCCCAATGATGCCGCCGCCCGTCAGGTCGCCAAAACCATTGTCGGCTCCTCCCTCGTCAAATCCGCCATTTTCGGACGAGATCCCAACTGGGGGCGCATTGCCGGAGCCGCTGGACGGGCTGGGGTACCCTTTGAGCAGGATCATCTACGGATTAAACTGGGGGACTTCCTGATGATGGATGGAGGTCAGCCCATGCCCTATGATCGTCAAGCGGCCAGTGATTACATGAGGCAAATTGCCCAAGATTCCTCCCGACCCGAAGGAGGTCAACGGCGAGATAATCCCCTGATTATTGCCGTCGATTTAGGCAATGGTTCCGGGAAAGGTCTGGCTTGGGGCTGTGACCTCAGTTACGATTATGTGAAAATTAACGCCGAATATACGACTTGACATCCTCCCGACGCTGACCGCAAGCGGTACAGCGCGGGCTTCCCCCTATCACTACGAGGCCTTTCCTCCTGACGCTCCCTCAAGGCCTAAGCGTCTGGTATTATTCAGCAGACCCGAGCTAACGTAAAACATAGCCCACCCCGCGAACAGTATGTAGTAAGCGTTTAGTGTTGTTCATTTCCATTTTGATGCGTAAAGCGCGGACATAGACCTCAATAATATTAGACTCTCCCATAAAGTCATAACCCCAGACATTTTCTAGGATTTGGTCGCGAGTCAAGACTTGCCGGGGGTGACGGAGTAAGAGGTCTAGGAGTTCAAATTCTTTGACCGTTAATTCAATGAGTTGAGAACCGCGATAGACTTCACGGGTGAGGCGGTTTAGGCTGAGGTCTTCAAATTGTAGGATATCTTGGGTTTCAACCTTGGTACGACGTAATCGGGCTTGAATCCGTGCGAGGAGTTCTTCCATACTAAAAGGCTTGGTTACATAATCATCGGCTCCAGCATTTAATCCTGTTACTCGGTCGGGAATGTCATCTTTGGCTGTGAGCAAAATAATGGGGGTGTTGATGCCTGTTTTGCGTAAACGGAGACAGAGATCTAAGCCCGAGATTCCCGGTAACATCCAGTCTAAAATCAATAAGTCGGGTTCTTGGTCACGAGCGAGATTGAGGCCATCAATGCCATTGGTGGCGAGGGTGATTTGATATCCTTCTAGGGTAAGTTCGGCGCGGATAAATTGGGCGAGTTTGGGGTCATCTTCGACCAAGAGAATATGATGAGTCATGGGGGGCTTGCCAGAGGGGTAGGGAGAGGGTGAACGTGCTGCCTTCTTGGGGTTTGGAACGTAGGGTAATGCGGCCGTTCATGCCTTCGATGAGACTTTTGGCGATCGCTAATCCTAATCCCGTACCATCTCGGGAGCGAGTCATAGACTCATCCACCCGATAAAACCGTTCAAAAATACGCTGTTGATGGGCAAGGGGAATGCCAATCCCGCGATCGCACACATGAATCTGAGCGCAGTCCTGAGTCTGTTCTAACACCAAATCCACAGGCTGATCCGGGGCCGAATATTTAAGCCCATTGTCCACTAAATTAATTAACACCTGTTGTAATCGGTCTTGATCCGCACAAACCACCACATCCTGTTCCGTCATCAGTAACTGAATCGTCCGATTGCTCACCTTTTGGCTCATGGCTGTCACTTCAGCCATTAAGGTGTTTAAAACCATAGGCTGAGAGCGAAAATGTAAATGACCTGTATCAGCCCGGGCTAAATCTAGCAAATCCTGTAACATTCGGATCGTGCGTTCTGTCTCTGCGGTAGCGGTTTCTAAAGCCTGTTGTTGATAGTCGCTTAAATTGGTGCTGCGTCGGCTTAGACTTTGTAAATAGCCCACCACCACCGTTAAAGGAGTCCGCAATTCATGGGACACATTCCCCACAAACTGACGTTGTTGTTCCCAGGCTCCCGAAAGACGGAATAACATCTCATTAAAGGCCGTAGCGAGTCCTAAAATTTCCTCCGGCGCTTGATTGAGTTCCAATTTTGCCCCCGTTAAATCATCAGCAGAAACCGCACCCGCCACTTGACTCATTTCTTGGAGGGGGTGCATCGCGTGACGAATCCGTTGGGAAATCGCCACTATTAAAAAAGCAATGGTGAATAAACTCATCCATAATAAGCGCCACAATCCGGCCTGTAATTTTTGTTGATCTCCGGTAATATCTTGGGAGAGATATAAACGACCAACCACCTGATTATTCACCATTAAAGGAGTACCACAGAGGACAATATCCCGATTACCGAGACGAATCACTTGAGGTTTATCGGGGATATTAGGGAGGGAGTCTAGAGCGCGGATTTCTAAGACATCTCGATTGAGATTAGAAGAACGGGCTAATAGTTCCCCCTCCGGATTTTGAACCCATACTAATAATTCCGGTGTAGAAACTCGACTAATGGTTTGTTCGAGTCCTCTTTCTAGGGAAACCGCTTGGGTATAAAGTTCTAATTGTTCAGGAAAACGTCGAGCGACATATTCTAAAGTCTGTTTGTGCGCCGCTACCAGACTTTGTTCCATCTGCCAAGCTGACCACATCGCAATGCTTCCCAAACCTAACACAGAAAGCGTCACTAACTCCAACGTTAAGCGGAATTGTAGAGAGGAAGTTGAAAATCGTTTGGGTGAACAAACCTGAATCAGAGAAGTCAAATAACGACGGAGTAGCATGACGGCAAAACCTCAAGAGAATGTTGTATGAAATATCCGTAGGTTGAAGAAAACCCCACAACTCATTAAAAATTCCGCGCTGTGCCTGCAAGGGGATCAAATTGAAAACGCTGGGGATAATTGGTTTCGCCGTATAAATTGAAACTGAGAGTCGGTTCTGGGGAAGTGGCTTCAATGTGGTGAATCGCTTCTGGCATCAGGCAAAGAACGTCACCGGGGCTAAAAATGCGATCGCCTATCTTTTCAATCGCATCCGGTGCATCCCCCCTCCCAGAACGTCGCCAAAACGTATTTTTTTCCTCCCCACTCAACAGCGCTACCAATCCCCAACAAGCATGATTATGCACCGGAGAAACCACACCAGGCGCCCAAGCTACTAACTGCACCGTTAAGGGAAAAAACGGTTCATCATAAAGCATTAACACCTCCCATCCTGTCTCAGGATTCGGTTCTACCATCGGAATCTGTAACCAAGAGGAACTCCTTAAAAGTTGGCGCACCAAGGGACAAATTGCCTGTAGTCTCAAAGCATCATCAGAAATTTGTTCTAGGATATCTTCGAGATCCGTCAAAAAGCGATACAACCGATAAGGACGAAAGGAATCAACCTCTGGAATTCCCCAGTCTACCGCTTGACAAACTCCCTCATTATTAATCAACCAGTCTTGACTTGTCATACTTCCTCTCATTCCTTAGTTTTTTATTATAAACCTAGGGTTTAAAAACAACCTGATCAATCCCTGACCTCTAGATGAGTTTTTGCTGAAATGAGCTTTTAGCGAATCTCTATCTGTTTTTCAGTAAATCTTCATCTACGCCCCGTTTAATACAAGAGAACAGTTCAAAATAAGAACGACAAATCTTCAACAGTTGACCCAAAAATGAGTCAACCTCCCCCCCTGAACTGTGCCATTGATTACTCCATCATCAACATTAGATATGCGTAAATCTGTAATTTTGTCAAGTTTTTGGGTGGGCTTATCCCTAGCCAGTCTCAACCCTGCCGTTGAGGCTGCACCCCATCCAGTAACTCTGAATCGGATTGAACTTCATGCCTCTGCTGTGGGCAACGTAGGAGGACGTTTAGCCCCACAATTGCAAGGTAAACCGGTAGTAGTCGATATTTACGCGAGTTGGTGTCCAGCTTGTCGTAATATTGCCCCAACCCTCTCCCAACTTAAGGAACAATATGGGGAACAGGTGCATTTTATTGTGTTTGATGTCAGTGATCAAACCAAAGCCAAAGCATCAGAAGCTAAGGCAAAAGAATTAGGCTTAGGTTCATTTTTTGCTGCCCATAAATCTCAAACCGGGATGGTTGCTATTATTGATCCAGCCACTGGAGATATTTTGGCAAAACATCGCAATAATACCAGTTTGTCCGCTTATACTTCGGTGCTAAATGCAGCGATTTCTGCACAATAAAGTGAGATTCAAGCTAAAAAAATAGCCCGTTGACTCAGTTGATTGGGTTTTATTTCCTAGCTCTCTTGCTCTGCAACTGATATCTGAATTCTGTACACAATTTTGATTAGACATCTCCTAAAATCCTTGGAAAAGAAAGGTGCAATAAGTATTCAAACTTAAAGACAGGGAGATGTCTATTGATTCCTTTGATTAACTGGAGGCAAACCTCATGAATATCCGTTATTTATCGACTCTGACCATTGTTTCTCTGCTGACTTTAGGCACTGTTGCCGCTTGTGCTAATCCCTGTGCCGCTAAACCCCCCTCCTCCAATGCTGGAACCGAACTCCCGGGGGATCCCTGTGCCGGGAAAAATCCCTGTGCCGCTAAAGCTGATCCCTGTGCTGGGAAAAATCCCTGTGCCGCTAAAGCCCGATCCCTCGGCGCACCGTTAGTCCCAGAATTGCAAGGGAAACCCGTCGTAGTGGATATTTACGCTAGTTGGTGTTCAGCTTGTGAAAATATTGCCCCCACCTTATCCCAACTGAAAAATGACTATGCGGGGAAAGTTCATTTTGTGGTGTTGGATATGAGCGATCGCACCACCACCGCCGAAGCCGAAGCCAAAGCCCAACAATTGGGACTCGGAGACTTCTTAGCTGCCCATAAATCTCAAACCGGAACCTTAACCATCGTCAATCCCGACACCGGAGAAATCCTCGCCCAACATCGCAACAATCCCACCCTCTCAGACTACACCACCGTATTAGATAACGCCCTTGCCCAATAGAGCATCACATTGTCTCAGTCTAGAGACAACGCTCAAATCAATCATCATCACTCATTGATAGATTCGGAAAAACCCTCATGGCTCCCACAAACCCATCCGCCCCATCGGGCAAAACCAGCAAACACCCCAAAGCCCTCAAAAAGTGGCTCATTTACGGTGGACTCGGACTTCTTGCCCTGATGGTTGTCATCACCTTGGGTCCCGTCATTAGCCACCCTCTGGAACGAGCGATTTCCTTAGTCGAAAATCGTTATCAACAATGGTTTGAGCAACAAAACACGACTAATCCGGTTATCTTAATCTCCCTCGCCTTTATGGGCGGTTTGTTAGCCAGTGTATCGCCCTGTATCCTAGCGTTACTCCCCGTTAACCTCAGTTATATCGGCACCTTAAAAATTAAATCCCGTGTTCAAGCGTTCACAAAGGCCGGACTCTTCGTCCTTGGAGCCGTCACCATTTTGAGCTTATTTGGCCTAGTGTCCTCCTTTGCCGGAGCCGTGATGGTGGACTATCGGGGCTATATTAATCTAGCCGTCGGGTTAATTATGGCCGTCATGGGACTCTGGTTAATGGGAGTGATTCAGCTACCCTTGCCTCAGATGAACCTAGATGTCCCTGTAGCCGGTCCCTATGGGGTGGGGTTAACCTTTGCCCTAGTCAGTTCTCCCTGTGCCAGTCCAGTCTTATTTGCCGTGTTAGCGGCCGCGGCAGCCACAGGTTCTCAACTGTTGGCAACGTTAACCATGGTTAGTTATGCCCTCGGTTACACCATGCTGATTTTCCTCGCCAGTTTGTTCACCGGATTAGCCAAACAGAGTAATCAGTTGTTGAAACATTCCGAGGGGATTATTCGCTTCGGTGCGGTGGCCTTGATTATGACAGGTACTTACTACTTGTTTACCGGAACTCAATGGTTTATGGGAGGTTAAGTGCCATGACAGTTGAGAATTTGGTAATTATTGGTTCAGGCCCGGCGGGTTATACTGCCGCTATCTATGCCGGACGCGCCCAACTGAATCCCTTGGTTTTTGAAGGATTTGCGGCGGGTGGGGTTCCCGGAGGTCAATTAATGACCACCACCGAAGTTGAGAATTTCCCCGGTTTTCCCGCAGGCATCCAAGGCCCGGAGTTAATGCAGCAAATGCGTCAACAAGCCCTACGCTGGGGGGCGCGCTTAATTCAAGATGATGTAGTGAGGGTGGATTTTCAACAACGTCCCTTTCGGGTGGCTTCCGAGGAATTGGAGGTTTACACCCAAGGGGTGATCATCTGTACTGGAGCAACAGCCAAACGCTTACATCTGCCGGGGGAAGAGCAGTTTTGGAATAATGGCATTTCTGCCTGTGCCATTTGTGATGGGGCGAATCCCTTGTTTCAAGGGGCAGAGGTTGCCGTAGTGGGGGGTGGTGATTCGGCAGCAGAAGAGGCCTTGTATTTAACAAAATATGCCAGTCGGGTGCATTTGTTGGTCCGGCGAGACTGTCTACGAGCCTCCAAAACCATGCAGGATCGGTTATTCCATCACCCTCAAATTGAGATTCATTGGCATTCTATCCCAGTTACAGCCTATGGGGATGAAGTGTTGCGAGGGGTAAAAGTGCAGAATGTGCAAACTCAAGAAGTGTCTTCGTTCCCCGTGAGTGGTTTATTTTATGCCATTGGTCACACCCCCAACACGCAAATTTTTCAAGGTCAACTGGCGTTAGATCCTGGCGGGTATATTCCAACCTTGGGCAAGAGTACCGCTACCGATATTCCGGGCATTTGGGCGGCTGGGGATGTACAGGATCGGGAGTACCGACAAGCTATTACGGCGGCAGGAACGGGCTGTATGGCGGCCTTGGAAGCAGAACGTTGGCTCTCTGAGGAGCGATCGCCTGTTTTGTCTGTTTTCGCCTGATTTCCTCAACGACGAGAGATCAGACGTGAGCTTAAAACCCGGGATGTCCCCCGTCGCTCAATTTCGGCAAGGGGGAGGGATTCCTCCTCCCACCCAAACGGCTAAATTAAGGAGATTTTTACTATGTCAGAAACGGGACGCAATGCCCTTGAACAACTGCAAAAGACTTCTGAACACCCTATTCTAGTTAAGTTTGTTGCCCCTCACTGTCCTTCTTGTAACACCTTAGCCCCAGTGTTGGAGCAATTAGTGAGCGATCACCGAGATCAACTTCATCTCGTCACCATTGACCTGACCGAAGAGCCTGATCTAGCTATCACATTAGGGGTGCGTAGCGCGCCTACGGTCGTTCTCTTCCAAGGGACAGACGTGATAGAACGCATCGTGGGGTTAAAGCCCAAAAAACTCTACAGCGAGGCCATTCAAAAAGCCCTATAACGGGCTTCAACTTTCCCGAGAGGAATTCTAAATAGGTTGTGGTAGGGGGAATTCATGAATTCTCCCTAGGCCATTGAAACTTAAATAGGATGCCCATATCTACCCTATCACCCCCAAAAGGTATTATGACTCTAACCGAAGACTTAACGAAGTTATCCGCCCAAATGCAGGCTAAATTACCTGAAGAAGTCATGGCCTTGTTTGAACAAGCAGGCCGAGAATTATTAACATCAGGCATGGCAAAACAAGCCATTAAAACAGGGGATTTAATGCCTACCTTTACCTTACCCAATGGTCATCAGCAACTGATTTCTAGTCAAAATCTGCTCAAGGCGGGTCCCCTTGTGATTTCCTTCTACCGAGGGGGATGGTGTCCCTATTGCAGTCTAGAATTGCAAGCCCTGCGCAAGGCTTTACGAGAGATGCAAGACTCGGGCGCTCAACTGGTGGCCATTTCCCCGGAAACACCCGATCATTCTCTCTCCACGCAACAAATCAATGACCTAGGCTTTGAAGTCCTCAGTGATGCTCAAAACCAACTAGCGCGTCAATTTGGCTTAGTTTTTAACCTTCCTGACTATCTACGCCCTGTTTATGAACAACTGGGGATTGATCTTCAAACTTCTAATGGTAACAGCGATTTTGAACTCCCCATTCCTGCGACTTATGTAGTCAATACAGAGGGAATTATTATTCATAGTTTCGTCAATCCTGACTATACTCAACGCCAAAACCCTCAAGACCTATTACCTATTCTCCAAAATCTCAAAACCGCTTCTGTTCCTATCACCCAAAGTTAATTTTTGCGCCAAGTTGACACTCCCCGCTCTTGCTTTTTGCCTATTCTAGGGTTGCAACCGTAGGAGTGGGTTCTCCGTTGAGAATAGCCTCTCGTCGTTGGGCTAAATCCCGAGAGGTGCGGAATTTGCTCTGCATCGCCTCCTCAGATAACACAGACATAGAATCCCCCGCTTCTAATCCTTCCCCTTGAGCGCGCATTTCAAAACTAGCGGTCGGGGTACTAAATTCCAGTTTCACCGGGAAGGCCAAGGGATTGGAAGCATCAACGCTGGGGTTAATGTCACTAATAGCAAAGGCTTTTACTCCCCGACCGTTAATTAATAAATCCCCCAAAATGTCTGCATAGTCGGCAAAATCTACCCGGTCATCGGGGCCAAATTCCCCAAGAACAATATCACCGACAGATACGGTGAAACGGTCGTCTTGATCAATATTTTCCGGTAGACCAGCAATGGCGGTAAAGAGCGAATTGTCCGAGATTTCCGTTCCCGTGACTCCGGGGAAAACCCGACTGGTTAACCCAACAGGTTGAGCGGAGGGGATCATGGTGTAATCAAAACGGCTGGCCATGGGGGGGTCATACCAGCGACCACTGGGGACATTATTGAAGGTGAAGGCTCCCCGCGAAATGGTGCTAGGGAGGGCGGGGGTGGCTTGAGTCCGACTATTAATCCCGGTAAAGGTGGTGCCGAAGGTGTTAAAGGTGCTGATGGTGGTGGTGGTCGTTGTCGTAACCGTGGTAATGGTAGACAGGACGGTTTCTATGCCGGGTCTGGGTCGGATACTAATGGGAACAGAGGCGGTTGGGCTAAATCCCGGGGGATTGGGGACGAGGACGGAACCTCCGGTGAGGGTGGTGTTAAAGTCGGCGTTGTAACTCCGACCTAGGATGCTTTGGAAGGTGTAGGCTGAGGCCGGAGCGAAGGCGGTATTAACGGGAGGATTGGGGAAGGGTTGATATTGCACCAAGACTACGGGGGTATCTCGCTGTACGGTACCCGTTCCGCCAACGCTGGAGGCGGTTCCGACTTCCGTTAGGATGAGGGGGGCGCTGTTGTATTCGATGTAAGGTCGGCCAAAACTGTTGAAATTGATTTGATTAATGGTGAATTGGAGTTCGGTGGGTAGATTGCGGAAGAAGGTGGGACGACCAAAGGCGGAAAAGCCGCGAAAGGAGAGGGTGCCAAGGACGCTTCCTTGAGTCCCGACACGAGGAATAGATCCGGCGGGGACGTTGAGGTTGGGGATGACACTGGTTCTGAACAGGGCGTTTAGGGGAATATCGCCTTGATTGGTGCGGATATAGGTGCTGGTGGGTGTGGATCCCTCCCAAACACTGCCCCCGTTAAATTGCTCACGGATGAAAATCTCTGCGTCGCGGAAGTTGGCAAATCCTCCAGTTACTCTTAGGGTTTGGGCGATCGCAGGATCGGAAAAGGCGATCGCACTACAACTGACCAATAAGGGGATAAGGGATGATTTCAGCATGGTTTTCAAGACTCCAGAATAGGAAACAATCATCAGGTTAGAAACTAAAGGTAGTCCGTAGAACACCAATGGTGATGGTGTCGCTGCCGCTACTTTGGGCGGGATTCAAGACAAAAATCACCCCCGGTGTGAGGGCAATGTTATCCGTCATCTGCCAACGATAAAAGGCTTCGAGGTGGGTCGTGGTACTCCGTGAACCTCCGGGAGTTCCCAATCCTCCCGCTAACAGATTAGGGAGATTAAACCCTGTGGGGAGGTTACTACGGGTAATTTTGGGAGGTTGTCCAACGTAAATTCCCCCTAAATTCCCTTGGCCGCCTAAGTCGGGGAAGTTGAGGAAGGTCATCCAGTTGAGGGTGTTGACGCTACCGGACTCACTGGGAATACTAGAGGCGGTATAACCAAACCAGCCCCCCCAATTGAGCCAAGAGGTGGCATCCCAAGAGAGATTAACCCCAAAGGCATGGGTATTTAAGGGGATTCCTTCGGGAACTAATTGATCTTCGCCGATGCCTGTTCGCAGACTGCCCAGAGGGGAGTAATTGTAGAGATAGTTGAGGGTTAAGTCTAAATTATGGCTGGGTGCGATCGCCACTTGGACACCCGAGGTAATATCCCCAAAATTCCCCCCCAACAGACCGCCAAACTCACCGTTATCCGGCAGACTACTACTATAAAATCCTTGGACATTTAGGCGATCGCTCACTTGCCAATCTAACCCCAGTCCTCCTTGACCAGCACCGATCGAAATAATCGGGTTTCGTTGAGCAAAAGCAGAAACCGGACCAAACCCCGCACTTTCTACCCGATTCGCCCCCCGAAACACACTCACCCCATTTACTCCTCGCGGCCCGACAATTAACGCGAGGCGATTTCCGAATAAATGACGATAAGTGAGATCACTCAATTGGAACTGATTCTGATTATTAAAATCCCCCTCATAGGACAACGCCGTATCATTGGTTAACCGAAAGCGCCCATTACTCGCCTGTAACCCCGTTAACAAGAGACTCCGAGGGGAGAATTGAGTAAATAAACTCAACTGCACATTACTGATAACCGTCGGTTGAGTAAACGGATCCCGTAAATCTGCAACCCCATCCACCGGAAAGAAATCCAATTGATTGTTATTCCGTCCCTGTAGGCCGATAATCGCCTGACCGAACAATTTCGTCGTCGTCGAAAACTGTTGCTCCTCCAGTTGAGAAACTCGCGCTTCTAAACCATCAATCCTCGTCCCCAACAGAGCCAATTCCGAGGAAAATTCTTGTTCCAAACGTCGCAAGACTTCTAAATCCCCTTGGGTGGGTCGGTCATCGTCCCCTAACAAGCGTTCAATACTCTGTAAACAGGCATTTAAGCCCGCCGCAAACTCATAACGACTGAGGGAACGTTGACCGCGAAACGTGCCGTCAGGATAACCCACAAGGCAGTTATAACGGGTCATCAATTCATTTAACGCCTGATAAGCCCAATCTCCCGGCAACACATCCTGCAACTGGGACACTGAATTCATCTGTGCCATGGGATGGTTCTCTGCATCCATCGCCCGATTCACCAGATGGGGAGAACTCAATAAATTCTCGGAGACTAGAGTCGATGAGAGAGGAGTCCCTAGGACTTGAATCGGCAGAAACGCACCCGTTAAAACACTGGACAAAACCACGGTTCTAGACCGCAGCGCGAAAAACGGTAGTATCTTCACGGTAGTACCCTGATAGCTATTGAGAAAAATATCCGTACAATCAAGTAAAAATCCTACTCATTTCTACCAAGTCTGTCAAATTTTTGCAACGTTCAACTTGAATTAACTTGGATAATAATGGCAAAAAGAATGAGTAAACACAGATTATTTGATTCTTCTTAAATAGCTTTTAATTGATTAATTGTCTGGTAATTAGGGTTTGCTGAATAACTGGGCTAGGAAACAGGGAACAGGGGAGAGGGAGAGACGAGGAATTCAGAGTAATATGGGGAAGCCCGCACCGTACCCCTAGGGTCGGTGTCGGGAGGATGTCACAAGTCAAGGTTGGGCGGGTACCATTTCATCAGAAGTGACCACCCATTCATTCCCTTGCAACTCTTCGACAACGACTTGCTTCTGCTCATCAGTGCCGTAAATTTCCGTGATGCGACGGATTAACACCAGATTCTTTTCCCGAAACTCGTAGGTTTCTAAGACAAAAGTATTCGCGCTGACCCGTTGGAACGATTCTAAAGTGCCTTGATCGCCATGAACCGTTATACTCGTGATAACTTCTAACTCTTCGTTGCGTTCAAATTTCCCCGTTTCCGGGTTATACAGCCAATAAAAATAGGGAATATTCGGGGACGACGGCAAAAACTGAGGAATGCGTAAATCTTGATACCCGTCAAAATTCAAATCTTCTACCACAAAACCCCCCGTTGTGAGATCAGGAAAAGCCGTTTTAAATCCCGTTAAAGTTTGTTGGGGCTTGTTGGGATTGTCGGGAGTATAGATGGCAATAGTATCAATTTCCGCTCGTTCCTCCACAATATCCCCAGTCAAAACAA
Source organism: Spirulina subsalsa PCC 9445 (assembly GCF_000314005.1). NCBI lineage: Bacteria > Bacillati > Cyanobacteriota > Cyanophyceae > Spirulinales > Spirulinaceae > Spirulina > Spirulina subsalsa. The sequence goes on from NZ_JH980292.1 coordinate 197,361, forward strand.
AGGTTAAGGGGGGTAAGTCTGGGTGAATTTGTTCCTCAATTCTCCATTGTTCTCGTGGAGTAGTATTGCCTGACTGACAAGCCATGACAGTAACAGTCGCTATCATTAAACTCCAACAGTACAATAGTCGTTGTGATGCCCTGAACGTTGGCGTAGCCTGACCGAGGAAAGGAAGAGAAAAGAATAATACCATTTGACTGTTGTTGTTTTCTGTCTATTGTAGCCCTTCTGATATGACCATCCCATCCCGTTGTTCATACCCCCTCCCCCAATCTTGATAAGTTAAGGGAACAGGGAACAGGGAACGGGGAACAGGTGATAGGGAATAGGGAATCTTGACAAGTTAAGGCTCAACGTTAGAAGTCAAGGGAACAGGGAATAGGGTACGGGGGGGAGTCGGGAAAATGCAATTGTGTCCAAAATTGAAGTCAAGGGAACAGGGAATAGGGGGGTCGGGAGTCGCGAATCGGGAGAGCTTCATCCCCGCCAACGAACTTGTTTAGCAAAGTGTTTAGAGCGCTGCAAAACCCACTCTACAGCCAAAACAACCCCCAACGAAACCAACAATAACCAAAGTAAAATAAACGGCGACCATCGGGGGAAATAAATCAAATCTTGCCAGTAGTAGTAACAGAAAAACGAGTGAATTAACCAAAGAGGAAACGCATACTTTCCTAAAAAAGCACAAGGTTTAGCGAGATTCATCGCTTCAATCCATCGAATGCTGATATAAATAAACAACGGGATCAGCCAAAAATTGTATCGATTGCTGATGAAATATTGAGCCGTCAAACAGCCCGGGAGAAAAGCACCCATAGACCAGCCCGGAAGCTGATCTAGTTTTTGGCTAAACTTTGTTGAGAAAAATTGTAGTTTTGCACAAACAATTCCTGCCGCAAAAAAGATTTGCCAAAACATAAAATTAAATAGATCGTGGGAGTCAAAAAAGGAATTAAACCGAATCAGTAGGCGCAAAAATAGACTGATTAAGACCAGCCCCAAAATTTTATTTTTTTGGGCAAGTTTTCCATAAAGGGGGAATAACACAATCAGTAAAATCAGGAAAACTCGCACAAACCACCACTCATTATTGTAGCGGTCATCCCATCCGACCCAGTTGAGCAGGAAAACCCCTAAATCTGCCGAATAACGGCTCTGATTAGAGTCCGATAGTGTCACATGGGGAAAGAATAATAAACCGATGGGAATAAAGAGTGAGAAATAGAGCCAATAGGTGACATAAAAATCTTTAAGTTTCAGCCAAGAGTAGCGCAAAATGGAGCGTTCTGGGTGGCGACTGTAACTGATAAACATTCCATACCCGGACAAAAATATAAAAATTGGGACACAAATTTTTCCAATACTGGCTAGATAATACTCTAGGTCAATCCAAGGGATAAGCGGGATATAGTTATTGTTGTTAATTAGGCGTTCTTTGAAGCCGTAAAGATGAAGGCTAAACATTAAAAGAATAGCAACCCCTTTGGCTATATTAGTTTTTTCTTTGGTGAAATCCATAATTTCTAGGTTTTATATTGCCTTTTTGTGGCTCATGAGGTAGACCTTTGTTAGACGCTCTGTTCCCTGTTCCCTCAAACTAGAGACTCTGTACCTCGCCAGTAGGGAAATTGCTATATAGTGAGAATTCTAAGACTTTAGGGGGGCAAAATGGGGCAAGAGATACGCTTAAAACTAACGATTCGGGGATTGGTGCAAGGGGTGGGATTTCGACCGTTTATCTACCGCCTAGCGACGGAGTTGGGGGTGAGGGGATGGGTGAATAATTCGGCGGCTGGGGTGTTTGTGGAGGTGGAGGGGAGGGAGGTACAATTAAAGGCGTTTCTGCGGCGCTTGGAGGAGGAAAAACCCGGGCGATCGCGCATTGACGAACTAGAAACCGTAACCTTAGACCCCATCGGCTATCCCGACTTTACCATTCGCGCCAGTGTCACGGGAGAAAAAACCGCCCTCGTTTTACCCGACTTAGCTACTTGTCCCGACTGTTTAGCGGAAATATTTGACCCCCACAATCGCCGCTTTCACTATCCCTTCACCAACTGCACCCACTGCGGCCCCCGCTATACCATTATTCGGGCTTTACCCTACGACCGCCCCCATACCACCATGGCGGGATTCCCCATGTGTCCCGACTGTGAGGCAGAATACCACAACGAGCGCGATCGCCGTTTCCACGCCCAACCCAATGCTTGCCCCCGTTGTGGCCCCCAATTAGCCTTTTGGACGAAGGAGGGAAATGTTACCACACAAGGAGAGGAAGCCCTACAACAGGCCATCCACGCCCTCCAAACCGGGCAAATCCTCGCCGTGAAAGGACTAGGGGGATTCCACCTCATGGCCGATGCTCAAAATGCCCGCGCTATCACCCAGTTAAGGGAACGGAAACGACGACCAGATAAGCCTTTCGCCGTTATGTATCCCTCCCTAGCCACCGTCAAAGCCGACTGCTGGGTATCTCCCCTAGAAGCCGAGTTATTGCAATCCCCTGAAGCCCCCATCGTACTCTTGCGGAAACGCCCCCAGCCGCCCCTTGTGGAGGCGGTAGCCCCCTTGAACCCCAATTTAGGGGTCATGCTCCCTTACACCCCCCTCCATCACCTACTGTTGCAAGGGGTGAATCGCCCTCTGGTGGCAACCAGTGGCAATCTCGCCAATGAACCCATCTGCACCGATGAAGGGGAAGCGGTGCAACGTTTGGGGGGGATTGCCGATGTCTTTTTAGTCCATAATCGCCCTATTGTGCGGGCGGTAGATGATTCCGTGGTGCGGGAAATGGCGGGAAAAGGGGTCATTTTGCGTCGGGCGAGGGGCTATGCCCCTTTACCTATCCCCACCCGCTTTCCCGTGCCTTCTGAGGCGAAAATCCTAGGGGTGGGAGCGCATTTAAAGAACACTGTAGCCGTCTGTGTGCGGGATCAGGTGTTTTTGAGTCAACATATCGGGGATTTAGAGACTCCCCAAGCCTATGGGGCCTTTCGGGAGGTGATTGAGAGTTTTCAGCGCCTCTATGAGTTCACCCCAGAACAAGTAATCTGTGATTTACACCCGGATTATTTATCGAGTCAATATGCCCGGGATCAGGGTTTACCTTGGCAGGGGATACAACACCATTGCGCCCATATTTGGGCAGTGTTGGCGGAACATAATCTCTGGGATCAATCGGTGTTGGGGGTGGCTTGGGATGGCACAGGATACGGTTTAGATGGCACCATTTGGGGGGGGGAATTTCTGCGTTTTGATCCCCCCCATCACCTGACTCGGATTGCCCATTTACGACCTTTTCCCTTACCGGGAGGCGATCGCGCTATTCGAGAACCTCGCCGGAGTGCCTTGGGGTTATTGTACGCCATCGGGGGGGCGGATTTATGGCAAAATCCCGCCTATCGTTCCTTTTTAGAGCCTTTTTCCCCTTCAGAACAGTCTATCCTCGCCACAAGTTTAGCACAGGGCTTAAATTGTCCCCTAACCTCCAGTATCGGCCGTTTATTTGATGGGGTGGCCTCGTTGACTAAACTTTGTCAAAAAGCCAGTTTTGAGGGACAAGGGGCGATGCAGTTCGAGTTTAGCCTACCGGAACACCCTAGGGCGGAATCCTATCCCTTGCCCTGGCGGGATATCTCCCCATTACAGTTAGACTGGCATCCTCTGATTTTGGCACTGTTGGAGGATTTAAAGCTTAATATTCCCTTAAGTGAGGTCAGCGCCAAGTTTCACAATAGTTTAATAGACAGCATTGGGGCGATCGCGCAACAAATAGGAGTGAACCGTATAGTTTTAAGTGGGGGGTGTTTTCAGAATAAATATTTACTAGAAACGGGAGTTACTCGTTTACGGGAGCAAGGTTTTCAAGTGTATTTTCCCGTAGTTTGTCCTCCCAATGATGGGGGAATTGCCTTTGGTCAAATTGTAGCCGCCCGTTTTCTTGAATGAACCCTATTTAATGGGTGTGTAGAATTATCCCCCCTAGCCCCCCTTTGGAAGGGGGGGAATTGTTTCTTCTCAACAGTTGTGGGGTTGAATTGGACTAACTTTAGTCCTACCTAGCCCTACTTTGGAAGGGGGGGAATTGTTTCTTCTCAACAGTTGTGGGGTTGAATTGGACTAACTTTAGTCCTACCTAGTCCTACTTTGGAAGGGGGGGAATTGTTTCTTCTCAACAGTTGTGGGGTTGAATTGGACTAACTTTAGTCCTACCTAGTCCTACTTTGGAAGGGGGGGAATTGTTTCTTCTCAACAGTTGTGGGGTTGAATTGGACTAACTTTAGTCCTACCTAGCCCTACTTTGGAAGGGGGGAATTGTTTCTTCTCAACAGTTGTGGGGTTGAATTGGACTAACTTTAGTCCTACCTAGTCCTACTTTGGAAGGGGGGAATTGTTTCTTCTCAACAGTTGTGGGGTTGAATTGGACTAACTTTAGTCCTACCTAGTCCTACTTTGGAAGGGGGGGAATTGTTTCTTCTCAACAGTTGTGGGGTTGAATTGGACTAACTTTAGTCCTACCTAGCCCCCCTTTGGAAGGGGGGGAATTGTTTCTTCTCAACAGTTGTGGGGTTGAATTGGACTAACTTTAGTCCTACCTAGCCCTACTTTGGAAGGGGGGGAATTGTTTCTTCTCAACAGTTGTGGGGTTGAATTGGACTAACTTTAGTCCTACCTAGTCCTACTTTGGAAGGGGGGGAATTGTTTCTTCTCAACAGTTGTGGGGTTGAATTGGACTAACTTTAGTCCTGCCTAGTCCTACTTTGGAAGGGGGGGAATTGTTTCTTCTCAACAGTTGTGGGGTTGAATTGGACTAACTTTAGTCCTGCCTAGTCCTACTTTGGAAGGGGGGGAATTGTTTCTTCTCAACAGTTGTGGGGTTGAATTGGACTAACTTTAGTCCTACCTAGTCCTACTTTGGAAGGGGGGGAATTGTTTCTTCTCAACAGTTGTGGGGTGGGTGAATTACCCCGATAATATTCGGTTAAAGTTTCAACAAGGTTAAAACTCAAATAAGGAGGTTATTTTATGTGTCTCGCTATTCCCGGAAAAGTGGTCAGTATTCAGGGCGATGATCCCCTAATGCGTGCAGGAAAAGTTAGCTTTGGTGGGGTGATTAAAGAAGTTAGTTTAGCCTATGTTCCTGATGTTGAAATCGGGCAGTATGTCGTCGTTCATGTGGGTTTTGCCCTCAGTATTGTGGATGAAGAAGAAGCCGAAGAAACTTTAGCTTACTTAGAGCAACTAGAAACAACTGTTTGAAGCTCCCCACCCACAATTAGAGAGATATTCAGTAGACCCGAATTATTCTTAGAAGCCCTAACTTCAGCGAAGCCAGTTGAGGGAGTTCAAGCAATACTCCCTCGTTTGCGGGTTTCTTTGTAGGATATCCCGACATTCTGTAAGCCAGTGCGAATCATTTGTTGTTCCAAGAGGGCAAAAAAACGAGCGCGATCGCCTCCTCGGACCACAGCTTGATTATGGGACTCCGCGAGCGCTACCGGATAACCATAGCCTTTATACACCTGCGCCAGTAAAATCCCTAAAGATTGGTGGAATAAGTCCTCATCTTCTGCCAGCCACTGGGGAACCTCCACCCGAGCAATTTCCGTCCCCACATGAACATAACAAAAACTCACCCGCAAATGTTCCGGGTATAAGTTCAAGATAGGGGCAGAACTCCGCCATAAAGCCCCCCGTTGCCCCGGTTGCAAGATATAAGCCCATAAAGTGGCATCTCGCAGAGGATCAACCACCTGACAAGGGAAGCGATGCTGCCAGCGCCCTCCCTCTGCTTCCCCATTCATCTCCTCTCCCCGACAATAGCGGAAACAATCGGGATTGGGATGAGGACAAGCGGGGAAACGTAAAAAATTAATCGCCTCACTGTTGCGGGGGGCGCTGAGATAACCCATGAGGGGGATTCTTTCTTGATACAGTTGATCCCAAGCCGCTAGAATAGGAGGCAGGAGAAGATCCCGGGCTTCACTGGCAATTCCTTCCAAAAACCAATAGGTTAAGGAGCCATCGACAAGGGCTAAATTCGGATCCCTGTGAGCGCCGGGGGGTTGAACCCAACGCACAGCCATTTCTGCCAGCATTTGGGCTTCTGAGACGGTGCGGCGGTGTCCCATCCACTCTTCCGGTCGAATGCCCCACTGTCGGGCAATATACAAGTCTTCGGCTTTATAAAACAGTTCCGGTAAACTATCTAGCAGAGGGTGTAAATTTTGGCCATAGTGTAGCATCACCCGCCCGACATTAATCAGGTAACAGTAGGCGATTTCGTGGTGAGAGGGGGCAATTTGAGAGCCATCGGTGGCGAAAACACTATGTTGGGCGGGGGGAGTGGGAATCGTCAGGCAGGTGTCGATGGGTTCGAGGGGGAGGGCAGCGTTAAAAATGAGGCGATCGCGCCAGTCTTCATATTGTGCGGTAAACTCTTCCTGTCTGCCTTGGATTTCATTCAGTAAAATCTGAGCGCGTTCTAAGCGTTGTTGAGCCGCTTTCGCCTCCCGTTGGAGATGTTGACTAATTTCTGGCAATTGTCCCGCCAATTTGGTTAAATCTAGCATAACCCGCTCACGTTCAACGCTACCCTCGCACTATAGCAAGCTAATTTCAACATGACATCATCTTCCCTGAAAGTCGCCGTTCTCGGAACCGGATTCGGTCAAAAAATCCACATCCCCGCCCTACAGCACCATCACCGAACCGAAGTCATCGCCCTATGGAACAATGATCTCGCCAAAGCCCAAGAAATCGCCGCCGCCCACCAGATCCCCCAGGCCTTTTCGAGTTTACAAGACCTCCTCGCCCTGCCAGAATTAGATGCCGTTACTGTCGCCACACCGCCTTTTTTACATACAGAGATGGCCAGCCAAGTCCTAGAGGCCCGGAAACACTTGTTGTTAGAAAAGCCCATGAATCTAAACGCCCAAGATACCCAGTATCTGTATGATTTGGCACAACAGAAAGGATTAGTGGCGATCGCAGACTTTGAATTTCGCTTTGTTCCCTCTTGGCAACGTCTCGCGGAACTCCTCCAAGAGGGCATCGTGGGCAAAATTCGCTTTATTAAAATTGATTGGCTCGTAGTCAGTCGTGCGGATCCTAGTCGCCCCTGGAATTGGTACGCCCGCCAAGACCAAGGAGGCGGCGCATTAGGGGCGATTGGTTCCCATGCCTTTGATTACATTGCTTGGCTCTTTGGCCCGATTCAACGCCTCTGTGGTCATCTGAGTTGTGCCATTCCCCAACGCCCAGATCCCACCCAGGGAGGTCAACTCAAGCCCGTTGATGCCGATGATACTTGTATGGTCATGATGGAATTAAAGGACGGGACTCCAGTGCAAATGTCCCTCAGTTCCGTCACCTACCAAGGCCGAGGCCACTGGGTAGAAGTGTATGGAGAGAAAGGAACCCTAGTTTTAGGCAGTGACAATCAAAAAGACTACGTTCACGGTTTCCGGTTATGGTACGCCCCAGCCGGAGAGAGTTTAAGGGAGCAGGAAATTCCCCAGCGCTTGGCCTTTCCCCAAGTCTTCCCCGATGGTCGTTTAGCCCCTGTCCTGCGGGTGATTGATCATTGGGTACAGTGTATTGACCAAGGAAAAGTCACAGCCCCTTCCTTAAAAGAGGGGGTTTATTCCCAGTTGTTAATGGATTTAACCCATGAATCCCATGCTCGCCAAGCATGGATCGAAGTCCCCGATTGACGCTCCCATTGCTAAAAGCGAGGGATTCCCTGTTCATCCAGTGACCTTATCTAGGAAGCTTTCACCTAATAGACAGTGGGTAGTCTGTCCGTTCGTGAAACGTTGCGTCGCAAGGGCTTGAATTTCTGTCCGCCCGACAGTATTCGCTTTGTAACGGGAGTCGGGAAAGGGAATTCTTCGCTCATCTTCCGAGAAGCCCGCGCTGTAAGGCTTACGGTCAGTATTGGAGGAAAGCCACCTAAAAAGGGCAATATAATAGTAACAGAAGGTAGTTCACTTCATTCGCCACAGGTGATAATCCTGCGGAGGAACTATGAAAAAACTGAATTTAATCGGCCGAATTCTTCTGTTTACCGCTCTCCCAGTAGGGGTGATTGTGGGGACATTGTTGGGTTCTCAATCACCGACATCGCCCCAAAATTGTCGCTCTTATGCGGGTCAAGCTGTGACAGGGCAAAGTGTGTTTGTGGATTTGTGTTCGGTGACTCCGGTGAGCGCTCGTAGTGTTAATTTTACTTACTTTTTGGGGCAACAACGCATCTATGGTCAAGCCCACTGTGGGGAGGGGACTTGGACGACATTTCATGATGGTATTACCCACAGTCCTAGTTCTCAGGCCACGGCCAATATGTTGGATATGGTGTGCCGAGATGGAGCCGGGGGGGAAGCTTGGGTGGCACTGGTGGTAGATCCCCCGTCTAATGTGCGCAGTAGTCCCAATGGACCGATTATGTGTGTGGTGCGATCGCGCCAAACCATTAACATCTACGGCAACGCTAGCAACGCCGGAGACTGGTACTATACCGATGCTTGTGGTTCAATGGGACTGATTCACCATAGCCAGATTCGCTTTTAAGAGGCAACAAAAGGGGAAGAGTTTACGTCTAGAGGTCAAAATAGCGCACGATTAGGATACTTTCACTATGTTGGGCAAAACATGGCAGGCTAGAACATCCACTCTCATGGTTCTCTGTTGCACAATGGGTGCATTTGCCCCACTTTTAACCCCACTCTCGGCAACGGCACAACTCTTTCCCTCGTCCGGACAAATTCCCAGCGAGATTCCTCGCTTTACGGTGCGCGCTGGCCAGAAAATTCCGGTACGCTACACGGAGGCGGAGAAAATTCTCCTGACTCCTGATGAAACAGTACCCCTAACCTTAACGGTGGCGGCGAATTTGCGCGACTCCCAGCGTCGGATGATTATTCCCGCAGGCAGTCAAATTGTCGGGCAAATTGAACCCGTGCCAGAGGAAAAGGGAATGCGCTTTGTGGCGGAAGAATTGATTATTGAAAATGGTCAGGGTACCCAACGGATTCCTCTGGATGGGAGTTCTGAGGTGGTGACACGGACTGAGGAAATTGAGCGGGGAACCAATACCGGGAGTATTTTACAAGGGGCGGCCATTGGTGCGGCAGCCGCGACGGTGATTTCTACAGTAACGGGAAGTCGTCGCCTGAATGTTGGTACAATATTAGGCGGTGCAGGGGCTGGGGCTTTAGGGGGCTATCTCTTAGGTGGTCGGAATAAGGCGGAATTAATTAGTATTTATCCCGAGGAAGATTTAGGGGTGATTTTACGTTCAAGTTTGTCTTTATATTAGGCACATAGGGGATGCGCTACTGGCAGGTTTTAAAGTTGTTTTGGAGTACGGCGATCGCCGCAGAGCTAGAATATCGGCTCAATTTTGCGATCGCCGCTCTCACCAGTTCCATTAATCTTTCTGGTAGCCTGTTTGGGCTATTTTTGTTTTATCGTACAGGTTACGAGTTCTCCGGTTGGACGTGGGAAGAAGCCTTGATTGTGTTGGGGATATTTACCTTTCTTCAAGGTTGTGCCGCTACCTTTTTAAGCCCCAATCTCAACCGCATTGTGGAACAAGTTCAAGAAGGAACCCTCGATTTTGTCCTACTTAAACCCATTAGTAGTCAGTTTTGGCTCTCGACGCGCAAGGTTTCCCCTTGGGGATTCCCCGATCTCTGCTTTGGTCTAATCTTAATTCTCTACGCTGGCACTCGCCTGAATCTAGACCCGCTCAATTATCTCATCGCCCTCTTTCCCCTAACCTTAGGCCTGATCATTCTCTATAGTCTCTGGTTTATCTTAGGGGCTACTAGCATCTGGTTTGTCAAGATTTATAACGTTACCGAAGTCTTGCGCGGCCTATTGGAAGCGGGGCGTTTTCCTTTAGTCGCCTATCCCAGTTTGTTTCGGGTTTTCTTCACTTTTATTGTCCCCGTGGCTTTTCTCACCACAGTTCCAGCCCAAACACTTTTAGGGCGAAGTTCGGGAGTGTGGCTGTTGGGATCGGCTATTTTGGCGATCGCACTCTTTTACTGCTCCCAAATCTTTTGGCAGTTCGCCCTACGATTCTATACCAGCGCATCGAGTTAAACACTTAACACCGGAGCAGGCAAATTATCCAGCCAGTCCAGAATCTCTTCGAGTTGCGCCAAACTAATTAAACCGTACTGCCACAGCAGCATGGGAAAAGAACTGAGGGTGACAGACTGACACCGCAAGACTAACTGAATCGACTCCCGAGGAATTGCTAATTCTTCCTCAAGGTAAGTGAGAAAGGGAGGAGGTAAAGAGGATGCCATGAGCCTGATCGGAAATAAACGATAGAACATAGAGACAGCAGTCCTATGGAGTCGGGGAAGAGGAATGAAACCGGAGTTGTTCAAGAACTCAAGCTTTCAGCGAATTAGCCCCTTACTCACCAACCCTTGAGGATTGCTTCATAACCCAAGCGTTTTCTCTTCATCCGGGAGAACCCGCTCAAGCGAATGCGGCCATTCTAACCGACAATTGTGTTGAATTTGTGAGGTTTGTATCAATTTTTATCATTTTTCCCTTGATCCCCAAGGAAATCGAGAGTCAGGATCGGGGGGAAGATGATCTACAAGACCTTACCTAGGCTTGCTAATGGGTTCAGCCGAATGGTTAGACGGTTTAGGTAATGCTCGCAAGAGATAGGTAATTGTAAGGCGTGTCGATGAACTGAGAATCCCTCGCTTTTAGCGATGGGAGCGTCAATTCACCCGTTCTTGCAAGATGGTCAAAATCCCCTGCTATACTGCCTAGACAGGGGATTTTTCGATCGGGAGGAGATCCTAGTCGCCATGACTCGTTCTTTATTACTTCGCACCTTACGCCAAGTCTACCAAGTAGCCCGTCAGTCTCAAAACACGGGGATGACAACGGCGGAAGTGATCGGCCAAGCCCAGGAAAGGGGGCAACGTCAAGGGGGCAGACTCTCGCGCCGTCGCCTTTTACAAGGGGGGTTAGCCTTGGGGAGTGCGCTGTTAGCGACCCAGTGCCGTCGTCTGCCCCTGATTGCTCGTCCGGGTTCAGCTTCGGTGTTAGTGGTAGGGGCTGGCATGGCGGGACTAACGGCCGCCTATCGCCTCAAACAGGCGGGGGTTCGAGTGGATATGATTGAGGCACGGGGGAGAGTGGGGGGGAGAATCCAAACCCTCCATAATGCCCTAGGGAGTGGGATTCCGGTGGAGTTAGGGGCGGAGTTTATTGATTCGGATCATCTGGCCTTGCTGACTTGGGCGGAGGAATTGGGCTTGGAGGTCGTCGATATCTACGGCGATGGGGGGGATTTAAGCCCGGTTTATTCCGTGGGGGGGCAATCTGTCCCCGTGGAACAACTCGTGGAAGAGTTTGCCCCAGCGATGGGGAGGATTGCGAAGGATCTCAAAGCCATTGCCGATTTTGAAGATTATCAGAACTACAACCCCGCCACAGCCCGATTAGATAATACTTCTATCGCCCAATATTTGCAGAATTTGCCCATCTCAGAATCGGTGCGGCGGCTGCTTGAAAATGCCTACACAGCCGAATATGGTTTAGATGTTCAAGACGTCTCAGCCTTGGGTCTTTTGTTTGAGATCGGGTCTGAAGCAGAAGATTTTGATCCCTTTGTCTACAGTGAGGAACGGTACTATATTCCGGGGGGTATGGAGCAGCTTCCCCAACGATTAGCCCGTTTGTTGGAGGATGAGTTAGAAACCCGAGTCGCCCTAGAAGCTATTCGCACTTTGCCCGATGGTCGGTATCAGGTGACAGTGCGGACTCATCCTAATGTTTTGAGCGATCGCACCTATGAACGGGTGATTCTCGCGGTTCCCCTGCCTGTACTGGCTCAGGTGGATTTTCGCTTGGATTTACCCCCCCTCAAAAAACAGGCGATCGCACAACTCGGCTATGGCACCAACGCCAAACTCATCACCCGTTATAGTCAGAATATCTGGCAAGATCGCTATGGTGCTAATGGTTCATCCGTCAGTGACAGTGGGCATCAAGTCACATGGGAAAGCACCCAAAGTTTCCTAACCCCCGAGGCGGCTGTATTGACCAACTTTGTAGGCGGTTCCCGAGGATTAGCCCTCGCTCAAATCAGCACCGCCGAAGCGACAAATCAGTTATTACAGGAACTTGAGGTAATTTTCCCCGGCATTACAGATGTCCAGTTATTAGGTCAGGCCACAAAAATCCACTGGTCTAGTGTTCCCTATAGTTACGGCTCTTATTCCTGTTTTAAAGTGGGACAATACACCCAATTCTACGGCGCCCTTGGTCAATCGGTGGGCAATCTCCACTTTGCCGGAGAACATACCTCTCTAGAGTATTCTGGCTATATGGAGGGAGCCTGTGATTCTGGGGAACGAGTCGCCCTTGAAGTGTTAGAAGCGATGGGATTACGTCCTGAAGCCAATGCACAAAAAGCCCGTTTCCAACAGCTTGGGGCGGCTCGTCGGTGGGTGAGGGAAAGGGTTTAAGTGGGTCTAACTCCCGACTCTTGATGCCTCAGACCCCTAGGTAGAAGTGAAACCGTATCATGGGAAAATCCCGGCAGTGCCAGAATAGACTATTGCTAAATTATGACCCCAAATTTCCCCATCGGAACCCGTGTCCGTCTCATCAGTCGTCCTCCCTATTTCAAAACGGCCGACCCCATGCCCATGTTACGCCCCCCCGATTTAATTAAAATTGGGGAGGAGGGGATTGTCATGGATCGTCGTCCGGGGGATTATTGGGTCATTCGTTTTAACCGGGGTGCGGTGTTATTAGAAGCCCAATATTTGGAACTTGCTCCCCCGGTTTTCCCGGAGTCCGAGGGGTAAAGAGCAGACTAGCTCTGCCTTACCTATAGATAGCCCGGAGGCGGGGGAATTTGGCAAAATAGAGCCATGCTATGCCATCGCTTATGAATATTTTTCCCCCGATTTCTGCTGAAAGTTTTGCTAATGGGTGTCCGGGAGTGACTCAACAAATCTTAGAGGTTTTGCCTTTGGGAGTGGCCTTACATGGAATCAACGGACAACTGGATTATTTAAACCCCGTGGCTCAGTCTTGGTTTAATCTCCAATTGGAACATCCCGTACCTTTAGCCGAGGTGAGTCAGGTTCTCCGATTATATTCGGCCTCGGGCGAGGAGTTAGATCCTAGGGAACAACGGGCTATTGAGCAGGCTTTAACCGGGCAAAGTGCAACGGTTTGGGATCTCAAAACCCAGCACGGGGGAGAGGTCAAACACCTCGGATTAGTCATTCTGAGGGCAGTAGTTAATACGAGCCTGACGCACTTTAACTGATTAGTGGGGGTATGGGGGATTGAGAATCAAGAATTGCTTATCGCTTCCTGATGACTGAGGACTGATTACACATTGGGGTATGGGGGAACTGGACTCGGTGGTACAATGAGATCAGGTTTTCCAAGTGCAATGAAACCCTCTGTGAGTCATTAAAGCCAAAGAACTACAACGCTAAATACTAGCTGTCTAGATAGCCATCCTCTCGCCCAGAGAGGAATCAGTATTCTTCTCCAACAACGCTCACAGAATCAATAAGTCTGTGGTGCAGCCCTTTGAGAATACCCGATAAAAACCCCAAATTAGCGATAAAACCGAGAGAACCACACTAGACTGTCTGGCTAGTGTGGGAATGTTTTCAATGGGGGGGATTCTCGAAACTACCGCCATGCTGGAATCTAGATCCCGGAAAATGCCCCGGGTGTTTGAGAAGCAACACTGATTTTATAACGCTTATGGTTTTATTCAATACCCCCGACACCACTCACAGCCAAGAGCTATTACAACATATTCCGGGCGCAATTTACGAACTTTGGCAACACCCTGACGGTCATTTCTCGTTGCCCTACGCCAGCGAACAACTGAGGGGGATCTACGGGGTTTCCAGTCTTGGTCTGGAAACAGATGCCACCCCATTCTTTAGCTCCATCAACGCCGAAGACCACCCAAGGGTGTTGGAATCCCTTCAGGAATCCGCCCAAGGCCTATCCCTCTGGCACAGCACCCACCGAGTTGATTCGGCTGAGGGGAACAGCCTTTGGGTTGTCACCTATGCTACACCAGAGCGACAGCCTGATGGTAGTACAAAATGGTCTGGTTATCTACAAAACATTACGGATCTCAAAACAACCCAAACATCGACAGAGAAGCGATTACACCGCATCGTTGAGAGCCTGAACGATATGGTGTTTATGATTGCCCCCGATGGGACGCTGACTTTCCTCAGTCCCCTCGTGGAAAACATTCTGGGTTATCCTTTGGAGGAAATTCTATATACGCCCTTTACATCTCTCCTCCACCCCGAAGATCAGCCCAGCAGCTTGGCGGTTTTCCAAGGGATCTTAGCGGGGGAATGGGTGCAGCACCATGAATACCGCATTCGTCATGCTGATGGGCGTTATTATTGGCATTCGGCTAATTTATCGCCCTTTGAAGATGAGACGGGGGAAACCTCTTGCTTGGGTGTGTCCAGTTTCATTCATCCCCGCAAACAAGCGGAACTCGCTCGACAAGAAAGTGAATTGCGGTTACATCTGGCTCTAGAAGCGTCAAATACTGGACTCTGGGACTGGAATCTCCAGACCAATGAGGTGAAATTTAACGCTAACTGGCGAGGGATGTTGGGTTATGAAGAGCATGAGATTGCTAATGATCTCAAGGAATGGAAAAACCGAATTCATCCCCAAGATTTACAGGGGGTTTATGAGGCCATCAATCGACATTTAACGGGGGAGGTTGACTTTTATCAAAATGAACAACGTTTGCTCTGTAAAAATGGCTCGTATAAATGGATTTTAGACCAAGGGCGAGTAGTGGAATGGGACGAGGCCAGGAAGCCCTTGCGCTTTATTGGCACCCATACGGATATTAGCCAACGGAAACAAGACGAAATTCAGCTTAAACAACTGACGCACCAACTGAAAAAAGCCCAAGAAGTGGGGAACTGGGGTCACTGGATTTATGATGTGGTGAGCCAAAAAATCACTTGGTCAGAACAAGTTTTTCGGATGTTTAATCACCCCTTAGAGCAGGGAGAACCGAGCTTTGAGGAGCATATTGAGCAAATTCATCCCGATGATCGTATTTTGTTTTTAGAGCGGATTACAGCCGCGACTCAAGGAGTCCCTCAAGCGTTTGAGTATCGCGTTGAGCGACCGGATGGTACAGTGGGCTACCTCGACAGTCGCATTGAATTAGAATTTCAGGATGAACTGGTTGTCCGAATGTTCGCTGTGGTCATGGATATCACCGAACGGGTAGAGATGGAGCGGGCTAATCGAGAGAATGAGGAGAAATTGCGATCGCTCTTTGAACTCTCCCCCGTCGGCATTGTCTTGAATAATATGCAGGGTCAATTCATTGAAGCCAACCCCGCCATCACTGAAATTACAGGTTATACCTTAGAGGAACTCAACCAGTTAAGTTATTTGGATTTAACCCCAGCTGAGTATCAGTCGGAAGAAGCCCGACATCTGAAGTCCCTCAAAATCCTTGGACAATATGGCCCCTATGAAAAAGAATATATCCACAAACAAGGGCATCGCGTTCCCGTTGAACTGAATGGGATGCTAATTACCCGCCAAGATGGACAGCAATATATTTGGTCGATGATTGCTGATATTAGTCAACGCAAAGAAGCAGAAGCCCGCAAAATCCAACAGGTCAACCAAGAATTAAAACTGTTGGAAAATATTCTTGAAGTCGTTTTGGCGGGATATTGGGATTGGGATATCCCCAACAATCAAGAATATTTAAGTCCGCGCTTTAAATGGATGTTGGGCTATGAGGATCACGAATTAGCCAATTCTCCCGAAAGCTGGCAACAGTTGATCTGGAGCGAAGACTTGCCGAAGGTTTTCCAAAACTTTGAAGCTCATGTTCAGAGTCAGGGAAAAGTCCCGTTTTACAACGAAGTGAGATATCACCATAAAAATGGTTCAATAATCTGGGTGCTGTGTTCTGGCCAAGTCATTGAATGGGATGAGGAGAATAACCCCCTACGGATGATTGGTTGTCATATTGATATTACCCAACAAAAACAAACTGAACTAGCCTTGATTGAACTGAGCAACCAATTGAAAAAAGCCCAGGAGGTCGCCCATTTGGGGTACTGGTCTTTTGATCTCGCCAGCCAAAAAATCACTTGGTCAGAACAGGTTTTTCGGATGTTTAGCCAGCCTTTAGAGCAAGGAGAACCCAGCTTTGAAGAATATATCGAGAAAGTTCATCCGCAGGATCGCGCTTTTGTTTTAGAACGAGTCAGCGCTGCCAATCAAGGCATCCCCCAAAGCTTTGACCATCGGATTCTGAATCCTGATGGCACTGTCCGCCACGTCGAGGCTCGTATTGAACTAGAATTTCAGGATGAACAGGTTGTGCGGATGTTCGGTGTCCTGATGGATATTACCGAACGGGTAGAGATGGAGCGGGCTAATCGAGAGAATGAGGCGAAATTGCGATCGCTTTTTGAACTCTCCCCCGTCGGCATTGTCTTGAATAATATGCAGGGTCAATTCATTGAAGCCAACCCCGCCATCACTGAAATTACAGGTTATACCCTAGAAGAACTCAACCAGTTAAGTTATTGGGATTTAACCCCGGCTGAGTATGGAGAAGATGAAGCCCGAAAACTGGAGTTACTCAAAACTACCGGACGATATGGCCCCTATGAAAAGGAATATATCCACAAACAAGGGCATCGCGTCCCCGTTGAACTGACTGGGATGCTGATCACCGGGAGGGATGGGCAACAATATATTTGGTCGATGATTGCTGATATTAGTCAACGCAAACAAGCCGAAACCGCCATCAAAGACAGTCAACTCCGACTACAACTCGCCCTAGAATCCTCCAATATTGGGCTGTGGGATTGGAATCTCCAGACCAATGAGGTGCTGTTTGATAACCAGTGGAAACGGTTACTCGGTTATACAGAGCATGAATTTGAGACTCATGTCAGTGAGTGGGCAAGTCGCGTCCATCCTGAAGATTTAGAAGCTGTAAATGCCGACATGAGGCAACACTTACAGAAACAAACCCCCATTTATGACAATCAACATCGCATCCGTTGCCAAGATAACTCCTATAAGTGGATTGGTGCAAAAGGGCGTGTAGTGGAATGGGACGGGGCAGGCAATCCGGTTCGCTTTATTGGGACCTTTAGTGATATTAGCGATCGCAAACAAGCTGAACTCAGACTGATTGAACTCAGTCAGCAACTGCAAAAAGCCCAGGAAGTTGCCCATCTCGGTTATTGGTCTTTTGATCTGGCGACCCAAAAAATTACCTGGTCAGAAGAAGTCTTTAAGATATTTAGTCATCCCTTAGAGCAAGGAGAACCTAGCTTTGAGGAACATCTCCAACAAGTTTACCCCGAAGATCGCGCCTACTTCCTAGAGCGAGTGGCTGCCGCTAATCAAGGCATTCCCCAAACCTTTGATTTTCGGACACTGAGACCTGATGGGACGCTTCGCTATATCAACAGTCGGATTGAATTGGAATTTCAGGATGAACAGGTCGTGCGGATGTTCGGTGTGGTCATGGACATCACCGAGCGCCGGGTGGCGGAACTGGAACTCGAACGCTTCTTTACCATTGCCCTTGACCTCCTGTGCATCGCCGATCTGGAGGGGCATTTCCTCCGCCTTAATCAAGCTTGGGAAAATATTCTGGGTTATCCCGTAGGGGAGTTAGAAGGTCGAGTCTTCCTAGAGTTTGTTCATCCTGACGATTTAGCCCCCACCCTCGCGGCTATTTCCAACCTAGAGGAGGGGGAAACTATTATTAGATTCACCAATCGTTATCGCACGAAATCAGGCAGCTATCGTCATATTGAATGGCTCTCTGTTCCCCAAGGGGATTTGATTTATGCCGCCGCACGGGATATTACTGAACGGGTGGAAGCCCAAGCTCAAATTGAATCCCTGCTCAGTCGGACTCAACTCCTGAACGCTCTAAGCCATGAAATTCGACAATATTTAGACTTAGATCAGATTATTCAGAGGGCGGTTGAGGTGATTTTTGAGGAGGTTGGGGTCGATATTTGCGCCTTTACTGACTACAGAGAAAAGGACGGTCATCCCTATGTGGAAATCGTGGCAGAAAAACGCCATCCTGAAATGCTGAGTTGGTTAGGGGTTTATGATGCAATGGAATATCCTGACTATTATGAGGCTTTACGGAACAATCGAATCTTTACCTTTAACCGAAAAAATCTAGGGGAAGATTATGATCAGGGGATTCATGAGTTCTGTGAGTCAATGGGGGTGAATCTGTACCTGATGGTGCCGATTCGGACGTTGGAGAATATTTCCTGCTTAGAAATGGGCAGAATTGATGCCAGTCGGGAGTGGCGACCCGATGAACTGGAGTTGCTGGAAAGTCTGGCGACACAAATTGCGATCGCCCTGCAACAAGCCGACCTCTATCAAACCGCCCAGCAGCGCACCGCAGAACTACAATCTGCCTATCAGGAGTTGCAAGAGACTCAAGTGCAACTAATTCAAGCGGAAAAAATGTCCAGTTTGGGTCAATTAGTGGCAGGGATTGCCCATGAAATCAACAACCCCATTAGTTTCATTTATGGCAATGTGAAACCCCTAGAAGACTATGCCGAGAGCTTATTAGATATTCTCGAACGTTACCAAGACATCTATCCTCAGCCGCCAGAAGAACTGAGCGAGTTGCTTGAAGAGTTGGATCTACCTTTCATCCGGGAAGATTTACCCAAAATGCTCCAGTCTATGAAAACCGGAGCCGCTCGGATTCGAGATATTGTTAAGTCTCTCCGCACCTTTTCCCGGTTAGATGAAGCCGATTTAAAAGACGTGGATCTTCATGAAAATATAGATAGCACGGTGATGATTTTGCAGAATCAGTTCAAAGGAAAAGCTGGAAAATCAGACATTGAAATTATTCGGAACTATGGCAATTTACCTCTAGTTCAATGTTATATCGGCTTGCTTAATCAAGTGTTTATGAATTTGCTGGTTAATGCCGTTCAAGCTATAGAAGAACGACGAACCCTTGAGGGGAATCCCACCTATCTGGGGGTGATTACGATTACCACAACCCTGGAAGAATCTGGGGCGGTTTGTATCTCATTTGAAGATAATGGTTGGGGTATGAGTGATAAAGTGAAGGCGAAAATTTTTGAACCCTTTTTCACGACAAAACCCGTCGGTTCTGGTACCGGGATGGGCTTACCCACCAGTCATCAAATTGTGACTAAATATCATAAAGGTGAGTTAATTTGCCATTCTACATTAGGAGAGGGGACAAGGTTTATAGTCCGCTTCTAAGCGGGCATCCAAGACGATGGGCAAGGGGGGAAAGCTCCATAAGGGGTTCTGCTCTAACACCTATCGAAAATGCCAGAACATCAACAACCAGATTAGCCACATTGTATCTAAGCGGATTGTGCAGATAGCGACTAAGTTTAACAAAAATGTTGCGGAATTCCCCTTCCTCGCTTGCAGGGACCGGATGGACTTGACCACTAACTCCCAAAGCGAAAACCAAGCTAAAAAGGGCTGTGTTGCAAGAGAAAATTTGGGTCTTAGGAACTAGGACTTCTGCCTGGGGAGGGAAGATAAGACTCGCTATATTTCGGTATAGAAAGCACTTCCCATTGAATCAGGAAGCTCCATCCTCGCGCCTAGGCAGGGTGGGGTAGTTCACTGCTGCTGCTATTGTCTTTGAGAACCTGAAGGGTTGGAGGGCGAAAGGGGGGCGGCGACGCTCCAACTTGCGCCAACGCTTTCATGGGTGACTCAAAGCCAAGATCCGGGACTACACGGTGGGAGAGCTTCATGAAAACGCATTTTATCAGCAACGAAATTATAATGGGAAAATTTGGCCAGTCCCCTAATGGAGTATCGCTAAATCATGGCCCCAAATTTCCCCATCGGAACCCGTGTCCGTCTCATCAGTCGTCCTCCCTATTTCAAAACGGCCGACCCCATGCCCATGTTACGCCCCCCCGATTTAATTAAAATTGGGGAGGAGGGGATTGTCATGGATCGTCGTCCGGGGGATTATTGGGTCATTCGTTTTAACCGGGGTGCGGTGTTATTAGAAGCCCAATATTTGGAACTTGCTCCCCCGGTTTTCCCGGAGTCCGAGGGGTAAAGAGCAGACTAGCTCTGCCTTACCTATAGATAGCCCGGAGGCGGGGGAATTTGGCAAAATAGAGCCATGCTATGCCATCGCTTATGAATATTTTTCCCCCGATTTCTGCTGAAAGTTTTGCTAATGGGTGTCCGGGAGTGACCCAACAAATCCTAGAGGTTTTGCCTTTGGGAGTGGCCTTACATGGAATCAACGGACAACTGGATTATTTAAACCCCGTGGCTCAGTCTTGGTTTAATCTCCAATTGGAACATCCCGTACCTTTAGCCGAGGTGAGTCAGGTTCTCCGATTATATTCGGCCTCGGGCGAGGAGTTAGATCCTAGGGAACAACGGGCTATTGAGCAGGCTTTAACCGGGCAAAGTGCAACGGTTTGGGATCTCAAAACCCAGCACGGGGGAAAGAGCAAACACCTAAAATTAGAAGTCCATCCCCTGTGGGGAGAGGATAAACAGATCATTGGAGCGATCGCCTTTTTCCATGAGCTACCCTCCCCCCCAGAGCAGGAGGAGAACATTTTAGAGGGCCTCACGACTAATGTTCCTGCCGTCATCTATCGCTATCAAATCAACGCCACAGGTCAAGATGCCATCACCTATATTAGTTCCCGTTGTCGAGACTTGTATGAACTGCACCCGGAAGAGATTTATCAAGATTCCAGTGTGTTATGGCATCTCATCCACCCGGAGGATATTCCCGCACTGGTAGAGTCGGTGGAAGAATCCCAACGCAGGCTAACCCCTTGGTTTACAGAACATCGGATTCAAACCGCCTCGGGGAAATTAAAATGGATTCAGGCTTTTTCTACCCCCCACCGCCAACCCAACGGGGACACGGTTTGGGATGGGATTATGATGGACATAACAGAACGGAAACAAGCGGAAAAAGCCCTCCAAGAGAGTGAACAACGCTATGCCACCTTAGCGGATATTGCCCCGGTGGGCATTTTTCGCAATGATTTAGCAGGCAACTGTATTTATAGCAATGAGTACAGTTTAAAGATCATTGGTCTGAGTGAGTCAGAAGCGTTAGGAAAAGGTTGGATTCGTGCCATGCACCCCGAAGATCGCGATCGCGTCCTCCAAGGGTGGCTTAACTTTATTCAGCAGGGAGAACCCTTTGCCTGTGAATACCGTTTTCTCCACCCCAATGGCACAATTATCTGGGTCTATGGTCAAGCGGTGCCGGAACGGGACAGCGAGGGTTATATTACAGGTTATGTGGGGGTCTTAATGGATATTACCGCTCAAAAACAAACCACCCTCGCCCTAGAAGAAAAACAACATTTTATTGAACAAATCGCCAGCACTTCCCCCAACCTGATCTATATCTACGATCTCCAACTCCAGCGCAATATCTACGCCAATCGAGAAATCAGCCAATTGTTAGGCTACTCTCCCGAACAAGTGAGAGCAATGGGCAATAATCTATTTGCCGAGATTGTCCATCCAGAAGATCTCCCCCGAGTCGTTGCCCACCTTCAGGACTTTAGCGCAGCGTCAGAGGAGGAAGTGCGGGAGATTCAGTACCGCATTCGTCATGGTAATGGGGCTTGGCGCTGGTTATGGAGTCGGGAGACTGTGTTTAAACGAGACGAAACCGGACGAGTTCAGCAAATTATCGGGGCTACTCAGGATATTACCCGCCACAAAGCCATTGAAGCCGCCCTGATGGCTTCTGAAAGCCGTAGTCAGGCTATTTTATCGGCGATCCCCGATTTAATGTTACGGGTGCGCGTAGATGGTCAATGTTTAGATTATTTACCCCCTGAAGACTCCTCTGCTCAGTGTTTTCTGCCCATTGACAGCCATCTACGGGAAATTTTACCCCCTCCCTTATTCCAGCGTCAGATTGAGGCGATTCAACAGGCCATTACCACCGGGGAACTCCAAGTGTATGAACATGAACTCATCAAGGAAGGACGACCTTGTTATGAAGAGGTGCGCATTGCGGCCGTGAGTCTCAATGAAGCTTTAATTATTGTCCGGGATATTAGCGATCGCAAACAAGCCGAACTCCTCCTGCGCCAAAGTGAAGCCCGCTTTCGTCGCTTAACCGAAAATGTCCCCGGTGTCGTTTATCGCTATTACCGAGAAGACAACGGCCGGGATCGATTTACCTACGTTAGCCCCCGTTGTTTAGACCTGTTTGAAGTCCCCCCCTCCCCTATCCTAGAAAATGCTCAAATCCTCTGGCAGATGATTCACCCCGATGATGCTAGAGTCATGCAGGAACGAGCGCCCCTAGCTGCACAAAACCTCACCCCTTGGC
Organism: Spirulina subsalsa PCC 9445; assembly: GCF_000314005.1. NCBI lineage: Bacteria > Bacillati > Cyanobacteriota > Cyanophyceae > Spirulinales > Spirulinaceae > Spirulina > Spirulina subsalsa. The sequence continues at coordinate 219,802 of NZ_JH980292.1, forward strand.
AGATTGATTATCGGATCATCACCCCCTCCGGTCAACAGAAATGGCTACAAAACTTTGCCTCCCCCGATGTCGCCCCCGATGGCACCGTATTCTGGGATGGGTTAGTCATTGATATTACCCAACGCAAAGCCGCCGAACAGTTAATTGCCGATTATAACCGCACCCTAGAGCAGAAAGTCCAAGAACGCACCCTAGCCCTAGAACAAGAAATCCTAGAACGAGAACGCATGGCACAGGCTCTCCAACAAAGTGAAACCCGCTTTCGAGCCATTTTTAATCAAGCCTTCCAGTTTGTGGGACTCTTACAACCGGATGGGGTTTTACTCGAAGCCAATCAAACCGCCTTGGATTTTGCAGGCATCACCCTACAAGATGTAGTGAATCAGTATTTTTGGGATTGTTGGTGGTGGCAAGTGTCCCCAAAAGTTCAAGAGCAATTAAAACAGGCGATCGCCCAAGCCGCCCAAGGGGAGTTTATCCGTTATGAGGTGCAGGTTTGGGACAAAAACAAACAGGTGATCACCATTGACTTTTCCCTCCGTCCGATCTGCAATCCACAGGGAGAGGTGATGTTATTAATTCCAGAAGGACGAGATATTACCAACTTAGTCGAAATTGAAGCCCAATTACGTCAGGCCAAGGAAGCCGCCGAAATGGCCAATCAAGCCAAGAATATTTTTATGGCGAATATGAGTCATGAGTTACGAACGCCCCTCAATGCCATTCTGGGGTTTTCCCGCTTAATGAGCCAAGATAGCAATTTATCCCCCAGTCAACAGGAAACCCTGCGCATTATTCACCAAAGCGGGGATCATCTGCTGACTCTGATTAATCAAATTCTCGACCTCTCCAAAATTGAAGCCGGACAACTGACACGCCAAGATACCCCCTGTCATCTGCTCGATATATTAGGGCAATTAGAATCCTTATTCCGCCTCAAAGCCCAAGAACAAAACATCGCCCTCCAGTTCCAGATTGCCGATGATATCCCCCCTTATGTCTCTGTTGATGGGGGCAAGTTACGACAAGTGTTAACCAACTTGCTCCACAATGCCCTGAAATTTACCACCTGTGGGGGGGTGATATTGCGAGTTAAAACTCTTAAATCCCAAAATCCAGTTCTTTTAGGCTTTGAAGTCCAAGATAGCGGGATTGGCATTGATGCCCGAGAAGTCGCCCGTTTATTCCAACCTTTTGAACAATCCTATCATCAACCCCAAAACAACGAGGGAACAGGATTAGGGTTAACCATTTGTGAACAGTGTGTGCGCTTATTAGGGGGTCAAATGACGGTATTGAGTCAAGGTTATGCCTTTACCCCGCCCCATCAGTTGGAATCCTCTCCAGAAGCTCCCCCAATGGGAACCCTTTTCCGGTTTACGCTGCCCGTTTTGATCCCAACGGCCGCCGAAATCCGCTCCCTGACTGACCCTCAACTCCCCGACTCGGGCGCTCCCTACTCTATGTTAATTGTCGTGAGCGATTGCACCTGTTCTGAGGCGTTACAATCTTGGCTCAAACCCTTGGGTTGTCCACTGTACAGTACCAAAAACCCCGAAGAGGCGAACGCCCTCTCTCACCGCCATCATCCCGCTCTAATCTGGTTAGAACTTGACCCCTCATCCCTCCATGATTATGACCTCATCAAAACCCTTCTCTCCACCACGGACTCCCCACCGACTCTCATTGTCCTGAGTCCTCTGTTATCCCTTGAACATCAAGACACCCTCCTCCGATTAGGTTGTTCCGATTTCCTCCGTCTTCCCCTGCAACGGCAAGATGTTCTGGCTATCCTAACTAAACATTTAGACTTGTCTCAACTGCCCCTTGACACCCTACCCAGTTCTCTGCTAGAGGTACAACCTTCTGAACATTTATCTTCCTTAAAAACCTCTGACTTAGCTCCCTTATCCCACCACTGGCGACAAGAGTTTGAAAAGGCTTTAATCGAAGGAGATCTAGAAAAAATGATCGGATTTATCGCAGAGATTCCCCCGGAAAATTATCAGCTTGCTCAATCTCTCTCCTCCTTAATCTCCGATTACCGCTTTGAGGAACTCTTAGGCCTGATGACCCATCTCAAGGATTGATCTTCTTGACCTCTTCCGGGCTTAACGTGACATCCTCCCGACACCAAATCCATCCGGTATAGGTCTGTGTAGATTAATGACCACAGAGCCTAGCTTAGGGAGTCTCAATTGATATCCAGTTACAGGGTTTTCCCTGAATTGAGGAAAGTTAATCGACCGAAACTGAACATATTTCTTAAACCGGGGAAAACCAAATTATATACCCCTCGACAGATTTCTAGCCAGTCAAGTAATTCTTTTTCTTGACTGGCATCTGGATAAATTCTGTAGCAATAGTTGAGGTTTAACACGAATAATAGCTGATTGACCTGAACCTATTATACAATATCTAGGGATAAATCGTCACTCCCTAGTAATTGTTTGTTAATTTTCGGGGCATCGAACCCCTCAATTAACCGTCTTTCTTCCCGACACTGACATTCTTACAGTGCGGGGCTTCCCGACGATGAGCTAACGCTCTAATGGGAGTCGCTCAGAAAATCCCTCAATATTTCTGACTCTTCAACGCCTCAAGATAACAGGAAGCCATCTCCGTAAAATTAGGGATTGCTAACGCTTGAATTATTCGTGATCATGTAACAGGTTTAGAAAAAATGTAGCATTCTGGGTTCACTTGGGTTAGAATAGGAGTGGCTGGCTTCTGATTTTGTTTTTAAGAACCGTTTCTATTTTAGATTTTGCTAACTTTCATTGTATTAACAGCGATTGTATTAACATCTATTCCCTTCGCTTATTTGCTAACACTATTCATCTGTATAGTAGCTAGCCCAACAAGCTTTTTAGTCGCTTGATAGTTGCTCTCATCATTCTCTGTTTAAGGGGTTATTATGAATCTACTATGTAGACTATTGAACCTCAGCTTTTTGATAGGTTTTACCCCGTGGTTTAACTTTAAAAAAATGGCTGGAGATTCCCTGTCTCGCCACTGTAGTAGGGTGTTTCACATGAGTATGACATCCTTAAGAGGTAGCCTCTTAGGCACTCTTCCGTTCCATCGGAAATCACCCGCCTTATTGTTGTAGTGATCCCTAGGGTTCATCCATGGTTTTCAGCCCAATGCTGATGGACTACCCCGTACCTTGCGAATCGTGATAGCACCTAAAGATAACACTTGCCGCGGGGCTATCCCTGAAGTCAATGAGTAACAATCCAAAAGACCTTACGTTAAGATGACAGGAGATCCTAGCCTGTAATCATTGAACCTCAAGTGTTTCTGTTCACGTTCTGCTAAAACAAGATGAAATCTGATGTTGCGGATCAACGACTTATGACCCGAACAAAGCCGTTAATTGCCCAATGCCCAAAACCTGATTTTCTGCCCCATCATCATAGTATTTTGGTGGTGGATGATACGGCGGCAAATCTAAATTTGTTGACGCGGATTTTGGGGAACGAAGGCTATAAAGTGCGAGTCGCCCCCAATGGGAAAATGGCGATTCGTTCAGCCTTGAGTCATCCCCCAGATTTAATCTTGCTGGATATCAAAATTCCCGATTTAGACGGCTATAGTATATGTCAACGACTCAAAGCAGAACCCCAGACTTCTGATGTGCCGATTTTGTTTATCAGTGCCTTAGATGCTGTAATCGACAAAATCATGGCCTTTAGTGTGGGGGGAGTGGATTATATTACCAAGCCGTTTGAGCCAATGGAAGTGTTAGCACGCATTGAACATCAACTGCGTCTGCGCTATTTCCAATTGCAATTAGAACATCAGAATCAACAGCTACAGTTATTGTTTGATGCCAGTCAGGCGATCGCACAGGCTCAAGATGTATCGACGGCCTTTGAAGCCATTTTAGCCCGCATCTGTGAAACCCTGCACTGGGATTATGGAGAAGCTTGGATTCTCAACCGGGATCAATCCCATTGGATTTATGGTCAAGCCCATTATGCTCCCAATCCAGTGGCGGAAGATTGGTTCATCTTACGGCAAAATCTAGCTTTTGCCACAGGTCAGGGATTAATTGGCCAGGCTGCCGCTAGTCGGGAGATGATTTGGTTTGATGCTGTCTCCCATGAGTCTTGTCCGGATTATCCAATCTGTTCCCAGTTACTCGAATTAGAGAATTTCCAGAATGGACTCACCTTGCCCATTTGTTTGGGGGACGATGTGTTAGCGGTATTAATGTTTTTTTATCAGATCCCCGCGATCAATAGCCCAAGTCCCAGAAGTGAGCAACAAATCCGTCAATTACTCAAGGTGGTTGCGACCCAGTTAGGCGAAATGTTACAACGGAAAAAGGCAGAAACCGCTTTACAAGAAGCCAATCGAGAGTTAGAACGCTTGGCGACTTATGATGGTTTAACCCAAATTGCCAATCGTCGCTATTTTGATCAGTACCTACAAGAGATTTGGCAAGTGTCCCAAGAGAAGGGAGAATACTTGTCTTTGATTTTGTGGGATTTAGAACACTTTAAGCAATATAACGACTGTTATGGTCATCCGGCAGGCGATCGCTGTTTATACGAAGTCAGTCAGGCCGCGAGTCGAGTGGTTCACCGCAAAACAGACCTCCTCGCTCGCTACGGGGGGGAAGAGTTCGCGGTGATTTTACCCAATACCCCCATTCAGGGTGCGATCGCCGTTGCCCAAGGGATTCAACAAGCCATCTACCAACTGCAAATTCCCCATAAAACCTCCTCAGTCCGTCCCTACATTACCTTGAGTTTAGGCATTGCCAGCTTAATCCCCCAAGGCAATTACAGCCCCCAAGAGTTAATTCAACTGGCCGATTTAGCCTTGTATCAAGCCAAAAAATCCGGGCGAGATCGTTGGTGTTATGAAGCTCTCCCCACCAGACTACATCGTAATTAAGGGTGTCCCCTGTCCCTCTTAGACTCTTTTGAGTCTAGAGATCCTCAAGTCGCCGAGAATATCAAGAATGACTTGCCACTCCTTGGGGAAACCATGTTATAATGAATGGCGAGACTAGGTTATCGGCAGTTAAGTAATGCGATCGCAGGACAGGAGTTTTACATCAGTTTCGTGTTTTACATCGGTTTCGTGAACGTTCTTGTAGACTTGCCTCCGAGTTCCCATCTCTACACACATTTAATTGGTTTTGATCTCAAGAGAGAGGTAAGGAATGACAGTTTATATTGGTAACTTATCCTTTGACGTGACAGAGGATGACCTCAACAATGTTTTTGCAGACTACGGTTCCGTGAAACGGGTGCAAATGCCCGTAGATCGTGATTCCGGTCGCAAGCGTGGTTTTGCTTTTGTCGATATGGACACAGAGGCCGAAGAAACCTCAGCCATTGACAGTCTCGATGAGGCCGAATGGATGGGGCGGACTTTGCGGGTGAATAAAGCAAAACCCCGTCGTGGTCGCTAGATTAAGTCACAATTTAGGCCTTCAAAATTTAGGCCTTCAAAATTTAGGCCTTCAAAATTTAAGCATAAGTCCCTACTGTATCAGGTGTACTAATCGATACAACCAACCCGAATCATCTAAGGGTTGACCTTAAGAACTAGCGTTAAGGACTGGCTTAAAAACAGCTTGCTTGTGATTCTGAATTTTTATTCTAGAGGGGCGTTTTCCAACGCCCCTGTTTTGTTGAGGCTCTCGTTGCAGAGTCATCAGCCGAAAAGTCTTACCGGGATTTTCACAAACTTGCCCTAACTTTTACGGTAATCAATGTTACTGTGTATCAAAAGAGACTTGATATTTCATAAAAGTTAACGTTCTAATAGAACTACGACTGAAGTATTAAGTTTTTGTAAAAAAATATGATTAGTTCTCTTATTCGTGCATTTCCTTCTCAGGTGACTTCCTCAATCTCGACATCCCAGCGCGATATTTTAATTGTTGATGACACGCCAGAGAACCTCCGTCTGCTCTCTCAGATGCTCATGCAGCATGGGTATAACGTGCGCAAGGCGAGGAACGGCAAAATGGCACTCATGGCCGTTCAGACGATGCTTCCGGACATCATCCTCTTAGATATCATGATGCCCAATATGGATGGTTACGAAGTCTGTCAACAGCTAAAATCCGATCCGAAAACCGCTCAGATTCCCGTAGTTTTCCTCAGCGCCCTAGATGAAGTGATGGATAAAGTCAATGCCTTTAAAGTGGGAGGGGCAGACTATATCACGAAACCATTCCAGATTGAAGAAGTCTTAACCCGAGTTGAGCATCAATTGTCATTAAAGCAGGCCGAAGCAGAAATTCGGGAACTCAACAGTAGGTTAGAAGAACGAGTCAAGGAACGCACCCAACAACTACAGGCAGTTGTCCATGAACTAGAACTAGAAATTCAACAACGGAAACAGGCTGAACACCAGTTACTAGAGATGGCACTCCATGACGCGCTCACGGGTTTACCCAATCGGGTGTTATTAGCCCAGCGTCTGCAAAATACCATCACCCGGGCTTCTTTAGATCCAGATTATCATTTCGCGGTGTTGTTTCTGGATTGCGATCGCTTCAAAGTAATCAACGACTCCCTTGGTCATCGCGTCGGGGATCAATTATTAGTCGCCCTAGCCAGTCGCATTCAAGCCCATTTACAATCAGAAGATACCCTAGCTCGTTTAGGAGGGGATGAATTTGCCATTATCCTAGGCAACAGTCCCGACCTAAACCACGCGACCCAAGTCGCCCAAAACATCTTAGAATCCCTTGAGCATCCCTTCCAACTCGAAGAATGCGAAGTCTTCACCAACGTTAGTATTGGAATTGTCTTTGGGGACTCTTACCGCACCCTCCACGAACGCAACGCCGACCAACCCGAACACTTACTCCGGGATGCTGATAACGCCATGTATCGGGCCAAAGAAGGGGGACGGGGGACTTATCACGTCTTTGACCCCACCATGCACCAGATCGCCTTAGAACGCCTCAACCTAGAAACCGAACTCCGTTATGCCCTGAACCGGAATGAGTTTCTCCTCCACTATCAACCCATTGTTCACCTGAAAAGTGGCAAAATTCAGGGGTTCGAGGCCTTGATTCGGTGGCATAGTCCCACCCGGGGGTTAGTTTCCCCCTCCCAATTCATCCCTATTACCGAAGAAACTGGGTTAATTGTTCCTTTGGGACAGTGGGTGCTAAAAGAAGCTTGTTCCCAACTGCGACAATGGCAAAAACTGGGGCTAGTTAATGACAGTATGAGTATTAGTGTGAACTTGACAGCGCACCAATTCACACAAGTTGACTTTTGTCAACAACTGGATCAAATTTTAGCCGAAACCGGACTCTCCCCCCATCACCTCAAACTAGAAATCACCGAAAGCACAATTATGGATAATCAGCGTTCGGCGCAAAGTATCTTACAGCAACTCAAATCGAGACATATTTCCTTGAGTATTGATGACTTTGGGACAGGATACTCCTCTCTGAGTTATCTCCACGCCTTCCCGGTGGATATTCTCAAAGTAGATCGCTCCTTTGTTCAGTCCCTTGATGGGAGTCGCGAGAAACTGGGTTTAATCCCCGCCATTTTCAGTATTACCCAAGCAATGGGAATGTCTGCGATCGCCGAAGGCATCGAAACCGCCATTCAACTGGATCAACTGCGCCATTTAAACTATGAATTTGGACAAGGCTATTTTTTCTCCAAACCCTTACCCAGTGAGGCTGTCGTAGAACTGTTAAAACAAGATCCCCAATGGTAGAATCTGAATTTGTCCTGATAGCGAGACTTTCCTTTAGAATAGGGGAGCGGTTCTCAGGGAGGACAGAATCACCGTCCCTAATCCTGCTAGAATGCAAATTGAACAAGCACCTGACCCCTTAAAACACGATGGTTGATCAAAACGGAGACATCGAAAGACTACTAGAAACAAAAAAATGCCAAGGCGGGGATCTCAGTCACGCAAATTTAAGTAACTTAGATCTCAGTGGGGCGGATCTCAGTGGGGCGACGCTCTTCTGCACCAACCTGAGTGGGGCTAATCTCAGTGGGGCTAATCTCAGTGGGGCTGACCTCAGTTATGCTAACTGTGTTAATACAGACCTCACCCGGGCAAACATCAGAGGGGCTGATGCTAAAGGAATTAACCTGTTTGATGCTAACCTCAACGGAACTAATTTAAGCGGGACAGATTTAACCTTTGCGAACCTCGTCAATGCCAGTTTAAGTGAGGCGAACTTACGGGCGGTTAAGTTAGTGGGAGCCAACTTAATCGGGGCCAAACTCAACAGCGCCAATCTCAGTAGTGCCGACCTCGGAGGAGCCAATCTCAGCACAGCAAATCTTGTGGCCGCTAAACTGTTAAGTACAGATTTAAGTGAGGCAAAATTAGTCCGGTCTGATTTAAGTGATGCGGACTTGGTGGGGGCTAATTTAACCGATGCGAACCTCTCTAATGCCAATCTTCTCAATACCAATATGGCCAGCGCTCTATTAATTGGGTCTTACTTAGTGGGGGCGAATTTAATTGGCACTCATTTAGAAAATGCCAAGTTAGATGGTGCCATTGGCATTACAACAGAAGGGCAATTAGTCGTTCGTTAGCTCATCGTCGGGAAGCCCCGCACTGTACGTTCGCGTTCACGTTCGCGAAGCGTTGCGTAGCAAAGCGTCACGAAGTGAACGCAAAGCGTTGCGTAGCAAATGTCAGTGTCGGGAGGATGTCACATTGTAGTCGGGGTAATAGGCAATCTTGACCAGTTAAGACTCAACGTTAGAAGTCAAGGTGTCGGGAGTCGGGAGATTGCCTCTCCCCTGCTGCCCCTCTCTCCTGATCACCACTCAACAATCACGGGAGTATGATCACTGGGTTTTTCTAACTTTCTCGGTTCAATGTCGATGGTACAAGCTAGGGCTTTTTCGTACAGTTTCGGGGTTAAGTAATGGTGATCAATTCGCCATCCCCGATTACGACTAAATCCCCCTTGACGATAATCCCACCAACTAAAATATCCGGCTTCTGAATTAAATTTGCGGAAGGCATCTTTTAAGCCTAATGCTAAGACATTTTCTAGGGCTTCTCGTTCAAGGGGGGAGGACATAATATGTTTTTCTTTGCCTTTGGGGTTATAAATATCCCGGTCTTCTAAGGCAATATTAAAGTCCCCACAGACACAAATTTCTGTGTTTTCACCCTTGACAAAATGGGTCAAATAGTCTTTTAAGGTAGCAAGCCAGCGCAGTTTATAGTCATATTTATCACTATCCAAAGCGGCACCATTGGGAACATATAGATTAACAATTCTCACCTCTCCCAGTTGACCGCTAATGACTCGTTTTTGTGCGTCTAATTCTGTAGCAACGTCGCTGTTCAGGATACTAGAAAAGCCTATTTTGAGATCGGTTAAAGGGGTTTGACTGGCAATGGCGACACCGTTATAGGATTTTTGTCCAGAAATGGCGAGAGAGTAGCCGATTTCTTGAAAGGGTTCTTGGGGAAAGTCGGAGTCAATCACTTTGGTTTCTTGTAAGCATAAAACCTCAACAGGATTCTGTTTTAACCAGTCGATCACAATACTGAGACGGCTACGAATTGAGTTAACGTTCCAGGTGGCTATTTTCATTTTAAACTTTTCCAGTGAAGGCAAAGCCGAGGAGAATTAAGAGAATAAGGACTAACGCCAAGGTGACAAAGTTGTTGTCTTTGCGGTTAATTAAACTGGGATCAATAGGTTCGGGTTCAACTTTTTTGACTTTTATCCGGGGTTTTTCTTGCAGGGGAACATAGCGATTATCGGGTTTACTGTCTTCGATGTTACGGAGATCGGGAATTTGGGTCATCCATTCTGGAGGACGTTTTAAGGCGGGTGCTTTGATGATGTAGAGGAGGCGTTTGGCTTGTTTACTGGTTTCTGGGAAGGGGTGACGGAGGAGTTTTTCACAGAGTGCGATCGCCTTTTCCTGTTCATTGGCCGCTTGATAAGCCGTGACGAGCCAAATCTGCGCCTCTCCCCCCAGCCGAGAAGTCCCCCGCACTAGGCTACAGGCGGCCTCTAACGCCTCAATACTGGCACGATAAAGGCCGCGTTCAAAGGCAACTTTTCCCGCTTGATAGTGTTTTTGAAAGGCTTCTTGTTCTTCTAAATTCACGTTTTCAGATGAAATTCCTGATTTTAGCGCTCAGTTGTTGGGTTGCGCTGTTGCCACCCAACTCACAGATAACATTCTTGCTTTTATTTCATGGAGTCCCAAGGGACATTGTACAATGCACAGGAAAAAACCAAGACTAAACCGACACTTCAGGTACAGTCTGGGAATCCTGAATTTTAGTGCTAGGAAATTCTAGTCTATCCCACGCTGTACCTTAAGTTGGCGTGGATTTTGTTCTGTCTTCAGCCCAAAGATCCGGGAAAATGGGTTTAAAACTGGGAATGTTAAGAGAGGAGGATCTAGAGTTAAAGAAAAGCAAAGAACGCCCGTAGTTGCTCAACCCCCAAGTTTTACAATGAATGAATATCACCCTCGTCATGATGCCGATCAGGCTTTTAAGCAATCCCTAGAGCAGTTAAAAGAGATTCTGGAGCCCAAAAAATCGGTTAAACCCCCCCCTCCCCCTACTCCCAAAGAGCCTCTTTCTCTGGCCGATGAGGCTTTATGGGAGGAAGCGGGGGAAGATTTAGAGGCCTATTTCAAGGAAGAGGACGAATAAGCGCCATGTTTATCGTTTGGCTGTTTATCGTTTGGTCGTTTGTCGTTTGGCCTCATAGAGGAGTAAAGCGGCGGCGATCGCAACATTTAATGATTCCACTCCCACCGCCAAGGGAATAGTGACCTGTAAATCACTTTGCGCCAGTAAGTCCTCAGAGAGTCCGGCCGCTTCATTGCCGAATAATAACAGGGTGTGTTTTTGAAAATCGATGTCCCAATAGGACAAATCCCCTTGGGGGACAGTAGCAATGACCTGTCCCCCTTGTTGTCGGTAGGCTTGCACCCGTTGCGGTAAATCCCCATAACGGGCCATCGGCACTTGAAAAATAAAGCCAGCCGAAGCGCGCAACACTTTCGGATTGTCGAAGTCTACACTATCCCCACTCAACCACAGGCCATCACTGGGAATAGCGGCCGCCGTGCGGATAATTGTGCCTAAATTGCCGGGATCTTGTAGGGTTTCCAAGACCACACCTAAACGGGGAAACGCCACAGGAGGAGGACTGATTTGATCTCGGGGTAAAGTAGCAAGCACCCCATCAGGACTAACCGTTGTAGTGAGCGATCGCAACACCTCCTCACTCACCACCTCCAGCCTCGCCGTCCCTTGCTCCAGCACAGCCCACAATCGGGAATGTTTCCCCTGCCAAGTCGGAGTACAACAGACCGTTTGTAACGGTAAACCCCCCTGACTCGCCATCTCCACCAAATTCGTCCCCTCCAACAGGCACAAATTCTCTTGGCGACGATACTTGCTCTGCTGCAACTTCCGCAACTGCTTAATCAAGGGGTTCTGCAAACTGGTAATCAACATCAGCTTCTTCCCCCCTTTCACCCTAATTTAGAGCTAAGTTCTCTCATGCGGAACGCGAGACTTGAACTCGCACAGGATAAACTCCCACTAGAACCTGAATCTAGCGCGTCTACCAATTCCGCCAGTTCCGCATTAATCACGCAATTTTGTATTATTGCACTCCTCCCCTCTCTTGTCAAGGCTGATTATTTTTTTTTTTCAGAAAAAGATTCCGTTTTGACCAAAGCTTTTTAGTATAATGCAGCATCTGACAGAGAACCAGAAAACGAAAAGACTAGACATTTTCCATCTTTCAGGTACAATCAGAACCAAAAATTCAAAAATCGTCACAAACCCTTTGTTGATCGTGGAGAATAGAGCCATTAACCCTTTAATCAGCCCAAAACCCAGTGAAACCAAACCTGACACTGAGTTAGAGTCCCTAAGAATTTGGGGCAAACATCCCCTGTCGGGCCATGTTCACATTAGCGGGGCGAAAAACTCCGTCCTTGCCATCATGGCCGGTGCCTTGCTTTGTCCCCAACATTGTCGCCTGCGGAATGTCCCCAGCTTGGCCGACATTGCCAAAATGCGAAAAGTACTAGAGGCCTTGGGTGTAAAAATAGAGAGGCATAATGACACCCTAGAACTCGATACCAGTCATCTCTCCACCTCCAAAGCTCCCTACGATCTCGTTTCTCAACTCAGAGCGAGTTTTTTTGTGACAGGTCCTCTCCTGACTCGTTTAGGCACCGCCCGGGTTCCCTTACCCGGGGGCTGTGCCATTGGTGCTAGACCCGTAGATCTCCACGTTCGGGGTTTGCAAGCGATGGGCGCAGAAGTTCACATTGAACACGGCATCGTTCATGCGGATATTCGCGGCAGTGGTGGGCGTTTAAAGGGGGCGAAAATTTATCTGGATTATCCCAGTGTCGGAGCAACAGAAACCCTCCTGATGGCGGCCACGTTAGCCGATGGGGAGACGATTATTGAAAACGCCGCTCAAGAACCGGAAGTCGAAGATTTAGCGAACTTCTGCCGGGCAATGGGGGCAAAAATTCGCGGCGCTGGTACTAATACCATCACTATTGTTGGGGTGCCGAATTTACACAGCGTAGACTATGGCATTATCCCTGACCGCATTGAAGCGGGAACGTTCTTAGTGGCTGGGGCTATCACTCACTCAGAAATTAGCATTTCTCCCGTGATTCCCGAACACCTCACCCCGGTTATTGCGAAGTTACAAGAGATTGGCTCAAAAATTGTTCTCGACAGTCCCAATCGTCTGCGAATTATTCCCGGAGAATTGCGCGCCACAGACATTGAAACCTTACCCTATCCCGGGTTTCCAACGGATATGCAAGCCCAATTGATGGCCTTGTTAACGGTGGCGGAGGGCAATAGTGTAGTGACGGAAACGGTTTTTGAAAACCGGATGCGTCATGTGGCGGAATTAGTCCGCATGGGGGCAGATATTCGCATCAAAGGGCAAAACGCAATTATTCGCGGGGTGTCTCACCTCTCCGGTGCGCCCGTGTTGGCGACGGATTTACGCGCATCGGCCGCGCTAGTGTTGGCAGGTTTGGCCGCAGAAGGGGAGACACTGGTACAAGGGTTACACCACTTAGACCGAGGTTATGATGATTTAGAGACGAAGTTGAAGCAATTAGGGGCGAAGGTGGAACGGGTTGTCCCTCAAGGCAATGGGCAATCTTGACAAGTTAAGACCCAAAGTTAGGGGTTGAGGGAACAGGGAACAGGGGTAGTCGGGAGTCGGGAGTCGGGAGTCGGGAGTCGGGAATCGGGAGTCCGGGAACTCTCCCCCCCCGTTCCCTGTTCCCCGTTCCCTAAAAGAAAAGAGTTGTGGCTATTCACTAGCCACTATTCCCCCTCCCCCCCTCTCCCCTGCTCCTCTGCTCCCCCTGTTCCCTGTTTCCCACCCGGAGCAGAGTTATTCAGCAAGCCCAAATTATCGAGAGAGAAGGTCGCCCGTCATGTTTCTTCATATTGGTTCTCGAATCCTTGGGCTTGTGATAGAGTGAATGTACAGAATGCCTCAACATATCTGTCAAGAGTTTCTCGTTAGAAACCCGGAGGGCATGGTTTAGGTTCTCGTGGGGAAGCCCCGCGCTGTGGTCTTGGATTAGTCATCTGCGATTAGTCCTCTTCGATTCAGTGTTGGGTAGTTCGCATTTCTTTGGCTTGACGGAGAACGACTGCAATTCAAAAGCCAAAAAAACAATAGCACAGGTGGAGAGCAAGAGGGGATTGATGACCCCTTAGATTGGTCTTTTGAGTGTCTATAACTGAGCATCTATAACATGGGGCGGTTAATACGGAAGGGGTCTAAGTTGGTCGAAGAGCAAGTACATCACGTTTCTATTCCCTCTCCACAGTTTTCTGTTGTCCCCTCGAAAAAGAGTTTGTAATCATGGGTTTGTAATCATGAATTAATTGTGCGATCGCGCCGCGTTTGGAATGTAGAATCGCCTACTTCCGATGAATTGGGAGGGAAAATCATGTTTTTGGAATATCAGCCTACTTGTGAACTGATCGAAGTGATGCGGATTGAAGACCTCTTTGATCCTTGCTTGCCCGAAATTATGGGGCGTTCTCATGCCGGGGAAGAAATGCAAGATCCTTGCATTTATCCTAAAGCGGATCTGCGCTTTCCTTCGGGAGAACCCCTGCCTCTGTGCTGGATTGACCCCGACTATCGTATTGTGCGCAGTCCCGGAAATGCAGTAGCCAGAAGCCGCTAGTTGACCATCCTCAGCGAAGGAATTTGCCGGAGATTCTCCACCCCCTTGTGGGTGCAGTCGTTCACTGGTGAGAGAGAAAAATCTGGGTTATGGTGAAGGGGACAGATCGAGACAACATCTGTTCCCTTTTTGCTGTCTCCCTGCTGTTGTCTTTCTTTCCTATCTTCAGCTTATGAAAAACTTTCTACTGTGCTGCTTATTCATTCTTGGATTGGGGTTTGCCCTCTCCCAGTTTAAGGGTTTAGCCAATCAGGGGGAATATGATTCCCTGATCTTAAACTTCCGGAATGATATTCCCCAAGAACAAGTCGAACAACAGGTAAAGGCGATCGCAAAACAATATAACCTAACCCCAGAACTCAACAGCGAGTTCTCGAAGGGCGAGCGTATCTATATCCTAAAAGGCGACAAAGAAACCGTCGCTACCCTAAAAGAAGCCGGAATCAAAGACACAACCGAATATATCGAACCGAACTACGTCTATCACAGCTTTTTCACCCCCAACGACCCCGACTACGCCAAACAGTGGAACTTCCGCGCCATTAATATCGAAACCGCCTGGGCCCAAACCAAAGGCCAAGGAATCACCGTCGCCGTCATTGATACCGGAGTCACCCAAGTTCCCGACCTGAAAAACACCAAATTTGTCCAAGGCTACGACTTCGTAAACAAGCGCGTTGAAGCCACCGACGACGTAGGACACGGCACCCACGTAGCGGGCACCATTGCCCAATCTACGAACAACAACTACGGCGTGGCAGGCATCGCCTACGAAGCCAAAATCATGCCGATTAAAGTCCTCAGCGCCCAAGGAGGTGGCACCGTCGCCGACATCGCCGAAGGAATTCGCTTCGCGGCCGACCACGGCGCAGATGTGATTAACATGAGTTTAGGCGGCCCGGGAGAAAGTAAACTCATGCAGGATGCCGTCAACTACGCCTATAACAAAGGCGTGGTCATCATCGCCGCCGCCGGAAACGAAAGCCGGAACTCCGCCTCCTACCCCGCCCGCTATCCCCATGTGATTAGTGTCTCAGCCCTCGATTCTGCGGGCAACAAAGCCCCTTACTCTAACTTTGGGGCAGGGGTAGACATTGCCGCCCCCGGAGGCAGTGACGGCGGCAAAATCTTACAAAACACCATCGACCCGCGCACTAATCAGGCCATCTTTGCCGAGTACCAAGGCACCAGCATGGCCGCCCCCCACGTTGCCGGAGTAGCCGCCCTAATCAAAGCTACAGGGGTTAAAGACCCGGCCGAAGTGTTTAGTATCCTCCAAGAGTCCGCCCAGAAAGTGGAAGAAGACCCCTTTAATCACTATGGAGCAGGACAATTGAACGCCGGAAAAGCCGTCCAACTGGCCGCCAAAGGACAAATTACCTTTAAAGACTTCTTCCGATGGTTGCGTGAAAACGGCTACTTAAACCCCCGCTTCTGGATTGATGGCGGTGCCGTTGCCCTCCTGCCGAAAATTGCCATGGTCATTGGGTCTTATCTCTTGGCCTTCCTGTTACGCAACTATTTCCCCTTTGCTTGGAGTTGGTCTTTAACGGGTGGACTAATTGCCGGGAGTTCGGGGTTATTCTTCCTGCGGGGTTTCTACGTCTTTGACCTCCCCCAAGCACCGTTCCGGGTGTTAGGGAGTTCAATTCCTGAGTTAGGAACCGCTATTCAAGGGGGAACTATGCTCAACCCCTTATTTGCCAGTGTCCTAATTCCGGGTATTTTAATCACCCTGTTTCTCGGTCATCCTCAATGGAAATGGTTCGCTATTGGCAGCGCGTTAGGGGTGGCTTCCTGTCTCGCGGTGAGCATTTTTATGAATCCTCAAGTGTGGGGACTGGGTGCAGGTCTGTTAGCTCAAGGGTTTTTAGCTCTTAATGCCCTGTTGTGTTTTGCCTTAGCGAAGTTAGCTAGCCAGAAACACCCCTTAGAGGTTTGACTCCCCCCGCTCTAAAGAGGGCTTGCTGAACAAGTCCGGGAGTCGGGAGTCGGGAATCGGGAGGAGTCAATAATCGTTAATTCCCCCTCTTCCCGACTAACAGATTTATTCAGTTTTTGGAGAGTCATCAGTAATTTGTATTGCATACATTGAACCTCCCATCGCTGAAAGCGAGGGATTCCCATATAGACTCTTATCTAGACCGAAGTCCCCGACAGAACGCCATTACTGGGCTGTTTGACCACGGGCGCACCGACCGCAGTTAATCCACGCTGTTTTACTATCATTGAAGCAGCAACATCCCGATCCACGGTGTAGCCACATTCAGAGCAAGAGTGAACCCTTTGAGAGAGTTCTTTCTGACCTGTATGGGTTCCACATTCAGGACAAACTTGAGAGGTATAGTCTGGATTGACCTTGGCAAAATATGTATCCGTTTGAGAGCAAACATATTGCAAGATAGTAAAGAATTGACCTAAACCTATATCTAGAGATTGCTTACAGAATAGTCCCCTACTCCAAGCTGTGAAGTTAATATCTTCAACAAATACCATCCCGACTCCATCACAGAGTTGATGGGCTAACTTGAAATGGTAATCCTTTCTTCTGTTGGCTACGGCTTCATGTAATAGAGCGATCCGATGCTGTAGTTTCTGCCATTTATTAGACCCTTTGTTTTTATTTTTAAGCCTTCTTTGTAGTAATTTAATCTTACGCCGTGCTTTATCTAAAAACTTCGGCCTAGGAAGAATCAAACCATCGGAAGTTGCCAGCATACTTTGAATCCCAACATCAATCCCCAAAGCGTGACCATGAGGTATTGGGGTTGGGATATTAACATCAAGCTCAATTGCTAAGTTGACATAGTAACCCGATGCTTTCTTGATTACTTGAACTTGTTTGATCTTAAAACCCTCTGGAATATCCCGTGACTTGACAAACTTAACTTCCCCCAATAGAGGCATCTTTAGCTTGTTACCATTGACTTCAATTCTGCTACTAACTAAATTAAAAGACTTCATGTTCCTTTTGAAGCGAGGAAAACCTAGTCCCTTGCTTTTCATGTCGTTAAACGCCCGATCTAATTTCCGCAATGTTTGCTGCATCGCTTGGGCATTACCAGACTTAAGGAAATCGTTAGTCTTTTTAGCTTGGGTTAAATTGGCAGATTGAGTAGGGTAGTTAGGATATTCAAAGGGAGCAACAATATATTCAGAACGAATAGAGCAAGCGTTGACCTGACAACTACGACTGTTATACCAAAGCTTTCTTTGAGCCAAAGCATAGTTCCAAACAGATTGGCAGACAGTTAAATTTAATTCGATCTTCTCTGTCTGCTCTTTGGTTGGAATTATCTTATAGTTGTAAGTAAGGTTAAGCATTCAATTCTTGCTCATTGTAAGTAAGATTATAGCACAATTTTACAATTTGGGGTATGCTGTTGTAATATGTCGTAATTCATCCCGTCGATAAAATCGAGGGTCTTCTTCCGACGATCAAGATAATGGCATCATGGCGGATTCAAAAAACGGCTCATTCTGACCCGAAGGGATTATGGGGTAGTCTAATCTTAGGGTCTATGATTTGTCATGTCGTTTTGGGATGGCTATTCTTTCAAGCGACAAAACAACCTCTCTCATCGGGAATTCGAGATGGCATTCCTATTGATTTGATGGATCTGTCTCCTTCTGCTCCTTCAACTCCTACTCTCCCTTTCTCTTCTTCACCGAGTCCAACATCTTCACCGAGTCCAACATCTTCACCGAGTCCAACATCTTCACCGAGTCCAACACCTTCACCGAGTCCAACATCTTCACCGAGTCCAACATCTTCACCAAGTCCAACATCTTCACCAAGTCCAACATCTTCACCAAGTCCAACACCTTCACCAAGTCCAACATCTTCACCAAGTCCAACATCTTCACCAAGTCCAACATCTTCACCAAGTCCAACATCTTCACCAAGTCCAACATCTTCACCGATGGAAACAAGGGGAGGGGGGATGATGACTCGTGTTGCTCCACCGCGTCTTACGGTGCCTGACCGAGATATTCCGACTCAATTGGCGCAACCGAGGCAAAATCAACAGAGTTTTGCCGAAGTTCCGGCGAATATCAGCATTATAGAACCCATTGTGTTGGAGGTTGTGATTAGGATTGAGGAAGGCGGAGAAGTGATGGTTTATGAGGAAACAACTCGCATTTTGGAGGGGAATATTACACGACAAGAGGCGCAAATCTTGGCAAGTAGCATTTTGGAACAGTGGGAGTTTGAACCAACTTATATGGGTGAACAGGCTGTAGTACAGGAGTATGTTTTACAATTAATGATTACTGGTGATTGAGGGGGATTCTGGGAAAGCCAAAATTAAAGGGAAACGGAGGGTATTGTCGGAAGAAGTGGTTTAAGATCACAGGGGTACATTTGGAGTGAAGAATTGAGATGGATCCTCTAAATACAATCGCTGGTGTAGTTATTGGCGTGGCGTTATCGGCAATTTTTGGGGCGGGGGTTTTTCGGAAAGCCCGGGAAGAGCAGGAAGAGGCTACGAGGGTTAGAATTGAGCAGGTTGAGCAGGAGTTAGCTGAAGAACACGAGGCGGAGTTACAATCGCGGATTGCTGCGTTAGAAGCGGATTATCTCAAACAAAGTGATGCTTTGAAGGCGAGTTATGAAAGGGAGTCTGAACAGAAGGAGACGGAGTTACAGGGACAACTTCAGGCACTGGAGGCGACGTTAAAGCGGGAAAAAGAGGAGGCGATCGCAAAATTACGGGCAGAGGATAAGGCACAAGGGCAACAGTCGCCCCCAGATGTTGTGTTAGCCCCTCCTGCGGTGGAGGCGTCGCCAGAAGAGACAACAACGGAAATCCCGCCCCAAGTGCCTCCCACTCCTACGCTGACTATCGGTAGTCATTTAGTGGCACAGTTGCAAGGGTGGGGTGAATCGAAGCAACTGCGCTATATTGCCCAAATGCAGCAGTATTGTTTCTCGGTGGATTCTCAGGTGCGGGAACAAGTGGCGATCGCACTCAAAACCCTGACGACGGGACAACCGGTGCGCGGTGAGGTGAAAACAGCGATCGCGCTCTTGGGTAAACTTAGCACGGATTCCCAGGCCTCTGTTCGTTTAGCGGCCATTCAAGCGTTAGGGGGCATTAAATCCCCCCAAGTGATTCCTTACTTACAAAAAGCCTTACAAGACTCTAGTAGTGAGGTGATTAAAACAGCAAGTGCAGCCATGCAAAAGTTCAAATTTTACCCAACGTCTGCCCCAGTTCAAGTGGCAAAACCTGCACTTAAGGCGACCAAAGTTAAGGTCAAAGCCTAGAGTCAGCAAGCCCTAATTACGACTGCGGGAGAGAATAATGTACTGGGCTAACTGCAAAACGGCGTAGAGAGCAGTGGCAACATAAGTCCAAGCTGCTGCTTGTAAAACAGCTTTTGCGCCTTGGTTTTCATCCCCTTGCAAAATCCCTAACTCGTCAATTAACTTTAACGCTCGTCGGGAAGCGTCGAACTCGACAGGCAGCGTGACGAGGTGGAAAACAATCACGGCGGCAAATAAGACAATCCCCAAATTAATAAACCAGACGGAAATTGCCCCTAAAGAACCGAGGAAAATCCCCGCAATAATCAAGAAAGGCCCTAAACGAGAGCCTAAATTTGCGGCCGGGACTAGACTAGCGCGCAAGTTCATAAAGCTATATTCTCGTTTATCCTGCATCACATGACCGCATTCATGGGCAGCCACGGCGGCAGCAGCAAGGGAGGTTGAACTATACACACTTTCAGACAGTCGAACCGCCTTGGCACTGGGGTCATAATGATCGGTTAACTGCCCAGCAACGGGTTCAATTTTCACGTCGCTGATATCCATCGCCGAGAGAATTTGTCGTGCGACTTGCGCCCCAGTTAAACCCAGACTAGAGGACACCTGAGAATAACGCTCATAAGTTCCTTTGACCTTACTTTGCGCCCAAAACATCAGGATCATGCCGGGGATTAAGAGCAAATAGGACCAATGCCAATAGAACATAGGAAGGCTCCTCCATGGTTGAAACGGGTTGCAGGCTACAACCCATTGATTCTCCGATTATAACTTTGGGAGCTAGAGCCAAGAGGAGGCCTTGAGGGTAGGATAACCTCACTTGTTGAGTTACCCAACACCGCTTAATTCTTGTAATTGGGCTCCGGGATTGAGATCCGAGAGGGTGGAGAAGGTGGAGGGTTGTTCTGCACTGGGATGATAGGACATTCGGCGGCCAAGTCGCTCCACGACGCGCTGTTTTTGTTGGTATTCAGGTAGTTTTTCTTTGGCGATCGCACCTGCGGGAGTATCGGCGGGAATTTGTTCAAGAAAGGTAATCGCCCGTTGAAATTCCTGTTCTGCGGCCAAATTGTAGGCTTGCTGCAACATCCACATGGCGCGAATGTTTTGTTTCTGACGATATTCCTCTAGTTTCGGTTGGATGGTTTGACCGATACTGGTTTGAGGGGAGATACGTTGTAACTGTTCAATAGCTTGGGCAAAGTCTTTGTTCATAGCCGAGCTAAAGGCTTGATTGAGCAGGGCTTGAGCTTCGGTTTCCGCCTGGGTGCGAGCCTTTTTGACCAAGGGACTAACTCGATTGCGCCAGTACTCAATGGAGGGAACTTTCCCCGCCAGAGTCAGGACTTCTTGCCATTGTTGGGACTGAAACGCCCGTTCAGTTTCGCTGGCGTAGTGGGAGGCTTGTTTCCAGTCCTGTTGCCACTGTTGGATAAAAGCCTGAGACTCTTCGTAGGCGGGACTTTCGGCGGGGATGGATTGGGCAATGGCGATCGCATCTTCGAGTTTTCCGGCGTGTAAGGCTTGTTCTGCCTCAATCAGACGCTCTGCGGGTTCACTCGCCCGACTATCCACTAAAGTATAAATCCCCAAGGCAATGGCAAAGGCATTTAACACGGCTACCAGAACCCCCATACGAGTGAGCATTTTCATCATGCTGGGGTGGAGTTGTCCCGAGCTTGATTGGGCTTTAGCTTTGGCTTGTTTCGGTGATGCGGTGCGACGGGGGGGAGTAGTGGGTAGACTGGGCGCTTGGCTAAATCCCCCTATCGACGAGGCAATAGGTTGTTCTTGGGGTTTAAAGAGTTCCTTCTCTTCGCTCCAGTCCTCAAAGTTTGCTTGTTCGGCCTCTTGTTCGAGGCGATCGCTCCCTGGTACCGGAAACAAGGAAATAATATCTTGGGTGCATTCTTCACTCACCCGGTCAAAAGCCTCTTCTAACGCTCGACTAGAGGCCTCTAAGGTGATGGCTTTAGCCTCCACTAATAACGGCTTTAAGGCATCGAGAACCGCCTGAGCAGAGGGATAGCGTTCCCGGTAGTTATAGCGCACCATCTGGCTTAAAATAGCCGCCAATTCCTCGCTATAATCCTCTGGTGTACTATTTTGGCGATAATGCTCCTGCCAATTAATCTCACTGGTTTCTAAGTTCAGTTGTAATTTAGCCGGGTCTAATCCGGTTAAAAACTGAATAGCAATAATCCCCAGCGCATAAATATCACTACAAGGATAAGGAGTTCCTAAGAGTTGTTCCGTTGCCAGATATCCCGAAGGACTGACGGCAACGGTGGTTTTTAAGGAAAGAGGATGAATAATCTTTTTATCATAGGCCGGAGAACGCACCGGTTGAGCCGCCCCGAAGTCAATCAATATTAAACGACCATCTTCAATCCGCCGGATAATATTATTGGGTTTTACATCACAGTGAATCACCCCTTGACGATGTACATAATCCAACACCGTCAACAGATCCCGTAATAGGTACACCACCTGTTCCTTTTTCGCTGAGGGCTCTCCGTAACGCCCAAAGGACAATTCTGTACTGAGCGTTTGCCCAATAATTAACTCTTGAACTAAATAAAATCCTTTATTTTCTTCAAAACAATCAAAAAACTGGGGAATTTGGTCATGATTTCCCAATTTTTTCAGCGTTTCAACCTCGGAAACAAAAATACGACGACTGGTTTTTAAAAGGTTGGGATAATCCCGATTCGATTGATAATATTTGACCACACAACGCGGCCGGCCAGGTTGCGTAATGTCTTGGGCGATATAGGTCTGACCAAACGCACCAGAACTTAAAACTTGGACAATTTCGTAACGACGATGTAGCAGTTGTCCGACAGGTGAATGGTATGTTTTGCTGTTCAACACAAGGTTCTCCCTGTTTAAAATTCCCCGATTATTACTCTCACTTTTCACGGTTGTGGCGCGTTCTCCGGAAAAAGTGCAGCCGCAAAAATACGTTCAGTAGAATCACGGGGGTAAATTGAGGGAACTTAAAGAAAGTTTACAAAGTCTTTAGGATGTGAGTGGTTAATGCTCCGTGAAAGCACATAAAATAAGACTAGAGAGAGCTTACTCGCACCAGCCAATCTGCATTATGTTAAACCAACTGCAATTGATTCCGGGCGCACTGGCAGACATTATGGCCTCTGTTGCTGATACCCAAACTTTAACCATTGGCGATCGCTATGGTCTGATGGCAGCCTTACTAGATGACTCGCTGCAAGAAGACGAAAGGCGCGCCATTGACCGCATTTTACACGCTGTCCGACGAGGCAATGTGCGTCTTCATCGTTAGGGCTGGCTGAATCAGTCTGCTCCGGGTGGGAAACAGGGAACAGGAAGGGGGAGTCGGAAAACAGCAAGCCTTTTTGATTCTTTATCCCTAAAACCTTCAGACCCTCGTTAGATCCCCCATCCAGTAGATCCCCACCTGCGAGGGTACGAGGTGGGGGAGTCTAAAGGTTTGAGTGAGTCAAAGATTACAACTGTTCCGGGGGGCGTTTTACAGCAATGTTGCGTTGAAAGCCCCATCTCCTTGTGGGTGGCAATCAAACTTCATGAATTTATGGATGACTTGAGATTGCCATATTTCAGTATGAACACATTGGAAACCTCGTTCAGCAAATAGTGCTATAAATTCGTTTGATGTGTAATCATTCACCCACCCTCTTCGTCGGCGTTCCTTAGTGTTTTTTTCGTAAACAGCATAGGAAGCGAGGATAACCTTAACCGACGGGGCTAAGTGAGAAATGAGTTTCGGCACATCGTTCACATATTCTAAAACCCCACTAAATACCGCAACATCATGGGCAGGAAATGCTGGAAGAGTAGCAGCATTTAGGTCACAAATCAGAGTATTCTCTCCCCGATCTACTAAATCGGAAGGCGTATAAGAACATCCAGCCGGGAGATGTTGTTTTAAGACCATTCGACCCGCACCAAATTCTAAAACGGAAGAGTTCGCCGTGAGTAAAGCCGCCATTTGTTGAGTCCTTGTGTCCCAACTTTGGTGTAAATTTGTGACTTGACTCCAACGTTCTGTATCTGATTTTCCGGTATACTTGCGGACTAAAGTCTTTAACGATATTTTCGAGAACTTCAGACTTTGCTTCAGACTTCCTCGGATCTTTTGATAAATTTCAAGTGGTACTTTTGAGGTTGATTTGAAGACAAAAGCAAGCTGACTTGCTGTTCTGGTTGATTTAGGGTAAGACTCAGGACGATCTATCATGACGTTCAAGCAATAGTTACGTTTGTTTGTGAGCCAATATCAACAGCAGAACCTGACTGATTCCGAGAGAACCATTAGTAGGGCGACAAGCTTCTAAAGTCTGAAGCCATTAAGCCCTTAATGTTAAGATACTAGAATCCTTAAAAAGTGAGAGTTGATATTAGCAGATTGCTTGGATTTTGCAGAGTTCCTTCTATTGTGGTCTGACTTTTTAGGAATGTCCAGTGTTAATTTGTTACTTTTGTTTAAAAAACATTAAAGATCATTGCTTTATTAGACTCCCAAAGACCTGAGAGGTCCGGCGCTTTCAGGTTAAGGATATCCCCGCTAGGGTCTTAGAGTATGGCGTCTTTGCCGTTTATTGCCCCGTTGGACATTCATTCATCCCTCACAATCACGAGGATCAGGAAATTCTGCCCGACCGTAGGTTAACGTCCCTAGGTTAACGTCCCTGGGCTTGTATAATGAGAGGGTTAACAGAATGTCAAAAAAGTCCCCAAATCGCCAAGGGGGGAGACATATATCCAAACCAACTCGCAAACAACACGGGATCACGAGAAGATGAGTTTTGATTATGATTTGGTCATTATTGGGGCAGGTGTCGGAGGACATGGTGCAGCCTTACACGCGGTTGAGTGTGGCTTGAAGACGGCTATTATTGAAGCGGCCGAGATGGGTGGGACTTGTGTGAATCGGGGCTGTATTCCCTCCAAAGCCTTGTTAGCAGCATCAGGACGGGTGCGAGAGTTATCAGACCAGAAACATCTGGCGGCGATGGGTCTAACGGTGGGGGGTGTGGCGTTTGAACGAGGTGCGATCGCCGATCATGCCAATAATCTCGTCAGCAAAATTCGCGGCGACCTGACCAACAGCTTAAAACGCCTCGGAGTCGATACCATTCGAGGCTGGGGGAAAGTGGCCGCCCCCCAAAAAGTCTCCGTTCAAACCGAAACCGGAGAAAAATTCATCACCGCCCGGAATATTCTACTTTCTACGGGCTCCATTCCCTTTGTGCCGCCGGGAATTGAAGTAGACGGCAAAACCGTATTCACCAGTGATCAAGCGGTGAAATTAGAAAGCTTACCGGATTGGATTGCCATTATCGGCAGTGGCTACATTGGTTTGGAATTCTCCGATATTTACTCGGCGCTGGGCTGTGAAATCACGATGATTGAAGCCCTAGATACCCTCATGCCCGGTTTTGACCCGGAAATTGCCAAGTTAGCGGAACGGATTTTGCTCACTCCCCGGGATATTGAAACCTACAGTGGGACGTTAGCGAAAAAAATCACCCCCGGCAGTCCCGTTGTGATTGAATTGGCCGACGCGAAGACTAAAGAACCTCTGGAAGTGTTGGAAGTTGATGCTTGTTTAGTGGCCACCGGACGCATCCCGGCGACGAAAAATCTAGGCCTAGAAAATGTGGGAGTCCAGCCCAATCGTCGCGGTTTTATTGAGGTGAATGACCAGATGGCGGTGGTGTTGGATGGTCAGGTGGTGCCGAATCTCTGGGCGATTGGGGACGCAACGGGGAAAATGATGCTGGCTCATGCGGCCTCGGCTCAAGGGGTGGTTTGTGTGGAAAATATCTGCGGCCGGGAGAAAACGGTGGATTATCGCAGTATTCCGGCGGCGGCCTTTACCCATCCTGAGATTAGCTATGTGGGCTTAACGGAGCCTCAAGCGCGGGAGTTAGGGGAAGCGGAAGGATTTACCGTGGCTACGGCGAAAACCTATTTTAAGGGCAATTCTAAGGCCTTAGCGGAAGGAGAAACGGATGGGATTGCTAAGGTGGTTTATCGTCAGGATACGGGGGAACTGTTAGGGGTGCATATTATTGGCCTCCACGCTTCAGATTTAATCCAAGAAGCGGCTAATGCGATCGCCTCTCGCCAAGCGGTGCAACATCTCGCCTTTAATGTCCACACCCACCCCACCCTCTCAGAAGTGCTGGATGAGGCCTTTAAGCGTGCTAAAGTAACCGCTTAAGGGAAAGGGGGTTAACCCCCCCTAACCCAGTCTTGACCCGTTAAACCCCAAAGTTTAGATGTCAAGGTGTCGGGAGTCGGGAGTCGGAAATCGGTGTAGGGGCGCAATGCTTGCGCCCTAGAGAGTCTGGAGTTGATTCGTATTCCCCATTCCCTATTCCCTATTCCCTATTCCCTCTCCCCGTTCCCCGTTCCCCGTTCCCTTATTCCCATGAAAATTCGTAGAATACACCCCAATCCTCCCGTCAATGTGGACATTTTGCGCTATCAAGTAAAAGTCCCAGATGCAGAACCTCGGCATATTCTAGAAAAGATTGTCTGGCACAAAGAGGCAGAAGTTGAACGGATGCGCGATCGCCTTTCTCTGTTAGAACTGCGTAAACGAGTGGCCGAAGTCCCGCCCCCTTTGGACTTTTTAGCCGCCCTACGCCAAGGCAAAACCACCCCCGCCCTAATTGCCGAAGTCAAAAAAGCCTCCCCCAGTAAAGGCGTGATTCGGGCGGATTTTGACCCCGTGGCCATTGCTCAAAGCTATGAGCAGGCCGGGGCGAGTTGTATTTCTGTACTAACCGATCAGGAATTTTTTCAAGGCAGCTTTGAAAATTTGGCCTTAGTGCGCTCAACTGTCCAGATTCCGCTATTGTGTAAGGAATTTATTATCTACCCCTATCAAATCTATCTCGCTCGGAGTTATGGGGCTGATGCCGTCCTGTTAATTGCGGCGATTCTCAGTGATCAGGATTTACGGTACTTCGTGAAAATCAGCCAAAGTCTAGGGATGACTCCTTTAGTCGAAGTTCACACTCTCGCTGAATTAGATCGCGTTTTAGCCGTAGAAGACGTTACCCTAGTAGGCATTAACAATCGGAATTTAGAAAATTTCTCGGTTGATTTGCAAACGACCCGCCAGTTAATTGCAGCGCGGAGGGAGCAATTGGCAGCCCGAAACGTCCTCGTTGTGAGTGAATCCGGGATTCACACCGCCGAGGATCGGCAAACTGTCCATGACGCTGGAGCCCAAGCCATCTTAGTGGGAGAGTCCTTAGTTAAACAAGGCAATCCTCAAGAGGCGATCGCGAACCTGTTCTCTTAAAATATTCGTCCCTTTTTTCTATTTTATGACCTACCCTATGCCCCATTCCGAGGATTTGGCTTCTATGGTTCAAATCCCCCTCCCCTCCCATATTCACTATGAATTGCTCTTACAACTCCTAGAACGTCAAACCTTACCCTCTGTGGATCATTCTCCGGTCATGCGGGAACAGGTACAACAGTTAATTATTACCCTGCGCAAAGCCCTTGCTCAACAGCGCCAAATTGAAACCATTTTTGAGCAAGGGAAAATCCCATACGAGCATCGTTGGTCTTTAAACAGTTTCGGCAATGATGTTCGCGTAGCATCTCAAAACGAGAATCTAGCAGTAGTTGATTTGATCCCGGAGGAAACAACCTCACTTTAACACCCTAACTCAAGGGGCCTAGATGGGCTATAACTCCCGCGCTGTACTCGCCGAGTCAGCATCGGGAGTGCGTCAATTGATGACCTGATTCACAAAATTGGAAAGGATTTGTAACCCACTCGTAGAGGACTTTTCCGGGTGAAATTGTACGGCCGCCAGATTATCCCGCGCAATAGCGGCTGTAACGGTTTGGGACCCGTGAACCACTGTAGCAGCACGCACCGAGGGATCTACAGGATCCACATAATAAGAGTGGACAAAATACACATAAGGATCCCGGGGTAATTTGTCCCAGAGGAGATGATTGGGTTGGGTGAGGGTGAGTTGATTCCATCCCATGTGAGGAATGACTAGATTCGGTTCTGATTTAAACCGTCGGACTTTGCCCGGAATAATGCCTAATCCCGGTTCTTTTCCTTCTTCGGATCCCTCAAAGAGAATCTGTAATCCTAGACAAATCCCGAGGAAGGGTTTCCCGTCTTGAATGACTTGCTTGAGGGGTTCTTCTAAATAGCGCGATCGCAAATGTTGAACAGCCGGATCAAATGATCCCACACCGGGCAAAACCACCGCATCGGCAGACTCAATCTCCTTAGCAGAGTCCGTAACAATCGGTGTTGCACCCGCATTTTCCAACCCCTTACAAGCGGAGTGCAAATTCCCCATATCATAGTCAACGACGGCAATCTTTACCATTCTGGCTTATAGCTATCCTCTCCCTAGAGTTTTCCGAACACTCCCCCGTTCAAAGATGATAACGGGCGATTTAATCTAAGATTAGCATGAATTTCGGCGGCTTTCTCTAATATTTCTAGATCATTTAAGAAAAGCATCTGATAGTCTTAACACATTTGAGAAAATCTTTCTTTTTGTTTGGGTGAATCAACAGCCAACAATCCTCTAAATAACCCATAAAATTCCCTATTTTCGTTTGATTGCTTCATCTAAAATAGCCATTTGTTCAGGAGTAAGATCCTGTCCAATTTTTGACAAAAGTTCTGTAGACATAACAAAACTACAATTATCTTTTAATTTTTCGTTTGACATATTATTAAATTGCTCATCGGTTAAATTGTTTTCAACAAGATCAACCAAATGTTCAACTATTTTTACATAATCAATGTCTTGTTTAAATATAGGATCTTCTTCCATTAAAACAGACACAACTTGCTCAATTCTCTTTAGGATTAATTTTTGTTGATTATCATTGGTTAACATGATACTGCCCTTCATGTAGTCTTAATCATTAAAATAGTCTTTTTTGCTCTTTAATCTCTTTGATTCTTTCTAAGATTTGACGATTCCCCTTGATGGCTAAAGAAACAATATTAGTGTCTAATAAATAACTCACAAATTACCTACTTCCTTTTAATTGCATTATCAAAAATGACCCTTTGTTCAGGTGTAAAAGCCTCACCAATTGTTCCCAAAAGTTCTATGGTCATTAAACCCCTACTATATTCTTTTAATTCCTCGTCTGACATAGTATTAAATTCTTCAACAGATAAGTTTTTTTGACAACGTTTAACTAAGTCTTGGACGATTTCTAAATAACTTAGATTTTCATTAAATAAAGGATCTTCTTCCATTAAAATAGACACAACTCGCTCAATTCTCTTGAGGATTGATTTTTGTTGATTATCATTGGTTAACATGATATTGCCCTCCATGTAGTTTGTCTGATTAACAATAACTCAATCCTAACCCAAAATTAGTTTCCATCCCCTGCCCCCACCACACGCCCCGATATTCCCTTAAACCATTGAGCATTGACCAAACGTTATACAGGCGATAAAACCTTAAGAATTTGTGCCGCCAGAGCCTCTCCCGTGTCTCCCATCTCAAGGGTTTTATAGGCTAAATTACTTTGGTTTAAAGCACTGGCAATGGTCGGGGGTAACTCATTATTGGTGAAAATAATTAACTTCGGAGTCACCACCCCCCCATAGGCTTGAATCGTGGCAATTTCTAAACTAAATCCTCCCGCCGTAAAATGAGGATTGAGCGCCCCATCATACTCAAATTTACTAAGCATTAGCTGGAACGAATAGGTGCGACTGGTATCAAATTCCCCAACGTTGGTGAGGGTTTTTGCCCGGAAGACTGGACGAAGATCCCGAAAAGGAACGGAAACCGTTATCCATTCCCCCGCGACGGTATCGAAGGAGTAACAATAACTCACACCGTCCCAACGCCCCTCACTGCGTAAAATGAGTTTGTACCGTTGGCCGTCTCCTTTCACGCGCAGTTGAATTCCGTCGTAGTGGGAAAGGTCTAGGGGAGGGTCAAAGTTGCGGTTACGGACTGAGGCAAACCCCCCAGAGTTGGCGGTGGAGACGTTTCCGGCAAAGATAGCCCGTCCTTCACTTCGTGACGCTTCGCCAACAAGGCAGCGAATCCCACTGGCACTGACTCCCCCCATGACTACATCATCCACAGCGCCCCAACTGGCTTTTAAATCGTCGTTAGGCTGTCGGAAGTCGAATAATAGGGTTTCGTTCCCGGTGCCGAGGTATTGGGCGATGACATCAATCCAGGGGGGCAAGGCGTTAATGTCTCCGGTGTATATCACGCTTTGGACATGGTTGAGGAGGGGGGGGAGTTCGGACGCTTGGGGGTTGGGGGTGTTGGGGTAATATTCAACACCGGGCTGGGGGCTGGGGAGGTCTTCGTTGGGGGAAAGGACGACGCGGAGGGGGTACTGGGCGGCTTGGAGGGGGGGGAGGAGTTGCTGGCGCAGGGGGGGAGTGGTGCCGACGAGGAGAAGGGTTCCGGTGGCGGTAGGGTTAGAATGGGAGGGAGAATCGGTTTTAAGAATCATACGCTTTAAACAGTTGAGGAAGGGTAGACCGTCAAAAAAGGCGATGGTTTGGAGGAAACGACCAAAATCCCAAGGTTGTCGATTATTCATGGTAAATGGAGGATGGCAGGTTGACTATTTGTTGCTATCGTAGATGATCGATTCCCAAATGGGTGGAGTGGGGATGTTCACAGGGGAGGGCGTGGGCTTGAGCTTGTGAAGGGTTAATTAACAGATTATTCAGTCAAATTTTTGAGTTCTGAGAGTTGTGAGTTCTGAACTAATCATGTGGGACGTTGAACAAAAACAGGTTGAACGGAAACGGACAACTCAGCAAGCGGCTTCACTGTCGCAGTGGTTGTATCAGGCGATCGCAGAACCGGGGGTGCGTTTGCGGATTCGACTGCGGGGGAACAATCTGCACGTTCTCTGTGAAGCGTCGCGGACTCCAGAGGTGGGGAAATTATTACCCCGTTTAGTCCAAGCCCTCAAGTCCCAGGGGGTGGAATTTAAACGCTTTTTCCGCAATGCAGAAGACCCGATTTATAAGGTGATTCTCTATGGCCGTCCGGTGGGTCAACAACGCCCTGCTTGGATTGAACCGATTATTTTGGAGCGTCTACAGTTGAAAATTGAACCCCATGATCCCTCTCCCCTTCTTGACGCAAGGTCGGCTAGTCCTGAACCTTTAACGGGGGGGGCGTTATTGATTTCTAATGAGACGTTAGCCCGTACTGGGTCCCCGGAGGCGATCGCACGCTACTTGAGTGAGTCCCTCGCCCATTTAGGCGTTAGCGTTAAAGTCCTCACCCAAAAGTTACCCCATCCCGAATCCCCCGCAGAGGAAGGAGCAAAACGTCTATGGATCATCTGTTCTTGTCATTATAGCCCCGATGCCTCCCTCATTGCGGAACCCATTGCCCAACAACTGCGGGACTTGGAATTAGTCGGGTTTAAAGAGGCGATTATTCGCTCCCAAGTGCAGGGAGAAAGTACCCCGGATTGGGTGTTATCTGTGGATTTAACCCGCCCCGAAGAGATGTTACGGGAGTGGGCCCGTTGGGGGGATCTCAAGTCGATTGAACACCTACTCAACCAATCCTTAGAAGCCCAAGAGATTCATGTACGGGCGATTCTCAAGGAAACCACACTGCATATTTTCTCCTGTTTTACCAGCTTAGTGGGGCGGTCTGAACCTTGCCCTCCCCAATCCTCTACGGTGGAACAAATCGAACGGTTATTAAAAGGATTTCAGCCCCAAGGCATTACGGCCGCTACCCTTTACGGTTTCACCCGTCCCGATTTAGGCATCTTCCAAGACGAGGCCAGTTCCCTCGATTTAGGGCGTTTGCGGGATACTCCCGTCTGGGTCCATTGGCTCCACCTCCCCGCGGCCTATGACCCGGATTTAGCCCCCTCCACCATCGCCTTAGCCCGTCAGCGCCATCTAGACGCCCTCGGATTCCTCTTGCAGCGCCTCCTCAACCCCGATTTAGAGGGTCGTCTGGCTACGGGGGGGATTCGGGTTAAACTCTGTTTTAAGCAGGATTTACTGCACATTATGACCGAGGCGGTTGTTTGTCCTCGTCAGGGCTTTGTCGCCCATCCGGTGGAGAAATTCCTGCGCAAGGTGCAAATTAGCGGCCTAGTGGGGGCGAGAATCTACGGCCGACGGGCTGGACAAACCGCCCCCCTCTGGAGTTATGCCCTCGATTTTCAACAACACTCGGCAGGTGTTGGGGAAACTCCGCCCCAGTTTAGCCCCTCCACGGTGACGGTGCCGACTCAAGGCCTACCCCAGGAGGCTAGTTTAAGCCATCCCTTTGACCTGGCTCCCTCGGCCTCGGATTCGGCGCTGAAACAGGCGTTACGAGATACCTGCTCTTTATTAAAATCCGTTCTCTGTGCCACGAAACTGACCGTAGACACCCAAAACAACCTAGATGGGTGGCGACAAGGCTCTGAGCGCGATAATCGGGGCATTTACGAGGGGATTATTTGGGGGATGGTGGGTCTGTTGCTGATGTTCCAAGTGGATTGGCTGGCCGGGCGCTGGTTTTTCCAACAGCGACCCCTCGCCGGACTCTGTGTTGAGCGTCCTTGTGCGGTAGAAGGGGACTTGATCGCGGAGCGTCCCACGGGGGAACAAAGCGCGGTGCAAGAGGCGATTCTGGCGGCCGCTCGTTCGTCCAATGCTTCCTTTAATAACCGTTTGCTGGATGAAAAACTTGCCCTGTATCAACAACGGGTGAGACAGTCTGGGGTGCCGGATGTGCTGATTGTAGGGAGTTCCCGCGCCCTCCGGGGGGTAGACCCGGCGGTATTGCGTCAGGCACTCGCCCAAGAGGGACCCAAAGAGCTAGATATTTTTAATTTTGGCATTAATGGGGCGACCGCCCAAGTGGTGGATCTGATGTTACGACGAATTTTAGCCCCCGAGGAACTGCCGAAGTTAATTATCTGGGCTGATGGGGCGAGGGCGTTTAATAGTGGGCGACCGGATATTACTTATAATGCGATCGCCTCTTCTGACGGCTACCGAACCTTAAGCCCCCATCCCCCCCGAAGCAACCGGGTTCATAGCCGCGCTATGCCTCGCATACAGCTTCCCAATGTCAATCAGGCGATCGCACGGAACTATCGCAACTTTAACCAGTGGATGAGTGAAGGCCTCGGGGAATTCTTCACCCTCTACCCCCACCGGGAGGAATTGCGCGACCTCCTGCAAGACCAACTCACCCATCCCCTCCCCACCGTCGCCGACCTAAATATAGACCCCCTCGACCTAGAAACCGTTGCCGGACAAGAACCCATCACCCCCGATGGTTTTCTCCCCCTCGACCTACGCTTTGACCCTAACACCTACTACCTCTCTCATCCCCGAGTCTCCGGCGCTTACGACAGCGACTATGATTCCTTTGGACTATACGGCCCCCAAGATGTCGCCCTGCGCAATATCTTAACCACCCTAGAAAAACATCAAGTGAAGCTCGTTTTTGTCAATCTTCCCCTAACCAACGAATATTTAGACCCCATTCGTAGCCAATATGAACAGCAATTTCACGACCACATGACCCGCTTAACTCAAGACTATAACCTCATCTTTTTAGACCTCGCTCAACACTGGGGCAGTGAATACGATTTCTTCTCAGACCCCAGTCATCTAAACCGTTATGGAGCCTATCAAGTCTCCCGTTATCTCGCGCACAATTCCCCTATTCCTTGGCAAACAGGGGTTCAAAATTAGGGTTTTCTAAATAAGAGGGCAGGGGGGCAGGGGGGCAGGGGAGAGGGGGAGTTGATAATTATTAACTATTCCCGACTCCCGATTCCCGACTCCCGATTCCCGACTCCCGATTCCCGATTCCCGACTCCCGACTCCCGACTCCCGATTCCCGATTCCCCCTATTCCCTATTCTCGACACTCGGACTTATTCACTAAGCCCTATGTGACTTTGAGCATAGGCGGCATAAACGCCTTGGACATTGTACCAATTGAGGAAAACCCGAGCGATTTCTAAGGCGAGTTGGGGTTTTCCTTGGTTGATTAACCACTGTAACAAGGGGGCGAGAGTTCTTTCATTTAAGCGCCCCCCTAGGGATAAAATGCCCCAGAGTAATTTGTGAATCCAAGTCATTTGAATCATCATGCGGACTTCCCAGGTGGGATGTTTTTGGTAGAACACCACACCCATACGCCCCCGTTGGATTTCTTGGTCAATCAGTTTAGGAATTTGCTGCAAACTAAAGGGGGGGTGCCAATGATAGCCGACGGCTTGGGGACATTTAATGAGTTTGAGTCCCAATTTTTTCAGGCGGACTCCAAGTTCTAAGTCTTCCCAGCCGTATTGTTGAAAGGAGGTGTCGAAGAGTCCCGCTTGGAGTAACCATTTTTTGGCGATCGCAACATTCCCCGTAGCAAAATAAGCGGCCGAGAAATCCGTGATTTTGTAAGGCTCTGCCGTGGGATGCTCAAAATTACAAGTATTAATCACAGCCCCGTAGGTGAAAATCCGATCATTCCCCTGTTCTCGTTCTCCCCGTTGCAATGCCGCCCCATGCGCTGCTAAAAAGCCTTCTGTCACTACCAAATCACTGTCAATGAAAATAATCATCTCCCCTTTTGCCTGTTCTACCCCAAAATTGCGCGCCGCGGCCGCCCCTTGGTGATTTCGAGCAAAACGCACGACATGGGGAAAGTCCCCTAAATTCGCCCCTAACCACTCCCAAGTTCCATCTTCTGACCCATCATCCACTACAACGATTTCGTAGCCCTCCACGGGGCTATTCTCCCTCAACTGTTGCGTTTCTAAAGCCCGGAGACATTTCTCTAAAATGGGTTTGCGGTTATAGGTCGGAATGACAACACTAAAGAACATGGTTTTTGCACATTTATTTAGGAAATCGGAAATTGGGCTGACCCGTCGGTTTTTCTCTCTTATCTCTTCCGAGATTAAAGCAGAATTTTTCCCTCTCAAAGTAATCGGAACTGGTGAAAAAATGAATTTTTTTAAGGGGGTTGCTAAAGTTGGCGATTTTTGCTAATATGTTTGTGGTATAATGGGAGTGGTTGCGCTAATTTTTGAGCGCAACCACTCCCATTATGATTGAATTGCTTTTAGTGTACAGCGAAAAAGAACCCCTGTCAAGCTTTTTTCTATTGTCACCGGGTGGGTTTTTATCCGGGGATAGGTAGGGTCTGCTGAATAGGTTTCTAAGCCCTGTTAAGGTTTTTGAGAGATGAACCACAAAGACACAAAGATTAGCCTTGTTCCGACTCTTTCTCTCCCCTATTCCCCCGCTCCTTTATTCAACAAGCCCTAAATAAACCTTTTGTTGCTGTTTGATAGAGGCCATAAAATCCACCATCGGCTTAGGATAATCTTCCCCCAATCTAACCCCATAGAGTTGTTGTTCTAACTGAGTCATTTTCCAAGGTTCATGGACTAAATGAGGGGGCAGATTTGCTAAGGCAGGTAGCCAATGTTTAACATAGTCCCCTTGAGGATCATAATCTTTGCCCTGTTTGGCTATATTAAAATACCGAAATCCTCGGGCATCATTACCCACCCCAGCCGTATAATTCCAGTTTCCCCAGTTACTACAGACATCATAATCAATCAACATTGACTCAAACCACTCCGCCCCCATCTGCCAGTTAATGCCCAAATTTTTGGTTAAAAAACTGGCTACATTTTGCCTCCCCCGATTGGACATAAAGCCTGTTTTTAACAACTCCTGCATATTGGCATCTACTAAAGGATACCCTGTCTCACCTTTGCACCATTTTTCAAATAAATCCCCATCTTCTAACCAAGGAATCTCTAGCCCTTGTAATCCTGAGCGCCAAAAGATTTTATTGCCGTGTTTAGCGGCAATAAAGCGGAAATAATCCCGCCAGAGTAGCTCAAAAATAAGCCAGTAGGTAGAGTCATTTTTAACCCGTTCTGCTTCATAGCGTTTAACTTCTGCATAAATAAAACGGGGGGATAAACACCCCAAGGCGAACCAAGGGGAAAACTTGGAGGAATAATCCGCCCCTAACATCCCATTGCGGGTGAGTTTATAGACCTTTAAAGCGTCTTGTTGCCAGAAGTAATGATTTAAGCGTTCCAGTGCGGCCTTTTCGCCTCCTTGGAAGGCTAAAACGCCTTGGGATTTGGGGGGAGGGGGTTCAATATTTAAGGCTGGAAGGGTGGGAATTTCACCGGGATTTAGGGGAGGGAGGGGTGGTAAGGATTGGGGGGGAGGGAAGGGGGGTAAAATGTGCCAATTTCTTTCGACAATTTGGCGAAATTTGGTGAAGAGTTCGGGAATTTGGGAGAGGTTAAAGGGGAGATGATCGGGGTGAATTAAGGTGGAAGTCCAAAAGCCTTTTAGGGGGATTCCCAAGGGGGTGAGATGGTGAATCAGTGCCTGTTCAACTTGGGTTTCTTCCCACGTTATTTCGCGAGAATAATAAACTTTATCTAGCTTGATTTCTTGGGCTATTTGTGGTATAATATCTTCAGGTTTTCCCAACCGAATGATTAAATCACTGCCCAAGCTTTGCAAGGTTTCCCGGAGATTGATGAGAGATTCTCGGAGGAATTGGGCGCGAAATGCTCCGGTTTTGGGGAAGCCGAAAGAGGTCGTTTGAAAGTGGCGAGGATCGATACAATAAAGGGGGATAATCTGGGCATTTTCTTGTAAAGCACGGTGTAGGGGTTCGTGATCATGCGATCGCAAATCATTCCGATACCAGACCAAAATCCGTGAAGTCTTGCTATTTTGAGCCATACTCCCCCCTTAATTCGTTCGTAGTTGCGCTTTAGCGCCCCCTTGTGTCCCTTTTGCTTATCCCAAAACAACAGAAGGGCGCAAACCTTGCGCCCCCATCCTATCAAACCAGATAGAAATACCAACTTTTAGTTAACACTCCCAAACTTAAAGAGGAGCCACTTCAATATCAACAACAGCCGTCACTTCAGCATGAAGCTTAACTTCAACCTTATAGTTTCCTAACTTGTTAATTTCCGGCAGGGTAATATTGCGTTTATCTACCTCTTGGGCAGCACTTGCTAATAATACATCAGCCACATCTTGACTGGTAACAGTCCCAAAAATAGCGTTATTTTCGCCCACCTGCTTCTGAATTCTTAAGCGCCCAATAGTTGCCAACGCCGTTTTCTGGGCTTCTGCTTGTTGTTTAATTTCTAATAAACGCTGTCTTTCTTTTTCCCGTCTAATTTCCACCTGTCGGATAACGCTAGGCGTTGCGGGGATGGCCATGCCTTGGGGAACTAAATAATTCCGCGCATATCCGGGGGCAACATCCACTAAATCCCCTGATTTCCCTAATTTATGAACCTCTCGATTTAAAACAACCTGTACTCGCTTGGACATAGTTTCTCCGTTCTTAAAACTTTGGGTGTGGGAGTGCTTTAAAATAAGTCACAGTCTTCCATTATAACCTAAAACCTGTCCTTCTTGCCACGTAAACGACTAAAGGTTTGCACGGGATCAGAACTATTCATCGCCTGCTGAAGATCGGGACTATCCCAGCGGAGAAAGGGATTGGTTTGTTTTTCCACCCCCAACAGCGAGGGAACTGTGGGCTGGTGTTGTTGACGGGCTTGTTGCACTTGCTGGTAACGTTCTTTTAGCGTGGGATTGTCTGAATCAACGGTGAGGGCAAATTTTAGGTTATTGATGGTGTATTCATGGGCGCACCAGACGCGGGTAGAATCGGGTAATTGGCGCAATTGACTGAGGGAATGAACCATCTGGCTAGGGGTGCCTTCAAATAGCCGTCCACAGCCTCCTGCAAAGAGGGTGTCGCCACAAAATAATTCTCCGGGTTGATCTGGGGCGACGGGGGGGAAATAATAGGCAATATGGGCGCGGGTGTGACCGGGAACAAAGAAGACTTCGGCGGTGCGTTGGGCGAATTGAATGCGATCGCCTGCCCGTAAAAAAACCCTTTGACCCGGAATCCGTCCCTGATCTTCCGCCCCCCCATAAACCGTTAAATGGGGGAAATGCTGCATTAGGAGACTATTGGCCCCCACATGATCCCCATGATGATGGGTGTTAAAAATCGCTACCAATTCACCCCCGACTTGCTGGAGATAGTCCAACACCGGATCCGCTTCGGCCGGGTCTACGACAGCCGCTTGACGGTTGTTTTCATCCCACAAGACAAAAATATAATTGTCCGTTAGGGCAGGAAGTCGAGTAATCTGCATGGTGATCCACCTTCAATCATTGGTTGCTTTCCCCCAAAAAAGAAGTTCAGGGAGGGGGGTGTTCCTGAGCCAATTTAGTCCAGAGGCAAGGACTCACTGTTATATTTTAAGTTCAGTTGCCCGACCTCTGACCATTATCTCCCGTCCTCTGACCATGAGCGAACCGAACCAAAACCCAGCCCTAGCGACCTTACCGGAAACGGTAGAACGGATTTTAAGCACTGGATATTTAACCCGCCAAGAACATTTTCAACTGGTGACCCTGTTTCTTTCCGACTTAGCGGTAAATGAAGAGGAGCGCCGTCAACTCAACCGCATTTTTGATGAACTGCAAATGGGGCGGTTAAAATACTCCACTTCGACCTAGTGCCTTGTTTCCCCAAACTCCTCCTATCTATCCGCACTCCTAGGATTATGAATAAAATACAGGTCATTGGCATTGGTTTAGACGGTGCGGCCGGATTACCCAGCACCTTATTAGCACAGATTCAAACGGCTAGCCTTTTAGTGGGCAGTGGTCGTCATTTAAGCTACTTCCCCGACTATACCGGGCAGCAAATCGTTCTCGGAGAATTGGATTCGGCGATCGCACAAATTCAGACCGCTTTAGACCAAGAGGAGAAAATCGTGATTCTCGTCTCAGGAGATCCCCTATTCTTTGGTTTAGGGCGCTTACTGCTCGAACATTTCCCCCCCGAAGTCCTAACCTTCCATCCCCATGTCAGTGCTGTTCAATTAGCCTTTAATCGGGTCAAACTCCCCTGGCAAGAAGCCCAGATGATCAGCGTTCATGGGCGCTCCTTAGAACTCCTCAGTGCCGCACTTCAGCAGGGGGAAAGCCCGATCGCCGTCCTCACCGACTCCCTCAACACCCCCAGTGCGATCGCCGCCCATTACCTCTCCCTCGACTTACCCATCCTCTATCAATTCTGGGTCTGTGAAAATCTAGGCTCCCCGGAAGAACAGATTCAACTGTTCACCCCAGAACTTTTAGTCAACCAAGAATTCTCCCCCCTCAATGTTTTAATCCTCGTCCGAGAAACCCCCACCGAGTTGGCCTTACCCGTGCAGCAACTGCCTTTGCTCGGGTTGCCGGATCATGTATTTTTGAGTTTTCGCGATCGCCCCGACCTGATCATCAAGCGAGAAATCCGCCTCAGCATCCTCGGGGAACTCGCCCTCCGTCCTGCCCAAATCGTCTGGGATATCGGCTCCGGCATCGGTTCCGTTGCCATCGAAATCGCTCGACTCTGCCCCACCTCCCAAGTCTACGCCATCGAAAAAACCAGCATCGGCCATCACCTCATCCAAAAAAACTGTCAACAGCTTTACGTCCGCAACATTCAGCCCATCGAAGGGGAAGCCCCCGACATTCTGCGCGACTTACCCGCCCCCCATCGCGTTTTCATCGGTGGCAGTGGCGGCCAATTGAGTGAAATCCTCACCTTCTCTCAAAACGTCCTACGTCCCAACGGTGTGATTGTCCTTGCCTTCACCACCTTAGAACACCTTTCCCTCGCCCTCCACCACCTACAACAGAGTAAATGGCACTATCGCCTCTTACAGGTCAATCTCTCCCGTTCCGTAGCCGTCAGTCAATACACCCGCTTTGCTCCCCTCAATCCCGTTACATTAGTGACGGCCTATCGGGGCTAAGAACAAAGAGATTCTGGATTTAACGCCTCCTCATAAATATTGCAAATTGTGAACTTATGTAAAGACAACCCAACCGAGCAGAAAAACCAAGCCAAATTCCCCGATCCTAGAACAGATAAGCCCTTGAACCCTCTCACCCTGTTTGCAAAAATTAATAAGATTTCTCAGAATAGCGTCCCCTCCTCGCTTATCATGTAGATTAATCTTTGTAAAAAAACGATAAAATCACGGAGGTTCACACCTTGGCTATTCCTCTACTAGAATATGCACCTAACAGCCAGAACAGTCGCGTTGCAGGGTATGAAGTGGGAGGCGATGAGTCTCCCAAGCGCTTTATGTCTGGGATGGTTCTCTCTTCCGAAGATGCAACTAATATTATTGAAGCGGCTTATCGTCAGATTTTCTTCCATGCCTTCAAATCCGATCGTGAACCGATCCTAGAATCCCAACTCCGCTATGGTCAAATCACCGTGCGGGACTTCATTCGCGGTTTATTGCTCTCCAATACCTTCAAACGCAGTTTCTATGATCTCAATAGCAACTATCGTTTTGTAGAACAGTGTGTGCAACGGGTACTCGGTCGCGAAGTTTACAGCGAACGGGAAAAAATCGCTTGGTCCATTGTTGTGGCGACCAAAGGGATTGAAGGGTTTGTGGATGAGTTACTCAACAGTGCTGAGTATCTGGAAAACTTCGGTTATGATAGCGTTCCCTACCAACGTCGTCGCGTTCTTGATGGACATGATACGGGTGAAACTCCCTTTAACATCAAGTCTCCCCGTTACGATGGCTACTATCGTAGCATCTTGGGCTTCCCCCAAATCGTTTGGCAAAATGCGGTTCGTCGCTTTACTCCCCAAGACCAAAAACCCCAAGCTGGCAGTCCCGCCAATTTCTTGGGTATGGCACGGGGTTTAAGCAATGCGAAAGGGAATACAACCCCCCGCGTTGCTTTAAGTGGCAATTACTTAGATTTAGTTCCTCGTCGTTAAGCCCAATGATCTCTTTAGAGATTTAGTTCTGGTCAACAACTAGGCAGTCAGAGATTGAGAGAAGCGTTAAGTTCATCCTGAACGGTTTTTTCAATTTGTGACTGCCTTTTTGGGGAACGGGGAATTTGGCTTAAATTTCAACAAGTGGGAGATATTTACTCCTACGAACGACGATAAAAACCCCTCTTAAGGGAGATGGTTATGGGTTGGCAGGCGGGGGATTGGTTACACCGGGGAGAATATCGGGTAGTGCGATCGCTCAATGAGGGGCGCGTCGGGGTTAGCTATGACTAACAAAAAGTGGCAACAACAGTGGAGTTTTGATTTTACCGATGATGGGGCTTTAGAGGCAGAAATTGCGGAGGCTGAAGCGAGGGCGATCGCTCTCGTTGAGGCTGGCCCCTGTGCTGAAGCTGTCCGGTATAATGCAGAACGTCAGTTAATTGAAATTCAGCTTAAAAACGGGGCAATTTTTGCCTTTCCTCCCCATTTAGCCCAAGGATTGGGGAATGCTTCACCTCCTCAGCTTGAGGATGTTTGGTTAGGGGCTGATGGTTTGAGCGTCCATTGGGATAGTCTGGATGCTGATTTTAGTATTCCGGGGCTGATTCAGGGCATTTTTGGAACAAAAGCTTGGATGGCGGAATTAGGTCGTAAGGGGGGGCAAAAATCCTCGGTGGCGAAGCAGCAAGCAGCCCGTGCCAATGGGAAAAAGGGGGGACGGCCGAAAAAGGCAAAACCCCTATAAATTCTTGCAATTCTGAATCGGTCGTATTGGAAAGGGTAAAGGGGAAAAAAGGTAGAGTGCAAAGAAGGTGTCCGGGAAGTCATGCGTGAAGAGTGGTATAAATTTTTTGAGATGTTGCTGCCTTATGTGGATGATACTGAACAGGCTGACATCGAAGCTACTTTTAATCCTAACGATTATGTAGGTCAAGACTTTGAGGATATTACGGATTGGTTTGAATCATGACAGTTAAACTCAGTAAGTCTGCTCAAAAAAGTCTCAAAAAACTCGAAAGTTTTTTGACAAGTCATTGGGTACTTTTGCCCATTCGGAATCTGGAATTTTTTCCCCAATTTCTAGGGCAATTTTCCAAATGGGTTTAACCTCATCGTCATACTGGAGGGTTTGGGGAGGGTTAGTTGTTTCCTGATGTTCAGTAGTGCCTCGTACTTGCTCAAAGATTTTATCGAGCAACCATTCAGGCATACCCTACTAAGCTAAGGGTTCTAAAGGGTAAGCTCACAATGGAGCAGATACCTTTCTGATAATTCTCTAATATCATGATGAAATATAACCCTGAAACTCATCATCGCCGTTCTATTCGTCTTCCTTGCTATGATTATTCTCAACCGGGAGCGTATTTCATTACACTATGTACTCACCAAAAGCAATGTTGGTTTGGGCAAATTGATGACGGAAAAATGTACATTAATCAACTGGGTAAAATTGTGCAGAATGAATGGCTAAAATCTGCCCAAATGCGACCCAATTTAAGCTTAGATGAATGGATTGTTATGCCTAATCATCTTCATGGCATTGTTTGGCTTTCTGAATTGGAGAAAAAACGAACCAACAATTCAAGCTATGGGAATTTAGGTAAAGCGGATTATGCTGATTTATCTCCTGAATCTCAAAAGAAGGCGTTTCGCAAAAAAGCAAATTCTTTAGGTTCTTTTATTGGCGGTTTTAAAGCGAGCGTGACCAAACAGATTAATCAGTTTCGTGAAAATACATCTATTCCCATTTGGCAGAGAAATTATTATGAATCCATTATCCAAGATGAAACGGCACTCAATTCAATCCGAGAATATATTCAGAATAATCCCCAACGTTGGGAGGAAGATCCAGATCATCCTCAATGTGAGGCGAATTTTTCAGAATTGTTGCTGGATTTAGTATTTTAGCCGATGCTTTTTGGGCGCAAGCATTGCGCCCCTACAGGATAATGAAATAGTTGTAGGATTAATTGTTGGAGCAGATAACCAATCATATTGTAGGGGCGTATTGCATACGCCCTCAAGCCGAGATAGTGAAATGGTGGTGGGTTTAATTTGTGAGGTTTATTGTTGAGAATCGATGCTTTTTGGGCGCAAGCATTGCGCCCCTACAGGATAATGAAATAGTTGTAAGATTAATTGTTGGAGCAGATAAACAATCATATTGTAGGGGCGTATTGCATACGCCCTTAAGCCGGGATAGTGAAATGATGGTGGGTTTAATATTGTGGGGTTTATTGTTGGGAATTGATGCTTTTTGGGCGCAAGCATTGCGCCCCTACAGGATGATGAAATTGTTGTAGGGGTAATTGTTGGAGCAGATAACCAATCATATTGTAGGGGCGTATTGCATACGCCCTTAAGCCGGGATAGTGAAATGGTGGTGGGTTTAATTTGTGAGGTTTATTGTTGAGAATCGATGCTTTTTGGGCGCAAGCATTGCGCCCCTACAGGATGATGAAATTGTTCTAGGGGTAATTGTTGGAGCAGATAACCAATCATATTGTAGGGGCGTATTGCATACGCCCTTAAGCCGGGATAGTGAAATGATGGTGGGTTTAATATTGTGGGGTTTATTGTTGGGAATTGATGCTTTTTGATGCAATTAATCTCTAGGATTGAGTAAGGCTACCCAATAGCCTGTATCCGCAAAAACTTGTCTCATGTTTCTACCCTTGATAGAAGTCAAAGTTTTTTGACAAGTCATTGGGTACTTTTGCCCATTCGGAATCTGGAATTTTTTCCCCAATTTCTAGGGCGATTTCCCAAATGGGTTTAACCTCATCGTCATACTGGAGGGTTTGGGGAGGGTTAGTTGTTTCCTGATGTTCAGTAGTGCCTCGCACTTGCTCAAAGATTTTATCGAGCAACCATAATTTATCTTCTAGGGATAAGTCATGAATAGATTGTTCAAGCTCTAATAATTGATGGGAAATCATAGTTAGCCCTCACGACTTGATTTTAAAATTGTAGCTCTCGTGCCGTTGCTCTGTCATGGCATTCTGCCCTTTGGTGAAACCCTCAGCCCTAGAAACTGGGTTTTTTGCACCTGTTGTTGTGCGCTCCCATCGCTTCCTGCAACCCGGTTTCTGAACCCCACTGAAGCGGAGAAACCGGGTTGCTGATATCTGTTAGTGTTCCCCCTAATCCCTAGCAAAAACCCGGTTTCTGAATCGGTCGCATTAGAGAGAGTAAAGGGGAAAAAGAGCAGAGTGCAAGAGTACTAAATAGCAAAGGGCTAGAAGAGTCCTGCGCCCACCAGACAGACACGAAACCCAAGGCTGAAGTTGACGTCGGCGCGCTGATAGTGGTTGCGGTAGGCTGAACGGCAGCTAACCGGGTAGTGGAACCAAGAACCGCCACGCAGTACAAAAGTACTATCGCTTTCCTTTAGCAAAACCTTAAGATTTGTTGAAGGCTTTTGATAACGATTATCATTCACATTCTCATCCCATACTCTACCATCTCCAGGCGCACCTTGATAATTGTCATGGAAGGGATCGAAACACCACTCCCAAACATTGCCATGACAATCATACAACCCAAAGCCATTGGGGGGAAAGCTGGCGACTGGGGTAGTTTCTTTTCGATATTCTCCCTTGGGTGCATTGCCAAAGGTATAGTTGCCGTCATAGTTCACCAAGTCTGGGGTGATCGTTTCCCCAAAGGCAAAGGGGGTCGTTGTTCCAGCACGGCAAGCATATTCCCATTCTGCCTCGCTGGGTAGGCGATACTCCTTCCCGGTCAGTTTGCTCAATCGAGCGCACCACTCCACCGCAT
This sequence comes from Spirulina subsalsa PCC 9445, assembly GCF_000314005.1. NCBI lineage: Bacteria > Bacillati > Cyanobacteriota > Cyanophyceae > Spirulinales > Spirulinaceae > Spirulina > Spirulina subsalsa. Next base: position 263,936 of record NZ_JH980292.1, read on the forward strand.
CATACCAAGACACTTTTTCAACAGGACGATCGCCCCCCTTAAAATGGGATGGGTCAGGGTTCAAATCCCGAACAATTTTGCCCACCCGTTCCACCACAACCCGCCATTGATTCTGAGTGATGGGGGTTTTGCCCATCAAAAAGGGGGAAACCCGGACGGAATGCTGCGGACTTTCCCGCCTAAACCCTTTCCGATCATACTTTTTACACAGCCGCTCAATTTCCGCCTCTTCCGTCCCCATCAAAAACGTGCCGCCGGGGATTTCCACCATCTCCAACCGCACCCCGTCTCCCAAATCCTGGGGATAGTACCGCGCCTGACCGGGGATTTTCTGAATAATTTCCCCCCGATCGTTGACCCGTACCGTCTCAAAGCTAAAGGAGGGCAAACCCCCGCCACTATTGGGCAACAAGGCCAACCACGCGGCCACGGTTCGGGGGCGGTCATCGGGTTCTACCGCCATCCCCTGCTTAATCGCGTTGCGTAATTCTGCCGACCAATGCTTAGGAATGACTAGCCGATCCCTTCTCGTCCGCATTGTCGCAATGGGTGGCAACGTCCCCGTCAGCACATAGTACAGCGTGGCCGCCAAAGCATAAACGTCCGTAAATTCCCCCCGATGCTCCTGTTCATCGTACTGCTCAATGGGGGCATAACAGGGGGTAAGGGCGAAGGTGTGGGTTTGGGTCAAGTTGGGGATAAACTCCCGGGCAATGCCAAAATCAATCAACACCGCCTCATCATCGGGCAACCGCACCATAATATTCTGGGGCTTAATATCCCGATGGAGTAACCCCTTCTCGTGCATCACATTCAACGCGGCCCCCACCTGCCGGATATAGCGCAAGGCCACCTCCTCGGACAATACCCCCCCACGGGCCACCCGATCGCCTAAATCCTGCCCCTGAATATATTCCATCACCATACAGGGCAGCCCCTCATGGTTAAAGTGATTCTCTACCTCGACAATATGCCGATGGCGACAGATGGCGATTTTGGCGGTTTCCCGGTCAAAGTCCCGCAGGAACTTTTCCTTATAGGGGATATACTCCGCCTCGGTCATCACCTCATCTTTGAGGGTTTTCAGTACCCACTGCCGACCCTGACGGTCTTTGACGAGGTAGGTGATACCAAAACCGCCCTTTTTGATCTGTTTTTCGATGGTGTAGCGATCGCCAAAAATTTTCGTACCCGGTTGCCAAACCATAGGACTTAACCCAACACTCCCCCCAGTTTACCATCTGTCCCCAGTCTGCCTAAATTTAGAGCAGGGGAGCAGGGGAGCAGGGGAATAGTGAATAGCTAAAACTCTTTTATTTTAGGGAACGGGGAACAGGGAACAGGGAACAGGGGGGGAGAGGGGGAGAGAGGGAGAGGCAATCTCCCGACTCCTGACGCTTATTGCTTCGTACCTTCCTTCGGAACGCTACGCGTTCGCGAAGCGTTGCGCAGCAAACGCAATGACATTACTTCCGACTCCCGACTCCCGATTCCCGACTCCCGACTCCCGACTCCCGACTCCCGACTCCCGACTCCCGATTCCCGACTCCCGACTCCCGATTCCCGACTCCCGATTCCCGACTCCCGATTCCCGACTCCCGACTCCCGATTCCCGACTCCCGATTCCCGACTCCCGACTCCCGACTCCCGATTCCCGACTCCCGACGCATCCTCTTCAACTCAAAACTCGATACTTTAAATAAAATCCTCCCCACATCAGCAAAATAATCCCGACTGTTCCTAGTCCTAAATAACTCGGTAGCCAAAACACGGCCTCGATGTGATTAATTTTCCCCGGTTGGAGTTGCCAAATCAGTTGATGATTGACCTTCTGCACGGGGGGGGCTGTGTCGTCTTGGCGTACCACATTCCGCCCACCCCAGGGGGTATTGAGGGCAAATTCTAGGTTTAAAAGATTGCCGGAATTAATGACTAATTCCCCTTCTCCGGCGAAAATACTTAAGGCGCGGAGGTCTACATCTAAAATAAGGCGATCGCGCTCCAACAACAACAGGTTACTCTGATTCACCACCACCTGAGAGTTAAGCTGCACCACATCGGAGTTTTCCCCCAATTCCACCCCCTGGGGATTTTGTTCTGTGGGGTTAAAAAACTGATTAAACTTCTCCCCAAATTCCTGACCATTGGCAAAAGGAATCGTCACAATCACCTCTTGCTCAGAAACCCGTTTAATGCGACCCTGTAAAGCCTTAGCGCGAGTCTCAATAGTTTTTAGCCACTTTTTCGCCTCACTTTGGCTAAAACTGGTCAGTTGCTCCCCTAGTTGAATATGTTGGGTAATCTGGCCCCTATATTGTCCCTGCCAATTCACCCCCACATCGTAACGCACACAACCGGAGAGCAAAAAAACGGCCATGACAAGGCATAAAATGAGTCCCCTTCCGGGCAATCTCAGCAGTCCCATCAGTCTGGGGGTGAATCCTGGCATCATCGAACTTTCCCAACTCTTATGTTACAATGGATCACTAACAAAAATAGCTAAAACCCTTGTTAGGCAAGGGAAAGGGAGTCTTAAGCCTGCAAAAAAAGCCCTCCCGATTTGTATTTCTGAGTCAACCGCATTTACCATAATTCATCATAAATCATTAATGACTGTTCAAACTCGTCCCACCCTCCTACTCATCGACGGTCATTCTTTGGCCTTTCGGGCTTATTATGCCTTTGCCAAGGGACGAGATGGGGGATTGCGCACCTCTGGGGGGATTCCTACTAATATCTGTTTTGGTTTTGTCAAGTCTTTGTTACAAATCTTAACTATCCAGAAACCTGATCGAATTGCGATCGCCTTTGACTTAGCGGACCCCACCTTCAGACATAAGCTAGACGAGGGCTATAAGGCCGATAGAACCGACACCCCCGAAGATTTTATCCAAGACCTCGCCAACCTCAAAACCCTCTTAAATGCCCTAAATTTGCCCACTGTAACCGCCTCTGGCTACGAGGCCGACGACATCCTTGGCACCCTCACCCAACAAGGCACAGCCGCAGGATATCAGGTTAAAATCATCAGTGGCGACCGGGATTTATTCCAATTAGTAGACGACGAAAAAGGCGTAAGTGTCCTTTATTTTGACCGCAATGTAATTAAAGGATCCGTCACCGGGACCGTTGAATATAAAAGCGCCGAAGTGGAAGCCAAACTAGGCGTAAAACCCAGTCAAGTCGTGGATTATAAAGCCCTGTGTGGGGATAAATCCGACAGTATTCCGGGAGTCAAAGGCATCGGCGAAAAAACCGCCGTTAAACTCCTCCACACCTACGAAACCTTAGATAATATTTATCAAAACCTAGGCAAAATTACCGGGGCAAATTACAAGAAACTCAAAGAGGGAAAAGCGGACGCGGAACATTCCCAAATCCTAGCCCGAATTAAACTGGATGTTCCCCTAGACATTACCCTAGATCAATGTCACCTGAGAGGATTTAACCCCCAGAACGTTAAACCCATCCTAGAACATCTAGAACTACGGCAATTCCTCAAACAAATTGACCACCTCCAGCACCAACTCGGAGGAGAAGTTCCCCCCCCTCCACCAGAGTCTACCCTTGAGGATACCTCCTTTTTCTCCCCAGAAGAAACCGACTCCCACCCCCCCCGACAAAGCATTACAATTCAACCCCAAATCATCCAAACAGAAGCCCAACTGACTCAACTGATTACCCAGTTAAAACAACATACAGATCCTAACCTACCCGTCGCGTGGGACACAGAAACCACCTCCCTCAATCCCCGTCAAACTGAGTTAGTGGGGTTAGGTTGTTGTTGGGGCAAAAATCCTCAAGATGTGGCCTATATTCCCCTTAGTCATACCCAAGGGGAACAACTAGAGAAAGCCCTTGTTTTAGAACAAATTGGCGCAATTCTAGCCGATAGAACCTATCCGAAAGTATTCCAAAACGCGAAATTCGACCGTCTGGTTTTACACCACCAAGGGATTGCTTTAGACGGGGTTGTATTTGACCCTATGTTAGCCCATTATGTCCTCCATCCTGAAGAGAATCATAACTTAACGGATCTTTCTAATCAGTATCTCGATGGAATCACCGCCCAAAGTTATAAAGAATTGGGGTTAAGTAAAGAACAAACCATTGCCGATCTCCCCATTCCCCAAGCGGCCGCCTACTGTGGATTAGATGCCTATGCCACCTATCAATTAGTGCCTAAACTACAAGCAGAATTAGACGAACTCCCAGAACTGAATCAACTTTTCCGAGACATTGAACTGCCCTTAGAACCCGTTTTAGCCGCCATGGAAACCCGGGGAATTCGGATTAACTTACCCTACTTAAAAACCTTATCCGAACAACTGGAACAGGAGTTACAACAACTCGAACAACAAGCCTATGAAGATGTGGGGGAAACCTTTAACTTAAACTCCCCGAAACAGTTAGCTGAGATTCTGTTTGATAAGTTAGGGTTGAGTACGAAAAAATCGCGCAAAACCAAAACGGGATATTCTACCGATCACGCCACTCTCGAAAAGTTACAAGGGGATCATCCCCTGATTGACCATATTTTATCCCACCGAACGTTAGCGAAACTGAAATCTACTTATATCGACGCACTACCGGAACTGATTGATCCCCAAACCCAACGGATTCACACAGACTTTAACCAGGCTGTAACCTCTACGGGGCGCTTATCGTCGTCTAACCCAAACTTACAAAATATTCCTGTGCGCAGTGAATTTTCTCGCCAAATTCGTCAGGCTTTTTTACCCCAAGATGGATGGCTTTTAGCTTCGGCGGATTATTCCCAAATTGAGTTAAGAATTCTTGCTCATTTAAGTCAAGAACCGGTATTAGTGGAAGCCTATCAAAAGGGGGAAGATGTCCATACGGTAACAGCGCGTTTGTTGTTTGAGAAAAGCGATGTTACCCCGGATGAACGACGACTGGGGAAAACAATTAATTTCGGTGTCATTTACGGTATGGGTGCCCAGCGTTTTGCGCGGGAGGCTGGGGTATCTCAGAAGGAGGGGAAGGTATTTATTGAACGCTATCGGTCCCGCTACCCTCGGGTGTTCGATTATCTGGAGACGATGAAAAAAAATGCGATCGCCCTCGGTTATGTGGAAACCCTGCAAAAGCGCCGTCGTTACTTTAATTTCACCAGTGCCACCCTACAAAGATTATATGAGAGCAACCCCCAAGCGATTGATTTAGACGAGTTAAAGGGGCTGTCTGGTGTAGATGCTCAATTATTAAGAGCGGCCGCGAATGCGCCCATTCAGGGGTCAAGTGCGGATATTATTAAAATTGCCATGGTTAAGTTGCAGCCGATTTTGCAACAATATCAAGCCAAATTGTTGTTACAAGTCCATGATGAATTAGTGTTTGAAGTTCCCCCGGAAGAATGGGAGAGTTTAGAGCCACAAATTAAGCAAATCATGGAAAAGGCGGTGAGTTTAACTGTCCCTTTAGAGGTTGAAGTGAGGGCGGGTGCCAACTGGATGGAGGCTAAGTAGGGCTTGCTGAATAAGTCCAAGAAAAGTAACAAAATTTGGGGGTAATCCGTAGCGGACAAGGTTATGAATATAATAATTCGAACAACATAATAGTTATGTGAAGGAGTAAGTAAGTTATGACAATATCTGAACCCCTTGTTAGTGTTGTGATCCCAACCTACAATAGAGCCTATATTTTAGAACGAACGATTCAAACTGTTTTAGCCCAAACTTACCAAAATTTTGAAATAATTGTAGTTGATGATGGCTCGGCAGACAACACATCTGAACTGATGGAAAAGTGGACAGACTCACGGATTAAATACATCCGTTATGAACCAAATCGTAGAGTTTGTGTAGCACGCAACGTCGGTATGAATGCTTCTCAAGGTGAATATATCGCCTTGTTGGACTCAGATGATCAATGGTCTTCTCAGAAACTAGAAAAACAATTATATGGGTTCAATAGACCGGAAGTTGGTGCTGTTTATTGTTGGTCATATTTTGTTGGAGTTTTTAATGAGATTAAACGTCTACGGACTTCGGAAGCAAGAGGTGATTTGAGAGAAAATTTACTCTATAAAAATTTTATTGGTAGTGCCTCTACTATTATGTTTAAACGAGAGGCTCTAGAAAAAGATATCTACTTTGACCCAGAGTTACCCTTTTGTGAAGATTGGGACTTTTTTATCAAGCTTGCTCAACATTATGAGTTTGAGGTTATTAAAGAAGGTTTATTATATTATTCGGATGATTTAAGTCAAGAGGATAGAGCGACGGCTAAAAGCTCGATGATGACTGAAGGTTTTATAATTTTTTTAAATCGCTATCACACACAACTACCAGAATGCTATAAAAATATTGGAACATTAACCTTAGAACAAAAATCAGTATGTTTTTTCAGTTTAGGACAAGTTTTAATCTATCATGGACAACGTTCTAATAACTTACAAGGGATAGAGCTAGGGTCTAAATATCTAAAGTTTTCCTATGGAATTGCTCCCTATAAAATCCGTTTTCTATACCATTACTTAAGCTCCTTAAGAGGAGGAAATTTTTATATAAAAGTGAATAATTTAGAAAAAAGTATACGTCATCAGTTGGGAAAACTTAGATTTTGGAGAAAGGTGAGGAAACATAATCGTCTTGCACCTACTAGCCCATCATACAAACGTTAAATAATGCTACTTTAATATAAATCCCAACTGAGACTGTAGCCGCAATACTTAATTGAGCAAAAATGGTCTAAAATGGTGTTAAGTTGAGGTAAAATAATATGGGTCAACCTGAATTGAAAACTGTTCCTTTCGCGGTTAATGGGACACTGATGCGGGGTTTGGAATTGAACCCCAATTTATTAGATATTGGGGCAACATTTCGCCAAGAAACCCAGACGGAAGCGAGTTATAAATTATGGTCAATTGGGGATGAATACCCGGCAATGCAGCGTGTGGAAAGGGGAGGAGAAAAGATTGCTTTAGAATTGTGGGATGTGCCTCCCTCGGGTTTAGTGACCATTCTGCAACAAGAACCTCCGGGGCTTTGTGTGGGGAAGGTGTCCCTAGAGACGGGGGAACAAGTCTTAGGGGTGCTGGGGGAGGGAATCTGTTGCGCAGACGGACAGGAGATTACCCAGTATGGGGGATGGCGCAATTATATCAAAACCCTGAAGGAACTAGACCGTGAGGAACGTTTAGAACGAATGTTGGCGATCGCAGAACAAAACCAACTCGGCGAAATTGCTTGCAAACTCTGGTCATTACAGCCCTATTTTAGCGCTTGGGTCTACTATGGGTCATGGGAATTTCGTTCCCCCCTCCCCCAAAAATCCCCCAGTGACACGGCCACCTATGTCACCAGTTTTGGAGTCGCGCCCCTCCTTCGTTCCGGGATTCAACTGTTCCTTTGCCCGCAAAACCTAGGTTTATTATACAATAAATCTCAGTCCGATGTCCAGCAATTGATTAAAGAGTTTAAGTCTTATTTACCGGAAATTCCGGCTCAAAACAATTGGCTCAAATTTAAACTCAATCAACCGGAACAAGCCACGTTTTTTATTACCCTATTCGGTCAATTTGCCAACTTATTTTAAGCTAACAACACCATGACTCGTTATATTCCTGCTGATCCTTATCCCTACCCCTATAATGGGGATCTCCGCCCAGAAAACACGGTTTTAATCATCATTGATATGCAAACTGATTTTTGTGGGATGGGGGGCTATGTTGACCAGATGGGCTATGATTTATCCTTAACTCGCGCCCCCATTGAACCCCTACAAAATGTTCTTAAGGTGATGCGAGAACAAGGTTTTCCTATTATGCACACCCGGGAAGGACACCGCCCGGATTTATCGGATTTACCGGAAAACAAACGTTGGCGGAGTCAACAAATCGGGGCAGGAATTGGCGATGCGGGGCCTTGTGGACGGATTTTAGTGCGAGGGGAGCCGGGATGGGAAATTATCCCAGAATTAGCTCCTCTGCCCGGAGAAACGATTATTGATAAGCCGGGAAAAGGGGCATTTTATGCCACAGATTTGGATTTATTACTGCGCCAAAAGGGGATTCAAAATATTATTCTCACCGGAATTACAACAGATGTTTGTGTTCATACCACGATGCGGGAAGCCAATGATCGGGGCTATGAATGTTTAGTGCTGTCTGACTGTACAGGAGCGACGGATTATGGCAATTATTTAGCGGCTTTAAAGATGATTAAAATGCAGGGGGGAGTATTTGGAACGGTGACAGATTCTAAGACGTTAATTCAAGGTTTGACTTCATAATTATAGAGCAAGCACGGATGGAGGAGAATTTATAATCATGTACACCCTACAAAAAACTAATACCAAAATTTTCCTTGATTACGATTGTATTGTAGCGGCTTGCCAAAAATGGAAAATCATAGAATTTGCCCTATTTGGCTCGGTGCTAAGAGATGACTTTCAGCCTGATAGAAGCGATGTTGATGTGTTAGTCGTTTTTCATCGAGACGCTCACTGGACATTGTTTGATCTCGTTGATATTGAGGACGACTTTAAGAAAATTTTGGGTAGAGATGTAGATTTAGTTGAACGCGAAAGTATAGAAAAAAGTGATAACCCTTTCCGTAAGCAGGAAATTTTAAACTCTTTAAAAGTGATTTATGCTGCCTCGTGAACATAACCACTTATTAGATATGCTGAGGGCTGCGAAGTTAGCTCAAGAGTTTGTAGCTAATGTGGATTGGGATGCGTTTCAACTTGATTTAATGCGTCAAGCAGCCGTGACTCGTCAACTAGAAATTGTTGGCGAAGCGGCTCGTAGAATTTCTGAAGAATCTCAGGCAGAAATATCTGAAATTCCTTGGCATCAAATCATCGGAATGCGGAATCGTATTGTCCATGAATACGATCGCATTAACTTAATTACTCTTTGGGATACAATTCATCTGGCATTACCCGATTTGATCTCGGTATTAGAAGCTATTATTGTGGCGGAAGAAACATGAAAATCCATTGAATTGTCTTGAAGGAGTTGGGTCGCTTGATGAGCATTTAAGGGGCGAGAAAAGAAATAACCTTGGACTTTTGTTCCTCCTAATGCGGTGAGTTGATTTAACTCCTCTAAGGTTTCCACTCCTTCCACAATGACCTCTAATCCTAAAGAGGCCGCAAATTGGAAAATTCCGCGAATGAGTTCCCATTGTTTTTGAGAAACAAAAGAGCGGTCAATTTTGAGAACATCTACGGAGAGTTCATGTAAACGGGATAAGGAGGAATAACCTGTGCCGAAATCATCCAAATAAATTTGAATCCCCAGTTGTTTGAGTTGGTGGAGAACTTGTAAGGAGAGGGGGAAATCTTGAATGGTTAAACTTTCGGTAATTTCCACTCGTAAGGAAGAGGGAGATATGCCTGTAGTGAAACAAATTTCCTCCACTTGTGCGGCTAAGTCCACTTGTAACAGTTGTAAGGTAGACAAATTAACACTCATGGTTAAGTCTTTTCCCCATCCCTGTTGTTGCCAGTGGTGGAGTTGCCAGCAGGCGCTGCGGAGTGTCCATAATCCCAGTTGATGAATTAAACCGACTTCTTCGGCTAAGGGGATAAACTCCGTCGGGGGAATCCAGTGATGTTGGGGATGATACCAGCGTAGCAGGGCTTCAAAACCGATGATTTTCTGGGTTTTTAAACAAACAATTGGCTGATAAACGAGATGTAAACCTTGGGAACTATTGGGAGTCTCAGCCGTGGGGATGGCTTGGCGTAAATCCAATTCTAAACGCATTCGCTCTAAGGCTTGGGGTGATAGCAGGGGAACTGTAGCCCCTTGATCGGCTTCTAGGATGTTGAGAACTCGGAGTAAACGCTCTAGATTTTTATTGGCGATCGCTAACAACTTCATCCCCTCATCACTATTAGGCGGAATCCTGCCACTGGAGAGCAACCCCAATGAGGCTTGAATAGACGTGAGGGGAGTTCGGAACTCATAGCTCAGACGACTGATTTGTTGAGCCGATTCTTCCGATTCCAATGATTCTGATGCGCGAGATAATCCCTGCTCCCGATCCATCATGACTTCTATTGCATCCATAAAACACACCTCGATTGGCTACTGACTGCTGATCCCACTTGTGCCATCGGTTCGGCTCTGATTTGCCGTTCAGGTTTTCCGACCCAACCATCTATATTACTTAACACTGAAATTATTGGTGAAATAACCGTTGCATCATGTCTTAACTCTAGTGTAGGCCGTAGTTTTTGCCACCCGCAAATTGACTTACTCCATTCAGTATATTTGTGAATTGTGAAGAGAGTAGGAACAAAAGATTGGAGGATTGGATTTTCTTGGATAATTTTCCGGAAACTGGCTTAAATTCGGTCGATTATCCAGAAAAACTCCCATTTCTCCTCCTGTCAGAGAAAAATCCCGGTCAGCTTAGATGAATTGCAGAGCAAGGTTTGTGTAGAATACGATTGATTGGTTTGGGGTTAACCCAACCCAGCAGTTCAATGGACTGCCATGATTTTGGATGATCCCTCCTGACCGTTAATGTGGGAGGATCTCACTAGCTCTTTGTTCTGGGGAAGCAAACTGTGCGAATTCCGCTCGACTACTACAGGATCTTAGGCGTGCCAATCCAGGCCACCGCTCAACAACTCAGTCAGTCTTACCATGATCGCGCCTTGCAACTACCGCGACGGGAATATAGTGATCTGGCGATTAATGCTCGGAAACAATTACTGGATGAAGCCTATGGCGTTTTATCAGATCCCGAACAGCGCTCGGCCTATGATGCCAGTTTTCTAGCCAAAACCTATGAGCTAGATCAGCAGCCCCAGTTAGATTCACCCCTTGAAAGTCTGCTGGAGTTGGGGGGCAATGCTCCGACTCCTTGGATTGAGATTAATCATGAACAGTTAGTGGGGGCGCTGCTGATTTGGCAGGAACTGGGGGAGTATGACATCGTGCTGAAGTTAGGTCAGCCTTTGTTAGAAGATCCCGTCAGGATTAGCCCAGAACAAGAGCGTCTGATGCAGTCTAAGCTGATTCGGGCGGATGTGGTGTTAACGATTGCTTTGGCCTGTTTGGAGTTAGGGCGAGAACATTGGCAACAGGGGCATTCTGAGAAAGCGGCGATCGCCGGACAAACGGGACAAGAACTCTTATTGCGCGAGGGACTGTTCCCTAATGTACGGGGCGAAATTCAAGCGGATCTCTATCGTCTGCGACCCTATCGCATTTTAGAGCTACTTTCCCACGAGGGAGAGGACGAAACCCGACGCACCCAAGGGATCCAACTCCTGCGGGATATGCTCCACGAACGGGGCGGCATTGACGGCACGGGAGATGATCAGTCGGGGTTAAGTGTGGATGATTTTCTGCGCTTTATCCAACAAATTCGCCACTATTTAACGGTAGCCGAACAACAAGAATTATTTGAACTCGAAGCGCGACGCCCCTCCGCCGTGGCCACTTATTTGGCAGTGTATGCCCTAATTGCCCGAGGTTTTGCCCAATGTCAACCCTATTTGATCACCCGGGCGAAGGAAATGTTACAACGGCTGGGTCGTCGTCAAGATGTGTACTTAGAGCAGGCTGTTTGTGCTTTGTTGTTGGGGCAAACGGAAGAGGCCAGTCAAGCCCTAGAACTCAGCCAAGAATACGAACCTCTGGCCTTTATTCGGGAAAATTCCCAAGATTCCCCGGATTTACTGCCGGGATTGTGCCTATACGGCGAGCGCTGGCTACAAAATGAGGTTTTCCCCCATTTCCGGGATTTAGTGGATCAACGGGCTTCCCTGAAGGATTATTTTGCCGATGACCAGGTACAAGGTTATTTAGAGCAGTTACCGAGTGAGGGAGCCGCCCAAAATCAATGGACGGTGGTAGAGTCTCCCGCTTTAGGGGCAGCGACGGCACTCCAAACAGAACCCCGGATTCCGGCCTCCGTTGCCCCATCAACTGGGGGACGAACGGCGGGGATGTTTGAGGATTTTGACCCCGGAATGCCTGCACCGGGGAGTAGTCAGGGCGGAGGGGCCCGGATGCCGGGACATCGCCCCCCGGGGTCGGGTCGAGGCGCACACCTAAGCCCAGATGAACCAAGAGGACGGGAACGGAAAGCGGATCCGGTGGCGCTGCGGGACGAAGGCTATACGCCGAGTCGTCGCAGAGGGGGGAGAACTAGCTCTAGTCGGGGGAGTCGTCGCGGTAGTCGTTCTCAGAGCAAGGGGACTCGTTCTCTGATCTTTTTAGGATTGGGGGGCGTTGTGGGGGTGTTTTTCTTTGTTTTTTTGATTGGTCAAGCGATCCAATTATTACGGGGGCCGGGTTTTGACCAGGCTGAGGTGATTGACCCTATGGAAACTATGCCCAATGGGGAGGAAATGCCTGTAGAAGAAGCCCCCCCCGCTCCTTCGGTGGCGGATCCCATCCTGACCCCAGAAGTGGCGCGGGAAGTGGTGCAAATGTGGCTAGATGTGAAGAAGTTGGCCTTTGGTTCGGAATACCGGGCAGATCAGTTAGAGACGATTTTAACCAATCCTCTGTTAGGGGTTTGGCGGGGTCGTGTGCAACAGGCGCGCAATAGTAATATTGTTCGGGAATATCAACATACGTTGTCGGTGGATGAGGTAATTTTTGACCCTGCCCAGCCCAACACGGGGGCGGCGGTGGTGTCGGTGCGGGAACGGACGACGGAATTTAGGGCTGGGGCTTCTGCGGGGGTGCGGGATGATAATTTACGGGTGCGTTATGAGTTGGTGCGGGAGAATAATCAGTGGAAAATTCGCGATATGAGGATTTTGTAGGGTTGGCTTCGGGATGTTGTTTGGGGGTTGATTAACAGACCGAGAGCCAAGGTCGCGTGGTTGCCTTAGATCCCGGTGTCCGAACGTTCATGACCTTTTTCTCGGAGTCATCCTATGGATGGATAGGAAATAACGCCAATCTGCACATACAGAAGCTTTGCTTTAAGCTAGACAAGCTCATCTCACGAATGAGTAAGGCTAAATCTGCTCAAAAGCGAAGACTGAAGAAAGCAGCTGACAGACTGAGAGCCAAGATTCAACACTTGGTTAAGAGAAAATCTTAACTTATGTATTTGTTAGCAAACGTTAGCAAAAAAGTATCGGATTAATGATCTAGGATAGCTAGGAAGTCTTGGCGAAAAGGTGGGCTATGAGTGGGAAAGTTTGGTTGTTGGGCTGTTGTGCGATCGCCCTCTTAACAGGTTGTAGTGGAGATCCCACGGCCGAACGCTGGTTTGCGCCGGATCCAGAATTAGAAACCCCGGCCAGTCCCCAAGCGTCTCCCTCTCCCACCCCCTCCCCCACTCCCGAGGAGGAAGAAACCGCCCAAACTCTCCCCCAAAATTTCCCGGAGACTATCCCCCAATACCCCGAGGCGACGTTATTAGAGGCTACCTATTCCTCGGCTCAAGTGCGGGGAACCACGCGCTGGCAGACGACGGATCCTCAGAACTTAGTGCGGGAGTTCTATCAACAGGCCTTTCGGGAGAATGATTGGACTTTGGAGACGGAGGAGGGGGAGGAGGATTCCTTGAGCGCCCGTCAGGGAGATTTACGGGTGACTATTGCCTTTGAGGAAGTGAGCGCGGGAGAAACTCAGTTTCGCTTGACCTATCAGGTGGGGGAATCTCCCACCCCGACGACTTCTGAGGGGGCGGGGGATTTGTCCGGGGTGTCGGAACCGTTACGGGGCTATGTGGCCGATGTGTTGGCCTTGGGGGTGATAGGTGAGGTGAACCCTAACGAAACCGTAACCCGCCGAACCTTTGCCCGGTGGTTGTTTGAGGTACATAATCGAATGTATAGCGATCGCACCACCAAACAAATCCGCCCCATTCCCACCCGAGATCGTCCCGCTTTCCAAGATATCCCCCCCAGTGATCCCGATTTTGCCCTCATTCAAGGCCTAGCCGAAGCGGGGATTATTCCCTCTCGTTTAACAGATAATAGTAACCCCGCCCTCTTTCAGCCCGATGCCCCTTTAACGCGGGAAAACCTCTTATTGTGGAAAGTTCCCCTGGACGTGCGGAAACCCCTCCCCCAAGCCACTGTGAGCGGCATTGAGCAAACCTGGGGCTTTCAGGATGCGGCACAAGTGAACCCCGAGGCGTTGCGGGCTTTGGCGGCGGACTATGAAAATGGCGATCGCGCCAATATTCTCCGCGTCTTTGGCTATACCACCCTATTTCAACCGAAAAAACCTGTCACCCAAGCCGAGGCGATCGCCAGTTTGTGGTACTTTGGCCACCAAGGCGAGGGAATTTCTGCCCCAGAAGCTGCTAATATATCGCCTTGACCGATGAAGGGAATAAGTAATAGTCATCTCTACCCAAAAAAAGCCGTAAAACTACCAAACTCTGACCTATCAAGGGTGTAATGCTCAACTCTGTTAAAACTCTGACCCAAGCTCGTAGTGGTTTTTTAACCCTATCGCTGACCTTTTTCATGGCGTTTGGACTGTGGGGCATTTTAAATCATGCCATGTGGCGGGATGAAATGACCATCTGGCTGATTGTACGAGATACCACCTCCTGGGGAGAATTTCTCAACGTTCTCCGTTACGAACCTCACCCCATTCTCTGGTATTTTTGCGTCGCCGTTTTGCAACAATTCAGCCAGAATCCAGTTTCAATGCAATTATTTCACCTCCTCATCGGGGTAGGTGTTGCCTACTTAATTTTGACCCAATCCCCTTTTCCTCCCCTACAAAAAATCCTGTTAACCTTTGGCTATTTACCCTTTTATGAATACCTATTAATTAGCCGCAACTACAGCCTAGGATTACTCTTCGGTTTAGGGGTTTGCGCGCTATGGAAAAATCGCCAACACAGTTATATAGGCTTATCTATTTTGCTGTTTTTTATGGCAAATTCTAACGCATACAGTTTATTTATTGCCCTTGCACTAGGGGCAACTCTAATGTTAGAATGGGTGTTTATACAGCAATTTAGAATTAACTTAAAAGCCAATTTAGCCAATCGCTGGCTGAGTTTTATTATCTTTCTTTCCGGGATTATTTTATCTCTCTCCTTTCTCATTCCGCCCCCCGATAACTTAGAACGAGGAGGATTAAGAGACGGCTGGCAATTTTCTTTTGACTTACGCCATCTTTTAACCACCTTAGCCAGAATCTGGAATAGTTATATTGTCATCATTACGGCAGGGGATTCTAAATACTATAGCGTCGCAATTTGTGGAATATTGGGGTTAGGAATTCTCCTCTTTTTTGCCGGATTTTTTTGCCGGAAACCCCTACTACTCTTTTTCTACCTTGCGGCCAGTTCCGAAATTTTACTCTTCACCTATACCAAATTTCTGGGCGCACAGCGTCATTTCGGCCATTTATTCATCGTCTTAGTGATTGCCTTCTGGTTAAGTTATTACTATCCCCCGTCGGGATTAATTATCCGCTACACTAAAGGCAAACTCAGAAAAGTTTTAAACTTCTGTAAGCGTTACAAAACATCGTTTTTCGTCTTGTTGCTCTATGCCCAGTTAGCCGGAGGCATTGCCGCTTATATCCGGGATATCACCATCCCCTATTCTGCCAGTCAAGCCGCCGCAGAATACATTCAAGCTAAGGGGTTAAATAATCTCTTTATTGTAGGGAGTCGCGATGTGGTGATGAGTCCCCTAACAGGTTATTTGAACCGGAAAATTTATTACCCAGAACGCCAAGGACTGGGCAGTTTTGTTTTATTTACCCCCCAACGGCAGGAAGTGGACGAGTCAGAAGTATTAAGACAAGTGCAGGAATTAGTCCAAGTTCACGGGGAACTATTGCTGATTTTAAGTTATCCCCTCACAGAGATTCAAGAGGATTTAACCATTCGTCCCCTCGCGAACTTTCATGAGGGATTTATTTACAATGAAAGATACAATCTCTATCGCGTTTCTTTGTGATTAACTCACACCTGATAAACTCACACTTACTATGTCCTTCTCTCATTTTCTCATTGGACTTCCGGGAGCCGGAAAATCGATCTTTTGCCAACGATTAAACCGCTTGGGAAATTATACCCTTGTTTCGCCGGATCAGATTCGCGCTCAATTCTATGGAGACACCCTCATTCAAGGAGATTGGGGGGAAATTGAACAGGAAGTGCGGCGACAAGTGCAGGAAAGCTGGCAACAGGGAAAACCTGTCATCTACGATGCCACCAATGCTAAACGAGTTTGGCGACTGACACTGTTGCAACAACTGCCCCCCGACATGGCATGGGTGGGATGGCATTTAATCACCCCCCTAGAAACTTGTCGTCGATGGAATCAACAAAGGAGTCGCGTAGTGCCGGATTTTGTGCTAGAACATATGAATCAATCTTTGCAAGATTTCCCCCCTTGGAGGGCGGAGGGATTTGTCGCCCTCTATCGGGTTTTACCTCATCAGTGTGATGATCGGCAAATCCAAACTCAATTAGCCAATCTACGGGAAAATCCCCCCTCTCCTCTTCCGGCTTTTACCCTACACCGTTATTCAAAGCTGGTGGATTTTGAGCGCCTGTTGCACCTAATCGCCTTGTTTTTAAGGGATGCCAGTTTAGAGGGGGGAGAGATTGAGAGGATTTGTGAGGCAATGGGGGCGCAATGGGGGGCAATTTATGGGGATGGAAAGGCGTTCACCCAAGATATACAATGGTTAGCACAACAGGACATTGTACAAGGTCAGACCCAACAACCGCCTACCCCCTCCTGTGTCCTTTCCCCCCTGCCTCCTTTTCCTCTCATCCCCCATCCCTACTCAGCGTTTGCCACGTTTCAACGGCTCGTTTTCCTCCTGCGGTTTATCCTTTATCCCCCCCTACGGGAGAGAATCGCTGGGAAACCTCTGCCAACAGTAGCCCGTATCCTGACTCGTGCCGGATTGCCCAATAACCACCTTTTAGAAGATATCCAGCTTATAATTAAACCCTATAGTTTATTGCCCTAGATTCAAATCATGTCTCGTCCACCGATTAACCCTTTTTTACTCATCGGACTAAGCGGTTTTTTCACCCTAGGGAGTCATCTATTTATTGATCTTTATCGTGTATTTTACGAAGATCCCACCATATACTGGACTCATCAGGCTATGCCCTTATCCCTTGAGCAAACCGAGCAAAATTTTCAGCTATTCATTGCTGGAAAAAATCTGAATCGTCACTTATCAGAAAAAACCCTCTATGCTTTAGATAGTGAGGGTAGACCCTACTCCATCGTCCCGGAAGATGTCACCGTGCGAGTCAATAATTGGCCTCAAGTGAAAGCCAACCTCTTAACTAAAACAACCTTTACTGGGTTCGCTTTTGGCATTACAATCACCTTGTTACTTTTAGGAGGCGTTCAAACTCTTAATCACCAACAAAAAAGTTAAGTAGCAGCCGCTTTGTCCGTTGGATGTGAACGCAAATCTAACGTTAAAGGAAACTCTGGACTCCGTTGGAGGGGTGGCAATTCAATCACCCCCGGAGTATGTCCCATCGGGACAAAACGCTCCATCAGGCGAGATTCTGCCTCTCTAGGATTAATCGGGAAAGTCTCGTATAACATCCCATTGGGGGGGGTGACATGATAGGTACAGCCGCCAATAGAACGCCGAGTCCAACAGTCTACAATGTCAAATAATAAGGGGCTATGGGGTGCGATCGCCGGATGGAGTTGTGAGGCATACTGACGAGCGCGATAACGTACCCCGGCCACATATTCCCCCCCCTGGCCTGTAGACTTCAACGGCACGGGCAAACCGTTACACAGCAAGGCATAGCGGCCAGAATCACTGTCGGAATTGGGAGAATAGGCGATCGCACCCTCTAACCTCACCTGCAACCGTTCCATCGAATCATCCACATAACGCGCTGTTCCCCCTTGGCCAATCTCCTCCCCCAACACTAACCAAGGTTCAATCCCATGACGCAACTCCAAACGCACCCCCTCCCGCACAATCTCCCCATAAACGGGAAAACGAAACTCAAAAAACGGTACAAACCAATCCCACTCAAACCGAAAACCCGCCCCTTGTAACTCCACAATCACCTGTTTGAGATCCTCCCCAATAAAATGGGGCAACAAAAACCGATCCTGTAACATCGTCCCCCAACGGATTAAAGGCCGTTCATAGGGACATTCCCAAAACCACGCCACCAATCCCCGAATGAGCAACATTTGCAACAAACTCATTTGCGGATGGGGAGCCATAGCAAAAGAGCGAAACTCCAACAGTCCTAACTGATTGCGGAAATTTTCCACCGGGTATAACTTATCAATACAAAAGGCCGTCCGGTGGGTATTTCCCGTCACATCAATCAACAAATTGCGCAACAATCGATCCACCAACCAAGCTGGCAACTCCCCAAAAGGTTTAAACGACTGAAACGCTAATTCTAACTCATATAAACTCTCATGTCTTGCCTCATCTACCCTCGGCGATTGACTCGTAGGCCCCACAAACAAACCCGAAAATAAATAAGACAAACTGGGGTGATTTTGAAAATAACTAATCAAACTGCGCAACAAATCAGGACGACGCAACAAAGGACTCTCCTCCACCCGTTGCCCCCCAATGGTAATATGAGAACCGCCCCCTGTACTCACCCGTCGCCCATCCCGCATATACTTTTCACTACCCAACCCACACAAACGCGCCTGTTCATACAACGCCGTTTGAATCTTCACCAACTCATCCCAACAGCTTCCGGGGTGAATATTCACCTCAATGACACCGGGATCCGGGGTAATTTGAAACCCCACAATTCCCCCCCCACCGGGGGGCGTATAGCCTTCTAAAATCACCGGAATTTGTAACACCTCGGCCGTCTTTTCAATAGCTGCAATTAAATCCACAAATCCCCGTACCGAACTAAAGGGCGGAATAAACACATACATCACCCCGCCCCGCACTTGTACCCCCAAAGCAATGCGAATCGAATCATCCGGGGAAAGAGTGGGTTCAGAACAGACTTGAACCGGAGCATGATCTAAAGGCAAAATCGCTTCAGTAACTAACTCTTCTGCCCAATCTTTTTGTTCCAACGGTAAGCGAAATCCTAGGGTTGAATCCCCGATTAAAAGTTCTAAACGTTCTTGCTGTAACGACCATTTACAAGTAGTCCAGATGAGTTTTTCTTGTGCTATAATAGATAGAATGGGCAAGATATACCCGGCGGGTTCTTCCCCTTCCACCTCATAGACTGGGAGGATTCCTGACTCATGAACCCCTAAAACCTGCCCTAACTGATGAATAAATAACTGGGCATCTTTCACCCCATATTTATAGTCTTTATCCTCATCGGCTCGTAATAGGAGATCATTCCACAACCCCCCCCCATCTTTGCGCCAATAACAGCCCAACGCCCAACGGGGTAGGATTTCCCCCGGATACCATTTTCCCGAGCCGTAATGGAGTAATCCGCCCCCTTGAGAGAAACAATTTTCCAAGCGTTCTAATAATTTCTTTGCAAGTTTATACTTCTCTTCTCCTAACGCTTGCACTTGCCATTGTGCCGACTCAAAATCATGAGCCGAGACAAATGTAGGTTCACCTCCCATCGTTAAACCCACCCCTAAATGGTCTAACTTATCATCAACATTTTGACCTAATTGATCAATTTTTTTCCAAACTTGTTCGCTATAAGGTTTCGTCATCCGAGGACTTTCCTCATAGCGTGTTACAGTGACCGCAAAATCTAAATGAGACTCACAAGATTCTGTTGTGCCTTGGACTGGACTAGCTGCGCCCGGTTCTGCGGTACAAACGAGGGGAATATGTCCCTCTGCGGCCAAATATCCTGATGTGGGGTCAAAACCAATCCACCCAGCACCGGGTAAATAGACCTCTGTCCAAGCGTGCAAATCTCCAGAATCTTCTTCAATGGTTGGTGAATCATCCAGAGGAGGAATATCATCTTTGAGTTGGATTAAATACCCCGAAACAAAGCGGGCAGCTAACCCATAATAACGCAAAATTTGCACGAATAACCAGGCGGTATCTCGACAAGAGCCTACTTTTTTTTCTAAGGTTTCTTCACAAGTTTGAATCCCTTCTTCTAAGCGGATGGTGTGGGTGATAGTTTGGGCAAGTTTTTGATTTAAGTCAATAATAAAGTTGGGAGTGTATATATTGGCTTGTTTGTTCTCTTGAACCCATTTTTGCAGTAAGTCTCCTGATTCAATAATTTCTAAAAAAGGTTCAAGTTCTTTCGCGAGTTGACGTTCATAGGCGAAAGGGTAGTTCACGGCATACTGTTCCAACACAAAGTTAAAGGGATTAATGGGTCGCATCTCTGCGATTAAATCGACATCAATCGATAAGTGTTGGGTTTTTTGGGGAAAGTTGAGGCGTGAGAGATAATTTCCGTAGGGATCTTGTTGCCAAGTAATGCTATAGTTGCTCGGTTGGATGGTGAGGTTATAGCTTTGAATGGGGGTGCGGCAGTGAGGAGAAGGACGCAAACCCAAGGTATGAGGGCCGAGAAAGACGGGCTGGGAATAGTGGTAGTGTAATTTATGATGCAGACTAACTTTAAGGGTCATGGAAGATAGGGAATGAATGGAGAATAATCCCCCCTAGCCCCCCTTTGGAAGGGGGGGAGAGAGTGGCTGTTTGTCGTTTCCGTTTGTAGTTGCGCTTCAGCGCGAATTCAGAGGGCTAAAGCCCAACAACGAACCAACAACCGTTTGTAGTTGCGCTTCAGCGCGAATTCAGAGGGCTAAAGCCCAACAACGAACCAACAACGAACAGTTTGTAGTTACGCTTCAGTGCGAATTCAGAGGGCTAAAGCCCAACAACGAACCAACAACGAACAGTTTGTAGTTACGCTTCAGTGCGAATTCAGAGGGCTAAAGCCCAACAACGAACCAACAACGAACAGTTTGTAGTTACGCTTCAGTGCGAATTCAGAGGGCTAAAGCCCAACAACGAACCAACAACGAACAGTTTGTAGTTGCGCTTCAGCGCGAATTCAGAGGGCTAAAGCCCAACAACGAACCAACAACGAACAGTTTGTAGTTACGCTTCAGTGCGAATTCAGAGGGGTAAAGCCCCAGCACCAACCAACAACGAACAGTTTGTAGTTACGCTTCACTGCGAATTCAGAGGGGTAAAGCCCCACCACCAACCAACCAACAACAGTTTGTAGTTACCCTTTCGTGCGAATTCAGAGGGCTAAAGCCCAACAACGAAACCACAACGAACAGTTTGTAGTTGCGCTTCAGCGCGAATTCAGAGGGCTAAAGCCCAACAACGAACCAACAACGAACAGTTTGTAGTTACGCTTCAGTGCGAATTCAGAGGGCTAAAGCCCAACAACGAACCAACAACGAACAGGGATTACTGTTCATTGTAAGGAATGGCCGCAATTGGCACAAAAACGGTCACTGGGTTGGATGGGACTGCCACACTGACTGCAAAAACGCCGTTGAGAGGTGGGGGGGGATGAACCCATGCTCATTTCCATGTTACCCATCCGCATCTGCATAGGGTTGGTGTTCATCTCCATATTGCCCATTTTCATGGGCTGCATGGGCTGCATGGGCTGCATGGGCTTCATTTCGGGGGCTTGGGGCATGGAAACCCCGGAGGAAACCTGCATCTGTTGCGCTTGACCTGAAGTGGGGAAACTGCCCATTGTACTCATGCTTCCCCCCTGAACTTGGATTAACTGTTCTCCGCGTTCGGTGTGCAGTTGAATCACGACCCCTTGGGGGGTTTGAAAAACGTCTGGGGGGGCGGTCCAGTGACCTGTGGTGAAGCCACTGCTAGACTGTTGTTGCTGTCCTGCACCACCTGTAAAGGTCGTAACAATCGTTTGCGCCCCTTGATTGTCTAGATAAACGGTTTGATTTGACCCTAATTCGCAGAGATAAGCCATGATTGCTTTTGCCTCATTCGCTCTTAGGTTAATTGTACGACTGGGGGGAGATGCGATCGCCCATTCTTAACATTTAACAAAAATCTTGGGAAATTCCCCTTTGCGGTAAAACTCGAAGCATAAAAGTACAAATACTGTTGCGAGAAAGCAGCGCTCAATGAAACAAGAATCTCCCGCCACAGTCTAGCTTGGCCGTGAGAGTGTCAAACGCTCTAGCCCCAAAACCCCCGTTTCCCATTGGGTAAAATAGTCGTCCAACTGGTTTTAGCTACCCCTAACTGCTCATCAGTAATCGTGGCATTCGTTAAATTGGCCCCGCATAAATTCGCACCGCGCAAGTTTGCCCCTCGGAAGTTGGCATAACTCAAGTCTGCGCCCCGTAAGTCCGCCCCTTCTAAGTCTGCCCCCACCAAATAAGCCCGCCCTAAGTTAGCATCCCGGAAATTAGAACTGACTAAACTGGCCCGGCCAAAATCCGCATGATTCAAGTTCGCCCCCTGCAAATTCGAGCGTTTTAACTTCGACTGGTGGAAAATTCCCCCGGCTAAGTTGGCCTCGGGCAAATTTAAATTACTCAGATTTTGTTGAGCAAAATCCCGCCGCCCCTTGACATAAGCGTTCAAAAGTGCCTCCTCATCTAGTCGCTGAACTTTGCGTTTAGCCGGACGACCAGAGGTTTGCAGGGTGCTAGTTGTATCAAAAGATCCCCGTCCACTTCTACCCAAGGGCGACCCCACATTAGGATTATTCCGCTTGTTGCGAATAGCCATCGCCAAGCGTTCCGTCGCCGAGAGGGGTTTCCCCGAGGGGGAAGAGTCGTAGGAATCCTGTCCCGAGTTGGGTAGATTGTTCCCACTGCCTCCGGTGGGTTTCGCCACTAATCCCTCAGCCAAACTTTCGAGATAGGGTTCCATATCTAGGGCTTTTAACACCTCGTCCGCCGTTTGGTAGCGGTGACGGACGGAGACTTCTAGCATTTTCGTTAAAACATTGGCGAAGTTCTCCGAGATGTCTACATTTTTCTGCCACATCATTTCCCCAGTTTTGGGGTCATAGTCCAAGTCTTTAGGGGATTTCCCGGTAAGGAGATAAATACAAGTGACCCCGAGGGCGTAGATATCACTGGCAAAGACAGGGCGCAGAGCCATCTGTTCTGGGGGCGCAAAGCCGGGAGTTCCTACGGCAAAGGAAGTTAGGGCGGTTTGGTCTGAGGCACTGCTGGGGGTTTGGGGGGTTACTTGATTTTTCACCGCCCCAAAATCAATTAAGACTAATTTTTTATCTTGCTCTCGCCGAATTAAATTCGCGGGTTTGATGTCGCGGTGAATCACTTTTTGTGAGTGAATATACTGAAGCATGGGCAGAATTTCACTTAAAAACTGTCTAGCTCCGGCTTCACTCACCGGGCCGTTCCGTTTAATTTCTTGCTGGAGATTATTCCCCTTAACGTACTCCTGAACAAGATAGAAAATCTTGTTGTCTTCAAAGTAGTCTAAAAGACGGGGAACTTGGGGGTGATTGCCAATTTTCCCTAGGGTGGTGGCTTCCCGTTCAAAGAGTTCTCGCGCCATCTGGAAAATGTTGGGATCATTGGTCGAGGGGCGCAGTTGCTTAATCACACAGAGCGGGTTTCCGGGTAGCTGGAGGTCAACAGCGAGAAAGGTTGCACCGAATCCGCCCTGTCCTAGTCCTTTGGCAACACGGTAGCGATCGCGCAGGAGCAACTTACTGCCACAGGCTTGGCACACGGACACATTATCAGGGTTTTTGGGTTTAGGACAGGTGGGATTGAGGCAGTAACTCATTCAGCATCACCAATGTAGAAATGCCCCTTGGGGGCTGTACTCAAGCAGGCAGGGAAAGGGGAGGTGTTGGTTGGTTGATCCAAGTATTTCCCACTGGTGGAAAATACGCAGTCTTTTAACAGGTTATGTTTTTATTATCTCTGGAATTTATAAGTTTTTGGGTATCCCAAGATTTTAAAATTAGGTCATCGCTTGGACTCTTATCACTAGGATATACTACTTTTTCCCAATCTCTTGGCTAGACAACGGATTTTTAACACAACGGCAGAGCTTTAGCCGCCCAGTTTTTGCTACGATAAAACATTGACGTGAGCAGGAAGCGACGATTTAATGCTGATTTCTTTGAACTGGTTGCGGGAATTAGTTCCCGTGGAACTCCCGCCTGAACAATTGGCGGAAGTGCTAACGCTGGCAGGTTTTGAGGTAGAGGAGATTATCGATCGTCGCGCCTTCGCAGAGGGTGTTGTTGTCGGTAAGGTTCTAGACTGCCAGCGTCATCCCAATGCGGATAAACTCAGTGTCTGTACGGTAGATTTGGGGCAAGCGTCCCCCGCTACGATTGTCTGCGGCGCACCCAATGTCAAGGCGGGGATTTTTGTCCCCGTAGCCCCGCCTAAAACCTATTTACCCGCCATTGACCTCAAGCTGAAACCCACGAAACTCCGGGGGGTCAAGTCGGAGGGGATGATCTGCTCCTTGGCGGAGTTGGGACTGGCGAAGGAGTCCGAGGGCATTCATATTTTCCCCGAGGAAGGAATGACGGTGGGGAGTGATGTCCGCCCCTATTTGGGTCTGGATGATGTGATTTTAGACTTGACATCAACGGCAAATCGTGCTGATGCCCTGAGTATGGTGGGGGTAGCGCGGGAGGTGGCGGCTCTGACCCAAGGGGAAGTTAAGTTACCCCAAGCCTCTACGCCCAAGGTGGCGGGGAAAGGGGGCTTAACGGTGCAGGTGGCCGAAAAACAAGCTTGTCCGGTTTATATTGGGACGGTGATTGAAGGGGTAAAAATTGGCCCCTCGCCGGATTGGTTAAAGTTCCGCCTCCAGAGTGCTGGGATTCGCCCGATCAATAATGTGGTGGACGTGACGAACTATGTCTTGTTGGAGTGGGGACAGCCTCTCCACGCTTTTGACCGCGATCGCCTGCAAACCCTGACTAAAAGCTCAGAATTAGCCGTAGGCGTGGGTTTTGCCCAAGGGGAGGAGTCCCTACAAACCCTCGACGGACAAACCCGCCCCCTCGACCCCCAAAACCTCTTAATCACCGTGAATGACCGTCCCGTAGCACTGGCTGGGGTCATGGGGGGCGAAGAAAGCGAAGTCCACGACCAAACCACCAACCTCCTCCTAGAAGCGGCCTTATTTGACCCCGTAGCCATTCGCCGTTCCTCCCGTCGCCAAGGCCTCAGAACCGAGTCCTCCGCCCGCTATGAACGGGGAGTGAACCCGGTAGAATTGGATCTCGCCTGTGGGCGAGCGATTGCCCTGATTACCAAGTTGGCTGGGGGTCAGGTGGTGAGCCAACAGGCCGATGATAGCCGCCCCCCGGTTCAGGACTGGACCCGCACCCTTGAACTCCGCTTATCCCGTCTCCAGGCCGTTTTAGGTCAGGTGAAGAAAGGGGAGGCGCTAGGGGAGATTGAAGCGGCGGAAGTGGAAGGCATTCTGAGCGCCTTGGGCTGTAAATTGAAAGCCACCGGGGAAGCAGAACCCGTCTGGCAGGTGACCATTCCCCCCTACCGTTACCGCGACCTAGAACGGGAAATTGACCTAATTGAAGAAGTGGCGCGGTTATACGGTTATGACCGTTTTTGTGATACCTTACCCCGCAAAACAGAACCGGGAATTCTGCCCCCCAAACGCAAGGCCTACAATGGAATTCGGGCGGCCTTGCGGGGCATTGGTTTAACGGAGGTGGTTCACTATTCCCTCGTGAAACCGGAAATGGCTCAGGTGGTAATTGCTAACCCCTTACTGAGTGAATATTCTGCCCTGCGTTATGAGTTAGTCAATGGGTTATTAGATGCCTTTGACTATAACCAGTCCCAAGGGAATGGGGCGTTAAATGCCTTTGAAATTGGGCGAATTTTCCATAAGTCGGAAAGTGGGACATTGGGAGAAGCGGATGAAATCGCCGGGATTTTAGGGGGTCATTACTTCACCTCGGGACGCTGGACTACAAGCGGCAAGGGGTCGCCCATGACCTGGTATGAGGCGAAGGGGTTGTTAGAGAGTGCCTTTAGTCGTTTAGGGGTGACGGTAAGCTATCAACCTTGTAGCACTGAGGCGCTATTTCATCCAGGCCGTACCGCTTCCCTGTGGCTGGGGGAACAGGAGTTAGGGATTTTTGGCCAGTTGCATCCTCAAGTCCAGCGCGATCGCAACTTCCCCGAAGCGGTTTATGTGTTCCAACTCCAGGCCGAGGTTCTACTGTCTCAAATGAAACACGACGAACCGACTAAATTTAAGGTCTATTCCCCCTATCCAGCCGTAGAGCGGGATCTGGCCTTCTTCGCCCCCCTTGATTTAGCCGTGGGAACCCTCACCCAAACCATGGAGGAAGCCGGAAAAGCCCTCCTAGAGCAGGTGGAACTCTTCGACGAGTATCAAGGGAAGGGGGTACCCGAAGGTCAACGGAGTTTAGCCTTTAGTTTGGCCTACCGAGCAGGCGATCGCACATTAACCGACCAAGAAGTAGAACCCATTCACCAAAAAGTACGGGATGCCCTAGTAGAGCAATTCGCCGTCACCTTACGATCTTAATACAATCTTATTCAATGAAAATCGCGCTTGTGCATGAATGGTTAACCCCCAAAGCCACCGGAGGTTCTGAACTGGTCGTGCAGGAAATTCTCCAACATCTTGAGGCAGACCTCTATGCACTGATTGATTTTGAATCGGTCAATCCCCAGAGTTACTTATTCGGTCGCACCATCGGCACCACCTTTTTACAACACCTACCCCTCGCCCGCCGGGGCGTACAAAAATATTTACCCCTACTCCCCCTCGCCATTGAACAACTCGACTTGCGAGATTATGACCTCATCCTATCCTCCTCCCACGCCGTCGCCAAAGGAGTCCTCACCCGCCCCCATCAGCCCCATATTTGTTACTGTCACAGTCCCATGCGGTACGCCTGGGATCTCACCTTTGATTACCTCAAAAACAGTCGCCTCGGACGGGGCCTTCCCGGTCTTTACACCCGCTACCTCCTCCACCATCTACGTCAGTGGGACGTGATTTCCGCCAATCGGGTAGATTACTTTATCGCTAATTCCCAATATACCGCCCAACGAATTTGGCGTTGTTATCGTCGTACCGCCGAAGTGATTTATCCCCCCGTTCATATAGAGCGCTTCCCCTTCGAGCCAACTAAAGATAATTTTTATCTAACAGTTTCCCGTCTGGTCAGTTATAAACAAGTATCTTTAATTGTCAAAGCATTTAACGAACTCAAACAGCCCCTAGTCGTCATAGGGAGTGGACCCGAGTTGAAAACCATCCGTCAACTAGCCCAGAGTCATGTTGAAATCCTTGGTCCTCAACCCAATGAGGTAGTAGAGCAGTATATGGCAAAAGCTAAAGCCTTTGTCTATGCTGCCCATGAAGATTTTGGCATTGCGCCAGTAGAAGCCCAGGCCTGTGGCACCCCAGTCATTGCCTACGGTGCAGGGGGGGCCTTAGAGACGGTGAGAGATGCCCAAAAATCCCGAGAAGGAGGAACCGGATTATTTTTCTCTGGTCAAAATGTGGAATCTTTAGTCAAAACAGTAGAGACTTTTGAGAAAATTCGAGGAATAATTGATCCAGAGGCTTGTCGCTTGCAAGCAAACCAGTTTGCACCGACAATCTTTAAGCAACGATATCTCAGCTTCCTAGAACGCTGTTGTCAAGAGTGGAACCTGGGTCCAGTTCACCCCCATTTTTGAGCAATGTAACGGGAATTGCCCCCGCTAGATATCAAATGACTTTATCATTGGGGCTATGTGGTGTGATGTGAAGGAGTAAGATGACTGCGGAAAGCCAACTTGTCTCCGTCAAGCTATTGAGAGGGCGGATTTCTCAGAAAAATCGCCCCCAAACTGCTCAAAGCCGAGCAGGAGTGCGATGGCTTGATGTTCTAGACGGAAAATTCACGAAACGGCTCTTTGATATTGTCTTTTCGTTGACGGTTCTGATTGTGTGTTCCCCTCTGTATCTAGTTTTGGCGTTGCTGATTGCGCTGAGTTCCCCCGGGCCGATCTTTTATGTACAGAAGCGGGTCGGCAAGAACTATAAGCCCTTTGGCTGTATTAAGTTCCGGACGATGGTCAACAATGCCGATGCCCTGTTAGATGAGATGATCTTGAATTCCCCTCAGCTACGCAGCGAGTTTGAGATGGATTTCAAAATTAGAAACGACCCCCGAGTAACTAGGATAGGTCGTTTTCTCCGTTTAACGAGCTTAGATGAATTTCCCCAATTCTTGAATGTCTTGATGGGGGATATGAGTGTGGTGGGGCCTCGTCCTTTAGTGCCGGGTGAACTAAAGCGCTACGGTCGCAATATTGACCGCGTGTTAACGATTCGTCCGGGGATTACGGGTTTATGGCAGGTGTCTGGACGGAATGATATTCCCTATCATCGTCGTGTTCAGATTGATGTGTATTACGCGAATTCCCGCACGTGGTGGATGGATTTGTATGTGATTGTTAAGACGATGGGGGTGATTTTGTTCCCCCGCAATAATGGAGCCTATTAAGGGAGTCTGTGGTGGGGTCTTAACCCGGTGCGGAGTAGTCTTTCCGAGCTTAAATCCGTTGAAAGCAGAGTCGGGGGAGGGAAATCTAGGAGCGCTGGCCTGTTTGACGAGGTGCGATCGCCTAGTCCACAATAGAAAAGTGGATTTAACCCTTGGAGTCCTTGAGCAAAGCCAATAAAATTGGTGGTGAGCACCCATGAGCAATCATGGTGTGTCTACAATGTAGCGATTTCTCGTCCTAGGAAAATTGAAAGAATGACGCAAACCAAGCGAGCGCTGATTACGGGCATTACAGGTCAAGATGGCTCTTACCTAAGTGAGTTATTACTAGCAAAAGGCTATCAGGTTCATGGCATTATTCGCCGCACTTCAACCTTTAACACTGACCGGATTGATCATATTTACGTTGACCCCCACAATGAACAAGCACGGTTGTTTCTGCACTATGGGGATTTAACCGACGGGACAACTCTACGGCGGATTTTAGAAGAAGTTGAACCCCACGAAGTCTATAACTTAGGCGCTCAGTCCCATGTCCGAGTGAGTTTTGATGCCCCAGAATACACCGTGGACACCGTAGGGATGGGGACCCTGCGCCTCCTCGAAGCCGTGCGCGACTATCAACAACGCACCAGTAATCAAGTCCGTTTCTATCAGGCTGGCTCTTCGGAAATGTTCGGGAAAGTGCAGGAAGTCCCCCAAAAGGAAACCACGCCCTTTTACCCCCGTAGCCCCTACTCCTGCGCTAAGGTGTTTGCTCACTGGCAAACGATTAACTACCGGGAGTCCTATGATTTGTTCGCTTGTAATGGCATTTTATTCAATCATGAATCGCCGCGACGGGGTGAAACCTTTGTGACGCGGAAAATCACCCGGGCGCTGGCTCGGATTGTGGCCGGACAACAGAAAAAGCTCTATCTGGGGAATTTAGACTCTAAGCGGGACTGGGGCTATGCGAAAGACTATGTAGAGGCTATGTGGTTAATGCTCCAACAGGATGAGCCAGATGATTATGTGATCGCCATGAATGAAACCCATTCCATCCGGGAGTTTCTGGATATTGCTTTTAATTATGTCAATCTCAACTGGAATGATTTTGTGGAGTTTGACCCCCGTTATTTGCGTCCGGCAGAGGTAGATTTATTGATTGGCGATGCGACAAAAGCCCGGGAAAAACTGGGCTGGAAACCTAGCGTCACCTTTGAAGAGTTGGTAAAACTCATGGTGGATTCTGACCTAGGGGCTTTGGGGTTATCGTCTCCCAACTCAAGCGGGTCTGGGGTGGAAGATAATGCTTATATTCGGCAAAATATGGGCGCGACGGTAGATTAACGCTCCTGATGGTGGAGTTGGGCAAACATCCTCGCCTGTCACGAGAGCGGGGATGTTGTCGTTTCAAGTTAAATTGGTATTAGATGTCAACGGTCAACCTAACAACATAAAGCCGTCCTAGAAGGCTTGTCCTGAGCAAAGCCGTTCGTGAAACGTTGCGTAGCAAAGGGACGGGGTTTTAAACTCATTTTCTTGATAATGTAAAGGAGTCCCCAGAGCAAACCTACGGGAAAGGATAGAGTCATGCTAGATTTAAGCGGGAAACAGATTGTCGTCACAGGCGGTGCTGGTTTTTTAGGGCGGCAAGTGGTTGATCAACTGTGTCAGGCCGGCGCGAATCCAGAGAAGATTTTTGTACCGCGATCGCACACCCACAACCTCTGCACCCTCGAAGCCTGTCAGACAGTCGTCGAAAACCAAGACATCATCATTCACCTCGCCGCCCACGTCGGGGGGATTGGCCTCAACCGAGAAAAACCCGCCGAACTCTTCTACGACAACCTCATGATGGGAACCCAACTCATCCACTGTGCCTATCAAGCCGGAGTTGAAAAATTTGTCTGTGTTGGCACCATCTGCGCCTACCCCAAATTTACCCCCGTTCCCTTCAAAGAAGAAAACCTTTGGGATGGCTACCCCGAAGAAACCAACGCCCCCTACGGCATCGCCAAAAAAGCCCTACTGGTTCAACTCCAAGCCTATCGTCAACAATACGGCTTTAACGGCATTTATCTACTACCCGTCAACCTTTACGGCCCCGAAGATAACTTTAACCCCAACAGTTCCCACGTCATCCCCGCCCTGATCCGCAAAGTTCACGAAGCCCAACAACGAGGCGACAAAACCCTCCCCGTTTGGGGAGACGGTAGCCCCACCCGGGAATTCCTCTATTCCACCGATGCCGCCCGCGCTATAGTCATGGCCACCCAAGCCTATGATGGGGACGAACCTGTTAACCTTGGAACAAATAGCGAGATTTCCATTCGTAATCTGGTGGAGTTGATTTGTGAACTGATGGAATTCCAGGGCGAAATCCTCTGGGAAACCGATAAACCCAACGGTCAACCCCGACGCTGTTTAGACACCCAACGGGCGAAAGACTATTTCGGCTTTAGCGCAGAAATGAGTTTCCGAGAAGGTTTAAAACACACCATTGACTGGTACCGGGTTAGTAGTTGCGCTTCAGCGCCCCCAAGTTAGTTGTCGCGCTTCAACCCCCAGGTTAGTAGTTGCGCTTCAGCGCCCCCAGGTTAGTAGTTGCGCTTCAGCGCCCCCAGGTTAGTTGTCGCGCTTCAACCCCCAGGTTAGTAGTTGCGCTTCAGCGCCTCCAAGTTAGTTGTCGCGCTTGGCCGCCTCGAATTACGGGCTAAAGCCCAACAACGAACTATCATAATTAGGGTCTGCTGAATATCCATCTAATCACTGTTAGTAGGACTTTCGATTGGGAGCGAGAAACTACAGGGTTCTAGGGATAAATTATCAAAAAGGCTTGTCTTTTTCCGATTCTCCCTGTTCCTTCCCGTTCCCTGTTCCCCACCCAGAGTAGAGTTATTCAGCACGCCCTAATTATCAACTATCAATTATTCATTCTCCAATCATTCAAATGCCACCAATCGACCGATGAAAAAAGCGAATGGGTTTCAGGTTGCGCTCATGATTTCCACCGGAATACTGCTCACCGGGATAGTCCCCTTAGTTGCCAGTCCCGTACAAGCGCAGCATTCCCCCCAAAGTCAACAACTGCGGGATTTACTCCGTCAAGGGCGAGACTTAGCCGAGTCCGGCAACTATCAACAAGCCCTAGAAGTCTATCGTCAAGCCGTCTTTATTGACCGCAGCAACGCTAAAATTTACTCCGGGATTGGCTACCTTTACGCCGCCCTAGGGCAATATGCCGAAGCCGCCCAAGCCTACCAATACGCCCTACAATTAGAACCCAATAATGCGACCTTTCAAGCGGCCTATGCCCACTGTTTGGCGCAGCTACAAGACCACCGCAACGCTGCCGCCGCTTATCAACGCGCCCTACAATTAGACCCCCGCAACGTGGACTATTATCTAGGCTTAGGCGTGGTCTTGATGCGTCAGGGAGCCCATCGGCAAGCCCAAGAGGTGTTAGAACGGGGGGCCGCCATTAACCCCAAAGATGGGGAAGTCTACGGCTTAATTGCCACCACCCTGTTAGAACAGAATCAAATGGCGCGGGCGGTGGAAACTCTACAACGCGCTACCCAACGTTTTCCCCGCAATGGCAAGTTATGGCTCCAGTTGGGGATTTTTTTATTGGGGAATAATCAACCGGAGGCGGCGCTGTCGGCTTTGGAAAGAGCAGCATCCTATGAACCAAGAAATGGTCAAATTCAATTGCAAATCGGCGGAATTTTGCAACGGCAAGGCCGGAGACAAGAGGCCCAAACCTACTTTTTCCGGGCGGCTTCTTTACAGGAAAATACCTTTGAGGGACAACTTGCCCTAGGGGATGCTTTGATGTCCTATGAAGCGTTTACCCCGGCGATTATTGCCTATCGGCGGGCGACGGAGTTGGCCTCTAATAATCCTGTGGCTTATTATCGCTTGGGGATGGCACTGCGGGGGCAAGGGCGCAATCGAGAGGCGATTGAGAATTGGCGTATTGCTCAAAGTTTGTTTGAGCGGGCAGGTAATCGTGAAGGGGTGCGAGAAATGCAGGCTTTAATCAATGGAGATCGAGATGTTTCACCGAACTTTAGACCGTTTAATTAAGCCGATGGGGGGCTTTTGTCCTCTAATGGTGGGTAGTAGTCTAATCTTCGTTTTAGGCAGTCCAGAGGCGACGCTGGCGGTCAATGAGAGCCATTTAAAGCAGCTATTGGAAACTCGCAGTTGTCCCCGTTGTGATCTGCGGGAGGCGGATCTGGAAATGGCTCAGTTGGCCGGGGTAGATTTGCGGGGGGCGAATTTACAAGGGGCGAATTTACAGGGGGCGAATTTACAAGGGGCGAATTTGGAGGGGGCGAATTTACAGGGCGCTCAATTTGTCTTTGCGAATTTGGCGGATGCGAATTTACAACGGACGACGGTGGGGGTGCAGGATATCCGCTTAGAACCCTTTGAGTGGCCTAGTATTGGGGTGAATTTGGCTTTACTGCAACGTTGGGGGCTGTTTCTGCCCCAGGAGTCGCAAATTCCTCTAGATTCGTCGGAACGTTTGGTGTTGAAGAAGGAGAAGGAAAAGGAGGAGGAGGAAGAGGAGGAGGAAGTTGTTGCTAATTTCGATTTGGCGGATTTACAGAGGGCTGATTTTTCCCAGTCTCAACTGAATCGGGTGCGTTTTAATCGGGCGAATTTAAGTAATAGTAATTTTTCGTCGTCGCTGTTGATTGAAGCGGAGTTAGAGCGGGCGAATTTAACGGGGAGTCGGTTTTTTGTGGCGGATTTGCGTCGGGCGAATTTGGCGGGGGCGACGTTTAATGGGGCGAATTTGACGGGGGCAGATTTAAGTCAAAGTAATTTGGAGACGGCGACGGGGCGAGGGGCGAATTTTGACGGGGTGAATTTAACTCAGGTGAATTTGAATGATACCCGGTTTATTGATGCTAATTTTGCGGGGGCGATTTTGGGGGGGGCGCGTTTACGACGGGGGGTTTTCCGGGGGGCGAGTTTTTCCCAGGGGAAGTTAGGGGGTGCGGTGTTACAGGGGGGAGATTTCACGGGGGCGGATTTTCATGGGGCGGATTTAGGGGGGGCTTATTTGTTGGAGGGGAATTTTAGTCGGAGTTCTTTTGCGATCGCCAATTTAACTAACGCCGATCTCAGTGGGGCTACCCTCACCTCGGCTTATTTTTTCGGGGCAACCTTGACTAATAGTAATTTAACCGGGGTGGATCTGAGTTTAGGCACCCTCAGCAAAGCCAATCTAGCCGGGGTGCAATTGTTAGGAGCGAATTTACGCCAAGCTAATTTAACACAAGCCCATTTACGAGAAGCCGATTTAACCTATACCAATCTCACCCAAGCGGATTTGAGTGGAGCGAATTTATATCAAGCGGATTTACGCGGTGCTGATTTACAAGCGGCGGATTTGAGTGGGGCTTATTTAATTGAAACGGATTTCACTGACGCGAATTTAACGGATACGATCTTCAAAGGGGCGATTCGTTGGGTATCTTCTGGTGGGGGCTAACTATTTCGGCTCAAGAATCCTAAGCAATCTCGATCATCAATTCTCAAGGCTCAACTTCGAGTGAACCACTCAGGAGATGCTCAAAAAGCGGTATAGTAGTTAACCACCGCCAAAAAATGCACCGAAATGCAGTTCTCAAAAATTCTCATTGCTAATCGAGGGGAGATCGCCCTACGCATTCTCCGCACTTGCGAAGAATTAGGCATTGCCACCATCGCCGTTCACTCCACCGTGGATGAGCAAGCCCTTCATGTTCAATTAGCCGATGAGCGGGTGTGTATTGGTCAACCCCCCAGTAACAAAAGTTATCTTAACATCCCCAACATCATCGCCGCCGCTCTCACCCGCAACGCCTCCGCCATCCACCCCGGCTATGGATTCCTCGCCGAAAACGCCCGCTTCGCCGAGATTTGCGACGATCACAAAATTTGTTTCATTGGCCCGAGTCCCGAAGCGATGCGCGCGATGGGAGATAAATCCACCGCCAAGAAAACGATGCAAAAAGCCGGAGTTCCTACAGTCCCCGGCAGTCAAGGCCTGCTCGCCGATGAACAAGAAGCCCTCGCCACCGCCCAAGATATTGGCTACCCTGTAATGCTCAAAGCCACCGCCGGAGGGGGAGGGCGAGGAATGCGCCTCGTACGGGATGCCAGCGAATTAGTGCGAATGTTCCAAGCTGCTCAAGGAGAAGCCGAGGCCGCCTTTGGCAATGCGGGGGTATATTTGGAAAAATTCGTCGAAAATCCTCGCCACATTGAGTTTCAAATCCTCGCCGATAGTCATGGGAATGTCGTCCATTTAGGAGAACGGGATTGTTCAATCCAGCGCCGTCACCAGAAGTTATTAGAAGAGGCTCCTAGTCCGGTATTATCTCCAGAATTACGGCAAAAAATGGGGGAAGCCGCCGTTAAAGCGGCTCAGTCTATTAATTATGTGGGGGCGGGAACGGTAGAATTTCTCGTAGACCGCTACGGGAGTTTTTATTTTATGGAGATGAACACCCGGATTCAAGTGGAACATCCTGTAACGGAAATGGTGACAGGATTGGATTTAATTGCCGAACAAATTCGCGTTGCTCAAGGGGAAAAACTGCGTTTTAGCCAAAAAGATATCCTCTTAAAAGGACACGCTATTGAGTGCCGAATTAACGCCGAAGATCCCGACCATAATTTCCGCCCCCATCCCGGACGGATTAGTGCCTATCTTCCCCCCGGCGGTCCGGGAGTGCGCATGGATTCTCATGTTTATACGGATTATGAGATTCCCCCTTATTATGACTCCTTAATTGGCAAATTAATTGTCTGGGGTCCGACGCGAGAAGCGGCGATTAAGCGCATGAGGCGGGCTTTACGAGAATGTGCCGTAACTGGAGTTCCCACCACTATTGGTTTCCACCAACGGATTTTAGAACACCCGGCTTTTCTCTCTGGGGAAGTCTATACGAATTTTATTCAGGAACACATGAAATTGTAGGTTGGGTGACACTTCGTTTCACCCAATTTCAACCCATTAGCAGAGGGGTTAAAGGGCGCGAACGATTCCCCCGCCTTGGTTGCCGGCTTGATGGAGAGCATCACGGGCGATCGCATATAAACTCGCCACATCCTCCCCATCATCAGGATAGACGGCTAATCCAGCACTTACTGTAATCTTCATTTCCGTTTTACCCATCCCCGTGAAGTGTTCGGTTTCCAAACGAGACAATAAATGAGTCACCCGCTTGAGGCCATCGATCTTAGACATCGCATAAATCCCAATCAGAAACTCATCCCCCTCCCAACGGGCAATAATATCCTCTAAGCGGAAATGTTGCTGCAATAGATTGCCCAACTGTTGCAAAATGCGATCGCCCATCTTGTAACCATAGGACTGATTAATCTGTTCCAAACGATCCACATCAAACAAAATCAGACACAAACTTTGATCATGACGTTGACATAACCGAAGATAGCGCTTTAAATACTGGGTCGCACAGCGACGATTGGTTAATCCCGTTAACAAATCCGTATCCGACAGACTATTTAACAACTGACAGCGTTCTAAACGGTTAAAAATCCGAGTAGCTAACTCCCCTTCTGTAAAGGGTTTCGCTAAATAATCATCCGCCCCACTTTGATAAATGCGTTGAATCACTTGGGGATCTTGACGTACCGTGACAAACAAAATCGGCAATCCTTGCCAGCGCCGATCTTGTCGCACCACCTGACATAACTGTAACCCATCAAAATGGGGCATTTCCAGATCCAAAATCAACAGATCCGGAGCCGTAGACTCCAACACCTCCCAGAAGCGTCGGGAGTCCACAAGAGGCGTAAATTGTAGCCCCCAGCCCCATAATAATGGCTCTAGGGAGGCTAAAAACACTGGATCATCATCCACCACCAACACCCTTGGGGCAATGGAATGAGAAGCCTGTAAAATGCCCAGAATAGACTCATAAACTTCTTCGGGGGAAGAGGCTTTAGAGAGGAAAGCGGTACCCCTTTCCGCCACAGCCACGCGATCGCTCAATCCATCCCGCACCGAAAACGCCAAAATCGGCAAATCTGGAAACTGTAAGCGCAATTCTTGCAAAAAGATCAACCCCTCATCGGGATTTTCAGGAAACACTAAATCTAATAACACCAAATCGGGCAGTTTTTGCTCCATCAAATGGCGGGCTTCTTCAATGGTTAAAGCCCCTTCAATCTTGATCTGCCAATGCAAAGACTCTTGTTGCAATTTTTGCACTAACTCCCCATCATCATCCACCACCAAAATCCGCCAAGTTTTTTGCTCCGGAATCCTCAATAATGGGGAAAGTGGATTAACCTTTTCCGCCACGGCAAAGCCTAATTCCTCTTGTAATTGTTGAAATAAAATCCTTAAACCATTGATCCGATCTTCCCTCTGATTTTTAGCTAATTCTGGGTTTTTCAAGGTTATGAAATACTCTTCCATCTCTTGAGCCAGTTGATAGGCTGTCTGCTTGCCAAAAATCCCTAAAGAACCGGCTAATTTATGGGCAGTGAGTTGACCTTGAGCGCGTTTCTCTTCTAACATCTTTCCTTGAAGCACTGACTTTAACACTTCTTCTAATATGCCCAGACGTTCTTGAATTTGGCCTTGGGATTTTTCCCACAATTGAGTTAAAGCCGTTGATGGGCTTTTATCGTCTGGGGGAGGGCGAAAAGAGTAACTGGATTGATTGACACTAGAGGGAGTGTCTGGGGAAGGCAGGAGACGATATCCTACCCCATAAATCGTTTGAATAATCTCCTCAATCCCCACATTTTTCAATTTGCGTCGTAGCCGTTTCATGTGGGCGCGAATTGTGGCCTCAGTGGGGGGGTCATCAAAAGACCATAAATGCTCTAAAATCGTGCTATGGGTTAGCACCCGTTTAGGGTTACGCAAAAATAATTCTAATAGTCCATACTCTTTGGGAGAAAGGGATAAAAATTCATCCTGATAAGTAACATTATGGGAACTGGGATCCAGGCATAAATCCCCCCATTCTAAGAGTAACGCTCCCGCCACACTACGCCGCCGGAGTAGTGCGCGTAAACGGGCAAAAAGTTCTGGGGAGGTGCAAGGTTTGACCACATAATCATCAGCCCCAGCATCTAAACCTTGAACTTTATCTTGACTATCATTCCGGGCGGTTAAAAGCAGAATAGGAACTGTTAAATTTTGCTGACGAATGCGCCGACAAAGACTAATTCCATCCAGTTTGGGCAAACTAATATCTAATAAGATTAAATCATAGGTAAAAGCCTGTACAAAGTCCCATCCGGTTTCTCCATCCACCGCTAAATCCACCACATAACCTTGTTGTCTCAGGGCTTGGTGAATAGCCTCGGCTTGAATTTCGTCGTCTTCTACTAGAAGTAATCTCATAGATAAATTAGAGAAAAAATAAATTATAGATGATTAGGAAATTGAGAATCAATAGTTGATGTTGATAATGAATAACCCTTTTCTTTCCTCTCTTCGCCTGTAATAACACCAAGGGATTGACTTTTGACACTCCCCGGCCATCACGGCGCGGGGGGTATCCGTTCTAAGGGAGTCCAACGACGTTACCCTCACGGAGCTTCGTCAGTCACGCCCAAAATTTCACTCTTGATGGGTCAATTGACATAAAGTGTCTAACTCAAAATTCTCTAGAAGACATTCCAGTCTGGTACTGAGGGATTCTGCACTGGCTGGAATTTCGGTGATTAGGGTGCGAATTTGTTCCACATCAAGAGCCCGGGCGGCACAATGGACTTGAACAATCCACTCGGCGGGCATGATTTTTAAATCTTCGGCCACTAACAGGGGATAAGATGGGAGTTTTGATTTTACCCCGTCTGGAGAGGGGGAAGCGTAAATATAAGAAAGTTGTAGTGCTTGTGCAATTTTTGTGAACAACTGATCCTCATCAATGGGTTTGTAGAGGATGTCATTACAACCTACTTGTTGGGTCAAGTCACGACTGGCCGGGGAAATATCCGTGGTGAGGGCAAAAATGACGGTAGGGGAGGCCTCCTCCTGTTGGCGGATTTGTCGGGTGGCTTCGTAACCGTCACAATTAGGCATCAGTAAGTCCATGAGGATTAAGTGAGGGTGCCAAGCGCGCCATTGTGCGATCGCCTCATAACCATCCCGTGCCTCTTCCACCTCAAACCCCAAGCTGGTCAGACGTTTCTCTAAAAAGGCGCGATTATCCGGGTAATCATCCACAATCAACACCCGGCAAGGTTGACTGTCCGAGCATAAACTCACAATCGGACGGGTGAGTTCACCCGAAGAGGGTTTAGGTCGCGCTTGAAGACTGGGGGCTTTCAAGGGTAGGTTAAAGTGGAAACAACTACCCTGTTGATGGCGGGATTCCACTTCAATTTTCCCCCCCAGTAACCGGACAAAATTCTGACTAATCACTAGACCTAATCCAGTGCCTTTACTGCTTGATTTACGCCCAGCACGGGTTTGAGCGAAGGCTTCAAACAGTTTACTAATTTCTTCGGGTGCAATGCCCTCGCCGCTATCTTCCACAGCAAAGCGTAGGGCATTAGGAGAGTGATCGGCCCTCTCGTAAACCGCCGTGACGGCTAGACGGACTTTCCCCTGCTCCGTGAATTTGACCGCATTACTGAGCAAATTAATCAACACTTGACGCAGTTTCACCTCATCCGTGTAAATCACCTTGGGGACTGCCGAGGCGCAATCCACCTCAAATTCTAGCCCCTTTTCTTGGCTAGGGAGTAAAAACGCACTTCTTAAATCATTGAGTAACACCGAAATGGTCACTTCGTTGTCTTCGAGGGTGACTCGCCCGGCCTCAATTTTGGCGAGGTCTAAGACATCGTTAATGAGTGCCAGCAAGTGTTCCCCATTGCGGATGATGGTATCGAGCCATTTTTCCTCCTCGGCGGTGTGGGAGGAATAATGGCGCATAATGCGGGCAAACCCAAGGATAACAGAAAGAGGGGTGCGGAGTTCGTGGTTCACTTGGGCTAAAAACTGATTTTTGGCATTTAAGGCGCTGTGGGCGAGTTCTTCGGCGTTGCGTCGTTCCAGAATTTCCCGTTGTAGGTCTTCATTTTTGGCTTTGAGTTCTTCCCGTTGGGCGATGACTTCTTGATGCAAACGTTGTAATTTCAGATGATTTTCAACGCGCAGCAGCACTTCCTCCACTTGAAACGGTTTGCTGATGTAGTCTACTCCCCCCACGGCAAAGGCTTTTTGTTTGTCGAGAACTTCCTGATAGGCGCTGAGGAAAATCACCGGAATATCAACGGTTTGGGGTTGAGATTTCAAATAGCGACAGACCTCATAGCCGTCCATCTGGGGCATATTAATATCAAGGAGGATTAAGTCGGGGTGAAAGCGGGAAATACTGGCCAGGGCAAATTTTCCATCGGGGGCTAAACGCACTTCATAGCCCTGCTGACTGAGAACTTCTGCCAGTAAACGAAGATTTTCTGGCAAATCATCCACCACTAAAATTTTCCCTTTCGAGGGGTCAGTATTCCCGGTCATAATGTTCTCGTATCATAGGCCTTAGCAGTGATCCTAACGCAGACGAGGGGGTTTCAAGATGGCAGATTTAAGCGAACGTTTTGAGCAGGCGCTAGTTTATGCGACTCGTCTCCACCAAAACCAGAGGCGTAAGGTGGGGAAAGTGCCTTATATAGCCCATTTAATGGCGGTGAGTGCCTTGGTTTTGGAAGCAGGGGGAAGTGAGGAAGAGGCGATCGCCGCATTACTCCATGATGCCATTGAAGACCAAGGCGGAGAACCCACCCGCCAAGACATCTTAAAGCGTTTTGGTCCCACGGTCGCCGCCATCGTCGAAGGTTGTACAGAATTCCAGAATCTGCCGAAACCCCCTTGGCAAGCGCGCAAAATCCAGTATTTAAAACAAATTCAAGCCGGGAGTCCCTCGGTGCAGTTAGTCTCTTTAGCCGATAAACTCCATAATGGGCGCTCGTTGCTTTGGTCTTTACGTCAACAAGGCTCAAGCATTTGGAGTCATTTTGCCGGGGGGCGGGAGTTAAGTCTCTGGTTTTATCAATCCCTATTAACGGTTTACACCCATCACAAAGAAACCGTTTTATGGCGAGAATTGGCTCAAGTGGTTGCGGAATTAGAGCAGTTTTAAGGGGAGCAGGGGAGAATTGATAATTATTCCCTCTTACCTCTTCCCCGACTCCCGACTCCCAACTCCCTTATTCAGCCAACCCTAAATACTCTTATTCCAGTACTCCAAGCCCGTCAAAATCACATCTTCTAACCACAACTTAAAACGTTTTACCTTGAGGGAATACTGAGTGAATATTGTACCAATGAATACCCCCCCCAAGTCTGGATTCCCCTACCCCAAAGACGGTAAAAATGTCACCAAAGGGGGAAAGAGAATCAACACAACCAAAACCAAAACCTGCAAGATAATAAAAGGAACTGCTCCCCGATAAATGTCCTCTGTGGTGATTTCAGGAGGGGCTACGCCACGCAGGAAAAACAGGGCAAAACCAAAGGGCGGGGTCAAAAAAGACGTTTGTAAGTTTGCGCCCAAAATAACCCCATACCAAAGCATATCTAACCCTAACGCCTGGGCGACGGGGGCGAAAATGGGGATGATAATGAAGGCAATCTCAAAAAAGTCGATAAAGAAGCCCAACAGAAAGATCACGACCATATTCACCAGCAAAAACCCAAGGGTTCCACCGGGTAAGTTGGTGAGGAGATCAAACATAAAGCGATCGCCGTGTAACCCCCGAAAAACCAAACTAAAGGCCGTAGACCCAAACAAGATAAAGATCACCATGCTACTAATCCGGAGGGTCGAATCACTCACCTCGGCCAAAGCAGACCCAGTTAATCTCCCCTTCAGGGCGGCCAAAAGGATCGCCCCTAAAGACCCCACCGCCCCCGCTTCCGTGGGGGTAGCAATGCCGAAGAAAATACTCCCCAACACTAAGCCAATCAACAACAAAGGAGGAATCATCACACTCACCACCCGACGGGCTAATTCTCCCCGACCAATATTGCGCACTGACTCCGGTAGGGCAGGGGCGACATCGGGACGCAAAAAGGCAACGATCAACACATGAAGAGCAAACACCCCAGCCATCAGGAGGCCGGGAATAAAGGCTCCAATGAATAAATCCCCCACGGAAATCCCCAATTGATCCCCTAAGACCACTAACACTAAACTGGGGGGGATAATTTGCCCTAAAGTCCCCGAGGCAACAATAACCCCTGTTGCCAATTGTTTGTCATACCCATAACGCAACATGACGGGGAGGGAAATTAAGCCCATCGCGACTACAGTAGCGGCCACTACCCCCGTAGAAGCGGCCAGGAGAGCGCCCACGAAAACCACCGCTAAGGCGAGTCCTCCCCGCAGTCGTCCGAAGAGAATTCCCATGGTTTCCAGTAGGTTTTCCGCTAGCCCAGTTTTTTCTAACATCGCCCCTAAAAAGACGAAGTAGGGGATGGCCAGGAGGGTGTAGTTGGCCATAATGTTAAAGATGCGTTGGGGTAAGGCGGTGAGAAAGAGAGGATTAAAGATATCTAGGGCAACTCCCACTAAACCAAAGAGAATGGCGACTCCCCCCAAGGAAAAGGCGACGGGATAGCCCAAGGACAGAAAGAGTAAGGCCCCGGCAAACATAGCTGGGCCTAACCAGTCATAGCCCATGATTTTCCTCCTCGGAGCGTAAATCTGTGGGGGAGGGGGGATGGTTTTTTAAGCGGTCGAAGTTTTTGATGCCTTCGGAGAGACCTTGGAGGATGAGTAGACTAAAACTGACCAGTACCATAGATTTTATGGGGTAGCGGGGCAATCCGCCGGGATCTGGGGACATTTCCCGGATGAGCCAAGATTGAAGGATGGTTTGCCAAGAAAAGTAGAGGACGAGACAGCAGAAGGGGAGTAGAAAACAGGTGATGCCGATTAAGTTGGCGATCGCCTGTTTCCGTCTGTCCCAATTTTTATAAAAAATATCCACCCGCACATGGCCGTTATGCTTCAGGGTATAGGCCGCCCCCAAAAAGAAAATCAGGGCGAAGAGATACCATTGAATCTCAATCAAGGCGTTAGAGGCGAGATTTTGCTGAATATATTGACCCAGATAGCGCGCCAACACGTTCCAAACCCCAACGCCCACTAAAATTAAAACTAATCCTGTGCTGAGGCGACCAATCCCCTCATTCAGTCGATCAATCCAGCGCGCTATGGTTAACCACACGTCCATCAAAACAAACCCAACCCCATTGATTTACAAGGTTTCCGCCACAAAATTGGTTAAACTCAACTCATTGATTTTGTGCCACTGTAGGATTTTATCCCGGAACTCTCGCCACGGTTCATACACTTCTTTAAACGTGGTATCTTGGTTGGCGGTTTCGGCGTAAATCTCAAAGGCTACCCCTTGGGCAGCTGCCATAATTTCTGGGGAAAAACGCCGTAATTGAGTCCCTCCAGCGAGTAAGCGCTGTAACGCTTCTTGATTTAAACGGTCATAGCGGGCTAACATCTCCAGATTGACCTGATAACTGGCGGCCTGAACAATGGTTTGATACTCTGGGGGCAATCCCTCCCAAGCGGTTTTATTCACCTGTACTTCTAAGGCGGCTCCAGGTTCCCACCAACTGGGATAGTAGTAGTATTGGGCGGCATTGTGCAGACCTAATTTTTCGTCATCATAGGGGCCGACCCATTCGGCCGCATCAATGGTTCCCCGGTCTAGGGCGAGGAAAATTTCCCCCCCCGGCAAAACTTGGGCGTTGACCCCTAAGCGTTCCATCACTTTCCCCCCTAAGCCCGGAATGCGCATTTTTAAGCCCTGTAAATCGGTGAGGGTATTCACTTCCCGTTTAAACCAGCCCCCCATCTGCGCCCCGGTATTCCCGGCCGGAAAGTTGATGATGTTGAAGTTGGCGTAAATTTTCCTCATGGCTTCTAAACCGCCACCACTATAGAGCCAAGCGTTATGTTGTTGGGCATTGAGGCCAAAGGGGACGGTTGTCCCGAAGGCCAGGGCGGCACTTTTGCCGATGTAATAATAGGCGGCGGTGTGACCACATTCTACGGCTCCACTTTGGACGGCATCAAGGACTTCTAACCCCCCGACGATTTCCCCTGCCGCAAAGGGGGTGATTCTAAAGCGACCTCCGGTCATGTCGCTAATTTTTTGACAAAAGGCCTCGGCGCTGCCGTAGATGGTGTCTAAGGATTGAGGCCAACTGGTGGCCATGCGCCATTGTAATTGGGGGAGACTTGGGGAGTCGGTGGAGGGGGAGCGCGAGGGGTTGGTTTGACAAGCAACGAGGGCGGCGGCTGTGGTTCCGGCGATCGCACTACTCTGAACAAACTGTCTACGCTTCATGATTTCTCTAAGGTTGGGCGAGGGGTCAGTTGGCTTCAGTCTATCCCAAATGTTGCCCGAACTCACGAAAAAGGGGATAGGATTGAACGCTTCCTATCCCCTGTTCATCATCATTGGACGATCACGATTTAACGCACCTCTTAACGCACCTCTCGCGTTGAGGTTTGGTTGATTTTGATTAAACGTTGCGCTAAACATAACAATATATAGATAAACATTAAGTAGCTTGTGGCCACTAACAGGATCATCATGGGTACACCTCCAAGGTTATGAGTGGGGGAAAGTCAAGGGGATTTTAAACTTAAACGTTATTCAGTTTTTTATTCAGTTTTTTATTCAGTTGTTCAAGCAATGGCTAATCTGGCGTTTGCAGGCAGGGCGAAGCAGGACGAGGGAAAGGAACTCTCCATCGGGAAGGCTTCACGAACGCCTGAACCGTTCTTGGACTGACTCACGGGCTAACCCGTCACGGGTCGAGAACGAACCCTTCAGGGGTTTGTGTGACAAAGGCTTTGAGGCAGATGCAGGAAACCCAAGCCTCAACTTTGAAGTATGAACTCTAGGAATCTCATGCTCAGACCTTCTAGACTTTTAACTGTTCTAGATTGGAGCAATGGGGTTAGGATATCATTGAACTAATCCACGACTAAACCTGAACTGGACGAGCATCCAATTCCTGTTAGCACTCCCCTCACCCTCAAGACCCCATTCAAAGATACTAGCCAAAAGCCCTTTAGCTAAAACGCTTGATCTCCCAGAGCAAAGCTGTATTATCTTCCATCCTAACCACTTCGCTCAGAGCCGCTTATTCTGGTCTTGAGAACCCTTCTCAGCATTTTGTCTCGAATCCTTCAACCTGTCAATCCTGAAGTCTCACCTGAACAGGTTGGCGGGTGGGCCAGACCTGACTACTCCAAGATCACCAATTTTCGGAAACGGGGACAAAATCCCCAAGGGCTATCACAACAGGGTTATCAAACCCTCGCCTAAGAAGCTCTAAACACAAAGGGCGGAGGCAACAGTTCGGTATTGTAGAACACAAGGAATCGAACTGCTATTGATCAGACTGCTTCTCAGTTAAAAGAGCTTTGCACTCAGAACGAGTGTACAAAATCTTTAAAAGCCTTACTATAAGAGTAACATAGGATTTGCTAATCTGGGAGTATTTTAAAGAAAAATTTTCTCAATGATTGTGCTGAATGTT
The DNA here is from genome assembly GCF_000314005.1 of Spirulina subsalsa PCC 9445. Lineage (NCBI taxonomy): Bacteria > Bacillati > Cyanobacteriota > Cyanophyceae > Spirulinales > Spirulinaceae > Spirulina > Spirulina subsalsa. The sequence goes on from NZ_JH980292.1 coordinate 308,873, forward strand.
GCTCCGTATTTTCAGGGAGATCGAAAAGTATGATTCCGTTACAACTGACCCTGAAGAATTTCCTGAGTTATCGCCAAGTGACGTTAGATTTTCGGGGTTTACATACGGCTTGTATTTGTGGGGCCAATGGGGCGGGGAAGTCGTCGCTGTTGGAGGCGATTACTTGGGCGGTGTGGGGGCAAAGTCGGGCGGCGACGGAGGACGATGTGATTAATGCGGGAACGAAGGATGTCCGGGTAGATTTTACCTTTTGCAGCGATGACCAAACCTATCGCATTATTCGCAGTCGTCCGAGGGGGCGCAGTGGGAGTTTAGAGTTTCAGGTGATGACGGGGGATGGGCGTTTCCGTGCCATTAGTGGGAAGGGAGTTAAGGCAACACAACAGCAGATTATTGAAACCTTGAAGTTGGATTATGATACGTTTGTCAATTCGGCCTATTTGCGTCAAGGTCGGGCGGATGAGTTTATGTTACGCCGTCCGACGGAACGGAAGCAGGTGTTAGCGGATTTGCTGAAGCTGGATCATTATGAGGTTTTGTCCCAGAGGGCGAAGGATCAGGCGAAACAGTTTAAGGCTGAGGTGGAGGTTTTGGAAGCGACTCTAGGCCCGTTACAGGGCCGACTGGGGGAACGGGGGGAGATTATTGAGAAACAGGAGCAGCTAGGGATTCAGATTGAAGGATTGCAAGGGGAACAGGAGAAACTGAAGGGGGAACGGACTCATTTGCAGAAGGAGGAACATAGTCGCCAATATTGGGAGAATCAGTTAACGTGGCAGCAGAATCAGTGTCAACAGTTGGCGCAAGATTGCGATCGCCTTCGACAAGAAATTGAGCAGTTCCAGCAGCGCTCTAGGGGCTTACAGCAGTTGGTGGAACAAGGCCCCGAGATTCAAGCCCAGTATGAGCAGTTGTTACAGTTGCGCCAACAGGAGCAGAATTTCGCCCAAAAGTTTCAGGTCTATCAGGAGTTACAACAGCAGCACCAACAGTTACAGCAGCAGTTACTGCAACGCAAGAATGAGTTAAGTCTCTCCTTGGGACAGGAACAAACTCGTCTGGCTCATTTGGAGCAACAGGAACAGGAAATTCTGGGAATTTTGAGTCAGGAGGGGGAGATTCGGGCGGCCTTGGAACAACTACAACGTTCTCGTCAACGGCTCCAAGAATTAGATGCGCTCAAGTTGGAGGTGTCCCCTCTGTTGGAACAGCGTCACCGTTTGGGGATGGAAGTGGAGCGAGTTCGCGCCCGTTATCAAGCGCGCTTGGAACAGTTGCAAGTGACTAAGGGGAGGATTGAGGAACAAATCTCCGCGATTCCTCAGTTGCGACAACGGATTTTAAGTGTTGATGCTCAGGTGGTGGCGTTGGAAAAAAAACAGGTCTATCGGGAACGAGTGCATGATAAGGGACAAGAACGGAACTTGTTCCGCAGTCGTTTGGAGGAGCAGGAACGGCAGAATGAACAGCAAATTGGGGAGTTACAGCAAAAGCTGGATTTATTGGCGGTGCAGGGGGCAGTCTGTCCCTTGTGCGATCGCGCTCTTGATGAAGACCATCGCCGCCATGTGATCGAAAAAACCCAAGCGCAACAGGAACAACTGCAAAAACAAATCTGGGCGATTCGAGAAGATATGGCCACTTGTGAGCGAGAGTTAACCAAACTGCGGCAGGAATATAAACAACTGGAGCAAGAATTAAAGGTGCATCCCACCTTGACTCAAGAACGAGGCCAGTTAGAAGCCCAGTTAGAACACAGTTGTGAGCAGTACGAACGACTGCAAGAACTTGAAGAGGAGATGAGCGAGTTAGAACGCTCTCTGACGGTGGGGGGCTATGCCCTAGAACTCCATCAGGAACTGCACCAACTCAATGAAAGGATAGTGCAGTTAAACTATGATGAACAAACCCATGCGTTAGTGCAGGGGGAGGTGAAACAGCGACAGTGGGCGGAAATTAAACAGTCGAAAATTGACGATGCCAAGCGGAAACAAGGGGAGTTAGCCCGTCAACGGCCCCAATTGTGCGATCGCCTGACCCAAATCCAACAACAGATCGCCCAACTCGAACAAAACTCCGATCTGCAACGGCAGATTCAACAAGTCAAAGCTCAAATGAGCGCCCTGGGCTATAATCGTCAGGAACATAGTCACCTCACCGAAACCTTGCGCGCCATGCAGGGGGCCGAACTGCGCTATCATCAACTCAAACAAGCTCAGGCCGAACTGCCCCAAGTCCAAGGTCAAGAGGAGGAAAAACGGCAGTTATTACAGGTGCGAGAACAAGATCGCCAGAACACGGGGCAAGAGATTCAGCAGTTAATCAGCCGCATGGCAGAAATACCCGACTATCGCCCCCAAATCCAAGCCTTAGAACAAACCCTACAAGAAAATCGACAGGCGTTAGATCATCGGATTGCCGAACAAGGGCGCTTAGGGGAACAATTGCGCCAACTTGAACACTACGAGCAGGAATATAAACGGACTCAGGAAAAGATTCAAAAGGTCCGCCAACAGTACCGAGTCTATCAGGAACTGAGCCAAGCCTTCGGGAAAAATGGCATTCAGGCACTAATGATTGAGAATATTCTCCCCCAACTTGAAGCCGAAACTAACCAGATTCTCGCTCGCTTGACGGGGAATCAACTACACGTTCAATTTATTACCCAAAAGGTAAGCAAGAGCAATCAAGGCAAGAAAAACGCCAAAATGATTGACACCCTAGAGATTCTGATTGCTGATGCCCAAGGGACCCGCGCTTATGAGACGTATTCCGGGGGCGAGGCCTTTCGCATTAACTTTTCCATTCGTTTAGCCCTAGCGCGACTGTTAGCCCAACGTTCTGGGGCATCATTGCAAATGCTAATTGTCGATGAGGGATTTGGCACCCAAGATGGGGAAGGATGCGATCGCCTCATTGCCGCCATTAACGCCATTGCCAGTGATTTCGCTTGTATTTTAGCCGTTACCCATATGCCCCAATTTAAGGAAGCGTTCCAGTATCGGATAGAAGTACAGAAAACGGAACAAGGTTCTCAGTTGCGAGTGTTGAGTTAGTAGGGGAGAAACCCTATCGGCTTCCTTCGTTAGGGGAGAAATTCGGGCAACTAAACGCTATAAAGAGGTTCTCAATTTGGATGTGTTTCAGTTCACAACCCCATCCTTTGATTGAGGTGGGGAAAAAATCAGGGGGTGGAGCGTCAAAATTGATCATTATTCCCTGGGCTGGATTGCTCCATAGAGGCCTGAAAGCTATACTCAATGATCAACGTGCCACTAAACCCCAATCCCTAGGCTGTTCATGAGCGATTTACAACAGGAAATACAACAACAGGGAGCGACTTTCTCCCCAGAGAGTCCCAGTCCCTTGGGGAATGACTCAGAAGCCTATCTGAGCATCATTTCAGGCTCCGGGGTGTGGATGTATCTTCCCGCTCAAAACGGATTGTTAGAACTCTCAGACCAAGACTGTCGGCAATTCCTCCACAATCAAAGCACAAATCAAATCCAAACGCTCAAACCCGGAGCGGGCTGTCAGACGGTTTTTGTCACCTCCACCGCTCGCACCCTTGATTTAGCCACGGTTTACGTCACAGAAAACAGTGTCTTAACCCTCGTTTCCCCCAGTCAACGGGAAAATCTGCTCCTTTGGTTAGACCGCTATCTATTCCCAATGGATCGGGTTAAAATTCAGGATATTTCCGCAGAATTCGCCGTTTTTCGCCTGTTTGGGGTCTTTAATGAGGAAAAAATCAAAACCTTGGGGTTAGAAGCCTTACAGGGGCAGCCAGAAGCCTCTCACGGAGTCTTTAACCTCGGAGGGGTAGAGGTACGGGTGGCGGTGGGCAATGGTTTAGGTCTGCCCGGTTATACCCTGATTGTGCCTCAAGCTCATGTTGCCAGTCTGGGGGAGACGTTGAGGGATTTGGGGATTCAACCAGTGGGGGAACAGGTTTGGGAACAATTGCGCATTCGCCAAGGTTGTCCAGCCCCGGAATTAGAACTCACGGAGGACTATAACCCCCTAGAAGCGGGATTATGGGGCGCTATCTCCTTTAATAAAGGCTGTTACATTGGTCAGGAAACGATTGCCCGCCTCAACACCTATCAAGGGGTGAAACAGCGCCTTTGGGGGGTGAAATTGAATCAAGGGGTTTCCCCCGGCCAAGCGGTGAAGGTGGGGGAACAGAAAATCGGAGTTCTGACCAGTTGCACCAGCACCCCCGATGGGATTTGGGGTTTAGCCTACATTAAAACTAAGGCCGGAGGGGCAGGTTTAACGGTACAGGTGGGGGAGGCTACGGGGGAAGTGGTGGCTGTTCCTTTTCTGACCCATGAGTATGTTACAGGGTCGTGAACTTACCCCACCCTGCCGTTGGCGAGGAAGGGAATTCCCCAACATTTTTGTTAATTTGCTCTAATTTAGCCGCTACCTGCCCACTTTCCAGTAGGTTTTGAGCTTGTTGGATGCCCTCGGAGAGTTGGGCGACTTGACCACAACGCCACAGATAAAAGCCCCCATTCCACAGGACCGCCGGCCAGAGTGGGGACGTTTGTCCTGCAAGGGTGGCGCGGATTTGGCTGAGTAACTCTTCTGGGGAGTTTAAGGGGACTTCTGTTCCCCCTAAACCGTAATCCCGGGCATGGAGTTTGAGGCGTTCTCGTGCCTCGAAATTGCCGGGATCGTGACAGGTTATAATGGCGGTGCGATCGCGAGGTAAATCACAACTCCCCTCTAAACCCTTAATTAACGTATGTTTCCCCACCTCCCGCCATCTCAACGCCTCTTGGATAAAATGTTCCGTCGGGGGATGCACATATCCCGCCAGCAGGTGATAATTCCCCTCATAGGGCGACCAAATCAACTCTAAAGTCGCAAAGGGTGGACGCTTGCCGATTTCGTCCCGATAGGTGGTGAGAGCGTCAAATCCCGGAAAATGGGCAGGGGTATAAAAGAAACCTAGCCCGGTTGTTTCCAGCATCTTCTGGACAGCATCGAGAGTTAAGGGGCGAAAATCTACCCCCAAAGCTTGCCAAATTTGCACCAGGGGAATTCCGTATTTAGTGGGCATAGCGTCCCCCCCATGCAGAACCACAGACCGCCCAGAAGCCGCTAAAATCAAGGCTGTGAGAACTGTAACCGGGGCTGTGCGCGATCGCCCATCATAGGGAGTCCCCAACACCAGCACCTCAGATTCCCCCCCCACATCCCCCAAACGAGGACACAGTTCATCATAAGCCTCCAACATCCCCGCCAACTCCTCCCCCGTCGGCCGCTTAATCCGATGAGCAATCAAAAACGCCCCAATTTGAGCCGGAGTCGCCTCCTCTCTCAAAATCATCAAAGTAGCGGTTTTGGCCTCATCCCAAGTCAAATTCTTCCCCGTATGGGGACCACTCCCGATTTTTTTCAGCAAATCACGAAATACAGCACTCATTGATTAACTCTTCAGACCTTCTTGAATCCTATCCTAATCCATGGCAATTCCCGCACTCATCACCTGAGAGGAAGCACCCCCTTGAGGATAGTCCAGTAAGCGCTGGAAAGAATAACCCATCCCCCGTTCCGTGATGATATATTCCGGTTGTTTGGGGTCGTTTTCAATCTTGCCCCGTAACCGGGAAATATGAACATCGACTAAGCGTAAATCCCCCGTTTGACGAGGAGTATAACCCCAAATCGCCTCTAGAATCTCCGCTCTAGAAATCGGCTCCCCCGCCTGACGAATCAACAGTTGCAGCACATTAAACTCAATTTCAGTCAAGCGGACAATACTATTGCCAGAAAATACCTTGCGCTTGTTGGTGTCTACCGTCAGTTTACCAATCCGCAAGACCCCGCCATCAGGATTAGAACGGTATTCTGTCTTTTTCACCCGTCGTAAAATGGTACTAATCCGGGCTTCTAGTTCTTTCGGAGAAAAAGGTTTTACTAAATAATCATCTGCTCCAATTTGCAACCCTGTAATCCGGTCTGCAACATCGGATAAAGCCGTGAGCATAATGATAGGAATTTCAGAGAATTTTCGTATTTCTTGACAGATATAATAGCCATCTCCTTTGGGAATCATAACATCTAAAATGACCAGATCGGGAGACTCTTGATCAAATAATTTCAAGGCTTCCTCTCCGTCCGATGCGGTGACGACTTCATAGCCCACCATCGAGAGACGAGTTTCTAAAATTCGCCGCACCGCAGGCTCATCATCTACGACCAAGATTTTTGCATTGTGGTTGTCCACGTTCCCTTCCAGACTAACTTTGCGTCTGTCCAATTGTTATCAAGGTTATAACTATTCAAATAATAGCATGAGTCTTTTTACTTAAGCAAACTAACTAAAAATAATAAAAAAATCTGACCTTTTAACACAAATTTTGTTATAATCCCAATGAATTTATCTCGCCTAGACTCCGGGCGAGAAAATCAGGGGAGTTTAAATTATGTTTACAATTTTATCATTGCTGATCCCCGCCTGTTATTATCAAGGGCAAAATTCGGTCTGCACTCTGACCCAAGGAAGATATTGCCCTGGGCTATGTGAAAATGGCTCACGGAGTAGGGCTGACTGAGTAGGGTCTACCGAGTCCTGATAATTAATAATTAATAATTAATTGCCTGTGTTTGGCTTCTTAAATCTTAACAAATCGGCTGGTTTGACATCTCATGACTGTGTGGCAAGGGTGCGACGACTGCTGAAACTGAAGCGCGTAGGACATGGCGGAACCTTAGACCCGGCAGCAACGGGGGTTTTGCCCATTGCCTTGGGTCGGGCAACGCGCTTGTTGCAGTATTTGCCCGAGGGCAAGTCCTACCGGGCGCGCATTCGTTTAGGGGTTCGTACCAGTACGGATGATTTAGAGGGAGAGGTTTTAGGGACGACTTCAGCCGAGGGGGTAACACGGGAGGCCGTGGAGGTGTTGTTAGGGGAGTTTGTGGGAGAAATTGAACAGATGCCGCCTGTGTATAGTGCCATTAAGCAGGGAGGAAAACCCCTGTATGCCAGGGCAAGGGCGGGGGAAGTGGTAGAAGTACCAAGGCGATTGGTAAAGATTGACCGGGTGGCGCTAGTGAGTTGGCAGACTGGGGAGTGGCCGGAGTTGGAGGTAGACATTGATTGTGGGGGCGGGACTTATATCCGGTCGATTGCCCGGGATTTGGGGGAAAAATTAGGGGTAGGGGGGACGCTAGCGCATTTGACGCGGACGTTAAGTTGTGGCATGAGGTTAGGGGAAGGGGTGACGTTGGAGGAGTTGGCGGCACAGGTAGAGGGGGGCAGTTTTAGTCCTTTGGGGGTGGATATGCCTTTAGGACATTTACCCAAGGTGGTGTTAGGGGAGGAGGAAGCCCAACGTTGGTGTCAGGGTCAAAGGGTGTTGTTGTCGGAGGAGGTGGGAGGGGCTGTGCTGCGAGTGTACAGTGAACAAGGCTTTCTCGGTGTAGGTTTAGGTCAGGGGGAAGGGGAGATGAGGGTGTTGGTGCCTAAGACGGTTGTTTATTAGGGGAGGGAACGGGACGGGGGAGCAGGGGAATAGTGGCTAGTGAATAGCCAAAACTCTTTTATTTTAGGGAACCGGGAACAGGGAACAGGGAGCAGGGGGGCAGGGGAGCAGGGGAGCAGGGGAGAGGGGGAGTTGATAATTATTCCCTATTACCTATTACCTATTCCCGATTCCCGACTCCCGACTCCCGACTCCCTAGGGCGCAAGCATTGCGCCCCTACACCGACACCCAATTCCCTGTTCCCTGTTCCCCGTTCCCTGTTCCCTATTCCCCGACTCCCGATTGAGGGGCCAATGGCATTGTAAGATAAGCGTGAAAACTCCCAGCTTAAGGTCATGAATCTTCGCACTGTCTCAACTACACCGTTTAAGGATCAAAAACCGGGGACTTCTGGACTGAGAAAGTCTGTCCCGGCGTTTCAAAAACTGCACTATTTAGAAAATTTTATTCAATCCATCTTTGACAGCTTAGAGGGTATCACTGGACAAACCCTAGTGGTCGGGGGGGATGGTCGCTATTACAACCGAGAGGCGATTCAAGTTATCCTCAAAATGGCTGCCGCCAATGGGATTGGCAAGGTTTTAGTGGGGCTAGGGGGAATTTTATCCACTCCGGCCGTGTCTTGTATCATCCGTAAGTATCAAACTTTTGGGGGAATCATTCTCTCGGCCAGTCATAATCCCGGAGGACCCCAGGGGGATTTTGGCGTGAAATACAATATTAGTAATGGGGGGCCGGCTCCGGAGAAGGTGACGGAGGCGATTTTTGCCCGGACGCAGGAAATCACGGAATATAAAATTTTAGAAGCGGCGGATATTAATTTAGACCGGGTGGGGTCGTTCAAGTTGGGGACAATGGAGGTCGAGGTGATTGACTCTGTTGTGCCTTATTTGGAGTTAATGGAAAGCCTGTTTGATTTTGAGAAAATCCGCCAACTGGTGACGGGGGGGAATTTCGGGATGTGTATTGATTCTCTCCATGCGGTGACAGGCCCTTATGCCCGGGCGATTTTTGAACAACGTTTGGGGGCAGCAGAGGGGACGGTGCAAAATGGAGTCCCGTTAGAGGATTTTGGGGGGGGACACCCAGACCCGAATTTAGTCTATGCGGAAGAGTTGGTTAAGGTGCTGTTTGGGGAGGATGCGCCGGATTTTGGGGCGGCTTCTGATGGAGATGGCGATCGCAACATGATCCTCGGTCGTCGCTTCTTCGTTACTCCCAGCGACAGTCTAGCCATTCTCACCGCCAACGCCCACCTTGTCCCCGGATATCAAAACGGACTCACCGGAGTAGCGCGTTCCATGCCCACCAGCGAAGCGGTAGACCGCGTAGCTGCTAAATTAGGCATTGATTGTTACGAAACCCCCACCGGATGGAAATTCTTCGGCAACCTCTTAGATGCCAATAAAGCCACCCTCTGCGGAGAGGAAAGTTTCGGCACCGGCTCCAATCATATCCGGGAAAAAGACGGCCTCTGGGCGGTTTTATTCTGGTTAAATATCCTCGCCGTTACAGGGAAATCTGTTGAAGAAATTGTCACAGAACACTGGGCAACCTACGGCCGGAACTTCTACTCCCGTCACGACTACGAAGAAGTAGCCAGTGAACCCGCCCAACAACTGATGACGGAATTAGAGGCCAAACTCCCCAGTTTAGTCGGTCAAACCTTGGGCCACTATCAAGTTAAATATGCCGATAATTTCAGTTATACGGATCCTGTAGATGGCAGTGTGAGCCAAAAACAAGGGATTCGCCTTGGTTTTACCGATGGTTCCCGTATGGTTTTCCGTTTATCGGGAACTGGCACCAAAGGGGCAACCTTGCGGGTGTATTTAGAAAGTTATGAACCCGATGTAAGCCAACATCAGCGCGACACCCAAGAAGCGTTAGGAGATTTAATTCAATTGGCCAATGAAGTGGCAAAAATTCAGGAGTTTACCGGACGGGATAAACCTACGGTGATCACCTAATTTTATTGTTTTGTTGGGTTACGCTTTTCCTGTGCCTAACCTACGGGGTGATTATACCCAATGAAATAGACTTGAGGGCAAAAGCCTGAATTTCCCCTGTTCCCTGTTCCCTGTTCCCCCTTCCCCAAACCTCCCTCTACTGCACACAACTCAAGTTAAATTGGTTGGTATAAGAAACCCGGTTTCCCCCTGTCAGAACAAGCAGAGAAACCGGGTTTTTTCAGACAGGTATTCAGGACTAGCAAAAGCAATAGGTCACTACAAATGCTGTTCCTGAACTCAACACACTAAACCAACTGTGCAGTTAAACCAATCTCTTGGGCGGCACGATTGAACATCACCCGTTGACGGTGTAAATTATCCCGTTGATTTTGCCAGAATAAGGCACAAGCTTTCTGACGAACAGAAGGATGAGAATTAACGGTTTCTTGAACAGGTGTATTGCCGTTCCCTGAGTTATTGCTCTCAGCACCTGTGCGATAATGAACACCCCGATAGATTAAATCTAACGTTGGTTTTTGAACCGGGGGTTTTTGCAGATTGCGGAATCGCCATTCCAAACCGCGATACTTACCCGTTACACCCATTTCTACTGTGTCCACTGGGCTGGGTTGATAATCGTAAGTAACACCGCGATAAGTGAGTTGCGTAGTTTTCGATTGCGCAGTTCTCGTTTGCATGGTCTTCGCCTCCATAGCGAGCGTATCGTGTTCGTTAAATGAGGCGCGTTCCTTCGGGATGGCTCCCTACTTCCGTCTCCCAAGAGGGGGACTCTCAACTTAGAGTCTTTTGGGGATGAACGATTGTTTTTGTTTCTGTATCTATTGTTACCGTTTACTCGAAAAATGTCAAGGGGGGAGGGAAAAATTCGAGAAACCCAGTCTAGGTGTGCCTCTCAAGCCCTACCGAGAGCCTTGCTACCCTTCCGATTCGTAGATTGTAGGGTGCGTTAGGCGCTTTTTAAAACTGGAATCAAACTCAACCAAGTTTATCAGCGCCGTAACGCACCACAACCTTACTGATTCTTGTGATTTCCCCTTCAACCCAGTGCCTAACACACTCTACGGGAAAGTTAAGCCTCAAAAATCTGTTTAGCCGTTAAGTCTAATTCAGGAAAAGCCACAGACTCAACCTTATCATTCCCTCGGAATTGCTTAACTTCATACTCCCCATTAACCATTATATAAATTGAAAGGGTGGGAGATTTGGGTTCACCAATAAAACGCCGTCCTCCTAACCCTAAATAATCCACAACCCAATATTCTGGGATTGCCATTAATTCATAATCTCCAGCTTGTCTCAGATAATCATTCTGCCAGTTAGTGCTAACCACTTCCACCACTAACCGCACCGAACTCCCCAAGGTAATAATAGACTCTTTTTGCCAACGAGGTTCGTTACTTAACTCGCCTTTATTCAACACGATTATATCTGGTTGATAACCTGATTCATTGTCATCTAAGGGTTTCAGCAAACAGTCACCGGGGATAGAGTAAGGTAATTCGCAACGGTCAATTTGAACTGCCAATTTTAAGCAGATAAATCCTATAATACTAGAGTGAGATCCTGTTCCTAACGGCATTTCTATAATATTCCCGCTGTGTAGTTCATACCTGCGTCTGGCATTTTCTGGATACCAGGTTACAAATTCATCAAAGGATATGGGTCTGGTAATGGTTTGAGTCATAATCAAAAGGCAATAGGCGATCGTCACTAATGAATGATGCTATAATTTTCCTAGCTTAATGTATTTAATCCAGATTGTAGGGTGCGTTAGGCGCTTTTTAAAACTGGAATCAAACTCAACCAAGTTTATCAGCGCCGTAATGCACCACAACCCTACTGATTCTTATGATTTCCCCTTCAACCTAGCGCCTAACACACCCTACGGGAATCGGTGCGTTACTGGGAATTGGTGTGTTACGGTGCTATTTCCTTGATTCTTGTGATTTCACCTTCTAGCAAGCGCGTAACGCAGCCTACAGAGGGAATTTGTGCGTTACGGCACTTATCAGATGGGTTGGATTTCATTTAATATTTAAGCAAGTGCCTAACGCACCCTACTACTACGGCAACTATTATCAGTGGAGAAATAGTGTAACTATGCCAAAAACCATGACCCCTTTAACCTTAAATTTAGACCAAGTTAATCTAAGTCATGAACAGTTTTATCAGTTGTGTCAAAATAATCGCAACTTAAACTTTGAACGCACGGCTCAAGGAGAATTAATTATTATGCCACCTGTTGGAGGGGATAGCGGCAATCGAGAAGCCGATTTAATCATTGATTTGGGAATCTGGAATCGACAAACTAACCTAGGCTATATCTTTAGTTCCTCCACTGTATTTATATTACCCAATGGTGCCAACCGTTCCCCCGATGTGGCATGGATTCGCCAGGAACGTTACGCCGCATTAACCCCCGAACAACGGCAGAAATTCCCCCCCATTGCACCGGATTTTGTAATTGAATTAAGGTCAGCAACTGATGATTTAAAAATGCTCCATAATAAAATGCAAGACTCTATGGACGCGGGGGTACAATTAGCATGGCTCATTAACCCCCAACAGCAACAAGTAGAAATTTATCGGTTGGGGAAAGAGGTAGAAGTGCAGGATTTACCCGCAGAGTTATCCGGTGAGGAAATATTGCCCGGGTTTAGGTTGAGTTTGCCCAGGTATTTGTAGTTGCCAGAAAAACGCCCAAAGAAAAACGCCCAAAGTACAAAGACTTTGAGCGCTGCTTCTGATTACCCAATATCCCGCTTAGAGTTTTGTTCCACACTCGGAGCAGAATTTGTGAGCCGTTGAATTTTTCGCCCCACATTGGCTACAGTGGATAATGCCCACCGCTTGGTCAATTTTGCTCTTTTCGGGTAAACCCAACATTTGAGCGTTACTCTTGCCGGGGGCAATCATGGGATAACAGTTTTCATCCTGCTTGACATGGGCATCCACCAACACCGGACCGTTATGAGCTAACATTTCTGCGATCGCCTCTTTCAAATCCGACCGCTTCTGAACTAACATTCCCTTAACCCCGAAAGCATCCGCTAACTTGACTAAATCCGGCATCCCAGCCTGCATATTCGAGGCCACATAGCGCTCCCCATAGAAAGTCTGTTGCCACTGCCTCACCATCCCCTGCCAGCCATTATTGACGACCACAGTCTTGACATTAATCCCATACTGTGCTAGGGTCGCAAGTTCCTGTAAATTCATTTGGAAACTGGCATCACCGCTAATACAAATCACCTGCTCCTCGGGTAAAGCCACTTTCACCCCCATAGCCGCAGGTAGACCATAACCCATTGTTCCCAAACCTGCACTAGAAATCCAGCGACGGGGGCCATAGTTAATAAACTGCGCCGCCCACATTTGGTGCTGACCGACATCCGTCGTGTAATAGGCATAGGGGGCTTGACGGCCAATTTCCACAATCACCTCTTGAGGAGATAAACTCGACCCATGATGAGGCACCACTAAAGGATAATCTCTCCGCCACTCCTTAATCTGCTCTAACCAAGCATGGGTACGGTCATCACTCGGAGGAATATTCAACTCGTGAACGCGACCTAAGATTTGGTTTAACACCACCTTCACATCGCCCACAATCGGCACATTGGGGGCTTTATTTTTGCCCACTTCCGCCGGGTCAATATCAATGTGGATAATTTGGGCTTTACAAGCAAACGCCTCTAATTTCCCCGTTACCCGGTCATCAAAGCGCGCCCCGACCGCAATCAACAAATCACATTCCGTTACTGCAAAGTTGGCGTAGGCCGTGCCGTGCATTCCCAACATTCCCACGGACAGGGAATGATTTTCGTCAAAAGACCCCAAGCCCATTAAAGTGGTTGTGACCGGGATTTGGAAATGTTCCGCCAACTGCTTCAACTCTTGATGAGCCCCTGACGTAACCGCCCCGCCCCCAATGTAGAGCAATGGCCGTCTGGCTTCCTGCATTAACTGAATCGCCGCGTTAATTTGGCGGGGATTGCCCTTAATCGTGGGACGATAGCCTGCTAACTTGACCTCACCGGGATTCACAGGCACATAATTACACTCTTCGAGTCCCACATCTTTGGGGATATCCACCAACACCGGACCGGGGCGGCCTGTACTGGCAATATGGAAGGCTTCGGCGATAATGCGCGCCATATCTTCGGCCTGTCTCACCACATAGGAATTCTTGACAATGGGTAGGGTAATGCCCCAGATATCTGTTTCTTGGAAGGCATCCGTTCCAATGGCCGCCCGTCCCACCTGTCCGGTAATCACCACCATGGGAATAGAATCTAGATGAGCCGTCGCAATCCCGGTGACTAAGTTCGTCGCCCCCGGTCCAGAAGTGGCAAAACAAACCCCCACTTTCCCCGTAGCGCGAGCATAACCATCGGCCGCATGGGAGGCACCCTGTTCATGTCGCACTAGGATATGTTGGACATCGCCTCTGGCTTCGGCTCGATAAATTTCATCATAAATCGGCAGAATGGCTCCGCCGGGATAACCAAAAATATGTTTCACCCCATGACGCACAAGACTATCAATGAGGGCAAAAGCTCCAGTACAACGGGTGGGAGCTTGGGTCGAAGAACTAGATTGTGGAACGCTTGAAGAAACCACGGCTATTTTTTGCAACAATATATTTGTACTGTTTTTGAGATTTTTCTGTGGGGTTCACAGAAGATGAGCAACGCCCTAGGGTTAAGGCACTAGGGTTAAGGCACTAGGGTTAAGGCACTAGGATGAGCGATAGTGTAGGCCGCTACAGATCAGCGCGCTATTGACGAGGTTAACCTGAGACGGCGACTTTTTGGCGTTCCTTGACACTCCCCAGTCCAAAGTCAAGGGGATTCTCAGTTCGTTGGGAGTCCATTGACTTTACCCTCCTTATCCGAGATCACTATAGCACAGAGGCAGGCTATCGGCGAAGAGAAAGCCGCTCTAGAAGGGTGGGGCTTGTGCTAACATTGTCTACCTTTGGGTAACTTTGTCCGGATTTTTACGAGCGATTTTATTGATCCGAATTGATCAGATCCGAGGGGGGGCGATCGCTACTCCAAGCCCACCACACCTGTCCACAGTCGCACTCATAGAACTCCTGCCATTTACGGCGATAGTCTTCACTGATTACAGGGGCGCGGCGATTAATCCAAACTCGTTGGGCCTGGTAAGAGGAAGCCCCACAACGGGGACAACAAAAAGAAAAGGCGTGTTTAGCTTGTTCTGTCCAAGGGGGTGGGGTGGGATCAAAAGCTTCCATGACTTGGGGGTGCAAAGGGTTAAAGCCTAGCTTACCAAACTTCAGCGACAGACCACTAGCGGGCTGTAATAGATTGACGCTCCCATCGCTAAAAGCGAGGGATTCCCTGTTCATCCAGTTACCTTATCTAGGAGGCTTTCACCTAATAGACAGTGGGTAGTCTGTCCAAGGGCTTGAATTTCTGTCCGCCCGACAGTATTCGCTTTTTGAAGTAGGTTTTTAGCGGCGTTTTCATCCCTATCCAAAACACAACCACAAGAACAAATCAATGTGTTATGTTAGAGTTATAGCATTTCACTGCACTAACTGTCAAGGGTATGGAAATTAATTATTTTAAGACTCGCCGGGCTACATTTAATCTCACTGTCTACATAGTCTTGGTGAATAAATACCGTAGAAATATGTCGAGAATCAGGATTCCCCTGAATATTAGTTGTGCTTCGCTGTCTTATATTGGTCGGCTTTTCATCTCATCGGTAAAACCGAGAGCCTTTGCTGCGCAACGTTTCACGAACAAGCCGACATTTTAGGTAAAAAAGAGTATTATCCCATCGAGCATTTCAACAATTGTCAATTTTTGACGGGTTGAAATCGATGGAATCCCTGTCCGTTTAGGGTGGGGTGGATGTCAACAGCGATAATATATCGGTAAATGGTGAATGATTGGCGAATTTGGTTAGAGGCCAATCCTCTACGGGTGACTCCTGAGACTCCCCTTAAGGAAATTTTGGCCCGAATGCAGGCCGCCCAGTGCCCAGAAAATGCCCCTCTCGCCCTCGTTGGGGAGCAAGATCGACCCTTGGGGCTTTTTAGCCTCGAAACTTTGCTCTATGGTGTGTTAAAGGGGGAAGAGTGGCTGAATTTGACAGTGGGTGAGGTGATGGAATCCCTGCCTCCTCCGGTGCGAGTCTGTGGGGATTGTCTCGTTGCTCCTGCGCTGGATGATTCTCCCTATTTTCCGGTAGTGGATGAACAGGATCGATTTGTGGGGGTGATCCGTCAGGGGAATTTGCGATTGTATCAAACTCTTGAGCCTATGGGTCGGGAACAAGCGGCAGAGGTGGAAGGGGAGCAATTCTTCGGTAAAATGAGCCAATCTCTTCAGGAGGCGTTTGATTTACCCCGCTTGCTCCAGAAGACGGTACAGGAAATTCAAAGGTTGTTGGGGGTGGATCGGGTGTTGGTCTATCAAATCCAACCCCAGTATATTCCCTTAGCTCCGGCACTAGGGACAAAAATTGCTGAAGCGGTGGGGGAGAATCTTCCGCCTTTGACGGGAGTTCATTTCCCTTCGGACAATTTCCCCTCTAGTTGTTCCTATTGCTATCAACAAGGGATTATTCACAGTCCGGGGGATACACAACAGGAGGAGATGCCTTTGTGCTTGCACCAGTTTATTGAACAGTCTCAAAGTCGTGGGACGTTGGTTGTGCCTATTCTGCAACGGGAGAGTCTCTGGGGATTGTTAATTGTGCAACAAGGCAGAGAAACTAGAGACTGGAAACGCTTGGAAATTCGCCTTTTGCAACGGATTGCGGGTCAGTTGGCGATCGCAACTTACCAATCCGAACTTCAGGACACCTTACAGCAAGAACTCTACCAACGCCAACAAACTCAGCAAGCTTTATCTATCAGTCAACAGCGTTTAGAATACCTGCTCATCTCTAGCCCCGGTGTTCTTTATACTTGTAATATCCAAGAAGGGCGAGCGACGTTTATCAGTCAGAATGCCGAAAAGCTGATAGGTTATAGTCTTGCCGAAATGATGCAACCCGGTTTTTGGTTACAGCATCTTCATCCTGACGATCAAGCGTTAATTGAGCAATCTGGATTATTGAACCTTTTGGCACAAGAACACTATCATTTAGAATACCGTTTTCTCCATCAGGATGGCTCTTACCGTTGGATCTATGATCAGATTAAAGTGATCTACGATGAAACAGGCAACCCCATTGAGATCATCGGCTATTGGTTGGATATTAGCGATCGCAAAGTCACGGAATTTAAACTAAGAAAATCCCTCCAAGAGAAGGAAATCCTACTCAAAGAAATTCACCACCGGGTTAAAAATAACTTGCTTGTCGTTTCCCATCTGCTGGAATTTCAAGCGGAATATCTCCAAAGTCCTGAACTGGTTAAAACCCTCGAAGATAGCCAAAATCGGATTTATTCGATGGCATTAATTCATGAAAAGCTCTATCACTCCACAGGGCTAGATTTAATTGATTTTGGAGAATATCTCACCGCTTTATTAGAAAACCTGATTGAAACCTATCAAGTGAGTGAACAACAGATCGGATTTTCTCTTTCCATTGAGCCTGTTTTTCTCAATATTGAAACCGCCCAACCCTGCGCCCTAATTGTTAACGAACTCCTGAGTAATGCGTTAAAACACGCTTTTCCAGATGGCCGCAAAGGACAAGTTTATTTAGAGCTTAAACAGGATGCAGAACAATGGATTCAAATTAAAGTACAAGATAATGGCATTGGCTTCCCTCCATCTCTTGATTTTCGTCAGGTTGAATCATTAGGGATGGAGTTAGTCTGTACATTAACAGAACAAATTGAAGGAAAAATTAAGCTGGATCGAACTCAAGGAACTTGCTTTGAACTCAGGTTTAAAGAACTGAATTATCCCCAACGAGTTTAGGGCTTGAGTTGGGAGCAGGGGAGTAGGGGGGGAGGGGGAGCAGGGGAGACGAGCAATTAAGACTTATTCCCTATTCCCTGTTCCCCGTTCCCTTCAATTAACTACCCCCAATTCGAGCCACATCACGGGCATTCTCTTCAAAAGCAGCGCTTAGGGCATCATCGCCACTTAAACCCGCTTGTAGAGCCTTCTGGATGGCTTGTAGCACCCGTTTGTAATCCCGAGGCATAACTTTCACGAACTTGGGTCGCATTTCCTCCCAATTCTCTAAAACCTGTTGTGCTTTCCGACTTTGGGTATATTTAGCGTGGTTTTGGATCATTTGGTGAATCTCGGTGATCTCTTCGGGATCTTCCAAGGTTTCTAAGTCCGACATCTCGGTATTACAACGGCTGGCAAAATCCCCCGCTTCATCCAAGACGTAGGCAATCCCGCCACTCATCCCAGCGCCAAAATTGCGCCCGGTACTACCGAGGACGATCACTTTTCCGCCCGTCATGTACTCACAGGCATGATCTCCTACTGCTTCCACCACAGTCCGGACTCCAGAGTTCCGCACACAGAAGCGCTCCCCGGCGACTCCGCCAATATAGGCCTCGCCTCCGGTGGCTCCGTAGAAGGCTACATTACCGATGATGATGTTTTCTTCGGGAACAAAGCTAGAAACGGGGGGAGCATAAACAATGACTTTGCCGCCACTGAGTCCTTTTCCAAAGTAGTCGTTGGCATCCCCTTCTAACTCTAGGGTGACTCCCTTGGGAACAAAGGCCCCAAAGCTTTGACCTGCGCTGCCTTGGAAGTGCAAATGCACTGTATCCTCCGGCAGGCCGTCCCAGTGACGTTTGGTGATTTCGTTGCCCAAAATCGTCCCCACTACCCGATTAGTGTTTTTAATCGGTAAGGTGGCCTTCACTTTTTCGCCGTTTTCAATGGCAGGTTTGCACAAATCCAACAGGGTGGTCATGTCAAGGGATTTGTCTAAGCCATGATCTTGGGTCATTTGGCAATAGCGCCCTACTTCAGGCCCCACTTCGGGCTGATAGAGAATCTTAGACAAATCAATGCCTTTGGCTTTCCAATGATCAACCGCTTGTTTGGCTTCTAATACATCGGTCCGACCGACCATTTCGTTGATGGTGCGGAATCCGAGTTGCGCCATGATTTCCCGTAATTCTTGGGCGACAAACTTCATAAAGTTAACCGTATATTCGGGATCTCCGATGAAGTTTTTGCGCAGTTCGGGGTTTTGGGTGGCGATACCTGCGGGACAGGTGTTCATGTGGCAAACGCGCATCATGATGCAGCCGAGGGTGACGAGGGGGGCGGTGGAAAAGCCGTATTCTTCCGCGCCGAGGAGGGTGGCGATCGCAATATCTCGCCCGGTTTTCATCTGACCATCGGTTTCTACGGCAATCCGAGAACGCAGATTATTTAACACTAAGGTTTGATGGGTTTCGGCTAATCCTAACTCCCACGGTAAGCCCGCGTGCTTAATCGAGGTCTGGGGAGAGGCCCCGGTTCCCCCATCAAACCCGGAAATCAGCACCACGTCGGCGTGGGCTTTGGATACCCCGGCCGCAATCGTTCCGACTCCCACCTCTGAGACTAACTTCACACTAATCCGGGCTTCCCGATTGGCGTTTTTCAGGTCGTGGATGAGTTCCGCTAAGTCCTCAATGGAATAAATATCATGGTGGGGCGGCGGGGAAATTAAACCCACACCGGGGGTTGAGTGGCGCACTTTAGCAATCCAAGGATAGACCTTCCGGCCGGGCAGTTGTCCCCCTTCTCCGGGTTTCGCCCCTTGCGCCATCTTGATCTGAATTTCTTTCGCTTGGGACAAGTACAAACTGGTGACACCAAAGCGCCCCGAAGCCACCTGTTTAATGGCGCTATTTTTCGAGTCGCCCCGTTCATTAGTCCAAGTATAGCGTTCTGGGTCTTCCCCCCCTTCCCCAGTGTTGGAACGGCCGCCGATGCGATTCATGGCAATGGCTAGGCTTTCGTGGGCTTCTTTGGAAATCGACCCATAACTCATCGCCCCGGTTTTGAAGCGTTTCATAATCGCTTCAATGGGTTCTACTTCCTCTAAGGGAATGGGATCCCGGGCTTTGAACTCCAACAGACCGCGCAGGGTGAAATACTGCTTGTTCTGTTCGTTAATCAAGACCGCATATTTCTTATACAGGTCATAGTCCCCGGTTTGCACGGCTTTTTGTAAGCTGTGGATGGCTTCGGGACTCAACAGGTGCGCCTCGCCATCTTTGCGCCATTGATACTCCCCACCCACATCTAAGGTGTGACCATTGGTGGGACGGTCGGGGAAGGCGTGGCTATGGCGTAAAATAGCCTCTTTCGTAATGACTTCTAAATCTGACCCTTCAATGCGGGAAGCAGTCCAAGAGAAGTATTTATCCACCACCGAATGATCTAAGCCAATGGCCTCGAAAATTTGCGCCCCTCGGTAACTTTGAATGGTGGAAACCCCAATCTTCGAGGCGACTTTAATCACGCCTTTAGTCGCCGCTTTGATGTAATTCTTACAGGCCTTGTCGTATTCCACATTCACCAGTAAGCCCTCTTGGATCATCTGGTCGATGGTTTCAAAGGCTAAGTAAGGGTTAACGGCACAGCAACCATAGCCAATTAAGGTGGCGTAGTGGTGAACTTCCCGAGGTTCGCCGGACTCTAGGATTAAGCCCACACGGGTACGGGTGCCTTCCCGAATCAGGTGATGGTGTAACCCCGCAACGGCTAATAAGGCGGGAATGGGGGCATGATTGGTATCTACGCCCCGGTCGGAGAGAATAATTAGGTTGATGCCGTCGTTAATGGCCTGACTGGCTTGGCTAAATATCTCCTCCATCCGACCTTCTAGCCCTTGAACTCCGGCTTTAGGGTCAAAGAGGATGGGCAGGGTAATCGATTTAAAGCCGCCCTCGTCTACATATTTTAATTTAGCTAACTCCCCATCGGTCAGAATGGGGGTCGGTAGGCTAATCAAATGACAGCTTTCGGGTTGGGGTTCCAGTAGGTTCCGTTCCGCCCCAATGGTTGTCTCGGCGGAGGTAATAATCGCCTCCCGGATGGAGTCAATGGGGGGGTTAGTGACTTGGGCGAATAGTTGCTGGAAGTAGTCATAGAGCAACTTGGGACGGTCGGAGAGTACCGCTAGGGGGGTATCGGTTCCCATCGACCCCACCGCTTCCACACCATCCCGCGCCATGGGGGTCATCAGGATGCGCAACTGCTCAAAGGTATAGCCGAAGGCGGTCTGACGTTGGACGAGGGGCAGGGTGTCGGTGAGAGGTTGCAGGGTGGGCGCGTCTTTGAGGTCGGCTAGATTAACCATCTGTTGGTCAATCCACTCTTGATAGGGTTGGGCGCTGGCGATGCTGTGCTTAATTTCTTCATCGGCGACAATGCGCCCTTCGGCCATGTTGACCAAGAACATCCGACCGGGTTGGAGGCGACCTTTAAAGGCAACTCGTTCCGGTTCGATGGGTAATACTCCCGCTTCCGAGGCCATAATCACTAAGTCATCATGGGTGACGTAGTAGCGGGAGGGGCGTAACCCGTTGCGGTCAAGGACTGCGCCGATCATGGTGCCGTCGGTGAAGGCAATGGAGGCTGGACCATCCCAGGGTTCCATTAAGCAGGAGTGGTATTTATAAAACGCCTTTTTCTCTGCACTCATGGACTCGTGATTGGTCCAAGGTTCAGGAATCATCATCATGACGGCGTGGGGGAGGGAGCGCCCGCCTAAAACCAGTAGTTCTAGGGCATTATCAAAGATGGTGGAGTCGCTGCCTTCAAGGTTGATGACGGGCTGAATTTTTTCGAGGTCGTCCCCAAACAGGTCGGATTTAAACAGGGACTGGCGGGCGTGCATCCAGTTAATATTGCCTCGGAGGGTGTTAATCTCGCCGTTATGGGCAATGTAGCGGTAGGGGTGCGATCGCTCCCAACTGGGGAATGTATTGGTACTGAAGCGGGAATGCACTAAAGCTAGAGCGCTTTCCATGTCGGGATCATGGAGTTCGGGGTAATATTCCCCCACCTGGACAGGCATCAACATCCCTTTATAAACCATCGTCCGACAGGAGAGACTGGCGGGGTACCAACAAGGATCTAAACCGGTTGCCCGGATTTCGTGTGATCGCTTCCGGATAATATAGAGTTTCCGATCAAAAGCCAGATCATCGGTCAGATTAGCCCCCCGTTGGATGAATACCTGTTCCATAAAAGGCTCACTGGCTTGAGCCGTTGCCCCCAAAGGACTATTATTGGTGGGAACATCACGCCACCCTAACACCTGTTGCCCTTCCTCGGCCACAATCTGCTCAAAGCGCTGACGGCTTTGTTGCCTCTGTTGGGGGTCCCGGGAACTATAAATCATCCCCACCCCATACTGTCCGGGTTCAGGTAAATTAATATTCTCGGCGGCGGCCACTTTTTTGAGAAACTTGTGCGGCACTTGCATCAATATCCCAGCACCGTCGCCCGTATTCGGTTCACAGCCACAGGCGCCTCGGTGGTCTAGATTGAATAGTATGGTTAAGGCTTGTTCGATAATTTCATGTGATTTCTTCCCCAACTTATGAACAATAAAACCAACACCACAAGCGTCATGCTCGAACTGTGGCTCATATAATCCTTGTTTAGACGGCAGCTTGTTGCTGTTCATTGATGCTTCTCTATAACACTTAGGGTTCAGTTCGTTTTCAGCCTGAATCTAGAGGGCGGGAAGCTTTTAAGCCTAGATTCCTACACTTTAACGTTGTTTGATTCTCGATCAATCTTTTGGGTTCGGGGCGAGTTCTTAAGGAAATTTTAGACTCATCTTTACAACTTGTTAGGGTTTGAGCCTCTTTGGGGGGGAGTATTTTTACCGGGGGTTCAGAATCCTTAGCTGGGGGCTATCCTTGGTCAGATAAGGGTTTTTGCGCCTTAGAACCCAAGGATTTTACCCAAACGCCCCCAAATCTTATCGTTTTGTTAACTGACATCCATCAGGGGATGACATAGAATGAAATTGTCGTTAAAATGTAGTTAAAGTTACAGAAATAACGCACTGGCTTTGAACTGTATTGTAATTTACCATCGGAGATCCAGATTATGATGATCAACAAACAAGCTCGATTATTGAATGCTCGCAAGCGCGAACGCGACAACAACCGTCATCGTCAAATCTCTACCCTAATTCGTTCTGCTTCTGGTTTAGAAAACAATAATGAAGGTGAAATGCGCTAGACTCTAATGCTTTGTTCTCTTGATTGCTAATCATCACCAGCTTGCAACAAGAAATAAGGTGTTCAATTTATAAGCGGCAGGATTTCTAGGAAGATCCTGCCGTTTTTGGCGAGAGAAAGATGTCTACTGAGGGCTTGCTGAATAACTCTATTCGTGGGGCTAGGGAACAGGGAACGGGGAACAGGGAACAGGGGAAATTCAGGTTTTTGCCCTCAAGTCTATTTAATTTGGTATAAACGGCTGAAAGTCCTAGTAACACTGCTTAGAGGGATATATTGCTACGCAACGCTTCGCGTTCGCGGAGCGTCACGAAGTGAACAGCAGACCCTACTGATTAACTCCCTTGTACCTCCACCTGAACTTTCACTCCAAACTCTTCCTCAAATACGTCCTTTTTATACTCTAAATTCCATTTCTCCAAACCACAATCATCCCCAGAAATACGGGGAGTCAGATATAAAATTAATTCCTTGTGGTGGGGGTAATAATCACAGTCAATGGAAGCGACTCCTCCAATTTGCCGACGGTCACAGGCTACGGCAAGACGTAAAATAGCACTAAGTTGATCGACAACATGGCGATAGTGCTTGTTCGGTAGGTTTTGATAGTTTTCGTGTTTCTTTTTAGGCTTATTTTTCCGGTGATAACGGGCAATATTAGCAATCACTTCTATTTCCGTTTCCGTAAAGCCTAATAACTCCGCATGACGAATGAGATAATAGGAGTGTTTATGGTGGGCAGAATGACTAATATAAAGACCACTATTATGGAGCATTCCGGCCGCCCATAATAGTTCTCGTTCTTCTTCGTTCCAGTAGTGTAGTTTGTCGTGGAGTTGGTCAAATAAACTGAGGGCAAATTGTGCCACGCGCTCACTATAGTCCATTTTGACTTTGTATTTGCGGGCAATTTTATAAACACTGCGTTCTCGGACTTCACTTTGAAAACGGAGGCGATCGCTAATTAAACCATGAGACAGCATCCAATCGACGATCATCCCTTCCCTTAAGGCTCGTTCACAGATGATAATTTCCTTAAGATCCAACATCTGCATGGCTTCCGTCAGAATTACCGCCCCCGCTACAATAATCTCAGCGCGTCTTTCCGACATTCCGGGCAGGTTTAGGCGATCGCTATAATCAGAACTCGCGAGGGTATGAGTCAGGTCTAGTAAGGTTTCCTGGCTAATCCGATACCCTTGGAGAGGATTGGGAGGATTGCCTGTGGTCATCTTAGCGTGGAGGACAGCCAAGGTTTCAATCGTCCCGGAAGTCCCGACTAAACGGGGAACTTCCCCCGCTTCTAGCCCCTTTTGAATCTGTTCGACTGGGCGTTCTAACATCCCCCGCACATAAGCCCGTAAATAGGTTAACTCTTGGGAGCTAATGGGATCTGTCGTGATAAACTCATGGGTTAAACGCACCGCCCCCACTTTGGTACTACTGAGAAAACGGGCTTCTTGGCGATCGCACAAAACCAACTCCGTAGACCCGCCACCAATATCAATAATCACATGGGGAGTCGGATCAAATTCCATCCCCGACAAAACCCCTAAATAAATCCGTCTCGCCTCCTCCGGCCCTGAAATCAGGTCAATTTGTAACCCTAACTCCTTATCCACCCGTTTAATAAACTCATTGCCATTGGGAGCTTCCCGCACCGCACTGGTGGCCGCCGCTACAATATATTGCGCCCCAAAACTGGTCGCTAAGTTCTGACAGCGTGCCAGAGTCGTCATCGCCCGTTCCACCGCTTCTGGGGTGAGATCCCCCGTCTTGGGGTCAGAATCCCCTAAACGCACCGTATCCTTTTCCCGCGCAATAATCGTAAAGGCCGGAAGATGTGGATCAATCCGGACTACCACCATATGAATGGAGTTAGTCCCAATATCAATCGCCGCTAGGCGAACTTCTTCGGTAATTTGCAGGTCAGGGGAATGGTCTACCGTCGGCCAAGGTGCAATAGGATCAAGCATGGGTTTTGTTGTCTCTCAATATCTGCATGGGGGTCAAGGAGGATACGCCCCACAGGAACCTACTAGGGTTTCTCCTTCTTAGTTTCCCTCAGATAGGGTCGATTTCCGAGAGAACTTAACAAAATTTGCACAAGAAAAGCGGGCAAACTGCCCGCTTTAGCCTAAATGGGGGTATTTAGTCAGGGTCTAGCCCACAAATTCTAAACGAGGCTCAGAAACACCTTGAGATTCAGTCCCTTTCAGGTACGCTAACATGGTGTCTGCATCAGAGGTTTCAAAGGGATCACTGGGGCAGTTGTCAGAGTAACCGGGCTCAACAAACAGTTTTTCAATCTTGCCATCGTTCACCAGCATGGAGTAGCGCCAAGAACGCATCCCGAAACCGAGGTTAGCTTTATCTACTAACATCCCCATTTTGCGGGTGAATTCGCCGTTGCCATCGGGCAGTAAGAACACATTTTTCGCGCCGATTTGTTTGCCCCACTGGAACATCACAAAAGCATCGTTCACGGAAACGCAGATGATTTGATCTACGCCTTGGGCTTTGAATTCTTCGTATAATTCTTCATAACGGGGCAGGTGGTTAGAGGAGCAGGTGGGGGTGAAGGCTCCAGGAAGGGAGAATACCACTACTTTTTTGCCGCCGAAGATTTCTTGAGTGGTTTTGTCTTCCCAACGGTAGGGATTGGGACCCGGCACGGACTCATCACGCACGCGGGTTTTAAATACGACATCAGGCACTCTTTCAATTGCAGCCATAAATAACCTCTCAATATTTAATCAGTGTTTGAACTGTTTGGTTTGAACTGTGTGAACTACCCCACCCTGCCGTTGGCGAGGAAGGGGAATTCCGCAACATTTTTGTTAAAGCAATTGCCAAGGCATTGCAACGGTTTCACTGGGTTGTTTCCTCACATATCTCAGAATAATTCTGATTTAAGAAAAAGTCAATAGTAATAATTACCTAATTTATTAATTTTTCCTAAAAAAGAACTATTCTGAGATAGGACTGCTAACATAGAACAATCAAGGAGGCTGTAATCGGCAAGAAATCATGACTTAGTGAGGGTCCGTGGGTCGTGGGGCTGTTGAGTCGGTAAAATCCTTTAGCGAGGGAGTGTTAATTTTCGCGGTTTATTGTGGAGTCGGAGTAAGGTGATATGCAGCAGCAAGCGGATCAAATCGTTAAAACCATGAAAAGCAAGGGCTTACGGGTGACACCTCAGCGATTTGCCGTTTATGCCAATTTGCTGGAACGGAAGGATCACCCGACGGCTGAACAAATTTTGCAAGATTTAAACCAAGAAGCGCCGAGGTCTTCTCAGGCGACGGTGTATAGTTCTCTACAGGCTTTGTGTCAGGTGAATTTAGTCAAGGCGGTGTTATTGGAGGAGGGGGTTTGTCGGTATGATGCCAACGTCAACCGCCATCACCATTTCCGTTGTAAATGTTGTGGCAAAATTGAGGATATTCCTTGGGAAGATTTTCCAGAAATGACCTTTGAGCGATTGCGTCCCGGTTTACAGGTGGAGGGGTATGAGGTGACAGTGCATGGGGTGTGCGATCGCTGTGAATATTCTAGGGAATAGGGAACAGGGAATAGGGGAGAGGGGGAGCAGGGGAATAGTGGCTAGTGAATAGCCAAAACTCTTTTATTTTAGGGAACGGGGAACGGGAAGGGGGAGGTAATAGGTAGGGCTTGCTGAATAAGTCCGAGAGTTGGGGAATCGGGAGTCGGGAGTCGGGAGTCGGGAGTCGGGAATAGGCAATCGTGCCAGTTTTAGATGATCTGTTCCCTGTTAAGAGTTCCCTGTTCCCTTGTTGAGCCTAGCATAGGCGTGTTATTCAGCAGACCCTAGGTAATAAGTAGTAAGTCTTAATTCCTTGTCTCCCTCTCTCCCCCTCCCCCCGCGCCCCTACGCCGATTCCCGACTCCCTAATTTCCCTATTCCTCTGCTTATCAAGAGGGCTTCGCTTGTTTAACTGGGCAATGAAGCGCCTCGTCACTAGGAGGAGGGGAGATGGGGGGGGTTTGGCTTCCCCGAGGTTTCAGTAAATGGACGGCCATGGCATAGGGGAGTCCGGGGGAGTTAGGGGGAATGGGAGAAGGTTGGGAACGTAAGGGACAAGAGGGGGGAAGGCTGCCAATTTGTTGTAGGCGATCGCGCAATCCCCTTAAATGTTCTTGGGTATCCTTGGGAAGGCGAGGTTTCGGCAACTCAGAATTAGGCCAAGAGGGAATATCATGACAGGGGCAAGCATTGGGAGGTGTTCCGCGTAATTTTAAGGGAATGGGCATATCACAACGGGCGCAAAGAATGAGATCCCAGGCAGGGGACAATAGAGCTTGAATCGTGGTATCTGTACCTTCTAAGTAGCAGTCCCGACCCTCAGCGGCTAAAATCTGTTGCCAACACTGCTCAAATTCTGGAGAATAGCGATCGCCCTGCACAATCGATTGAGGTTTGATCACTTGTCCATTGTGTAAATGAACCGATTTTCCTAGTAATAACCAATGAGCAAGGTATTGTTTAACGTGGTCAACAGATGCCATAAGACGTAAGGGTAAGGGTTTTGTGCGCTCTCTGTTTCGATCCTACTGTGATTTTTTCGGAATTCCCATGCAATGTCTGATCTCTTGCCCCTGCCCGAGTCCCGATTTCCCCACGGTTCCTTGCTGCTTAAGGAGTTAACCATAAAGCGGGGACATCTTTGGGCATAATTGAGGAAAGAAAACCATTATGTGAAGCGTAGATAACCTTCCCTTACTAAGACGCATGAGTAAAAAGCGAGTTCTTTCAGGAGTTCAACCCACCGGGAATTTACATTTAGGCAACTATTTAGGGGCAATTCGGAACTGGGTGGAGTCTCAACAGGACTATGACAATTATTTTTGTGTGGTGGATTTACACGCCATTACAGTTCCCCATAACCCCGCCAGCTTGGCGGCTGATACTTATGCGATCGCCGCCCTCTATTTAGCTTGTGGCATTGACCTACAATATTCTACAATTTTCGTCCAGTCCCATATTTCCGCCCACAGTGAACTCGCTTGGTTATTGAACTGTGTCACCCCCATTAATTGGCTAGAACGGATGATTCAGTTTAAAGAAAAGGCGATTAAACAGGGGGAAAATGTCAGCGTGGGCTTATTGGATTATCCCGTGCTGATGGCGGCCGACATTTTGCTCTATGATGCAGATTTAGTCCCGGTGGGAGAAGACCAAAAGCAGCATATTGAGTTAACACGGGATATTGTCATTCGCATGAATGACCAATTCGGCAAACCGGAGCAACCAGTGTTAAAACTCCCGGATCCCTTAATTCGCAAGGATGGAGCGCGGGTGATGAGTTTGACCGATGGCAGCAAGAAAATGTCGAAGTCGGATCCCTCAGAGCAGAGTCGGATTAACCTGTTGGATAGTCCCGATGCGATCGCCAAAAAAATTAAACGCTGCAAAACCGATCCCATCAAAGGCCTAGAATTCGACAACCCCGAACGCCCCGAATGTAATAACCTCTTAACCCTTTATGCCTTACTCTCTGGGCAAAGTAAAGAAGCCGTCGCCCAAGAATGTCAAGATATGGGCTGGGGGCAATTTAAACCCCTGTTAACAGAAACCACCATTGCGGCACTAGAACCCATCCAAAGGAAATATCAGGACATTATGGCAGATCCGGGCTATTTAGACGGTATTTTACGGGAAGGTCGCCAGAAAGCCGAACAGAGCGCCCAAGTCGTGTTAGAGCGAGTCAAAACCGCGTTAGGCTTTTCCCTGCCCTTGTGAAGAGAAAAACAGCAAAAAGGGACACTCTCTTGTGTCCCTGATGATTGGATTACAAATGGATTTTAAGCCATTTCTTTCGGGGTTTTTTCTTCGAGTCGTCCACTGCCGCGCTCCTTAGTTGCATCAAACTCTTTATGGCCTTTATAACGGTTCACTCGGCCACTGCCGCGATCGCTAGAGCAGTAATCGCTACAAGTGTCAGACCCCGCGCTAGGCTCGGCTGAACTGATTTGCAGAGGTTCGCGCACCGTGCTAATTTCAGTTAGTCCTGCCTTCACAGCCGGAACAATTGATAGTAAGCTCAGGAGAACTACTGTAATGTATGTGTGCATAGCAAATTTAATCCGTGTCAGGTTTCTATTTCCTGATACGGAGTTTCTTGCTATTCATCAGGACAAATTTTTCACATCCCCTGATCTCTAGTTCTCAAAAATTAAGCTCCGCGCAGAGATTTTTCTAAAGTGGGGGGATCTATGCCTAATTCCGTCAGCAACACTAAAGCGGGACAAAACTTTTCTGGGTGGGGGAGTAACTGCTTCCAGAGACGAGTCACCCCTAACAAGAGATGCTCACTACCGATCAAAATATGACCCGATGCGATCGCCTCCTCCAGAGAAAACTGTAAAACTTGTTGAGCCATCGGGGAAAATGCCATAATCCCCCCTTTTTGAGCCTCTAATTTACTCTTGACAAAAGACCGTGCTTGTGCTAAATCTAAACCCGCCAACTTCAAAGCCCGTGCCGCCCCCCCGCTGCCTTCCCCCAACAACCCTAAAAGAATATGTTCCGTCTCTATCTTCTCCTGTTTTAAGCGCATCGCCTCCATCCGTGCCAACAGCAACACCTGCACCGCTTTTCCCCCCAAGCGCTCATAAATATGATGGGGAATAAACGCCTCTAAATCCTCTTGTTGGGGGTTTTTGTGGAGAATTTGACCTAACACAAACCCCTCATTATGTTGAGTAATCTTCTGCCAGTCCACAATATGCTGTTTCACACAACATTCTGTATAAAAAAAGGCAATTAAATCCTCCAACACTTCTGTATTCAGGGAATAAAACACATATTGTTTATCTTTTCTCACCCGGACAATTCCCTGTTGTTTTAACTTATCTAAATGACGAGAAATGGCAGAATTGGAAATCTTAACTCGTTCAAGCAGTTCTGCTACTGTAATTTCGTGGGGGTACTTTTTCACCAGAAACCGCACAATAAACAAGCGGACGGGTGAGCCTAAAGCCCCCAACAAACCAGCATAGCGTGTTGTACTTGATTTCATAGTTTTAGTGATTTTTTACCAAAAATACTAGAGTTTTTTTTGAATAGGATTGAGTTTTATACCCCTTTTAAAGGGGCATCAAATCATCAAGTTTTAATGCTAAATTCGGGAATAGACGAGAGGAAATTAACTCCCCTAAACGATATTGTTCCTGTTGATAAAATCCGTTGACTAACTCACAGACAGTAAAAGTCGGTTGCTTTGGCTTACCGTTGAACCTCCCATCGCTGAAAGCGAGGGATTCCCATATAGACTCTTATCTAGACCGAAGTCCCCGACAGAACGCCATTACTGGGCTGTTTGACCACGGGCGCACCGACCGCAGTTAATCCACGCTGTTTTACTATTATTGAAGCAGCAACATCCCGATCCACGGTGTAGCCACATTCAGAGCAAGAGTGAACCCTTTGAGAGAGTTCTTTCTTCCCTGTATGGGTTCCACATTCAGGACAAACTTGAGAGGTATAGTCTGGATTTACCTTGGCAAAATATGTATCCGTTTGAGAACAAACATATTCCAAAATAGTAAAGAATTGACCTAAACCCATATCTAGAGACTGCTTACAGAATAGTCCTCTACTCCAAGCTGTGAAGTTAATATCTTCAACAAATACCATCCCGACTCCATCACAGAGTTGATGGGCTAACTTGAAGTGGTAATCCTTTCTTCTGTTGGCTACAGCTTCATGTAATAGAGCGATCCGATGCTGTAGTTTCTGCCATTTATTGGACCCTTTGTTTTTATTTTTAAGCCTTCTTTGTAGTAATTTAATCTTACGCCGTGCTTTATCTAAAAACTTCGGCCTAGGAAGAATCAAACCGTCGGAAGTTGCCAGCATACTTTGAATCCCAACATCAATCCCCAAAGCGTGACCATGAGGTATTGGGGTTGGGATATTAACATCAAGCTCAATTGCTAAGTTGACATAGTAACCCGATGCTTTCTTGATTACTTGAACTTGTTTGATCTTAAAACCCTCTGGAATATCCCGTGACTTGACAAACTTAACTTCCCCCAATAGAGGCATCTTTAGCTTGTTACCATTGACTTCAATTCTGCTACTAACTAAATTAAAAGACTTCATGTTCCTCTTGAAGCGAGGAAAACCTAGTCCCTTGCTTTTCATGTCGTTAAACGCCCGATCTAATTTCCGCAATGTTTGCTGCATCGCTTGGGCATTACCAGACTTAAGGAAATCGTTAGTCTTTTTAGCTTGGGTTAGATTGGCAGATTGAGTATGGTAGTTAGGATATTCAAAGGGAGCAACAATATATTCAGAACGAATAGAGCAAGCGTTAACCTGACAACTACGACTGTTATACCAAAGCTTTCTTTGAGCCAAAGCATAGTTCCAAACAGATTGGCAGACAGTTAAATTCAATTCGATCTTCTCTGTCTGCTCTTTGGTTGGAATTATCTTATAGTTGTAAGTAAGGTTAAGCATTCAATTCTTGCTCATTGCTAGTAAGATTATAGCACAATTTTACAATTCGGGGGATACTGTTGTAATATGTCGTCATTCATCCCGTCGATAAAATCGAAGGTCTTCTTCCGACGATCAAGATAAATTGTTCAAAGTTTAGGGTTTTAGGTTGGGTGTAGGTCATAATTTGGTGTGAGGTTCAATTTGAGGAGTTTTTAGGTGTTTTATCCCCCTAAATCCCCCTTTGAAAGGGGGACTTTACTTGGGTTTTATCCCTTGGGAAGGGGGACTTTGATTGGGTTTTATCCCTTGGAAAGGGGGGCTTCCGACAGAATCAGGGCTTGATATTCTTCCTCAGTAAAACGATCGGCTTCGCTTGCCAAACGATCCACAAATAAAATGCCGTCGAGATGATCTAACTCATGCTGAAAAATCCGTGCGACAAAATCTGTTAAAACCTGTTGTTGAGGGTGTCCCCAACGGTCTAAATAACTGACCTCAATTTGGCGATCGCGCTTCACCAAACCCCGGACACCCGGCACACTCAAACACCCCTCCCAATCCTTCACCATCTCCCCCGAATAGCTCAGAATACAAGGGTTAATCATCACCGTGGGTTCCATCTCCGGAGCATAGGGATAGCGCCCATTAGGTCGAGAGGCCACCACAAACAAACGGCAGGACTCCGAGACTTGCGGCGCTGCAATTCCCACCCCCTTGGCCGCTAATCCCGTAGCAATCAGACGATCCATCCACCCCTGCCAAGCCCGGTCTAAAATAGTCTCTAGGGGGTCAGCCTTTTGGCGCAAAATAGGATCACCGATCTCAATGATGGAGAGGAGTTCAGTCATAATTTCCTTTGGTCAGATGCGTTATTCCTCCATTGTGGCTTATGTCACCCCCTCTTGAACGATCTGGGGGGAAATCCCCCCCCCTGAGTGGTAGTCCCCCCAGTTATTCGCTACACTTAGCTTAATTCTTGGGTTTGATAGGATAGGGTGCAACTACAGAGAATCTAGTGTTATTAATTTGACGTGGCAAACGCCGATCACCTCCAATGGCCAAAATATTGAGTAGAGTGGAGAAAAATCAACTCAACTTAACCCTGTTGGCCTTGTTACCCAACCTTAGCCCCCCTGAGACTGGGAGTGTACTATGACAGAGTTACGGCTACGCTTACATATTGAAGGGACTCCGGAACGAGTGGTAAGTGTAGCATCATCTGAATTTATCATTGGTCGTCTACCTGAGTGTGATTTGTGTCTACCGTTTTCGGAAATTTCTCGACACCATACCCGGATTTTTCAAAACTCCGTACAGGAATGGATGATTGAGGATCTAGGGAGTACCAATGGCACACTTTTAAATCAAGTCCAGTTACAGGGATCTGCCCCACTACACCATAATGATGTGGTGCAAGTTGGAAATGCCTTCGTGATTGCCTATCTCATTGAATCGAGTACCGCTACCCACACGACGGAAGTCTCCCACAGTCCCACCCGCATGACGATTTTACGCAGTGCGGAGGAGTTACAAAAGCAATGGTTACAATCGGAAGATAGCAGTCGGGGGGAAACGTTTAATATTCAGCAACGGGCGATTTCTCGTTTACAGTATTTGGTGGAAATTGCCAAGGATTTAAACTCGGCCGAATCCATTGAGGCGATTTTCAATCGGGTGCAGGATGTGGTGTTTAAGGAATTAAAAAATATTCAACGTCTGGCGCTGCTGGTGGATGTGGATACGAATGGGGAATTAACGTTAATTGATGCGGCCACTCGTTTTGAACTCCCGGATTATCTGAACACGCGGACTCATAGCTGGATTAGTCGGAGTATCTGTAAACAGGTTTTTAAGGAAAAAGTAGCGATTAAAACCGTTGATGCTCAAGAAGATAAACGCTTTGAAGGAGAACATAGTATTTTAGCCAAAGGGATTCGCGGGGCTTTAGCGGTGCCCTTGTGGGATAAAAACCAAGTGGTGGGGGTAATGTATGCGGATGCGAGTTTGAATCTCAAAACCTCCGACGCTTCGGAAGATGAGGAGGATTTGAGCTTTTTCTCTACGGTGGCCAATTTGGTGGCCTATAGTGTGCAACGGTGGTTATTAACGCGGAAACTCCAAGGAGAGGAACGGATTCGGCAACAGTTGGAACGTTATCACTCCCCGTCGGTGGTGCAACAGTTAATTGCGGTGGGGGCGTTAGATCATGGAAGATTAAAGCCCAAGGAAGCAGAAATTAGTATTATTTTCGCCGATTTAGTGGGGTTTACGGCGATGTCGGAACGGATGACTCCGGCACAAATTGCCAAACTGTTGGATCGGTTTTTTGAGGAGATGTTGCAGTATGTGTTTAAGTTTGGGGGAACGTTAGATAAGTTTATTGGTGATTGTATTATGGCCTTTTTTGGTGCGCCGGAACCTCAATCCGACCACGCGGATCGGGCGGTAGCGGCGGCGGTGGGGATGTTGCGCCATTTAGACCGTTTAAATGCGGCGAAAGTCTGGCCGGAACCTTTAGAGATTCATGTGGCGATTAATAGCGGTAAAGCGGTAGTGGGGGATGTGGGGAGTCACCAACGGGTAGATTATACGGTATTGGGGGCGACGGTGAATCTAGCGGCTCGTTTGGAGGCCATTTG
This sequence comes from Spirulina subsalsa PCC 9445, assembly GCF_000314005.1. Classification (NCBI taxonomy): domain Bacteria; kingdom Bacillati; phylum Cyanobacteriota; class Cyanophyceae; order Spirulinales; family Spirulinaceae; genus Spirulina; species Spirulina subsalsa. The sequence goes on from NZ_JH980292.1 coordinate 342,620, forward strand.
TCCCCCTTGTGAGTGTGTGATTTCGGAGGATACCTATAAACGGTTAAAACGCCCGCAAGGCTTCTATTTGCTGGGAGAACGGACGTTTAAGGGGATTGACCGACCGATTAAAGTTTACCAAACTCGTCACCGTCAGCGATCGCAATCTATCAGCCAACAACCCACCGCTCAAATTTGACCCCTGAAGGAGATCAAGCCAGTTCGACTCGTCAGGGGGGTGAATGGGTACTACCCTAGTTAGAGCCATCCTGTCAGGACAAGCTGATTCCTTGATTGAAGAATCCCCGTGTTGTGATAGCTAGGAAGTGTCAATCTTCTAAAGGGGGAGCGCCGCGACTGAGCAGAAGTTGTACCATGCCAGTGCGTCCGGTTTTGGTGGCCAAAGCAAGGGGGATATTGCCGTCTTGATCTTTGATGGTAAAATCCGCCTCCTGAGTGAGCAGTAAATCAAGTAAGTCTTGACGATTCATGCGGATGGCGGCATGGAGGGGGGTTGTGCCGAGACATTCTGAGCAAACGACATTAGGACTGGCTCCGGCTTCTATGAGCATTTTCACCCGTTCGGTGTTTCCGGCCGCAATGGCTCGGTGGAGAATTGAACCGTTGGGGGTGTTGAGGTTAACGTCTGCTCCCCGTTGGATTAGGAGTTGGGCGATCGCATTATCCTGAACTAAATACAAAGGAGACTGCTGATTCTGGTCTACAACATTCACCGTTGCGCCCCCATCAAGCAATAACTGGGTCAATTCCAGATTATTCCGTTCGACGCTTTTATGTAGGGCTGTCTGTCCTTGAGGGTTGGGTTGATTGGGATCTGCCCCTCGCTTCAATAATAACTGCACTAAGGGCAGGTTATTGTTCTCCACCGCACACTGAAGGATGGGTAAAACCCGGGATTGAAGAATGCCCCCGGAGGTTTCATAGTATAGGGTGACAGTGGCGTTCGGACGACCCGCCCGGTCGAGATAATCTTGAGTAAAGGTGAGGTTATGGCACACATCGGAGGGGGTTCGCCCCATGGCACTAGGGAGCGCCCATTTTCCCAAGGATAGCAGGGCTAACATGAAACAAAGTAACGTGATGCTGATTTTAGACAGGGGAATCTTCCCTTGTTGGCGCAGCACTTTGCCCCCTTGATAAATTAAGTATCCCAAGACGACCAACAAGATCACGGCACAATAAGACGGGGCGAGGGTTCCCCGATCTAAGAGTAATTCCACCACCATCCCCCCGCTCAGAGTGCTTAAGAGAATCAAAGCCGTGGAAGCTTTGCCGAATTCGGCTTTTAGGTTTTGGCAAGCGCGAATCCCGGGTACCACAGAGGCGGGATTAGAACTTTTAATTACTAGAACTAAGCCCGTGAATACATAGGCGGCGATCGCACCCAATAAAGCCGCGGCCAGAGAACCCAACCCTTCGGCGGCGTTCATCAAGGCAATAGCAATCATAATCCCCGCGCCGAAGAGTGACCCTAATTGTAAGGTGGGATTGCCCACTTGCCGACTGAAGAAATACCCCGCTACACTCCCCGCCATCCCCAAAGCCAATAAACTGGCATTGATGGCTGACTCAGAAAAGACCTCCGTCGCCAAGGCCGTACAAGCCCAAGCGATGACAAATAACAGCCCCAGAAAGCCCACCGGGCGCTGATAAACCCGAGGGGAGGGTTTGAGGTCGGCGCGCAGTTCTTCGGGTACATCCCCCGCATAAGGCGTGTGTAAGGTTAAAAAGTTTTCTAAATAGGGTCTAGCTCGTTCGTCCCAATCGGAGCGGGGTTGTTCGATTAAATCCCAGTCTAACATCCACAGTTGACCCGTCCCATCTTGACGGGCGGCCACCCCATAACGGCCATCTCGACTAAAGGCCACACTCAACACGGGGGAAGATTCTTCAAAGGTGCGCAAACACAGCCCCGTCGTAGTATTCCAGAGGCGCAGGGTTTGGTCTAAACTACCCGAGAGTAGATAATGACCATCGGGGCTAAAGGCGACGGCCGTCACAATGCCTTCATGGCCGTAGAGGGTGCGAATTTTTCGCCCCACGCGCACCGCCCAAACTGAGAGGGTGTGGTCGGTGCTGGCGGAGACTACATAGTTCCCATCAGGGCTAAAGGTAACGGAGGTTAAGCCGGAACGCAACCCGGACACGGTTTGCAAAGATTCCCCGGTGGCAATTTGCCAGTATTGCCAGTTGCCCAAGGTGGTGGGAGAAAGCAGGGCGAGGGCAACGGAACCGTCGGTTCTGGGGGTGGGGGCGGTGGTGGTTTGGCTGGGATAGCCTTGATGGGCGAGGCTGGTTCCGGCTTCGCTAGAGATGCAGTATTGACCATCGGGGCTAAATTGAACGGCGGTGATGGGGGTTTGGTGACCGCTAAAGGTGCGCAAACAGCGCCCGGTGGCAATTTCCCACAGTTGCACTCGGCCTTGATAGCCTCCGGTCATGAGATACAGACCATCGGGACTGACGGCTAGGGCGGTGATGCCTTGGGAGTCTACGGTCAAGTTATAGAGACAGATTCCGCTTTCAATTTCCCAAATATGCACCTTCCCGGCACTCGTCCCGGCAAAGATATATTGACCATCGGGGCTAAATTGAACGATGGTGATGGCTTCTTGCCCCATTTGATAGAACTGGCGGACGGCTTCTCCGGTGGCGACGTTCCAGAGTTTGAGCGTGCGATCGCTACTTCCCGATACCAACCATTGACTATCGGCACTAAAGGCTACCGTGGTCATGGCCTTATAATGTCCCGTCAACGTGAAGGCTTCCCAAGCATCTTGTAAGGGGCCCCGAGGCAGACGGGTATAGAGTTCCGTCCAGAGGGCGAGGGAACGGGGTTCGTGGCGGTAGCCCGGCAGGGAGCGCGCCCGACGTAAACATTGGACGGCGGTCAGGGTGTCCCCCTGTCCAAAAGCCCGTTTGGCTTGAGCCAGTTCCTGCTCGTAGATTTCTGAGTCCGAAAGCAAGTTAGCGGTGGGGTGAACGGTGCAAAGACGCAAGGGAGCAGCGGGGGCGGGGGTATAACAGTGAATTTGCCACAGTTGTACTCCCATCCCCCCCACCAGGGCATAATGACCATCGGGACTAATGGCGACGGTTTGGCCGCTATCTTGAAAGCTAAAGGTGCGTAAACAGCGCCCAGTTTCCACTGACCAGAGTTTGAGGGACTGTCCGGCTGTGACCAGATAGCGCCCATCGGCACTTAAGGTTAGGGCGGTGATATGGGTCCGATCGGTTTTCAGGGTGCGTAAACAGCGCCCCGTGGCCAGTGACCAGATTTCTAGGTTATAGTCCACCGTGGCGGCGATGAAATAACGACCATTGGGGAAAATACAGACGGCGTTTTGCTGCATGGCTCGACAGTCGAACTCCCGCACACATTGCCCGGTTTCTAGTTTCCAGAGTTTGATGGTTTCCCCGACCGTTAGGGCATAGCGACCTTGAGGGGTTAGGAGAATGCGATCGCCATTGAGTTGGCTCATATATAGAGTTTGTCCCGTGGCCACTTCCACCAAGGTTAACGTCAGGGAATCCTGCCACAGTTCATAACGCCCATCGGCACTGGCGGCTAATACTTGAGTTCGGGGGAGGGTGGTAGAAGGGGGGAACGTCGCCAACACTTCCCCAATTTCCGCCACCTCACTGGGGGGCAATTCTCCCCGAGGGCTAACCTGTTCTTCCAAAGGAGTGGCCGGGACTTCAAACATACACAGCCCTTTCCCACTGATTAAACTCCACACCTTGAGGGTAATCACTGGGATAAACTGCCGGGGATAGGCCGGGTGATTGGGGGGTGGGGGTAACATTTTCGACCCCACGGACAAGACATAGCGGTTATCCGGCGTAATAGACACCCCTTGCACCGCTTCCCCAATCTCCCCGGCGAAAACGTGCCGTTGATGGGTCTGAAAATCCCACAATTCCATCGTGCCATCTTGTTTCCCGGCTAACCCATAGCGCCCATCTTGACTAAAACAAACTGCATTGACTTGGGTGGGGTTACTTTGGCCGCGCACCTGCCCCAAAGGAGTGGGACAAAGGCGCTTCGACTGAGAAAGACGGTTTTGAGCTTGGGCGATACTGGTTTGAACTTCTTCCGGCACGGGTTCTCCCATTTGCCCCCACATCTGCAAGGCACTTTCACAGTCATCCCGTTCCCAATGGATACAGCCCCAGAGATAGCTATTTAACCAAGAGGCTTGAGGGGGGAGGGTTTTCGCCAGTTCTTCTAGTAGGGTGGCATCGGTAATCTGACGCATTCGCCATAACAGCAGCCCGCAGTTATAGACCGATTCCGGGTGTCCGGGTTGATGGCGTAGGGCTTGATCCCACAGTTGCAAGGCTTCGGAGGTTTCCCCAAGGTCTAAGAGGGCGAGGGCGCGGTTGTTGAGGTGTTCGGCTAAGGGTTCTTGACTCAAGGCTTGACGGGGGTAGGCGGTGCCGATCACTGCCTGATAAATCTGCATCAGTTGTCCGGCGACCTCTTGGAAGCGATAGGGGCGATCGCCGGGATATTCTTGAAAACAATGGCGGAGTAGATGCACCAAGCCTTCCGGCATCAAGGGCAAATGGGAAGGGGCTGTCGTTTGGAGATATTGATGGAGTAAATGAGACGCGATCGCCCCCCGATTCCAATTCCGCCCCCCTTGGAACATTTCCAGCACCATTAACCCCCAACTCCAGAAATCTGTCTGGTGGTGAATGGCTTCCCCCCGTTCCTGTTCCGGGGAACAATAGGCCGGAGTCCAACCGCCCCAAGGGGTAAGGGTAAATTTATCCTCGTTCGCCCGCCGATCCAAAGGATTCCACAGGACATTCCCCCCATGAACCGCCCGCAGATTTCCCCAACCCCAATCCGTCACCTTAACCGTCCCGAGTGAGGTTAACAACACATTACTGGGCTTAAAATTCTGGTGTTTTAAACCCTTACTGTGGGCATAATCCAAAGCCCAAGCGCATTGGATGCCAATATCGAAAATCCGTTTGAGGGCGGCTGTATTGCCCCCATGATAGAGTCTCTCCTGACTAATCCACTGTTCTAGAGTTCCGCCACCAATGGCCTCGGTAAAAATCAGGGGATGATCTTCCACAACTCGCCCATAAAAGCAACTCACCAGATGGGGATGTAATCCTAAATCAACCCACTGCCCGGTTGTATGTTGCAGACTTTCTAATCCACCCACCCCAGCCAGCACATCAGGATGAGGCACTTTCAAGATTAAGTCCTGATTCCAGCCCTCATGGTGGACTTGATAAACCGTCCCTAACCCCCCTTCTCCGAGGATGGTTTTGACCCGATACAGGTCGAGGATTGTCTGTCCGACTTTAAAACGGTTGGCAACCTGAGCCTGCATGAAATCATTACTCCTGTGCTGTATGGATGGATTAAGCCCTGATTCTAGCAAAAAAGGTGATACATCTAAGCATTAAGGCGGAGAGTCGGGAGTTGGGAGCAGGGGAGAGGTAATAGGGAATAGGTAATAATTCTTGATTCCTCGACTCCCGACTCCCTAGGGCGCAAGCCTTGCGCCCCTACACCGACTCTCGATGCCTTGACTTCTAACGTTGAGCCTTAATTTGTCAATATTCCCTATCCCTTAAATCCCAATAACATATTTTTTCCATTCCTCATTCCGACCACTGCGAATATAGCGGGCGATTTCAAAATGTAGACTACTATAAGGGCGACGAGGTTGGCTCAGTAAAGGCATCTGCGCCTCATTCGGAGTCCGATTGCCTTTGTGGACATTACAACGCACACAAGCAGAGACTAAATTCTCCCAAGTGTCTCCTCCCCCTCGGGAGCGCGGAATCACATGATCTAAGGTTAAATTATCCCCTCGGAAACGACAGTATTGACAAGAGTGGTCATCTCGTTCGAGAATATTCCTCCGGGTCAGCGGAATCTCTTTGTAAGGAACTCGCACATAATAACGCAGTCGAATCACCGTCGGGGTAGGGAAGCGCCTATAAATCTCTTGGGTTTCAAACTCAAGCTGTTCGGCTTTTCCCTTAAGTAACAAAACGACCGCTCGCCGCCAACTCGTGATGTTGAGCGGTTCATAGGAGGCGTTCAGCACCAGAACCTTGCCCATTGTTCCTGTATTGTATAAAAGTGTTACTAAAATCTTACTGAAGATGGTAGCACAGGTTTTTCAATTGGTTGTTGACACTCCGGCGCCTAAAGGTGTGGGGGTTCTTGGTTTTGAGCAAGCCCTAATTAGGGCTTGCTGAATAAGTCCGAGAGTTGGGGAATCGGGAGTCGGGAGTCGGGAATAGGCAATCGTGCCAGTTTTAGATGATCTGTTCCCTGTTAAGAGTTCCCTGTTCCCTTGTTGAGCCTAGCATCTGGTGTTATTCAGCAGACCCTAATTAAACTCAACGACGGCGTTTCCGTTTAGTCAAGAGAAAGCGGGGAATGGGAAGCACGCGGCCTCTGGGGGTTCTCCGTTCCCGACATTTACGCCGCGCTTGGGCTTCAGCAATGCCGGGGGCGGTGCGTCGCTCACCCGCCTGTTCTTCCATGGTTTTCGGTCGATCGAGTTCTGAGGGGGGTTCGTCACTATTCCACCAGGCCACAATCCACCCCCCAGAAAACCCGCCTAAGCCGCCTAAAATAATGCTCACGGTGACTTGATAGCCCAAGGCAACGAGTGCCAAGAGGAAGAAGAGCCAGAGTAACAAGCCTATGGATACCCCTTGAACCACATCATCGCCTTTTTTCTTGGATTCAGCCATTTTTGAAGATCAGGCAGAGGTGGAAGCGAGTTCCAAAACTCGATTCAGTTTGCCGCTTTGATAGCCTTCGAGATCCAAGGTAACGTAAAGAAAGCCTAGTGCTTGGAAGGCTTGGACGAGGGAGGGTAAGTCTGTACTTAAGACAAACTCTTTAATTTCATGGGGGGGGAGTTCAATCCGGGCGGTGTCTCCTGCGGAACGGACGCGGATATTTTGTAGTCCTAATTTGCGTAAGTGGACTTCGGCCCGGCCGACTCGTTGTAATTTGGCGATGGTGATTTCTTCGCCGTAGGGAAACCGAGAACTGAGACAAGGTTGAGCGGGTTTATCCCACCAGGGTAAACCTAAGTGCTGACTAAGTTGGCGGACTTGGGTTTTGGTAATGCCGAGTTCGGCTAAGGGCGATCGCGCTCCTCGTTCTTTGGCGGCTTGAATGCCGGGGCGATAGTCTTTTAAGTCGTCTGCATTCACCCCATCAATCACATAAGGATACCCCCATTCTTGGGCGAGGGGTTTTAAGGTGTCGTGAAGTTCGCTTTTACAGAAATAACAGCGGTTGACGGGGTTGGCGGTATATTGGGGGTTGCTCATTTCGTGGGTTTCGACGCAGTGATGTTGAATCCCCAAGGTAGCGGCTTGAATTTTGGCATCTTCTAAATCTTCCGGTAGGAGGGACGGAGAGATAGCCGTAACGGCCAGAGCGCGATCGCCTAAAACATCATAGGCCACCTTGGCCACTAAGGTACTATCAATTCCCCCGGAATAGGCAATCAATGCCCGATCCATTGAGGCAAATAAAGTGTGTAGTTGAGTCAGCTTGGCCTCTAACATGGTTAGATTAATCCTTTGGGTAGATTGAGCAGAACAGAGTTTTGAAATCAAACCCCTATTGTATCGCCCCCCTTCCGGTGTCTAAAACTGCCTACGGGAGAAAATGAGAATCGCCACTGTCAACAAAACAATCATATACACCAAGGCATAAACCCCACTCCCCAACAATTCAAGACTTGGGGGAACTAAACCATAAACGGCCTCATTGCGGAAATTGAGACGGGATAAATCCGGCAACACGAGATAGAGATTCTGCGTCACCGCTTCAATCGTTGGGTTTTTGCTCAGTTTCCCCAAGGCCACCAAATCCGGGCTTAAATGTCCCATCACATAGACGGCCAAGGAGAGTAAAACCGCTAACAGGGAACTGGTAAAAGACCCAAACATCAAGGCCGTAGCCACTAGCACCCCCAATTCTAACCACAGGTACAGTAAGGAGAGGGCAATAGAGGACAGAGGAAATATAATATTAGAGGCCAACAACAATCCCAGATAAATTCCCGTCATACTGAGGAGCAAGACGGCTAGAACCATCCAGAGTCCTAAATGCTTACCCACAATGAACTCTGAAGGACTCACGGGTTTAGGTATCATGACCAGTACCGTGTGTTTTTCAATTTCCTTACTGATTAATCCTGTGCCGACAAAAATCGCCACGACACTGGTTAGCAGACCAATCACCCCTAAGCCAAAATCGAGAAAAATTTTGTCTTCTGTCAGGGCTGAAACCTCGGGCAGAAAGGATACTGCCGCCACCAACAGCAAACCGAATAAACCGAGTAGATACAAAATGCGATCGCGGATGACCTCTCGAAACCCATTGGCTGCGATCGCCCAAACTCTTCCCCCATTCACTCGTTTTCTTCTCCCAAACTCTTGATCATTACGATTTTATTCAGATGATATCCTCCCCAGTTTAACCCATGCTCAACCTCATCGAGTCCTTAATCAGAAATTTTCGTACTGTTTTTAATACCCCGATTTTCCCCGGAGAACCTCCCATTACACTCTGGGCAATCATTGAGCTTATTTTAGTTTTTTGCCTTGTTATTCTCTTAGTTCGTCTCCTGAGAAACCTACTTAAAAACAAACTGCTTTTACCCCTTAAACTCGATGTGGGCAACCGTGAAGCCATTGCCACCATTTTAAGTTACAGTTTAGGAACAGTCTTTTTTCTTGGCTTTGTCCAAAGCCTTGGCTTTAATATTCAATCCCTATTATTTCTCATTGGAAGTTTAGGCTTTGGGATTGGTTTTGCTTTACAAGATGTTATACGAAATTTTATTAGTGGATTGATTCTATTAGTTGAACAAAAAATAAAGGTTGAAGACTTTATTGAATTTGACGGACTAGCGGGTTATGTTAAAGCCATTTCCTTACGAGCGATTGTGATTCGGACTCGCTCAGGGGGGGATGTAATTGTCCCAAATAATAAACTGGTCGAAAGTAAAGTTTTAAACTGGAGCTATGGTGATCCTCAAGGACGGCTTGATATCCCTATTGGTGTAGCCTATGGGAGTGATCCTGTTTCGGTCACAGAAGCCTTGTTAAATGCGGCTTATTTAGAAAATAACGTCTTACATGAACCATCCCCGCAAGTTTTATTTATCCGTTTTGGAGATAATGCCTTAGAATTTGAGCTACGAGTCTGGATTAATGGATTTGACCGAGAACCTTTGATTAGAAGTTCTCTAAATTATTGGATTGATTATATATTCCGTCAAAATGGAATTGAAATTCCCTTTCCTCAACGAGATTTATGGTTAAAAAATCCAGAAATTCTAAATTCCATCATCCATCCACCCTCTCCCCAAGTTCTCCAGAAAACCTCATCAGAGAGTACCGTAAAAACAGGAAAAAAAAGCCATTCTGTACGGGATTTACTCAAGCAAGTGGTTTACTTTGAGAACTTAACCGACATAGAATTACGGCAATTCATTGAAATTGGCTATCGTAAACGACTTTATCCTGAACAGGTTTTATTTAAAGAAGGAGATCGCGGAGATGCCTTTTATATTGTTCTATCGGGTTCAGTTGATGTGGTGGTGCAAAAAATCAATAAACATCTGGCAACGTTGGGAGAGGGGCGTTTTTTTGGTGAACTCTCTTTACTGTTAGGAATTCCCCGCACAGCAACCGTAATCGCCAAAACAGAAACAATTTTATTTACAATCAACGACAAAGGCTTTAAAAAATTGCTCAAAGACCATCCTGAAATGGCAGAAGTGATTGTCCAAGAACTGGCAAAACATCAACAAGAATTATCAGAACGGCGGCAACAATTGCGAGATATGGGGTTAGAAGAAGACACAGAACAGGATAAAAATCTAGTCAACTGGGTGCGTCGTCGATTAACAGTTTTATTTAACTTTTAAAGCTATTCGTTGCTTCCCATAGGTTGGGTGAAGCAACAGCAAAATTTAACAAAATAGAGGACAAAGGTACATCTTTTTTTAATAATCTGTTCCCTCAAACTAGAGACTCTGTACCCCACCAGCAGGAGAATTGTTATATCAAATGAAATAGACTTGAGGGCAAAAGCCTGAATTTCCCCTGTTCCCCACACCTTCCCCTACTGCCCACAACTCAAGTTAAATTGGTGTTGTATCATTGATACAGAAAAAGTCAAGAACCTATGGAAACTAGCCTCTTCTCTCACCTTAAAACAAGCGGATGGACTGTTCTAGTCCTTCTCCTATCAATGGGTGCTATTATTGGCCTCCAGCGCCCTCGTTTAGCAACCTTACTCCAACCTGTCACAGAATTAGATCGAGCGCGAGTTGAACAGGAAGTACAACGGGAGGCCTTGCGTCTTGCTGTAATTCGTCACTTACCGAGTTTAGGGTTTGATAATCTCTGGGCAAATTGGGTCTTTTTGCGTTACCTTCAATATTTCGGGGATGATGAAGCAAGAGCCATCACAGACCATTCTTTAGTGTTGCCCTATTTTGAAATTATTTTAGAGCGAGATCCTCGTTTTCGGGATGCCTATAGTTTTTTGGCAACGGGAGGGTCAATTTTCGCTGCCCAACCCCAAGAAGCGAATGATTTAATGGAGGAAGCGTTCCAATATGTGCAACCCAGAGCGCCTTATCGGGCTTATTATATCCTCCGTCATAAGGCAATTAACCAGTTATTGTTTCTGGGGGATGGGGAAGCCGCGCGACGTTCTTATGAATTAGCGGCACAGTGGGCGACGGATTATTATTCTGACCCAGAAAGTCAGAAAGTGGCCGAATTATCGCGAGAGATGGCTGATTTTTTACGCAAAAATCCAGCCAGTCCAACGGCTCAAATTTCGGCCTGGTTAATGATATTAGGAACGGTGCAGGATGACCGAACGCGACAAATTGCGTTAGACCAAATCCAAGCTTTAGGGGGCAGAATTGAAGTGAGTCCAGAAGGACAAATTCAAGTTCTTCCCCCGTCGGAGTAGGGTGATTTATAATCCGAATTCAGCTTGTAGCCGATCATCATTGTCGTCGGCAATGGTTGCCACGAGGGTGATGGCGCGAGAAATTTCTCCGGGGTAGAGATCGGCTATTGTCCTCTGATGAGAAACTACTACTTGGTCGTTTAGTAGAGCAAAGCAGGTTTCAAAGGTTCCTGACCAATTCATGGCCATTAGTTGTTTCATTAACTCTAATTCGTTTTTGGCGGGTAGGGTGAGGATGGGCGACCAAACGGTTAATAGGTCATCATTCTTGGTTCCAGTCATCTGCACAAAGACTTCAACACTGCCATATTGGAATTTCCAGAGGGTTCCCTGTTCGCCGTGATTGACCATGGCGCTGTCATTTTGTTCTAAGCTGGAAATCACGGTTTCAATGATTTCCTGATAATTGAGGTTTTCTGTTTCTGCTAAGTCTTCTTCTTGAACAATGGGATCTAGATTATCGACGGTCATAGTATTTTGCCTATTCTGAGGTTGCAACAAGAGCTAAACGTTTGAAAGTTTACCCTGATTTTCGCCCGCTTCCCCTTGGGGGAAGGCGGGGAAAAGTAGCAGATCCAATCTTGAAATGGGTCGCTTTGCCTATTGTACTCATCCTCGGAGTGCTATTCTGTCTCAAATGGGCTTGAGGTTAAGAGTGTTAAGGCTCAAAAACCTTGTTTTTCGTGGGTTTGTGAATATTTATGACGTTATCTAAAGTTTCAGGAGATTTGCCCTCTAGTTTAGTGGGAGAAATCCTGCTAAATTAAGGCGAGTCTATGAATGAAGAATCCCTGTCTATGCAGAGCGGGGAGTGTCAACCTTTCCCATTGAGCAATCCGGCGAATGTCTCACAGTTCTAGCCCTAAACCCCCTACGTTAATTATTGAAGCGGGGAAAACGGAAAAACACTATTGGCGCGATCTTTGGCGCTATCGGGAGTTGTTTTATTTTTTGGCTTGGCGGGATGTGTTGGTGCGTTACAAACAAACGGCCATCGGTATGGCTTGGGCATTACTTCAGCCCTTTTTAACGATGGTAGTATTAACGGTGGTGTTTGGTCGGTTGGCTCAGTTGCCGTCGGATGGCGCACCCTACCCGATCTTGGTGTTTGCGGCGATGTTGCCATGGCAGTTTTTCGCTAATTCTTTATCGGCTTGTAGTAATAGTTTGATTACTAATGCTCATGTGATCTCTAAGGTCTATTTTCCCCGTCTGATTGTGCCAGCGAGTGCGGTGGTGGTGAGTTTTGTGGATTTTTTGGTGGCGGGGATGATGTTGTTGTTGTTGATGGTGGTGTACAATTTTGTCCCGACTTGGCGGATTATTTTCTTGCCGTTGTTTATTGCGATCGCCGCGTTAGCCAGTTTGGGGGCTGGATTATGGCTGTCGGCCTTGAATGTGAAGTATCGGGATTTCCGCTATATTGTGCCGTTTATCGTCCAGTTTGGGCTGTATCTCTCTCCGGTGGGGTTTAGTAGTAATGTGGTGCCAGAACGCTGGCGCTTGTTGTATTCTCTCAATCCGATGGTGGGGGTGATTGATGGGTTCCGTTGGGCGATTTTGGGGGGAAATTTTCATCTTTATCTGCCGGGATTTTTCCTGTCTCTGTTTTTACTGTTGGTGCTGTTGGTTAGCAGTTTGTGGTATTTCCGCAAGACAGAACGAACTTTTGCGGATATCATTTAGGGGAAAAATACTTATTGCTCTTTACGGTTGACCTGATTGCCCCATGTCCGATGTTGCCATTCGTGTGGAAAATCTCGGTAAGAAGTATCTGCTTAACCATCAGCAGGAGAGCGATCGCTATGCTTTACGGTATGCGATCGCCAATGGGGTGAAACGGTGGGGGAAACGCCTCTTGCACCCCCGGCAAGGGTTGACTCGTCCTGAGATTGAGGAGTTCTGGGCGCTCGATGATGTGTCCTTTGAGATTGAACAAGGCGATCGCGTCGGCATCATCGGCCGCAATGGTGCCGGAAAATCTACCCTCCTAAAAATTCTTAGCCGCATCACTGAACCCACTACCGGACGCATTACTCTAAAGGGGAGAGTGGCCAGTTTATTGGAAGTTGGTACCGGATTCCACCCAGAACTGACGGGACGGGAAAATATTTATTTAAATGGTTCAATTTTGGGCATGAGTCGCCAAGAAATTAACCGAAAATTTGATGAAATTGTGGCTTTTGCTGAAATTGAAAAGTTTCTCGATACCCCGGTTAAACGCTATTCTTCGGGGATGTATGTTCGTTTGGCTTTTGCCGTTGCTGCCCATTTAGAGCCGGAAATTTTAGTGATTGATGAAGTTCTAGCGGTGGGAGATGCCCAATTTCAAAAAAAATGTCTGGGCAAAATGGAAACGGTGGGAAAAGAGGGTCGGACGGTGATTTTTGTCAGCCATCAAATGGGCATGGTGAATCAGCTATGTAATCAGGCGTTTTGGTTAAGTCAAGGGGTTTTAATTCAACAAGGTTCACCCCAGACCATTATTAATGCTTACCTAGAGTCCATGAATCAAGGGGATAGCAACCGCTTTGTTGCCTCTCCTGATTTGCCCAATGAAATTCATATTTTTAGTGCTGAAACTGTCAATAATTTAGGGGAAGCATACAAACAGTTTGCTCACAATGAACCCATTATTTTAAGAACTAAGATAAAAGTATTAAGTTGGATTGAGAATACAAATTTTTGTCTGGTGTTAAGTGACAGGCCAGGGCGAAAAATTTTCACATCGGAGTATAGTTTAGATAAGATTGAGTCAAGGGCGGAGGAGTTTGAGCTAGCGTTTGAAATTCCTCCCAACTTTTTACAACCCAATTCTTATTATTTTGATTTATGTCTTCATGTTCCCAATGTGCGTCATATTGAAACTATCTCAGAAGTCTGTGAGTTTAGTATTATTGACTTTGGGTCAGATTTTTCAATGTATAATGAAGAGGTGGACAGGGGCTGCATATTTGCCACATTTTGTCAATGGCAGGTTCAATATTTAATGGGTCATGAGGTCTGAATTTTATGCTTTGAGAACCGATGGTTTTTAGTCCACTCATTGCAACCCCAGATATTCGACAAATTGACTCAATTGTTGTGAAAATAGCAGGCTTAAACAGAACCTAGAATCGTTGTGATTTGATGGTTCATGGTAACTCTCCTTTAGAGATGATGGCATTATGACACAGTTTGATTTTACGCTTTTTTCGCTGGAGGAACAGCAGAGTTTAATTGATTTGGTTGAAAAAATTCCCCACAGTCCTCTGGAATTGGCGGATATTTGGCATCTCCTTGATGAGATTTGGGATGAGTTAGGTTGTAATAATGAAAGGTTAGAAGAACATCAAATTAAAGCCTTTTATCAACATCCTGTTTGGTTACTCAATGGGGTATTTACCGAAACGGATTCTGTCTCTGTACAACATCGCCTTTCTATTGCCACTTGGGTAGCCCAAAATCCAGAAGTTACAAGGGTTTTGGACTTTGGGGGGGGCAGTGGTGCGATCGCCCGTTTCATTGTCCAAAAGAATCCGCAGCAAGCTGTAGATATTTATGAACCTTTCCCCCATCCTTATTTTGTACAACAAACGAAACCCTTTCCCCAGATTAAATTTATTCAACAGTCTGGCAATAATTATGATTGTTTAATTAGCACCGATGTTTTAGAACACACAGATGATCCTTTAAAATTACTGGCTGAGATGATTTCAACGGTGCGGATTCAGGGATGGTTAATCCTCGCGAATTGTTTTCTCCCGGTGATTAAATGTCATATTCCCTCAACTTTTCATCTTCACTATACTTTTGATCAGTTTGCTGAAAAAATGGGGCTTAAATGCCTAGGAGAATGTGCAGGTAGTCACGGCAAAATTTATCAAAAAGTGGCTGATGTTGCCTTAGATTGGGAAACTCTACGTCGTTTAGAAAAAGGTTCTCAAAAAACCCATAAAATCCGCCAAACCTATCAGCATTGGGTTCATCCTGTTTCCCTCCGTCTGAAATATTGGCTGGAACATCCCCTAGATTCAGTGCAGAAAATGGCCTCAAAGCTTCAACCTAACAGGAAAGGATAGATTCAACTATGGTTGAAGTGCTACACATTAATCAATCGGATATCAAAGGGGGGGCGGCTATTGCAGCTTATCGTCTCCATCAGGGGTTATTGCAGCAGGGGGTAGAGTCGCGTTTACTGGTAGGAGAAGCAAAACAGGCAGGCGATCGCATTGCTATTATACCCCGTCGTCTCAGGTTAGAAAACCAGCTTTCTCGCCTTAATCGACGCTTGAGTTTAAACTATCTCAATGTCATCAGCAGTTTTGAAATTCCCCGCCATCCCTTTTATCAGCAAGCAGAAATCCTGAATTTTCATAACCTCCATACGGGTTATTTTAACTACTTAGCCCTTCCCTCTCTCACCCGTGAAAAGCCTGCGGTGTGGACACTTCATGATATGTGGAGTTTTACCGGACATTGTGCCTATAGTTACGATTGCGATCGCTGGAAAATTGGCTGTGGTCATTGTCCCTATCCCCAAGAATACCCCGAAATCACCACGGATCACACCCCTTGGGAATGGAAACTCAAAAACTGGCTTTATCAACAGTCTAACTTAACCATTGTTACCCCCAGTCATTGGTTAGCCCAACAAGTGAAACAGAGTCTCTTAAAACACTGTCATCTTGAAGTCATTCCCTATGGCATTGATTTAGACACTTATCAGCCTATTTCCCCCTCTCTTGCCCGCACTGCCTTGGGCATTAATCACTATAAAAATGTCCTTTTATTTGGCGTAGAAAACCTCAGTTATCGCCGCAAAGGTGCAGATTTATTAATCGATGCCTTAGAAAAATTACCCCCCACCCTGAAACAGGAAACCGTCCTGCTCACCTTTGGGAATAGTAGTGATAAAATTGCTCAAATCGTCGGAATTCCTAACGTAAACCTAGGCTATATAGAAAGTGATCGACTCAAAGCGTTATGTTATTCTGCCGCCACCTTAACCCTATTTCCCACCCGTGCCGATAACTTACCCCTCGTCTTACAAGAAAGTTTAGCCTGTGCTACTCCTATTATTTCCTTTAATGTGGGAGGAGTACTAGAATTAATTGAATCTGGCAAAACCGGATACCTAGCAGAAGCCGAAAATGTAGAACAATTTACCCAAGGAATTTTAGAACTTTTGGAAAATTCCAGTCTGGTTGAAAAAATGTCCCAAAATTGTCGTAAAATAGCAGAGCAACGATACAGTTTAAGCCAACAAGCCCAGCAGTATAAAAACTTATATTATCACACTTTAAGCCACTTTAAACCCTCATGACGATTCTCACACAAGCCCTCCATTTAAAAGATTTGCCCCCTCCCCCCTCCGACAAAACCGGATGGCCTTGGGATCTAGAAATAAACCTCTTAAATCAAGTAGTAGATCCTGAACAATTGCCCTTAATTACCATTGTCACCCCCAGTTACAATCAAGGACAATTTTTGGAGGAAACCATTCGCTCGATTTTACTCCAAGGCTACCCCAACCTAGAATATATTATTATTGACGGAGGCAGTGATGACAATACCTTAGAGATTATTCGCCAATATGAACCCTTTTTAGCCTACTGGATTAGTGAACCTGATGGCGGACAATCTGAGGCACTAAATAAAGGCTTTAAACGGGCAACAGGGGAACTCATTGGCTGGCAAAATTCCGATGATACCTATGCTCCCCATGCTTTATGGTATGCGGCCAATGCTTATTTAAACAATCCTGCTGCTGATGTTATTTATGGGGAAGTTCACCATATTGATGAACAGGATAATTTTATCAAAAAATATCCCGTTATTGAAGCAACAGTTGAAAACATGATCCCTTACTCTAGCGTGAGTAATCATTCCGTTTTCTATCATCGTAAAATCTTTGAAAATCAGCAATGGATTAACTCCGAACTAAAACACTGCATGGATCAGGAATTTCACTTACGCTTACTCTTAAAAGGGTATCAATTCACCTACGAACCTCGTATTATTGGCTATTGGCGCATTCATGAACAAGCCAAATCCACCCGACAATTAGAAGTCTGGTCAAAAGAAGCCTTTCAACTCTGTAAATCCCTCTATCAGCAATCTGATCTTGAGCCAAAAATTCGGCAAAAAGCGAAAGACTGTCTCTATGGATTTTGTTTAGATAACTTCAGTAAAGGCAGGGTGGAAAACTTCCATGAAACCGTCAGGGAAATTATCCAGCTTTTTGGTCTTCAAGGGCTAACCTTCAGTATTATGGTAAAATACCTAATTTCCCTCGTCGGTAGTGAGAATTTATCTCGACTCCTTGCCTTAAAAAATCGCTGGAAAAATCTACCCCAGAATCAATAATTTAACATGGTAAACTTTGCCTATCGTGCAGCACGACTCCAAGGGAAACTAACTCGTTCCCTCTATCAAAAAATTATCCCCCAAATCGTCAAAAAGCCCATCACACAAACCCCAAAAATTAAGGCTGTTGTTTATGCCTTATCCTGTGAGCGAGATTTCCCGGAACAAGTGGTGAGTTTACGTTCTTTCTTAAACCATGTAGGGATTCCTGAACAGTTTATTATTATCTCAGATGGTTATAGCGCCAAGAGTTGCCAGTTATTGCAACAGATTCATCCCTGCGTCAAAATTATCCCCTTAAACGAGTTTATTGGAACTAAACTCCCGGCTAAAGTTTACCACTACGCTCAGATTCAATCAATGGGGAAAAAGTTAGCGACTCTGCTTTCTATCCCCCACCATACCGTTAGTATTTACACCGATTCCGATATTCTCTTTTTCCCCGGTGCCAGCGCGTTAATCCCCCTAATTGAGTCCTCAGCCTGCCATTCCTACTATTTACCAGACTCCAATCCTGCCTTTGATTTTCGCCTCATCCACCACCCCCAAGAGGCAGAAAATCCCATCAATGGGGGGTTTATTTTATTTAAAAAAGCACCGGATTGGACTGAGGGAATAGAGCGTTTTTTAAACCTTCCAGAAGAACCCAATTATTTTACAGAACAAACCATTGTTCACTTGACAATGCACCAAGACTGTGCTAGAGCTTTACCCTCTCAACATTATATTATGGGTCGAGAAGACGAGTTTATTTATTTAGATCAATATGCGCGACAAAAGGATGTTATTTTACGTCATTATGTAACCCCGGTTCGCCATAAATTTTGGGGTAACTTTGAGTTTTTATTCTAACCCTTTAAGCCCATGAAAAGACCGCTTAAAATCCTGATGATGCTCCATATGCCCTGGAATCGAAACCTAGGCGGTTCACGGGTACAAATTGAACTAGCCGATGAATTGATGAAACTGGGGCATCAGGTGGAAAAGTTTGCCTTTGAGGATGCCTTTCCTCAGTTTAAAGGCACAGCATGGGAGACGATAACTCGACCGGATTTTGCGGTTAAAGCCAATAAATTTATTCAAAGCTACGGTCATCATTTTGATATAATTGACGCGCATCAAGGCAACTTAACGTTACCCAAAGAAAAGCTTAATTTTCAGGGACTATGGATAAGTCGTTCTGTGGGACTTCATGAACTCTATTTTCAGTTTGAATGTGCCGCAGCGCGACGGTTTCCGCCCTCTCGCTTCAAGGTTCGTCTGTGGAATCAATTATTACGATGGCGCAATTATCGAGAAGTGATGAACTGTCACAAAAGCTTTCAGTATTGCGATATAATTAATCTGCCTAATGCTACAGAATTAGACTATTTAGAAACCTTTGCTGAGAAAACGGTAGTCTTTCCCTTTGGACTATCTCAAGAACGACGAGAGGTATTAAAAGCGGCGATACAGCCTGTTTCTCTACGCTTATCTCATCCGAAAGTGGCGTTTATTGGGACGTGGGGGTATCGGAAAGGTTCGCAAGATTGGGGGGGGATTATCCGGGAAATTCGCGCACAAATTCCGTCGGTTGAATTCGTCTTTTTAGGCACAGGATTAAGTGAGGAAAAAGTATTACAGGATTTAGAAATGAGTCGGGTTTCTTGGCTGAAAGTGATTCCCCAGTATGAGAGTGAACAATTGCCTAAATTATTAGGGGATTGTACGGTGGGAGCATTCCCCAGCTATTTAGAGGGTTTTGGCTTTGCGGTGTTAGAAAAACTGGCGGCTGGTTTACCAACTGTGGCCTATAATGTAGCCGGACCGAAGGATATTTTAGCCTCTCTGCAAGAGACAAGTTTAGTGCCTGTGGGAGATGGGCAACAATTCAGTCAAAAAATTATTGAAATTTTGCAATATGATGAGGGGAGTTATCAGGAATTACAGCGTCAGGGATGGGAATTAATGGAACAATTTGCTTGGGAAAAAATTGCCCGGGATATGTTATATGTTTATCAGTGCCGTCTGGAAGCGATGGGATGAGTTCAACTGGAGTTAAACTAAGTATTGCATTAGTGACGCGGAATCGTCCTGAGTCTCTCAATCGCTGTCTGGAAACTGTGCGATCGCAAAATTGCCAACCTTATGAGATAGTCGTCTCAGATGACTCCGATCCTGACCATCGTAGCACCACCCAGGCGATCGCAGAACATTGGCATTGTCGCTATATTCCTGGCCCCGGTAGGGGATTATATGCCAATCGGAATCACGTTGCTTTCGCTTGTCTCGGCACCCATATCCGCACAATGGATGATGATCATATCTTACCCCCCGGTCATCTGGCACAATGTTTAGTAGCCCTAGAACAAGATCCTTTTTCCATCTGGACAACGGGAGAAATTGGCTATATTAATGGAGAATATTGTGCCACAGCCCACCGAGCGAATCAACTCTGTAAATCGGGAGTCGGGATGACCATTGAAAACCTCGATGATAACTGGGGAATTGCCGATGGTTCAACCATCTATCCTCGCGTAATTTTTGACCAAGGTTTAGCCATGTTAGAAGACTATCGTTATGGTTCTAGTTATTTAGAATTTGGAGCTTATTTATACTATCATGGCTTTCGTTCCCGATGTATCCCTAACGCTTACATTGAACACTACGGGGATGAAATGACCATTACTCGTTACAATGCTACCATTTTAGAAAGTTATCTCTACGCCAGTTTGTGCTTTAATTTGTACTTTAAACGCAGTTATACCAATGCGCTTAAATATGCCATGATTTACCTCTGGAAACTTCGCCAAGATGCCCCCATTTTCCCCCGTTTAACCCGCATTTTAAACCACATCGAGCAACGTTGGGGAAAAGCCCCCATCTCCTAAATTCCTGCTAAATTAGTTATCTACCATGTTTGTTCTCTTTTGCCTGTGGCTCATTTTAGGAAGTATTAGCTGGATTATTGGCACTGGGGTACTCCAGCGCACTCATGCCGTCAGTATAGCTCGATTCGGCGATCGCACCATCCTCGCCCTTTGGTTAGGAATCACACTCCTAGGGATTTCCCTCCTCGCCACTTCCCTCCTCCTCCCCCTCTCCCCCCTCGTCGGTGGTGTCGTTGCCCTCCTCCTAATTCTAGCCGCCCTACAGAACAAAAACACACGCCAAGAACTCTACAAACTCCCCACCCATCTATCCCTTAAAAGAATCCTAATCTACAGTATAATCGGCGTAATAATCGCCCTCTTCAATGCCCAACCCGTCACCGCTTACGACACCGGACTTTATCATTTTCCCGTCATTCAATGGCTATCCGAACATGGCACCGTCTTCGGATTAGCCCTCCTTTCCTACACCTTCGGTTATCCCTCCTCTTGGTTAGCCCTAGCCACCCCCTTTAATTTACCCACGATTGGCACCCATTTAGCCGCCACAACCGGAGGATTTGCCCTCATTCTTTGCCTCGCCCAAGGCATCATAGCCCTCGAACGAATTTGGCGAAAAAACCATCAATTTGTTGACTATTTCTTACTCATCTCAACCCTCATTTGCCTACCCATTTATATCTGGTTCAGTCTCCCCATATCCCCCTCCCCAGACGTGCCGCTATTAGGTCTATCTATCCTTGTTCCTTGGTTAATTCTCCTATTGAGTCAAGCCCCCAAACCCCCGCAAAAAACCGTCATTGATGCCAGTCTAATCGTTCTAATTTTAGCCGCCGCAGGACTGACCATTAAACTCACAGGCATGGTTTTATTTCTCACCAGCTTTGTCTTTTACCTATTCTTTAACACCTTTAGCCTAAAACGCTTATTTACAGGCATAATAACCAGTCTTATCCTGTTATTTCCCATGTTCAGTTATGGTCTGATTACCTCCGGTTGTCCCCTCTATCCAGCCCCCCTCTTTTGTGTTAATGTCTTCCCTTGGTCCGTCGGCACAGAAACAGCCCGTCAATCCGCTAAAGTCATCCAAAACTGTGCGCGTTGGTTGTGTCCCCCCGACCAACCCCCCGACGCGGAACCGTGGGATTGGGTTATTCCGTGGCTCATTGACCAACGACAAGCCACCTTTTTAATCCTTTGTTCCCTAGTTTTTCTCTACCTTCTTTATCGGTTATGGCAGCAAGATAAAATCTTTATCAACGGACAAAAATATATAATCAGTTTAGGGAGTTTAGGCACTTTATATATGCTTTATGGTAGTCCATCTTTAAGAATTGGCTTAGGCTATCTTTTTATCATCCCCGCCTTTTCTCTTGCTCTCGCTTTTGAGCATAGAAAACCAGTAAAGGCTTTCTCCTTTCTGATCATTGTTTTAACCACAAACCTCTGGTTAGGGGTTTCCTCTACTCTAGTTTTGGTCTTTGTTTCTACCCTTATTTTAACCTTAGTTGCTTATGTATTTTCTCCTAAAATCAGTGATAAATTCTACTGGATAATGTTCCTGATTTTAGTCAGCATTGTACAGATTAGAATGATACCGACCTACTTTGCTGGCTTTAACTGGATTCTCCCCCCTCCTTTACCCACCTTACCCTCCGAACAATTAATCACTGAAACGGTTAATGATGTGGAATATACCACCATGAACCCGAACTATTTATGGGAACGAGAAATCGGATTTTGGTCAACTCCCGATCAATGTTGGGCAACTCCTCTCCCTTGTAGCCCCTTTCTAACCCACGATGATATTAGACTGCGTGACCCGGAACAAGGTATTAGAGGAGGATTTATTAGAAATGAGCAAATTTAAACGCACAATTTACTTAATTTATCAAATTATTTTAGCTAAAATATTAGATGGTCTTTTGCTATTTTATCAGCGAAGACAAGCCGTTCCTCACTTGCCAGAAGACCCATTAGAACACCCTGAATCAATTTTTATTTTACGCAACAATGACTTAGGCGATTTACTCATTATTACCCCACTACTTGACGCACTAAGAAAACAATTTCCTCAAACCAAAATTGTTTTAGGAATAGGACACTGGGCGACAGAGATTGTTCAACATAACCCCCACATTAGCGAAATTATCCTAATCAATGCCCCTTGGTTTAATCGCGTCATTCCCCAGCAAAAAATAACCGATATTTTTACTTATATTTTTACCTCCCCAGAAGTGGCAAAACTCAGCCAACAAAAATTTACTATCGGGATTGATATTTTTGGCAGCTATTGGGGGGCTTTCCTCTTACTTCGGGCTAAAATTCCCTATCGTTTGGGGGTTAAAGGGTATGCCGGAGGATATCAGGCTATGCAGCAATATGTCCAGTATAATGAACGTGAACAAGTGGGGCGTTCTGCCTTGCGCTTTGCCGAACTTTTAGGAGTGCAAGACTTACCCCAATGTCGCCCCCAACTCTTTTTAACCAGCGAGGAAAAAGCCGAGGGTGAGAAAAAATGGTCTGAGGTTGCTACAGAATCCCAACAGCGTGTTATTGTAGCCGCAGGATCTGGTTTAGAAGCCAAATGTTGGCCGTTGGATTATTATATTGAATTAGTCCGAGAACTAGCCCAACGTGATAGTCTTAAAATCATCCTCATTGGCGGAAAAGGAGATATTCTAGCCGCCCAAAAAATCAGTTCATCTGCCCCTAACACGATTAACCTAGTCGGGAAAATGACCTTACGAGAAACCTTTGCACTAACAGCCCTGTCTCAGCTTGTCCTGTGTAATTCTAGCATGATGATGCACGCCGCCGCCGCGTTTTCTATTCCTACCCTAGTCTTGCTAGGTGATAGTTTTGCCTCTCAAGCTCAACATGATGACCAATGGGGCTATGAGTCTTGCTATCATAGTTTAGGCAAAGAGTTAGGACAACGAGACAAAATTTATACACCCGATGAGGTTTTAAATTATGCTCGGTACAATCAATTATTATTTTGATCTCAATCCATCCCCTATTTTTTACCATGAATATACATTCATTTAAAACTTTAAAATCGGCTCATTTACTCAACAATCTCTTAATCTATCTTAAAGTAAATTGGGCGTTAACCATTGGCCTCTTTTTAGCCGTATCTGTTCGCCTTACTTTTTGGATTTATACCGATCGAACCTGGGAAGATGCCTTAATTACCACAACCCACGCCATGAGTGCGGCCGAGGGAATTGGTTTAACCCATCACGCGGGAGAACCTCCCATTCACGGTTTTACCTCTGTTCTTTCTGTTCTGATTCCTTTAGTAGCAGAGGTAACAGTTTCAGGATCGGGTATATTTTTCCTGAAACTTTGTTCAGTGATTGCTAGTGTTTTGACGTTAATTTATGCCCATTCTATTGGTCAAAAATATAACCTTGATCAGTGGTCAAGCTTATTTGTTTTAGTGTTCTTAGCCTGTGATTATCAGCACATTTTTTATGGAATGGCAGGCATGGAAACTCAAGTCGCCGTTGCCATTATTGTGGCGGGGGCTTTTTATGTTATAAATCGGGCAACTATTCCCAGTGGAATTTGTTTAGGTTTAGCGTTATTAGCCCGTCCTGATTTTGTTTTGTGGGTTGCCCCTGCGTTATTTTTTCTGGGTGTCTATAACTGGAAAATTGCTAGAAAT
Source organism: Spirulina subsalsa PCC 9445 (assembly GCF_000314005.1). Lineage (NCBI taxonomy): Bacteria > Bacillati > Cyanobacteriota > Cyanophyceae > Spirulinales > Spirulinaceae > Spirulina > Spirulina subsalsa. The sequence continues at coordinate 366,516 of NZ_JH980292.1, forward strand.
TCGGGTATTATTGCCTTTCTTGTTACCCTGCCTTGGTTAATCTTTACCTTGCTTTATTATGGTTCTCCTGTGCCGAATCCCATTAAAGCAAAAGCTGGGTTTTATTTTCAGGATCAACTGACAGAACATTCCTCCAAGTTAGCTGAATGGATGCACTGGATTGGGGTAAGACTGGATATGCACCGACTGCAAACTTGGAAGATGTTAACCCCTCTCTATAATGTTAATTCCGCCATTATTATTGATCCTCCAATTCGCTTTCGTTATGCCATCATCTTTGCTTTCATTTTTGTTACGTTAGCCTTGATTGGCATTTGGACTAAGCGTCGTTCCCTTGAGTTTTACCCCATCATTGGCTATTTAGGCATTTATTTAGTTTACCGAGTTCTCTTTGTTTTTCCTTTCTATTTTGATTGGTATTTACCCCCCTTTACGGCTTTTTTGGTTCTCTGTGCTGGCCTTGGAATTCATCGCTTAGGTAAAGCGTCATGGCAGGTTAAGCGAGGTTTAGCGATTGTTCTTTCTCTCGCCTATGCTTTCCATATTCCCTTTACCTTTCCCTTAGAACAGCGTGTACAATCAATTGAGAATCAAGTGCGTAGACCGTTGGGAGAATATTTAGGTCAAGTCATTCAACCCGGAGAAGCTATTACCTCTGAATCTTCCGGCTACATTGGCTATTATTCAAGGGGATTACTGTGGGATTTTCCCGGTTTAACGTCCCATACTTCTCGGCAGGTTTTAGAGAATGTGCCACCGGAGGATAACAATTTATACTATTTGATTGCTCAGTTAGAACCGACATGGATTGTTTTACGACCTAATGAACGAGATGAGCTAGCGAGAATGTACCCAGAAATCTATGCTAAATATCGGGTACATAAACACCTGAAGTCAGAAGTAGATTTAAACTATTTATTTATGTCTTATACCAGTATTGATCAAGAATTCTGGTTAATGCGTCGTGAGGATTAAATCCGAGGAGAGGAAAGCGGGATGAAAACCTTAGTGCAAATTGTGCCGACGTTACCTCCGGGAGTCGATGGTTTGGGAGATTACGCCCTCTATTTGGCTCAACAATTAAAGCAAGATTGGCACATTAACACCCGCTTTGTAGTGGGAGATGCCAATTGGCAAGGAACGCCAAACATAGAGGATTTTTCCGTCAGGGCTGTGTCGGAACGTTCTGCTAAAAGTCTCGGTGTTTTGTTAGAAGATACAGAGCAGATTTTACTCCAATATTCTGGCTATGGTTATGCACAACGAGGATGTCCTAATTGGTTAGCAAAAGGGTTAAAAACGTGGCGACAACAGGGGGGGTATTTAGTGACCTTTTTTCATGAACTCTATGCCTATGATCACGGCCCCCCTTGGAGTAGTTCCTTTTGGTACTCTCCCCTGCAAAAACGGGTAGCGCGTCGTTTGGTGCAACTGAGCGATCGCACCCTAACCAGTAAACAAGCCTATGCCCAGCGTTTACAAGCCTTACACCCTGCCCAAAGTTCCCCCATCTCCTCCCTCCCCGTCTTCTCCACCATCGGAGAACCCCCCCATTTAACCCCCTTAAACCAACGAACGAGACGGATGATAGTCTTTGGTCATCGTAACAGCAGAACCCTCGCCTATGAGCGGGATTTCGCCCAATTAGAGCGCGTTTGCCAGGCACTGGAGATCACCGAAATTGAAGATATTGGCGTTCCCCTAGATTTTCCCCTACCTTGCGTTAATGGGGTGACAGTGCGACCGTGGGGGGTGCTAGATGCCGGGAAAATTAGCGCACTCATGCAGGATGCGATCGCCGGATTTCTAAGCACACCTCCCCCAGCCTACCTCGCTAAGTCTACCATATTTGCGGCCTACTGCGCTCATGGTTTAATTCCCGTGTTAACCTTACCCCAACAGCAACCCGAAGATCACCTAACCGCCATGCAGGACTACTGGCACGCCCACCCAGAGCAAGTTAGCTTATCCTTCACTCAAGGAGAAGCGATCGCCCACCAAGCCCATTGTTGGTATCAAGACCATAGCTTACCCAAACAAGCTAAAATTATAGCGACTCTTTTTAGCCCTTAATCTGTAAATATTCAATGGCGTTATCTGACCTTAAATTTCCCTTCTTCAAAACATTTAGCTTTACTGTTTTAACCCCAATTGTGTTATTTTGGTTATCTCTGTATGCCCTAGGTTATCCCTTGCCCGGCGATGATGATCTCTTCTTTATTGGGGCTGGCATTCACCTTGCAGAAACAGGAAATTTTGTCAACCCATTTCTATCCCAATGGGCTGAACAAACCATCGACCGATTCTATGTTCAACCCCCCTTTTATTCCTACGCTCTTGCCCTATGGTTACAAATTTTTAGCATCACAACTCGCAGTTTTCTCCTCTTCCAGTTCTTCTGTTATAGCAGCTTTTCAATTTTCCTAGCCTTAACCCTACGAAAGTTAAAATTTTCCCCTTTAGCGTCTTGGGCTATTATCCTCTGTGCTGCACTGTGGCTGCTGTTCGGAGGGCTAAGACAAGATGCCTTTGCCACCGCCTTATTGATGGCCGGGTTATATTATCTTTTAACCGATCAAGTGGTTTATTACCTAATTGGTTTTACAATTTTAGGTCTTTCCGTCCTTTCTTCTCCAGTTAATATTGCCTATGCCACCCCTTTAGCTTGGGCTATCCTAATCCGTAACTTTATGACCCAAAAATCCTCAATCTTAATCCGGCAGTATGTCACTCCAAGGCTGTTGATGCTGCTGAGTGCAATTGTTATAGTTTTTCTCCTATTTTTACTCAGTATTAACTTTGAACTGGCGCGCTTTTTTGCCGATCTCGGTTGGCACTCTGACCTACGACGTTCCCCCATCTCCCGTATTATACCTAACTTGATTTTTATTGTTACAGGAGGGTATGGAAAAATCACCTATGGAGGACTCTATATTTTTAGTATTTTCTTCGCCGGATTATTGTTTATAAAACGGAAAACAACCCCCAAACAGTTATATTGTGTCTTGCTAAGTTTGCTGCTAGCGATAATCTTGGGACTCATCACCTATGCCAACACCTTAGCCTCTAATATTAATTTCCTGCTTTGGGTGAGTATTATTCTAACCTTAAATAAACTAGACCTAAAAGCCCTTCATCGCCAAATCCTCTGTTGTATCGCTTTTCTTTTGTTATTAATTAATTACAGTTCAACTCTCTTAAACCTAGTGTTTGTCGATCATAGACTAGATCCCCCAGAAACGATTGCTGAAATTGTTGATTATGTGGCTAACAACCCAGAAAAAACCTATTTTATAGATGGAATTTCTGCTCGTTATATTTTTGACTATAAATTACCCCCTAGAGCCGTGAGTTGGGAATTTTCAGGAGAACCCGCAATGGGGCCTCCAACTTCCCTCGCGGATAAGTCTGAAAATGAGGTCTGGATTATTTCCCGTAGGCAAGCATGGCACGTTCCCGAGTTACCAGATTATCCTAGATTGACATTACTAGGTCGTCGTTTTAAAAGTATTGCCGCCCAACCTCATAAAATTCTTCTCATTCCTTAACTGATTCATGATTTCCCCCAACAATCATCACGGGATTCCTTATCAATTACATCAGGATCTAATTTTATGATTCAAGCAAAACTGATCCCTTTTCAAAATTTTAAGTCCATTATCAAAAACTACTATTTTCAAGTTTTTACCCCTATTCCCTTGTTTTGGCTGGTTTTTTATGCCCTAGGATTTCCTCCTCCTATGGATGATGATTTATTCTTTATTGGGGCTGCTATAAACTTAGCTAAAACGGGAAATTTTGTTAATCCATTATTAGCCTTGTGGTCAGATAGAGCGATTGACCGATTCTATGTTCAGCCTCCCTTTCATTCTCATATTTTGGGCTTTTGGCTTCAACTATTTGGCGTAAATACCGCTAGTCTTTTAGCCTTTCAGGTGTTCTGTTACTTTGTCTTTTCTGTTTTCTTAGCCCTTTTGCTCAAAAGATATAAATTTCCGTGGTTTACTCCCTTAGCGATTACCCTTTGTTACGGTCTATTTATGTTTGGTTTTGGGTTACGCCAAGATGGGATCTCCATGGCTTTTTTAGCCCTAGGTTTATGGCTGATTTCCTATGATCAATATCTCGCCTATTTTTTCGGGTTTGTTTGTTTAGGTTCAAGTATTCTTTCCTTACCCGTTAATATGGTAATAGCAATCCCGTTTGGTTTAGGGATTCTGATCCGCAACTTTTGGTCAATCAAAGACGCTCCAGTGACGCTTAAAAAGCATCTATTTTATACCTCAATGATTTGGGGGTTAGCTGTTTTATTTACATTTTTTATTCTTTTACTCAGTATCAACTTTGAATTGTCTCGTTTTCTCTCTGATTTATCTTGGTGTGCCTCCCTCCGTCGCCAACCGATTAGTAACTTAATCCCAAGTATTATTTGGCAAATTTCTATAGGGGCTGGAAAAATGATTTACGGCAGTCTTTACGGTTTATTGCTTGCTGTAGAAATCTTGGTTTTAATCAATTATAAAAAACAGGAAAATTTAATCAAAGGATTTTTAGTGATTAGCAATATTTCATTAGGAACAATGCTAATTGCTTATTCTAATGTCTTGGGAACAAATTTTAATTTTTTCTGTTGGGTCTGTGTGATCATTCTTTTATCGAAATCTACTCTCCCGGCAATTTCTCGAAAAATTCTAGGATTAATGGCGGCCGTTATTGTCTTCATTAATTACAGTCCCACGTTTCTCACACTCTTCTTCCAAGATAGAACTGTCTCTACAAGCGTACAAGAAGCTAAAGAGTTTGTCGAAGCTCATCCCAATACAGCCTACTGGGTTGATAGTATTGCGGCAAGGTTTGTCTTTGACTATGATATTCCTGAAGGGTCAGTAGGCTGGGAGTTTTCGAGCGGTTCGGTTTTCTTCTTGCCGAGTTCTGTCGCCCAAAAACCACCAGATATGGTCTGGATTATTGGGACTAAACAGGCTTGGCATATTCCTGATGAATTACCGGACTACCCACGATTACAAGTATTTGGTCGAGAATTTCAAAGTATTGCTCGTAAACCTTATGATGTTTTAATCATTGAATAAATTAGGCAAATTATGTCATCTCCAGCTAATGGTCGCTTAAAGTTTTTGGGTGCAGCGAGTTTAAGCACTGCGTTTAATTTGGTCTTAATCTCTGTCCTGATTGAACAATTACAATGGGATGGGAATATAGCCAATTTGGTGGCTGTAGAAGTGTCCTTACTGTTTGGTTTTTTGGCTTATCGTTTGTTGGTGTGGTCAGGGGGAAATTGGCAGATTCAGGATGTGTTGCTCAAGCAAATCCCCCTCTACCATATCTCTCATGGGGCGGCTTTATTGGGGCGGATTTTGCTGATTTTTCCCCTGTTGAACTATTGGGGGGTACATTATGGGGTAAATACCCTTGCCGGGGCGATTTTTGGGGGGATTTTGAATTATCTGGTGAGCGATCGCATTCTACCAGAATTAAGGCGATCGCATTTCCACTATCCCGAAGCCCTCGCCCCCTCCCTCGTTGCCTCTGGACCCCGTGCAGAACGTCCCGATTCCCTCCCCCCCGTCGATCTTCTTTCTATCGTTATTCCAGCGTATAACGAGGAAGGAAGTATTAGCCCCACCGTCCACAAACTCAGCCAGCGCCTAGAGGAAGCAGACTTAAACTATGAGATTTTAGTAGTCAATGATAACAGCCGCGATCGCACAGAACAAATCCTGCAACAACTGCACCAAGAAAACCCCCGCGTTCGTTACATTAATAACTACTACCCCAACGGTTTTGGTTTTGCCGTCCGGTGTGGAGTCGAAAACTTTCAAGGGGATGCCGTTATTGTCTACATGGGCGACAGTTCGGACAGTCCCGATAATATTATAGACTACTACGAACAACTGCAAGCAGGCTATGAATGCGTCTTTGGTTCGCGCTTCATCCAAGGCAGCAAAATTGTAGACTATCCCACCCACAAACTCCTAATTAACCGTTTAGCCAACTGGTTTGTTAAAGTCCTCTTTGGACTCGACTACAACGACACCACCAACGCCTTTAAAGCCTACCGGAAAGAAGTCATTCAAGGCATTTCGCCCTTACTTTCCCATCACTTTAACCTCACCGTAGAAATGCCCCTAAAAGCCATCGTCCGAGGCTACTCCTACACCATTGTTCCCATTACTTGGCACAACCGCAAAGCGGGAGTTTCCAAACTCAAAATCAAAGAAATGGGCAGTCGTTACCTCTTTATTGTCCTCTCCATCTTCTTAGAACAAAAACTATCGGGAGGAGACTATCACCGCAGCAGAAACCCCATCGCTCAATCTCCCATAAGTTCTCATAAATCGTCAAACTAAACCCCAGTCAAGTTATTAAAAATTCCCCAAACATCATGAGCGAAAAAATTCTAATTCTAGGCGGTGCTGGCTTTATCGGAAGTTCCCTCGCCCTTAACCTCAAACAACAATATCCTGACGCGCATATTATCTGTTTAGATAACCTCAGACGGCGCGGTTCAGAACTAAATCTCCCTCGCTTCAAAGCCGCTAATATTGACTTTATTCATGGAGATATTCGCAGCGAAGCAGATTTAGATCCCGCCATCTTAGCCGTTGATACTATCATTGATTGTTCCGCCGAACCCTCTGTATTAGCGGGATTTAGTTCCCCCCAATACGTGCTACAAACCAACCTTATCGGCACAATGAACATCTTAGAACTAGCCCGCAAACTATCAGCCCGTTTACTCTTTTTATCCACCAGTCGCGTTTATCCCATTGAACCGATTAAGCAACTCAATCTGATTGAAACAGAAACCCGCTTTCAACTGGCAGAAAAACAACCTTATCCCGGCATTTCTCCCCAAGGAATTAGCGAAGAATTTCCCCTAACGGGGGCGCGTTCCCTGTACGGTGCGACCAAACTCGCGTCAGAATTACTCATTGAAGAATACCGCCATGCTTATGGTTTAAAAGCCATTATTAACCGTTGTGGGGTGATTACTGGGCCCTGGCAAATGGGGAAAGTAGACCAAGGGGTTTTTACCTTTTGGATGGCTGCCCACTACTTTAAAAAATCCCTGCGCTATATTGGTTATGGTGGAACGGGGAAACAAGTTCGAGACTTACTTCATGTGAATGATTTATTTAACTTAGTGCAGTATCAACTGGAACATTTTGCTGAATTAGATGGAGATGTTTTAAATGTAGGAGGAGGGCTAGATGTGAGTCTTTCCTTATTAGAAACAACTCAAATCTGTGCAGAAATTACAGGTCATCAGATTCCCATTGAAGGGGTTTTAGCAGAACGGGAGGGCGATGTTCCCTTATTTATTACAGATGCCTGTAAAATGAAAGAAAAAACGGGCTGGAATCCTGCTTATTCCGCCCGACAAACTTTGTTAGATATTTACCAATGGATTCAACAAAATGAGTCCTTACTCTCCGGCATTTTATGACCTTGTTACTCAAATGAAATTGGTATGAGAATCCAGAGTTACGGTGTCTTAGTTTTATCCTTCACTAAAAACCACCAGAGTTCTAACCCAATTAATCCTAATCCCCCGGCGGTAACAGCTAATTTTAAGACTAAAGGCTGTTCGATTTGTTCAAAGGTTGGGTCTTTCGGTGGGGTGGAATGATCCATTTTAGTTTGACCGGGGGAGGGGCTAGTTAAGAGGAGAATCAACGTGATAGCCGTTGGGAAAAAAGTTCGCTTGAAATTCATAATTTTTGAGCTAAATTATCATATCTTGGGTTTAAAATGCCGTAACTGTAAGGCATTCATGACCACAGAAACAGAACTGAATGCCATGGCTGCCCCTGCGACAATGGGGTTGAGTAACCAACCGAAAAAGGGGTATAAAACCCCGGCAGCAATGGGAATCCCTGCCACGTTGTAAATGAAGGCAAAAAATAAATTACTGCGAATATTGCCGAGGGTAGCGTGACTAAGTTGAATGGCGGTGATCAGGCCTTGGAGGTCGCCAGAAATCAGGGTAATATCGGAAGCGGCGATCGCAACATCAGTTCCCGTCCCAATGGCAATCCCTACATCCGCTTGGGCTAAAGCGGGCGCGTCATTGATACCATCCCCCACCATTGCCACCCATTTTCCCTCCTCTTGTAACTGTTGGATAATAGCGGATTTTTGATCCGGGCGCACTTGGGCAAAGACTCGGGAAATTCCGGCTTGTTGGGCGATCGCATCAGCCGTTTTTTGATTATCCCCCGTCAGCATCACCACCTCCAACCCCATTTTCCGCAACTGCTTCACCACCGCCGAGGACGAAGGTTTTAAAGCGTCAGCAATGCCCACAATAGCCTCTACCTGACCCTCCAAGGCCACCCAAACCACCGTTTGACTCTCCGACTCCCAGCGTTCAGCGAGACGGCTTAACGGCTCATTTTGGGGGGTCTGGCGGTCACAATCTAAGCCCAACTCCCTCAACCAGCGCCAGGTGCCCATCTGGAGCCGAACCCCATTCACGCGACCCTGTACCCCACTCCCAGCAATAGCCTCAAAGCCCTCTACCTTGGGCAAATCCCCCCCGATTCCTTGATTTTTAGCATATTTGACCACCGCCTCCGCTAAGGGGTGTTCTGATTGATTTTCTAACGCCGCCATCAAGCCCAACAGCTTAATCTCATGGCCATCGGCGGTTCCCGTCACCGTTTGAAACTGACGTACCATCGGCTGACCCACCGTAAGGGTTCCGGTTTTATCCAAAACAATCGTCTGGATTTTGTGGGCCACTTCCAAACTCCCCGCATCCTTGATTAATACCCCATATTCCGCCCCTTTCCCCGTGCCAACCATAACCGAAGTCGGAGTAGCCAAACCTAAAGCACAGGGGCAAGCAATCATCAAAACCCCTAAAGTGGTGAGGGTGGCCAGAGTCAGGTTGCCCATCGCCCAAAACCAAATCACAAAGGTCAGAATAGCAATAGCCATCACCACCGGAACAAACCACCCCGTCACCTGATCCGCTAATTGTTGAATGGGGGCCTTTGAACCTTGGGCGGCCTGGACTAACTGGACAATCTGGGCTAAAACCGTATCCCGTCCGACCCGAGTCGCCGTAAATTGGAAACTCCCGGTTTTATTCAACGTCGCCCCAATCACCTCATCCCCCGCTTGTTTCTGCACCGGGACACTTTCCCCCGTCACCATCGCCTCATCCACCGTAGAAGCCCCTTCCACCACCTGCCCATCCACCGGGATTTTCTCCCCTGGCCGGACTAAAATGCGATCGCCGACTTCCACCTCCTCCACCGGAATATCCTCCACCTGTCCCCCTCGAATCACCCTAGCCGTCCGCGCTTGCAGTCCCAACAACTGACGAATCGCCTCCGAAGTTTTCCCCCGCGCCCGATGTTCCAGAAACCCCCCCAACAGCACCAACGTAATCACCATGGCACTAATTTCATAGTAAACATCCGGCGCTAACCCTTGCTGTATAAATAAATGAGGGGCAAACGTCGGCACCAACGAATAAAGATAGGCCGTCCCCGTCCCCAGCGCCACTAGGGTATTCATATCTGCACTATTCTGTTTAAACGCCTTCCACGCCCCGATAAAGAACCCTTGTCCCACCCAAAACACCACCGGAGTCGTTAACACCAACTGAAGATAGGGATGATGTAACCACATGGGAATCCAAGGCAAATGTAACCCCGTCATCATCGGCAGGCCACCAAACATCAAAACCCCACTAACAATTCCCCCCAACACCAGTTTCTGGATAAGTTCCCGTCGTTGGGCTTCTTGCCGCGCCTTTTCCTCCTCATCCAACTCCCTACCCATTGGTTTCATCGGAAAAGCCTGATATCCCGCCCGACTCACAGCCCCTTGAATAGCATTGAGGGTCGTTTGTGCTGGGTTATAGCGGACCTTAGCCTGTTCTGCCGCAAAATTGACCTGACAATCCTCAACCCCAACAACATCGCTGATTACGCGCTCAATACGACCCGCACAGGTCGCACAGGACATTCCCTCTAAGCGTAAGATTGATTCTTCCATCGCTTCCTCCTGACTTTACCTTGCTAGTTTTAAGATAAAGTCTCCTCCTCACTGGAGAGTCAAGGGAGTCCTATAAACCCCCAACCTTGATAAGTTAAGACCCAAAGTTAGAAGTCAAGGCATCGGGAAGTTTGAGGCGGTGATGTCGCCGTAATTGAATAGTGCGATCTTCAGTTTGGGGCAGTAGGGGGACTTGTTCAAACTGCATTAACAAATCAGCAATGACCGCTTCTTCCTCATTGGATAATTCTGGGAAACTCAGCAACTCAATTCGCACAATACAGGAAATAATCACCTCATTTTGTCTGATAAATGATTCTGAGAAAAATGGCAAGATTGCCGCTTCGTCAGCCAAGTAGTCAATAAATCTGTTGGTGTCGTAAATTTTACAAAGTTGTTTTCCTCAAATAGACTTCATACAGTAATTTCCACAATTTCATCTGTTGGGTCTATTCTGTTTAGGCTATTATTCGCAACAGTGAGCCACCCCTGAACGGCATCTTGTAAATTTTGCCGAACCTCTTCTATAGTATCTCCCTCGGTAATACAACCCCGAAATGCTGGAACTTCTGCCCAATAGCCACCTTCTTCTGCTGGATGAATAATTGCTGTAATTTTCATAAGCTAAGTATTAGTAAACTGCCGTTAAAAAAAAATTTGTCTTCGCCCATTAGCCGTTTTTGCTGAAGCCTTTGTTTAAAATCGGCAGTATGATGACCGACTCCCATTGTAATTAAATCAGCTTGCAGGTTCTGGATTTCTTCCTGTTCTTGAGCAATTTGAGCATCAATTTGGGTAGGTCATGGCAAATCGTATTTTTGGGTCCCTTTCTAGGGATTGCGGCAGTCGCCACGAGCGCGAGGAGTTAGGGGACAACCACCCTAACGGGGGGATGGTTAAACGGGGGGGTGATATGGTGCTATAATTTTGTCAAACTCTAAATTGCCAATTGACAAGAAAACTATGGCTAGTATTATTCTTCAAGTTGATGAAGAGATTAAGGCGGCATTTGAACAGGCTAACCCGGAAATCCAGAAACAGTTAAGTCATATTGTTCAGTTATTTTTACGAGGAAATTTATATGACAAGCGTTTAACTGAGGTGATGGCAGAAATTTCAGACAAAGCACAACAACGAGGCTTAACACCAGAAATTTTACAAGATATTTTAGACGATGACAATGACCCGTAAATTTGTCATTGATACCAATGTGTTAATCAGTGCTTTACTGTTTAAATCATCAGTTCCATTTCGGGCGTTAGAGTTAGCGGAAGAACAAGGAATAATTTTATACTCTGAAGCAACTTTAAGTGAATTAGGGCAAGTTCTGAATCGTCCCAAGTTTGATAAATACCTTTCTCCGGAAGAAAGGCAACTGTTTTTAATTAAATTCATCAATTCCTGCCAATTGGTCAAGATTACAGAAACAATCACAATTTGCAGAGATAAAAAAGACAATAAATTTTTAGAATTGGCTGTTAGTGGTAGTGCTAATCTCATCATTACAGGAGATTTAGATTTATTAGTGTTAAATCCTTTTAAATCCATAGAAATTCTGACACCCGATAGGTTTGCTGATAAATGTACTGAATAAACTCCAGCCGTGGGCGTGTTTTTCTTGAATCAGTTGGGCAACTGAAACGCAACTCTGGGCAATTGTTGGGTGAATAAACTTGCATCTATGGTATTAATTAGGCAGGTTTTGCTTTGATGTTAAAACATGAAAAGATTCTCAAAATAATTTTTATTATTCCATTGATAAATACTAAAATCTTTAATGTCTAATGATAAAATTCGTCCGGTTTTGTATTCTTCTGCTAACAGAACTAGGGATGCGTCTGCTAAATCCATCGGAACATCGCGATATTTATTCATCAAATCTTTGAGCTTAGAAACATGGTAAGGCTTAATTTCAAAAACTTGAAATAATCCCTCAGACATGGCATTAATAAAGGTAACTGAAGATTGAACTCCCCGACGACCTTGTAGAAAGTAGCAAGTTTCGGTTACAACACACCAGGTGGTTATCAAAGGTTCATTATATTGACCGAAAGTTTGTTTAGCTGCTTCATGGTAGTTATCATTTTTGTTGGCTAAGGCAACCCAGAAGCCAGTATCAACAATAATCATTGTTCAGTCCGAATTTCCTGCATTAAGATGGATTCGCAGTTTTTAGCTAAGTCAGGTTCGGCTTCAATACAACCAATAAAGCCAATTCTACTAAAATTTTCCAGATGATTAGTAGAAGTAGTCAAGAGTTGTTGATAATAATAGTCAAGAGCCGCTGCTAAAATTTCATCTGGATTTTGTCTAGTTTTCTGTTGGATAAAAGCAAGTTTTTGAGCTTGTTCATCAGTGAGTTGAGTGGCAATTTCCATTGTTTCCTCCTTTTGTCTATCAACTGAAGGATATTTTAACTTCGTATTGAGGATGTCTCTTTTTCAAATAATCAGCGATCGCCTTTTTTCGATTGGCCCGTTCTGATAAATCAGGAGGCGCATCTTCTAACAGATGTTCAGGATGTCCCCCACGTCTTTCGACAATAGTTTGGCGGGGTTGCAAACTCAACCAGCGTTCTTTAACCAACCGTTTAATCAATTCATCACTGGTCGTTTTTTCCTTGGCTAAAATTTCCACTAAACGGGCTTCTGTTTCGGGGTCTAGTTGTATGTTCAGTATGAATCCCTCTGATTTGTGATTAATATTTAATTATGCCTAATGGACGCCAACTCATCCTTAAACTGATTTAAGTTGAGGAGGGGCTAAGGGGGGGGGTGACTACTATTATAGCAAAATTTCCAGCAACCTGGTTTCTTGACAACATCACTTATCAAATGGATTCCATAAACTTAACCCGTCAATGCGCTTAAAATCATCAACGTTGCGAGTGACCAAAATACATCCGGTGACTAAAGCACAAGCGGCAATGATACCATCAGCCAGTTTTAAGCGATAATTTCGCCTAATTATCGCCGCAGTATCTAAAACCGCTTCCGTCAAGGATACGCAGTTAATTAGCCTTAAAAACTCTCGCATTTCATTGGCTTGCTCTTCGGTTAGACCCGGGTAACAAAGCAATTCAACCCAAGTAATTGGACAGTAAAATCCCTCTGCTTGTCGGCTGTCAATTTCCTCAAATACATCCTGAACTTCGGGCTGATTATTAAAATAATAAATCAGGATGTTAGTATCGAGAAGGTATTTATTCGGCATCCCATTCTTGTCGAATTTTTAATTGAAATTTCAGAGCATCGACGCGCTTGGGTAGAAACCCACGCCATCGATTCAAGTTGAGTCGGGGTGATTCGGTAGTATTTTGCACCTCTTGAGAGGGTTCACCCTGAGAAACTAGGGTAGCTAGTTCTTTTAACAGAAGTTTTTGCTCATCTGAGGTTAGAGTTTGAGCTTGATGCAGAATTTCTTGGTAATTAGACATCGGTTTTGGAGTCAGCTTTCAGGTGATGTTTTTATTATACTCGCTATTGGCTCAACCGGGTTTATTTTGAAGGTGGGGAATCATAAACCGGGTTTGTATCAAAACTCTGGTTAGTCCCTGAAACTATTGCAGAAACACGATTTCTCAGATACTCAAAGTTCATAGCTTTTCCTCTTTTGCTGAAGCCTTTGTTTAAAATCGGCAGTATGATGACCGACTCCTATTGTAATTAAATCAGCTTGCAGGTTCTGGATTTCTTCCTGTTGTTGGGCAATTTGAGCATCAATCTGGGGTTGATAGGTGTAGTAATAACTGAGGGCAGAATAAATGGCAGCCAGGGAAATTTCTGGGTGTTGAAAGTGCAGTTCTTCTGGACTCCAGCCGTGGGCGTGTTTTTCTTGAATCAATTGGGCAACTGAAAGGCGACTCTGGGCAATGCTTGCCTGATTTTGAGCATCAAGGTCTAGGTATTGCCAAGTTACCGGAGCATCGCTCGTGAATGCCATCTTGAGGAGAGGGTAAGGGTTGATACTATTGTAGCAAAATCCCAAGAAGCTCGTTTTCTTTGATTCCACGCAACCTAAGACATTTCTAAAACTTGTTGCAGAGAGGCAGAGAGTTCAATGGGCATAAAATAGGCGTTAGGATAGAGATAATCTTCCCCGGATTCATCAACAACCCGAATCATTTGATAGGGACTGGCTTTTGAGTCCGGTAAGACTTGATAGATTTTGCGAACTTCTAGGGAAGCGGCATAGTCTGTGTTTTTGATGCAAACAACAAATTCTCTTGAAACTTCCATCATCTGCCCTCGTTACTCAAGCATTGATTTGAGTTTTTATAACTCACTTCTAGAAATCATAGTCACCCTAAAAATAACTTTATGATTCAGGGATAAATGCCCGTTCAAAAGCTCGGTTTCGATAACGCCGATACACATCAAAATCACTATCTAAAGTAGCAATAGCTGGAATATTCAGCCGTTCCGAAATCGCAATTAGAGACAAATCCGCAAAATCTCCAGGCAAATCTGCATATTGCTGATTCAGTTCAGCAATGCGGGAAAAATCTTCAGGCAGCAGTGGGATTGTTTCAAAAACCCCCTTAGCAACTGCCTCTAAAAACAGATTTTGTATTCGCCAATTAGAACTTAAAAGCCACATAACCTCAGTAGCACAGCCAACAGTAGTGACTAGGTTACTGGTACATCTTTCAAAGAAGATTCGTACCTGTTGATGATAGCGGTCTTTAGCACTGTAGTAAGCGACTAGAATTCCACTATCTACAAGAATTACAGGATAGTAGGTCATTGCAAATCGTATTGAGGATGTTTCTTTTGCAAATAATCAGCGATCGCCTTTTTGCGAGTAGCCCTTTCGGACAGATCCGGCGGCGCATCTTCTAACAGATGTTCAGGATGTCCGCCCAATCTTTCGACAATCGTTTGGCGGGGTTGTAAACTCAACCAGCGTTCTTTAACCAACCGTTTAATCAATTCATCGCTGGTCGTTTTTTCCTTGACTAAAATTTCCACTAAACGGGCTTCGGTTTCGGGGTCTAGTTGTATGTTCAGCATGAATCCCTCTGATTTGTGATTAATATCTAATTATACCTGATTGACGCCAACTCATCCTTAAACTGATTTAACTTGAGGAGGGGCTAAAGGGGTGATTACTATTGTAGCCAAGTTGCCAGAAACCGGGTTTCTTTGAGAAAGGGTTTTCTTTGGTTGGGTTTTACTCTTTCTGGATTTCCAGTTTAGCGAAGTGTTCTTGCACGAGGCGATGGATGAAGCGGTAGCGATCGCCTTTTATCTGTCCAAGTTTTGCAACCACTGGAGGAGATTGGCAATCAAATCCGGGTCGCTTTCTAGGAATTGCGGGAGTCGGCACTCCGGGAGGGGTTGGGGGACAATCACGGCAATGGGGGGATGGCTAAACCGGGCGAGTTGATTGAGGACGGCGATATCAAAGCCTTGGGGGGTGGGTCGGTGGGTTCTTCGTAGAGGATGAGAGAAATCGTGATTTCCCTTTGGTGGGTTTCGGTAGCGAGGGGTTGGGTATAGCCACAGCGAAACCCAACATTTTACCGTTCACTAAGTGACTGATTCTTGATATCAAAAAACCCTAATCCTGCTCAACAGCCCGCAGTTTCGCTTGCGCTGCCCCAAAAAAATCTGGATCCGATCAACTATTAGCGAATGGGATCCAGATTTATGTTGTCCTTATAATAGGTGATCTGTCAGTTGTATTTTAGAAAAACGAACAGTGGTTACAGTCACATGAACAATATTGGACTCGCTGACATCCGCGCTCGCCACAGCCAGAAGCTGAGTCAAAAAATAAATTTGACCTAAAGTCCATATCCACTTCTATTTCCACAACATTGCCAAAGTTCTTGAGATTAATATCAGGAGGAAATGCTGAGGCAATTTTCGACGATTTTTTACGAGAGTAATTGTTGTATTTTGAGGTTTTCATTTTGGGTTAATTCTCCTTAAAATTAATAGGGTCTACAACAAGCTTTTGACTTAATACATAACGACCTATTTCCCGAATAGAGTTGCAGTCCGACTTATCATCAATTCGTCTATCTGGACAGTCCCCTGCACATTGATACTTGCAAAAACAATCAGTACATTCAGGATAGTTTAGGACGTTCATGCGCCGGAGGTTAGCAACTTTTTTCTGATCCAAAACTATGGTTTGGGTATCTTTATTGAAATATCCAAAGACAAACTCATCCGGTGCATTATCTCTAGCACACGCTATCACATCTCCATTGATAGAAACCGTCCAGTTGGGAATACCAACGTTTGAACAAAAAACTGGTCTAATCATATCGTATTCAGTGGATGCAGCATTTAAAACATATACGGGTTTGTTTTCTGCATATTTTAATGCTTCTACAATCATCCGCCCAAATACTTCTTTGTCAGGTGGTTCAACCAATGGATCTTTATGCTGGAGTGCAGAAGTGTTGAATGTTAGTAAAAAACTTGACAAAAAGCCCCTATTGTTTTAAAATAGGGGCTTACTTTTTTAAAAAAACTAATCCCTTGATTCTATCCAACTTTCCTCAAATTGTCAAACAATGCCTCGGTCATTTGCCTCAAGATGACTATCCCGTCTTAAATACTTTTAAATTCGTTTCCATTTGGCTTGAATTTGTTCTTGACCAGAGTCAAACCAGTATGAGAAGTCTCTTCAAGAGGCTTAATATTATGGGGGAGTCTGTTGATATTTCCACCTTTTCTAAAGCCAGTAAGTATCGCGATCCTCAAATTTTTTATCAATTGTGGGTTCATCTAACACAACAGTTTCTTAAACAGAATAAGGTTCCATCCAATCAGCTACAACTTTTTCCCTTAGATTCAACCATTGTCACTCTCACCAGTAAGTTACTCTGGCATCAAGAAGTTCACCNAAGTCAGCTTTTTGCGGGTCTAAATCTCTTCACCGGGATTCCAGGCGGACTCTTCCTTCATTTTGGTCAAGGTCATGACTATAATTATGGCGATACACCCCTAGAATCAATTCCAGCTAATGGCGTTTGAATAAATGGATAGAGGCTTTTTTAGCCTAATTCAAAATTGCCCTGTTACAAAAGTAAAGGGATCGTTATTTGGTCCTGAGAATTAGGGAACAATGTCACTTTAACTTTCCTAGATAATGGCATTTGTTTACTAGGCCCAAGGTCGCGAACAAATTGAAGCTAGAGTCGTGAGTTTTAGCGACTTAGAGAAAAAGACTGAGTTTCGATTAGTAACGAACTTACCCGAGACGGGAGAAGGAGGAGTTAGCTCAGAAGAAATTGCCGAGTTTTATCGTTTGCGTTGGTCAATTGAGTTGCTTTGGAAATTTTTAAAGATGCACCTCAAATTAGATCGCCTCATCCCTAAAAATATCAACGGAATTGAAATCCAGATTTATAGTTGTCTGATTGCCTATTTACTTCTAAATATGCTCAAGATACCGACAGAGTTCGGTAAATCTTTATTGGATAAATTGCGATATTTACAGGCGTTTATGTGTCAAAAAATTAGCTATGTACACTGGTTTAGAGAGCTAGTGCCACCTGGTTAAATTTACCCCTTAACAGGGTTAGTGTGTCCATTTGTACTTAGTTCATAAGTACCGATTCAACACTTCTGGCTGGAGTGCTCTCCCGAAAGGATTGAGACTCTCAATACCTATCGACCTCCCGGGAAATTCTTCAGCAATTAAGTCAATAATTTCAAAAAGGTGGGGAAGGCTGAATGAACTCACCGTAGCGCGGAAAGCGAATGGAAATTGTCTATTGTAGAAGTATTTTGCAGTTTCAAATACCTGCTGAAATGATCCATTACCATTTGGTAATGGTCGATGTCTATTCTGAATAAATGCAGGCCCATCGAATGAAAGACTAACACTGGTGAAGTTTTCGACAATAAATTGACGAACTTCATCTCCATAAAAACCATTGGTTGGCATGGCAAACCCAACTTTTATCCCTCTAGAATCGGCAATTTTTTTTGCTTTTTCTATGGTATATTGTAAAAGTGGTAATGCGTAAGTAGGTTCACCTCCACCATGAAAATTAACTGAAATCACATCTGGGGAACCAATGAAGTTGAAATAGCTAGTCAACACCGCATCAACTACTTCTTTGCTCATGGATGCTTGTTTATGCTTTTCCCCCGCTGAAGCATGACAGTACACACAGCGCAAAGTACAATTGTCTGTAATGGCAATTGCCAACTCAGGTACGGCATTATGTAAATTATCTAAGATGTCGGACATCTTCAGGAGAGGTTGATTTTTCAATCGTTCTATGAAGGTTGCTTTGAGCAGTGTATCTTCTGTCGAAGAAATAACCTCACCTATCTCTTCCGGTACTTGTGCTAAATAGCTTCTCAGGGGAGCATAGATAATACACTTTCCTTGATTATAGGAGTGCTTCAAAACAAAAACTTCTTCGTCTGCTATTTTCATTCTTCTTAGCCTCGTTTCAGATGGATACATTATGAATTGATTGTATCAATCTATGCAACACGGAAAAAATCGGAAAAAATCGGAAAAACCCTGGAAAAATGTTAAGAAATGTTAAAAAATGTTAAAATAGCGAATCATTAGGGATAATAATGGATCAGTAAAGATTGAGGAGCCAACCTGAACACATGAAATGGGAAGCAGTGTTGAAGTCAATTGATCAGTTAGTCTTTGAAAAAACTGGGAAACACCTTGACAGTCTGCAACTTGAAATTTTAAAGGGAGTCATCAACAGTCAGAAATACTCAGAGATCGCAGAAAATTACGGATGTACCACAGGTCATGCTACCGATCAGGGATATAAACTCTGGCAAATCCTATCAGAGGTTTTAGGAGAAGATCTACATAAGTCTAATTTTTGTGCTACAGTTGAACGGTTGGGAATTGCCAATTCTAACTCTATGTTAGTCAATCCAGTTCGAATTGGTCATTTGAATCTTTGCTCTAATTCAGAAAAGGGGGAATCAGAAGAATCTGATTTATTTACTCCTGATTCAAATCATCAAAAAACACAAACTGATGATTCGATGATTAAGGATATTCAACTTGAAACTAAATTAAAGACTATCCCTAAATTAATAAAAATAGGTTTGACAGCCCCACAAATTTCAGAAACTCTTGATTTGTCATTAAATAAAGTACAGCATATTACAAATCAATTACAGCAAAAAATCAACTAGATTAGCTTTTTGCATGGCAAGATTTTCATTCAATAAACAATCCTCTAAAACTAACTACTAATATGACAAATAAATCTTGTGTTATATTAATTTTGAAATATTGAGTATTTTATGCTCAATATCTCAAAATTAATCAAGGTAATCGGCCCAGACAAAAGGTGTGATTGCCTCTTGATTGCCTTGGTCGATTTGACCTAAATTATGATCCGCTTCTTTACGAGAATATTCATTGGGCCACTTCTCAAGAACCTTAATCAATTCTGAAATCGCCAAGTGCCTAATTGTTTCAGGGTTCGCCTTTATAGCTGCTTCTTCAATCAGATCGAGAAAATCTTTCCATTTTTGCTTTTTAAGATTCAAATCAACAAACCTCCACTTCCCCATCGGCGTAATAATTTCATCTGCTAAAAAACAGACGTTAAACTCATTAATTCCGGTTCCTGCCAGCCGATAGGCTTGATATCCATAAAAATCTCTGACCCCATCCTTAAACTCAACCAACGCCCGAATAAACCCCTCCTTCTCCTCATCCTCAACATCACCACGCCCCAACCAACACAAAATCACCTGCTTCCACTGCGGTTCAAAAATCCGATACCGCTTCCCCGCCACCGGACAATTCACATGATCCTTCGGCAGAAAATAATCCCAATCCTTCACCGCCAACGCCGCAAAATACTCCTGAAACGTCGCATGATAAAAAGCAAAAATCGCATCGCCGCGCCCATCTCTGCCCACCCGATTTAACCAGCCCAACCGCAACGCCAAATAACCCAAGGAAGTCCGATCCGATTCCTGCCCTAGATGCTGTTCCACCAAAGCCTGTGATAACCGAAATCGCTCCTGGGGCAAATTCAGCGCCGCCTTTGCCAGTTCCCCCAATTGCTGATTCAAATCCTGCTTTAATTTCGTGGTAGTCGTGCCACAACGTTCGGCATGGTTTTCCAACTCATGCCAATTCTGATTCCAACCATAAATCTTTCGCAGGTAACGGTCATATAACTCCGCCTGAGTTTCCGGCAACGATGACCCATCCCAAGTCATGCAGAGCAAGGTCAAACGCAAGGGATTTCGGACCAAATCAAGGAGGTGTTCCCGTCCCGGTTCATGGAGGGCGGCAATTAGAGCATCGGCAGGAGTTGGGGTTGAATTTGTCATGGCATTTTTGTTTGAGCAATCAAAAGCTAATCACTAAAGCATTGTTTATCGTCCCGGTAATGAGCGATCGCATCCCCCCCTCGATTGGCTCATTCGGAAAACATCTCAGCCAAGGTGTCGAGAACTCCGCTTTGCTCATCTGGACTAATTTGACCCAGTTTTTTGACCAATCGAGTTTTATCAATGGTGCGGATTTGATCCAGAACAATTTGCCCTTCCTTACCCTGAAACTGGCAGGAAATTCGCGTCGGGTAGGCTTTCCCTTTTGTCGTCATTGGTGCAATGATCACCGTGGCAATATGGCGGTTCATTTCATCCGGTGAGATGATCACACAGGGTCGTGTTTTCTGAATTTCACTGCCAATTGTAGGGTCAAGATTAACCAAAAAAACATCGAAACGCTTGGCTACCACTCCCATTCACTTTGCTCCCAATCGGTACTGTTGACTCGATCAAGAAGAACATCATCTTGTTCTTTCGCCATTGCTGCAAAGGCTTGATCCCAGCCGTTGCGTAACCGTCGTGCGGTGCGAATCGTGAGATGATCGCCCTCCACTTCAATTTCAACATCTGTCTGAATACCGCTTTGCTCTAAGAGTAGTTTAGGAATACGCACACCTTGGGAGTTGCCAATTTTAACAATTCGGGTTCTAATCACTGTACTCATACTTAGATGATCTCAAAAGCAGATGTGATTACATTGTAGATACCCTTGAAAGGGTCGTCAAGGGTTGCTCGATGTTCAATCCTAAGATTTCAAGGAGAATCAAGATCGAATCACTGTTCTCGATCGCTCTGGGCAAAGAATCGCCGGATAAAGGTTTCCATTTGATCCGTCTCAAAGGGTAAATTCCGATAGACATCAAACCCCGAAAAGGCATTTTGATCGGCTTCCCAGACATTCACCCGACAGGTAATAATCGCCCGTCCTAACCCCACCCACCCGGTTAATAACTGGGACACATGGGGCCGTTCAATCCGGGCAACCATTTCATCCAAGCCATCCATCAATAACCAGAGATGCTCTTTATGGTCTTGGAGAGAGGCGATCGCCCCTTCAACTCCCGCCAATTTCAACCATTTTTCTTGCAGATAATCCACCAGAGTCGGTTCCGTAAATTGTGCCAACTCAATCCAAATCGGGATGCCGAGATGTTCTGCCAATATCCAATCGGCGATCGCCTGTAACCGCGTCGTTTTTCCTGACCCCGGTTCCCCAATCACCGCAATCCGTCGCCCCTGACTTTGGGGACTTTTCCCCTGCCGCAAAACCTGATTAAAAAACTCATCCTCGGCGATGGGAGTCATTCTCTCTTCTTCCCGCTCTTGCTCTGGATTTTCCAAACTTTGCCCCGGTTTCCGTTGCTGAGTTTGGCGACGCTCAACCAATGCCAACGGCACATAGACATCCACCCGCTTAAATGCCGGATTAGCGGTTAATGCCTGTCGGTTAGCCAGCATTAACTCGGCAATGGGTCGCCATTCTGCTAAGGAAAGATGGGGGTTAGCGGCATCAAAATGCGATCGAATTTCTGCCACCAAACTTTCGAGGGTGCTTTCCAGTCCTTGCAACAACTGAGTGATCTGGGTTTCCATCACCCCCAACCGCTGACAGACTTCCGCAAAACCGGACTCAATCCCACGGGAAATATCCCTAAAAAACTCCTGCTGCTGGGTAACACTTCCCCGTAACTGGGTTTCCAACTCCTGAAACTGTTGCAGGATTTGGCTGAACTCCCCAACATTGCCCGCCCCTGTATTGGCTTGCAGTTGCCTCAGTTGTGCCTGCATTCCCGTCAGCAACTGCAACGTTAACCCCGCCCATGCTTTCCCATCCTTGGCAAAGTCTTCCTTGAGGGTTTCTCGCAAGGCTTTGGGGAAGGTTGTATGGAGTAAATCCGCGACTTGTTGACGCACCTCCGAGGGAATGGGAAAGCCACCCCCTTTACAGGCTGCCATGTTGAGGCGGATGAAGATATCACCCCATTCTGTAGGGGTGAGGTTGCCTTGTTGGGTGAGTTGGTATTCTTGGGGGGTGAGGAATTGGTCGAGTTGGGCTTCTCGTAGTTCAGGGTAACATTGCTGGGTGAGTTCCTGTTGGGCGATCGCGACCCAGTTATCCTTAGCTTGGGCGGCGATTTTTTCGAGATGTTGGCGGGTTTTGCCACGCTGTGATTTGGCGGCGAGAGTGATGACGGCAGCTATGGCTTTCCCCACCGCCTTCGTTAAATCCTGATTTTCTAGGGAAACTCCCCCCTCTCCTCCATCGAGTAACGCATCAAGAGCATTAGCCGTATTCCCCGCCGCTACATTGCCTAGAGCCGTTGCGAAAATTCCTCCCACCGGGCCAACGATCGCCGTCGTTGCCAAAGCCCCCAGAACACAGCCACCACCAATCGTTAGTTTTACAAGCGATCGCCCGACACCCATAAATCAGTCCCTCAAGCCTGTCATTATTCGACAAGCATCTCTTATCGTCCTGGTAATGAGCGATCGCACCTCATCTGCTGTTGCCATTGAACTGGATCGATCCCCTCCAATCCGTTGTTAGTAGCGAGATGTTCCAATAGCTCAGACATCCTCTGCCCCCGTGTCTTTAGGATTGGATCGGTATCATTCTCCAAAACCGTAACATAGACCTGTAACCGTTCATTGCCAAGGTTAGGGCGATCGTCAATCCACTCTAAACACCCATCTTGCAAAAAAGCCTTAAACGTCCTTAACATTGTAATTTGCTCCCGCTTGTACCGTGGAAACTCAATTCAATACACATCAACTTTACTCTCTATCGTCCAAGGGTGGGTGTCGCCCAATTTCGTAATCGGCGGCTCGAATGGCCAGGATGCGTTCCCGATTCAAAGCTAGTGCTGCCACCGTTGCTCGTCCAGTGGGAGTCATGCCCATAATCCTTAAACAATCGTCAGACCAGCGAAAATGGTCCAGCCATCGATCCTGTCTGGGATTAAATAAAGCGACCGTTTGCCCTGATTCTGGATCGATCGCATCTTGATAGCGTCCTTTCCGACGATTGCAGTGAAAACAGGCCAGCGCCAAATTATTCAGATCGCTAGAACCGCCTTCTGCTAAAGGAATAATGTGATCGATGGTAAATTGTACATATTGCCACTGTTCTGAAGCATGACAATATTCACACAGCCCTTTGGCGCGTTGCCTAACCGTTGCTTGTATCTGTTCAGAAATCCAGGGACGAGCCATTTTATTTAACCTGGCGAATTAGGCGCAACTGCCAAATTATGAATCGTGCGATTGACAAAACTTAAATAATCATCAATTTCCTCATAGGCATCTAACTCCTGTTCTTCTAACTCAGTTAACGCTTCAAGTTGCTGTTTTTCCAGCAACATGAGAATCCGATTCTGCACGGTTGCCGATGCCCGAAAAATGGGGACACCGGATTCCAACTCAATTCGCACCGCCCCATCTAGGGGTAACGAATCAGGGAGATGATGAAGAGGAGGGAGAGAAGGATGAACTAGCATCAGGGTAAAAGGTTGGGTTTTTCTTATTTTAATCAGTCTGGGCAAAGAATCGCCGGATAAAGGTTTCCATTTCCTTCGCCTCAAAGGGTAAATTCCGATAGACATCAAACCCGGAAAAGGCATTTTGATCGGCTTCCCAGACATTCACCCGACAGGTAATAATCGCCCGTCCTAACCCCACCCACCCGGTTAATAACTGGGACACATGGGGCTGTTCAATCCGAGCAACCATTTCATCCAAGCCATCCATCAATAACCAGAGATGCTCTTTATGGTCTTGCAGAGATGTTATCGCCCCTGCAACTCCCGCCGACTTCAGCCATTTTTCCAGATAATCCACCAGAGTCGGTTCGGTAAATTGTGCCAACTCAATCCAAATCGGGATGCCGAGATGTTCTGCCAATATCCAATCGGCGATCGCCTGTAACCGCGTCGTTTTTCCTGACCCCGGTTCGCCAATCACCGCAATCCGTCGCCCCTGACTTTTCGGACTTTTCCCCTGCCGCAAAACCTGGTTAAAAAACTCATCCTCAGCGATGGGAGTCATTTTCTCTTCTTCCCGTTCCCACTCTTCTCGGTTTTCCAAACTTTGCCCCGGTTTTCGTTCCTTAGTTTGGCGACGTTCCACCAACGCCAACGGCACATAAACATCCACCCGCTTAAATGCCGGATTAGCGGTTAATGCCTGTCGTTCAGCCAGCATTAACTCCGCAATTGATCGCCATTCTGCTAAGGAAAGATGGGGGTTAGCAGCATCAAAATGGGAGCGAATTTCTGCCACCAAACTTTCTAGAGTCCTTTCCAGACCTTGCAACAACTGACTGATCTGGGTTTCCATCACCCCCAACCGTTCACAGACTTCCGCAAAACCCGATTCAATCCCACAGGAAATATCCCTAAAAAACTCCTGCTGCTGGGTGACGCTTCCCCGTAACTGGGTTTCCAATTCCTGAAACTGTTGCAGGATTTGGCTGAATTCCTCCCCATTCACCCCCTCTTGACTGGCTTGCAATTGCCTCAGTTGTGCCTGCATTCCCGTGAGTAACTGCAAGGTTAACCCCGCAAAAGCTTTCCCATCCTTAGCAAAATCTTCCTTGAGGGTTTCTCGCAAGGCTTTGGGGAAGGTGGTATGCAGTAATTCCGCAACTTGTTGACGCACCTCGGAAGGAATGGGAAAGCCACCTTTCCCTTTATTAGCTGCCATGTTGAGGCGGATAAAAATATCCCCCCATTCAGTATCGGTGAGGTTGCCTTGTTGGGTGAGTTGGGATTCTTCCGGGGTGAGGAATTGGTCGAGTTTGGCTTCTCGCAGTTCGGGATAACGTTGCTGGGTGAGTTCCTGTTGGGCGATGTGCAGCCAGTTATCCTTGGCTTGGGCGGCGATTTTTTCCAGATATTGGCGGGTTTTGCCGGGGTGTTGTTTAGCGGCGAGGGTGATGACGGCAGCTATGGCCTTCCCCACCGCTTTGGTTAAATCCTGATTTTCTAGGGAAACTCCCCCCTCTCCTCCATCGATTAAGGCATCAAGAGCATTCGCCGTATTCCCAGCCGCCACATTCCCTAATGCTGTGGCTAAGACGGTTCCCCAGACTATCCCTTCTGCGGCGAGTAGGGGGGGAAAGGCGATGCTACCTAAGACGCAGCCGCCTCCAATGGTGAGTTTGAGGATGTTATTGCGGGCTACGTTCATCCTGATTCCTCCAAGCCTGGATTGATTATAACTGCGCCCGGAGAGTAATGCTACAAAAGGAATTAGGTCTGTATTAGCTCACGGTTCACCTCATAGAATAGATTGCCAATCTAGTGCCGTAACAAACCGGGACAAATGACCTACATTAGTTGTTGCGACAATTACTTCGGCGGTCTCATGACCCATAAGACGAGCTTGAGCAGACAGGATCACATCTCCATCTAACGCTTTAGGATCAGCAGTGGGCTGCCCACTTTGCCTTGCTTCTGCCCATAGTTCAGCCGCCAGCAACATTGTCTCTGTTGTAATGGGAATATAATCAAGTGTCTGTTTCAAATTATCAAGGCGACGTAAGCTCTGCAATAAGCCTGCACGAAGGAGTTCCCTGCGAACTTCATAGTCTGCAATTTCAGGGATAGCAACCCTTTCTCCACGCCGCAGAAGAGACTTTAGCCATCGTTGACATTCTAGTGGAAGACCTCCAGCTTTGGGGTTTGTGACCATCCCCAATGGCCCAGAATCCAGTAAAATCAATCGGCTCATGGGAATAGTGGGCGATCAGACAAGCGATCTTCATCCAAAGCGGTTTCCAAAAAGTCCCACGCTTGCTGATGCTCTGCTTCATCTTCATCATCACCTAGCCATGAATCTAAAAGGTCTACGGCTGCTTGATTTTGCTGTGCTTGTTCAGGATTAGGGGTAGGAGGAGTTGATGCAACGTTCTGTCGAAACTGGCGTAAGATGCCCAAAAGGTTTCTCCAATACGTCTGAGGCGTTGCCTCAATTTCATGAAGCAACACATTGAGGGATATGGGAGAGGAGCTAGATGGGTCTGCCATGGGAGAAGGCTTATCGTACAACTATAAATCAATTCTAGCGGAGGACTGATTGGTGTGTGTAGGTGGGTGACTCGTTTTTCATCTTGTGCATTGCAGGAGGATACCAAACAAACCACAAATATTTTTTATCCTCAACGGCTACCGCCACGCTCTGCGAACGCTCCTTCAACTCCCGCCGACTTCACCTGGCTTGAGCAAGTCACGGGCTTTCACAAATCACTCCTACAATATCAATAATGGCAAGGTTTGATCAAACTGTACCATGAAAATGGCAGTAAATTCGCATCGGGTAGGCTTTCCTTTTTGTCGTCATTGGTGCAATAATCACCGTGGCAATATAACGGTTCATTTCATCCGGTGAGATGCTCACACACGGTCGTGTGTTCTAAATTTCTAACCATTAATCTGGGTTTGTTGGGTTGCGCTTCCTGTGCCGAACCTACGGGCTGAATGGGTGGTTAAATATTAGAAATTGAGTTTCTAACCGTTAATCTGGTTTGTTGGGTTGCGCTTCCTGTGCCGAACCTATGGGCTGAATGGGTGGTTAAATAAAGGGGGGAGAAAACAAATTATGTCTAATCCGTATAGTTGGCTAGAAAAATCTCTCGCTACGATTCACCGGGCGAACTGGTATCGTTCCGTTAAAAGCATTACTGGACGAGGGGGGGCGGTGGTGGAATTAGAGGGAAAAAAGGTGATTAATTTTGCCAGTAATGATTACTTGGGGCTGGCCGGAGATGACCGTTTAATTGAGGCGGCGGTGCAAGCTGTGCGAGAATATGGCACGGGTAGCACGGGATCTCGTTTAATTAGTGGACATCGACCCCTGCACCAACAACTCGAACAAGCAATTGCGGCTTTAAAACAAACGGAAGATGCCTTAGTTTTTAGTTCAGGCTATCTGGCTAATTTAGGCGCAATTGCCGCTTTAGTTGGGTCAAGAGATTTAATTCTAGGGGATCAATATAATCACTCTAGTCTAAAAAATGGGGCTATTTTAAGCGGGGCAAAAACGATTGATTATTTGCATAATAATTTAGAGGATCTAGAGTCTAAGTTAAAGCAATATCGCGCTGATTATCGCCGTTGTCTCATTACGACTGACACGGTTTTTAGTATGGATGGGGATCTCTGTCCTTTGCCGGAATTACTGCAACTGGCACAAGATTATGAGGCGATGCTATTAGTAGATGAAGCCCACGCGACTGGGGTTATGGGTGCAAGGGGGGCGGGCTGTGTGGAACATTTTAATTGTACTGGGGCGGCTTTGATTCAAGTGGGAACGTTAAGCAAGGCTTTGGGGAGTTTAGGGGGCTATGTTGCAGGGTCTAAAGTGTTAATTGATTTCCTGAGAAATCGCGCCCCAAGTTGGATTTATACGACGGGACTTTCCCCGGCAGATACGGCGGCGGCTTTGGCGGCTTTGGAGATTGTCCAAACTGAACCAGAGCGACGTAACACAATTTTTGAAAATGTCAAGTTTATTAAGGAAAATTTAATAAATCAATTTGAAATTTTACCTTCGGAGTCGCCGATTTTGTGTTTAAAGGTAGACAGTCCAAAAATGGCGCTGGATTATGCTCAAAAACTCTATGATGGTGGAATTTTTCTTCCGGCCATTCGTCCTCCCACTGTTCCCACCAGTCGTCTCCGTTTAACGGTTATGGCGACTCATGAACTGTCTCATCTGGAGTATTTACGCTCTAAGTTGTTGAGTTAGAATATAGTCAGATTGCGGAATGTTGATTTTCCCTGTCGCCTTAATATTATGCCCTTTAATCCCATCATGTTAAGTCCTCCTCTCCTCTGGCTGATTACTGGAGTTATTTTATGTGGGATGGAACTGGTTTTTCCCACGGCCTTTGTGGAATTTATGATGGGCGTTGCTGCGTTAATTGTGGCATTGTGCGCGCTCATTATCCCTCAGTTTAGCTTGCAGGTTCTGCTGTGGTTGATTTTTTCCATACTGTTGATTATTCTGTCGCGGCGGATGTTTACGCCTTCCTATAAAGCGAGTCGTGTCATTGAGGAAGATAAGGAAGGACAGACCTTGACGGCTATTCCACCGGGGGAGACGGGACGGGTGCTATATGAGGGCAATTCTTGGAGTGCAAAGTGTGGGGATGAGAAATTGGCGATCGCATCTCAACAACCCGTTTATATCATTGGACGCAAGGGCAACACCTTAATCGTCATGCCCACGGCTGTGGTGTTAAATCCCACCGACCCTGAATGAGTCCTGATTCTACATCCTGTAAACTAGAGCGGCATCACCTAAAATTTTTAATCTGCCCATCGATCTTGAGGAATTAAATTATGAATCCCTTTGTTTGGATAGTTGTACTGGCCTTTGGGGGTTCTACCCTCTTAGGAAGTGTGAAAATCGTGAGTGAGAAAAACGAAGCCCTGGTTGAAAGTTTAGGCAGTTACAAGAAAAAACTCACCCCCGGCCTAAACTTTCTCGTTCCCTTTATTGACAAAGTGGTTTATCAAGAAACCGTCCGGGAAAAAGTTCTCGATATTCCCGCCCAATCCTGTATCACCAAAGACAATGTAGGCATCTGCGCCGATGCGGTGGTGTATTGGCGCATCATGGACATGGAAAAAGCCTACTACCGGGTGGAAAACCTGCAAAAGGCGATGGAAAACCTCGTGCTGACCCAAATTCGGGCAGAAATGGGGAAACTGGAACTGGACGAAACCTTTACCGCCCGGACAGAGATTAACGAAATCCTACTGCGAGAATTAGACATTGCCACAGATCCTTGGGGGGTGAAAATCACGCGGGTAGAATTGCGGGATATTACCCCCTCTCGTGCGGTGCAGGAGTCCATGGAACTGCAAATGTCGGCGGAACGGAAAAAACGGGCGGCTATTTTAACCTCAGAAGGGGAGCGCGATTCGGCGGTGAATGCGGCGCGAGGTCGTGCGGAAGCCCAAGTTTTACAAGCGGAAGCCCAGAAGAAAGCGGCCATTTTGGACGCAGAAGCCCAAAAACAAGGGACAGTCTTAAAAGCAGAGGCGGCTGCTCAACAGGAAGTTCTGAAAGCGCAAGCCACTGCCCGCGCCATTGATATTATTGTGGAGAAACTGAAAAATGATCCCGTGGCTCGGGAAAGTCTGCAATTCTTGCTGACTCAACAATATTTAGATATGGGTCAAATCATTGGTAGTAGTGGCAGCAGTAAGGTCATGTTCATGGATCCGCGTAGTATTGCCGCTACCTTAGAGGGAATGCGGTCTGTGGTGGGGGATGACAAAAAAGCGGTCTTGTAGGCGTTTCTAGCGACCGACTCCAGTCCATCTGTCGGTTATTGACACTCCCCACGCTATTTCCCGTGTAGCGAATCAATCGACAATTTTTTCTGAGCAATGCTGAGTTCGTGCAGATCTCGTTCTCCATTGCTCTTTTTTATTGGTCGGGGAAAAGAGCAAAAAAAAGAGAGCCACCTGGGTGACTCCCCCAATCATCAGGGTGCATCTACATGATTTAAATATAGCATTTTGGGTGAGGGGTGTCACCCCCCACCCCCCTATTTTTTTGTAAAAAAATATTAAATCTTGCTTATACATACTTATCAAAATTTGTCAAGAGTAAAACCGAGGAACTTTGCTCGTCTTTAGCTTATCCGTAGGTTGGGTGAAGCGTCAGCGCAACCCAACAACGGCAAAACCTTAGCAAACCTTGAAGTATTGGAGGGGGTCGGGTGGAAATTCTACTCAATACTGAATTTTCTCCCCAGAGCTAATATTCCCAAAAAAAGAGTCTGTGTATCACAGACTCCTTGAAAATTGACGATTCACGTTAGATAAACGGTCATGATTACATCATACCCATACCGCCCATGCCGCCCATACCACCCATGCCGCCCATGCCGCCCATGCCACCGTCAGGCATAGCGGGGGCGGGAGGTTCGGGTTTTTCCACCACTAACGCTTCGGTGGTTAAGACCATCCCGGCAATGGAGCCGGCGTTTTGTAGGGCAGAGCGGACAACTTTGGCGGGGTCAATGATCCCGGCGGCAATCATATCCTCGTAGGTATCGGTGAGGGCGTTGTAACCGACGTTAAATTCCTTTTCACGGACTTTTTCCACCACAACTGACCCTTCAACTCCGGCGTTGGTGGCCAGTTGACGTAAGGGTTCTTCGAGGGCTTTGGCGACAATGTTGGCGGCTACTTGTTCCTCGGTGTTGCTGAGTGTGCCTTTGAATTCATGGACTTTAGCGGCGAGGTGGATTAAAGTGGTTCCACCGCCGGGGACAATCCCTTCCTCAACGGCTGCTTTGGTGGCGTTGAGTGCGTCCTCAATGCGCAATTTGCGGTCTTTCAGTTCGGTTTCGGTGGCTGCCCCAACTTTAATCACGGCGACACCGCCGGCGAGTTTGGCAATACGTTCTTGCAGTTTTTCTTTGTCGTATTCCGAATCGGTTTCCTCTAACTGTTTGCGCAGTTGGGCGATGCGTTTGTCCACATCTTTACGATGTTCGTCTCCGGCAACAATGGTGGTGTTTTCTTTGTCGATGGTGATTTTGCGGGCTTTGCCCATCATGTCTAAATCGACGGTTTCTAGGCTCAGTCCCACTTCTTCGGAGATTAGACGGCCTCCGGTGAGGATGGCGATGTCTTGTAACATTTGCTTGCGGCGATCGCCAAATCCGGGGGCTTTGACGGCGGCCACGTTCAGAACTCCCCGTGCTTTGTTGACTACGAGGGTGGCGAGGGCTTCCCCTTCGAGATCCTCGGCAATAATCAATAAGGGGGTGCCGGCGCGGGCGACTTTTTCCAAGACGGGGACTAAATCGGCGATCGCATTAATTTTTTTGTCGGTGATCAACAGAACCGGATTGTCGAATTCCACCACTTGCCGTTCTTGATCGGTGACAAAGTAGGGGGAAATATAACCCCGATCAATCTGCATCCCTTCCACGACTTCTAATTCTGTGGATAAGGACTTAGACTCCTCAACGGTGATTACCCCGTCTTTAGTCACTTTGTCCATCGCTTCGGCAATCATTCGGCCGACTTCTTCATCATTCCCGGAAGAAACTGTAGCCACTTGGGCGATCGCACTTCCTTCTACAGGTTTCGCGATCTTCTCAATTTCGTCCAGCAAGAAATTAACGGTTTTTTCAATTCCTCGACGCAAGGACACTGGATTAGCCCCAGCCGCCACATTTTTCAGACCTTCTCGGATTAACGCTTGAGCAATCACTGTGGCCGTGGTGGTACCATCCCCAGCAATATCTTTAGTTTTTGAGGCGACTTCTTGAATTAAGCGAGCGCCTGTATTTTCCAGGGGATCTTCTATTTCGATTTCTTTAGCAACGGTGATCCCATCGTTTACAATTTGGGGCGCGCCAAATTTCTTCTCTAGGAGGACGTTGCGACCTTTGGGCCCGAGGGTAATCCGCACAGCATCCGCTAGGGTATTGACTCCTCTCTCTAAGGCTCGTCTAGATTCTTCATTAAACGAAACGAGTTTTGCCATTGTTCTTTTAAGGTTTCGCTATTACTCCAATAGCAAATTTAGCACTCTCAGGGACAGAGTGCTAATAAAAGAGTTCGGATAGAGGGTAAATGGCTGAACATCAGGCAGAATGGGAGTTTTACTCCCTACATTTTATCTAGATACACAGTTGTAGTATTTTGTAAAGCCTTTTCTCAGGTGAGTTTTCCGTAATCCTGGGTGTGGGTTGTGGGAAATTGAGTCTTGATCAGAGGTAGGGTCTGCTGTTCGCGAAGCGTTGCGTAGCAATATATCCCTCTAAGCCGTGTTACTAGGACTTTTAGCGGTTTATACCAAATTAAATAGACTTGAGGGCAAAAACCTGAATTTCCCCTGTTCCTTCCCGTTCCCTGTTCCCTTGACTTCTAACAGCGAGAAACGGCAAGGTTTTAGGGATAAATCATTAAAAAGGCTTGCCTTTTTTCGACTCCCCCTGTTCCCTGTTTCCCACCCGGAGTAGAGTTATATTGCTACGCAACGCTTTGCTACGCAACGCTTCGCGAACGCGAACGCGGAGCGTCACGAAGTGAACAGCAAGCCCTAGGTAGTCATAAAAAGCGACTGAGATCAAATTCTTCCACGGAGTCGGTTTCCTTGTGAAACCGTTCATCACTTAACATCAAGAGAATCCGTTCTGTATAGTCCACCGCCCCCCGTAATTCCTCCTGTAAGATTAATAGGCCTCCATTGGCATACTCTTCAAAAATCTGGATGCGGGTTTCCTCCGCCTCTCGATTGTAGGGGGAGAGAATCTTTAAATCATGGGTTTCTGCGATCGCCAATACCTTAATAATTGGCTCATATCCTCTGGAAATAAAAATATCCAGTGCAATGGGACCGGGTTCTGTGTTAGAACTCTTCTCAACGGGGAGGCGTTTTTTCCACTTTGCCCCCAAAACGGCCGCAAAAACCATCACATCGGCGTAGGTTTGAAAGGGTCCGGTGGTATCTTTGCCTTCCAGCAACCCTTGAACCAATTCCGCTTTATCTCGTGCAACACGCACACGACTGATTGCCATAGACTTTCCCCAATTCTGAAGTCTGAATTACAAAAGACTGGATCCCCTCCTAGAGAACTTTATACTAAAAAAGGTCAGTTTGGATGATTGGAAGGCGATGCTTTCCATCGGGGCGATCGCACAATTAACTAGGGGAATTGATCATGGGATCCCTTATCCTCCCCTCCTGATCCCATCCCCCTTAGCGACTGCCCACTTTCACCCACCCACACAGGTTACGGAATCGATTGATTGAACTATAAATTGCCATGAAACACACGATTTCTGTTTTAGTTGAAGATGAAGCTGGGGTTCTCACCCGTATTGCTGGATTATTTGCCCGTCGTGGCTTCAATATTGAAAGTTTAGCCGTTGGTCCAGCCGAACAAGTGGGGATCTCACGCATTACCATGGTAGTCCCGGGGGATGACCGGATTATTGAACAGCTAATCAAACAGCTTTACAAGTTGATTAGTGTTCTCAAAGTGCAAGACATCACCCAAGTCCCTTGTGTGGAACGAGAACTGATGTTAATTAAAGTCAACGCTTCAGCCTCCAATCGCGCCGAAGTGATCGAAATTGCTCAAGTGTTCCGGGCGCGCATTGTGGATATGTCAGAAGACACCCTCACCATTGAAGTCGTCGGGGATCCGGGGAAAATGGTAGCAATTGTACAGATGTTGAACAAGTTCGGCATCCGAGAAATTGCCCGCACCGGAAAAATTGCCCTTGTGCGTGAGTCGGGTGTTAATACAGAATATCTTAAATCTCTGGAGGCCAAAGTTTAGCCAGACTGTCGGGAATTCCCCCTCCTATGGGTGGGGGAGTCCACTCCAAGGCTAACCCATGCAGCGTTTCCCCCCTTTTAGGGGTGTGAGGATTTCAAAATCTGGCTTAAAACCGATAAATAATTTTTCGGGGAATAGCTAGCGGTTTTCATCAGGGGTGCTGCATCAATATTGAGAATTTGGGGATGGACTTCTCGAATGGGCTTAATGCCGCAGGGGCTACGTTCCCAGCCCAAAATCTGACTAAAGCGCATCAGGAGTAAATCTTCCCCATTGTAAACATTAAAGAGGGTGCCATTCAGATTAGAGGCGGCATAACTCCAGTTTTTAGTGCGATCGCGCTGAATCATCCCCCCCAACAAAATCACATCCTTTAAAATAGGTTTAGCTTCAAACCATTCTCGCATGGCATAGTAAGCAATTCTTGACCCTAAAGAACAGCCCATCAACGAAACCACCGGCACCGGAATTTCTTGAGCAATTAACTTCGGTAAAAAACTTTTGCCAATACGTTTGACATAACTACGGTGTCTTTGCCAGTAGGGGAGCGCTTCGCTTCCCAACTGAGACAACAACTCCAAAGACGGGCTAAACTGGGCAACATCCCACCATAAATAATAAATCGATCCTTGCCAGCCTGCTTGTCTTAAAATAGTCCACCATTGGTAATTTTCCGCTAAGGTATCCCCTCGATCTGACAAATAACCATCAACAAATATAAGAGCCTCTGCTTGACCTAAAGACGGCTCAATATTAATTAAATAGGGTTTATCCATGTTAGCTTAGTTCATCACATCACCACTTAAGAACGGCGGCTTCTATGCCTTGTTCACGGCGAATTTTACTATCCTTTTCAAACCACTGGATAATCTGTTGATGAGATAATTCGGCAATGGGAACTTGATAATCTTGGGCAATAACTTGTAATAAACGGAGGGAAGAAATCGTCAGACGAGTTAAGAACTTCTCAGAAGACGAGAGCAACGCCTGATCCACATCGGCGGATTCTTCGACGGACAGGAATTGAACCCCGGGTTGCTGAAATTCTGTCATAGAACTTTAAATTTAGACCTGTGTAGGCTGCATCTTGTTCCATTTTGACACAGAAGACCGGAAACCCGACAGGATAGCGTGGGAATTAGCCTTACCACAACACGACTCGACAAGAATCCCTGGGGTAATCTGCTTAATCTTCGTCCCAGTCTTCGCGCCCCATTAAGTCAATAACGCGATCGCGCAACAAATAACCATGACGTTCTAACTCACATTCCACCCAAGCCCATTCTCGTCCCGGGATAAACTGACACAGAGCGTAAATCGGCTGTTTGCGGCTCAATTTACCGTTCCAAACCAAATGGCGCACCTCTTCCCGAATCACATCGATAGAGTATTGAACGGATTGAAGCATTGCTGACCTCCTAGATCGGTCATTAAGGTATTAAATCGAGCTTTCTTATCCTAGAAATATTCAGTAACATTAGATACGAAATCTCTGTATTTCTTAATTTTCTGTGATTTTGCGGAGAAATGATAAGTATATTTACCATTTTTAATAAATGATCAAATCCCAAGCCCCCACTAATCCTGAGAACAAGCCAACTGAATCAATTGATCCACCAACTCCGGAAAGGGAACCCCCGTCGCCTCCCATAACTGAGGATACATACTGGTTGCCGTAAAACCCGGTAAGGTGTTCACCTCATTAATTAACACCTCCCCCGTAGACTCCACATAGAAAAAATCCACCCGCGCTAATCCCGCACAGTCTAGCGTCGTGAACGCCTGAACCGCCATCTCCTGAATCCTTTGGGTCACAGACTCCGGGAGAGGGGCAGGAATCGTTAAATCCGCTCGTCCGGCCGTATATTTCGTTTCGTAGTCGTAGAAATCACTGTTAAAGCTAATTTCACCCACAACAGACGCTTTCGGTTGCTCTTTTCCCAAAACGGCACATTCCACCTCCCGCGCTGTCACACCCGCCTCAATAATAATCCGGCGGTCGTAACTGGCGGCACTGTCTAAGGCCGCTTCTAACTCGCTACGGGTGCGGACTTTGCTAATACCGACAGAAGAACCTAGATTAGCCGGTTTAACAAAACAGGGGTAGCCTAATTTCGCCTCAATCTCATCGCAGAGTTTGGGGAAGACACAGGGATTAGACCAGACTTGAGAACGAGTCACCCCCATATATTTCACTTGGGGAAGTCCCGCTTGACCAAAAACCCCCTTCATGGCCAACTTATCCATCCCCACGGCAGATCCGAGTACCCCACTCCCCACACAGGGAACCTGCATTAAGGTTAATAACCCCTGTATCGTGCCATCTTCACCATTGGGGCCGTGGAGGATGGGAAACCAGACCTCAATTTCTGACGCTTCTGGGGGGAATTGCCAGAGTTGGGCGGGCTGGATTTCCGTTTCTGGGAGGGGTGTTCCTTGGGCTAAGACTTCTTGGGAGACGGCGGGGGGATGCCAGACTCCGTTTTTATCAATATAAAAGAGGATGAGGCTATATTTGCTTTGATTTTCGGGGGCGGTAATGCCGCGTGCGATCGCCCGGGCTGAGGCAATAGACACCTCATGCTCTCCCGACCGCCCCCCAAACAAAAGACCGACTTTTAACTGCGTCATCTTTTCTTCTCCTCACCCAGTCACGGGATTTAAGGCGTATTCTACCAGAAATATGGCGTGGGAATGCTCCCGACTGAGGAGATAATCGCCTCTACCATGGATAGGCTACCTGAACCCGTCACAAGAATCTCCCTCTATAGCACACCTTAGAGCGAGAGTATATCAAGGGTTGAGAGTTTCCATCACACGCTGATAAAACCAACGGTTGCGCGCTCGATGTTCTTCTAAAATATCTGGATAAACTAGGGCTTTTTTAACTACTGTCTGCCATTCACTGAGATCACAACCGTATTTATTTTTATAGCGCAAGTCAATCACAAATTTATTTAAAAATGTCTCCTTAAACGGACGAAAATAAAACCCTTTCTGTCGCCATTCCTGCACCGGATAAACCCCGGGCAAATACTTCAATGTCATAAATTTAGTGCTAAAGGGAAACATCACCACTTTACGCCCTAACAGAGTTCCCCAATAGGCCCCATGAAAGGAACTGGTTAAAATCGTTTCTCCCGAAGCCAAAAAATCCAGAATTTCCCCTAAATCGGCTGAGGCGTTGGTAGTATGGGGAAAACCGGGTAGAGAAATCTGGAATTTTTTATGAGAAAATACAACAAATTCATGTTGTGGGGAGCGTTTTTGCTCAAAACCGGGGTGCATACAAGTCACACAAGGCACCCAATCATAAGCAAAGCCATAATCTCGAATTCCTACTAAATCAAAGGAGTCTAAATAATCGCCATAGTTAAAAGTTGTTTTGACTTTATTCAGTTGTTCCGGCAGTGAGTCAGAATCTCGGCGAGTTCCACTATAAATCTGTTGACCAATCCCCCAAGCGATACGCTTTCCCCCGGAGCGCGGAAAGACTTCCTCTAGATTTTTATAACAAGGTTTAAAGGTTTCATATAATAATCCACCCCCTCCGACAATCAGATGTTTTTGCTGGATTTTCTCGACGGTTTCTAGTGTTACTGAATCCTGAACTCCTGCCTCGGGGGGATTAAATGATGGGTTGAGGTAATGAATATCTAATTTCCTATTCTCCATTCCGGTAAAGGGAAAATAGGTTATGGGAGAGGACATTAAATCCCCTACATTTTTGAGGTCGAGAACATGGGAGTGGATTATTGTAGTCATGGGATATGGGTAATAGGTAATGGGCAATCTTAACAAGTTGAGGCTCAACGTTAGAAGTCAAGGGAACGGGGAACAGGGAACAGGGGGGAGTGTCGTCCAATTTATTGGACGCTATATATGGGACTTGACACAATGCACACAAGCTTAACTTGTTAAGGTTGGGTAATAGGTAATGACAAATAGGGAATATTGGCAAAAAATCCCCCTCAAAGTGTTATAGCTTATCCCGATAAACCGCAGACTAAAACAATCACGGCCGGGGCAACAATAACCATGAGTAAATTTAATGGCCCCCCCACTCGCAAGAAGTCTAAAAATTTATATCCTCCCGGCCCGTAAACCATTGTATTAGTTTGATACCCAATGGGGGTGGCAAAACTATTAGACGCGGCTAACATCACCGCAAACATGAAGGCAAAGGGGTTTAAACTTAGGGTTTGAGCCACTTTAACCGCTACGGGTAACATGAGAACCACTGAGGCATTATTAGACAAAATTTCCGTTAATATTGAGGTGACTAAAAAGAAAAAGACCAAAATCCAGTAACCGGATAAACTGCCGCCTAAACTGACTAAATGATCCGCTAACCATTGGGTTGTTCCTGATTTATCCATAGCGATGCCGAGGGGAATAAGACCCGCTAATAAAAAGATAATATCCCAACGCACCGCCCCGTAAATTTCACCGGGTTTTAAACACCCTGTTACAACCATTAAGATCACGCCAGCTAGGGAACTAACGAGAATCGGCACAATGTCAAAGGCAGCAACTAATACAACCGCTACACCAATCCCAATGGCGATCGCCGCTTTCTCAGTGCGCAACATCTCCACATCTCGTTCTTCCAGCACCAACAATTCCCGCGTTGTTTGTAACCCGATAAAACTTTCTTTCGGGCCTTGTACTAATAACAAGTCCCCAAACTTTAACGGCACTTTCCCTAAACGACCTTGCACCAATTCCGCGCCGCGACGAATCGCTAAAATTGTGGCATTATACCGTTGTCGGAAGCGCATATCTTTTAATGTTGTTCCCACGAGACGAGAGTTAGACAGAATCAAAACTTCGGCAATTTTTTCTTCACCGGAACTTAATGTAGACTCAATCTCTTGGTCATTAAATTGAACATCGGCTAAGATTTCTAACCCCCGTTCATCCCGAATTTTTAATAAATCCGCCTTGGTACTCCGCACAACCAAAATATCACCAGCATCTAATACTTTATCGGCTAAAGGTTGAGGAAAGCGAGTTTTATTGCGGATTAGTTCTAACACATCTAAATCAAACTTACGCTGGATTTCACTTTCCCGTAAGGTTTGACCAATTAAAGTAGAACGGGGGGTTAAAACTAACTCGCTGACATATTCTTTGAGTTGATAATCCTCCGCAATACTACTCTCAGTGTTTTTCTCTCGATTGGGTAACAGATAGGGACTGAGAAAAATAATATAAATTAATCCCACTGAAAAGGTAATAATACTAATTGGAGTAAACTGGAAAATGCTAAATTCTGAATAGCCTAATTGAGCGGATAAACCACTAGCTAATACATTAGTCGATGTACCGATTAAGGTTAACGTTCCCCCTAAAATCGTGCAGTACGACAGAGGAATCATAATCTTAGAAACGGGGATTTTTTGTTGACGACACCAAGTTTCAACAATGGGCAGAAACACCGCGACGACAGCCGTATTATTAATAAACGCGCTAATCGGCCCGACTAACATTCCCATGACAAATATTTGCTGTCTGGGGTTATCTCCTGACCATTTAATCAGCCAATCGCGGATAATCTGAATGACTCCCGTTTTAGCAATGCCTGCACTTAAAATGAACATCGCCATGACGGTAATCGTGGCCGTATTGCCAAAACCAGAAATTCCTTCCTGTGGAGTAACAAGCCCCAAAATCATCAAAACAATAGCGACAATAAGAGCGATCAGATCAACGGGCAGAACTTCGCTAATAAAGCCAATTAATGCCCCGACAATAACCAGAACCGTTAAGATAATTTCCATTTAAAATAATCACAATACCAGTTGACAAATTCTCTTAAACCTGTTAGGAGAGGAGTGGAAGGTTGAAAGCCAACATCCTGCATTAAATCATCTACATCGGCATAGGTAATCGGCACGTCTCCGGGCTGCATGGGGAGCATATTTTTAATCGCTGTCTTACCGAGACAGGTTTCTAATAGTTCAATCATGGTGAGCAGTTCAACGGGCTTATTATTGCCGATGTTATAAATTTTATAGGGGGCATGGCTGGGGCCTTGGGGTTCGGGAATTTTAGCCATCACGCGGACAATCCCCTCAACGACATCATCGACATAGGTGAAATCCCGCTTCATTTGCCCTTGATTAAAGACATTAATAGGCTGGTTTTCTAAGATGGCTTGGGTAAATTTCCAGTAGGCCATGTCAGGCCGTCCCCAAGGGCCGTAAACGGTGAAAAAGCGGAGGGCAGTGATGGGGATTTGATAAAGATGACTGTAGCTGTGGGCGATTAATTCGTTGGCTTTTTTGGTGGCAGCATAGAGGCTTATGGGATGGTCTACGGAGTCGGTTACAGCAAAGGGGATTTTCTCATTCACCCCATAGACGGAACTGGAAGATGCAAAGACTAAATGCTTAATCTTGTTGTGCCGACAGCCTTCTAAAATGTTAACAAATCCGACTAGGTTACTGTCAACATAGGCGTGGGGGTTTTCGAGGGAATAACGGACTCCGGCTTGAGCGGCCAAATGAACTACTTGATCAAATTTGTGGTTTTGAAAGAGTTGCTGGGTGGCTGCTCGTTGGGCGAGGTCGAGGGGGTAGAATTGAAAGGCCTCGTGGGGGTCGAGTTGGGCTTTGCGGGCTTCTTTTAAGGCTACGTCATAGTAGGAGTTGAGGTTATCTACGCCAATAACCTGATGACCCTCTGCCAGTAAACGACGGCTGAGGTGAAAGCCAATAAACCCCGCCGCCCCGGTGACTAATATAGTTTTCATGTGGTTTAAAACAGAGGTAAGGACACCCCAACACCGTTATTTTGAGCGGTGGGTTTTGAGCCAAAATAGACTAATCCCCGTTGAGAATCGAGGGTTAAAATGGCACCATCCCGAATGACATCGGTGGCATTTTTCAAGCCTACAATCACGGGAACGCCTAGACGCAAGCCAATCACGGCGGCATGGCTGGTTAAGCTGGACTCTTCGGTAATAATTCCGGAGGCTTTACGAATGATATCTACATAGTCGGCATTGGTGGAAGGGGCGACTAGAATATCTCCCGGTCGGAAGTTGGCGATTTCTTTGGCGTTGCGAATCACTCTCGCCCGTCCGGTGATGGACTGTTCCCCAATGCCAATTCCTTGACCGAGGACGGCGGTCACGACTTCGACTTTAATTAGGTCGGTGGAGCCGGAAATCCCTTGGAGGGTGCCGGCGGTGAGGATGACTAAATCTCCATCAAAGAGCAGTTGTTTTTCTTGAGCCACATTGATGGCGGCTTGGAAGGTTTGGCTGGTGGAGGGTAAATCCAACACTAACAAGGGTCTGACTCCCCAAACGAGTTGTAATTGTCGGGCGACATCTACATGGGGGGTAATGGCTAAAATGGGGGTCTGGGGGCGGAATTTGGAGACGTTGCGCGCTGTGGCTCCGGTTTTGGTTAGGGTCATGATGGCGGCCGCGTCTAGTTGTTTGGCGATGTGACTCACGGCTCCGGAAATGGCGTTGGGAATTGACCGGGTGGGTAGGTTGACGTGATTGGGGTCGGCGAGTTGGTGTTCTACACAGGTGGCAATTTTGGCCATTGTGGCGACGGCTTCGACGGGGAAACTGCCTACGGCGGTTTCGTTGGAGAGCATGACGGCATCGGTGCCATCAAGGATGGCGTTGGCTACGTCGGAGACTTCCGCCCGGGTGGGGCGGGGGTTGTTTACCATGCTGTCTAACATTTGGGTGGCCGTAATCACGGGAATGCCCAATTGGTTGGCGGTGGCAATGAGGCGTTTTTGTAGGAGGGGGACTTGTTCGGCGGGGAGTTCTACTCCTAGGTCGCCCCGGGCGACCATTACGCCATCACAGAGGGAGAGGATGGCTTCCATCTGTTCGATGGCTTCGTGTTTCTCAATTTTGGCGATGACGGGGACGGATTTTCCGGCGCTGGCGATGATTTCTTTAATTTCGAGGATGTCGTGGGGATTGCAGACGAAACTGAGGGCGACCCAATCCACGCCTTGATCGAGTCCAAACATTAGGTCTTCTCGGTCTTTGGCGGTGAGGGCGCTAATGGAGAGGTTGGTGTTGGGGAAGTTGACTCCTTTGTTGTTGGAGAGGGTGCCGCCGACGACGACGCGACAATGGAGTTCTTCGTTGTCGAGATCAACGGATTCGACGGCCATTTCTACTTTGCCGTCGTCAATGAGGATGAGGGCGCCGGGGGTGACTTCTTGGGCGAGTTTGGCATAACTGACGTATCCCCGTTCTTGGGTGCAGGGAATTTTGCGACTGGTGAGGATGAAGCGATCGCCTTTTTCCACGACGACTGACCCGGTTTCAAAGCGTCCGAGGCGGATTTTAGGCCCTTGAAGGTCTTGTAAAATCCCCACAGGTTGATCCAGTTCAAAGGCGGTCTGACGGATTAAACGAATGGCTTTTTGATGGTCTTCATGGGTGCCGTGGGAGAAGTTTAACCGTAGGGTTGTTGCTCCCGCTTCAATTAGCTGACGGAGAACCGGGGGGTGGAGGGTGGCCGGTCCGACGGTGGCGACAATTTTGGTGCGACGATCATTTTCAGGCGATCGCACCAACGGTTGAGGATGAACCGGAAATCCGAAACGTTCAGCTTGGGGAAGCGGCACTTGCATAGTTAACCAATCACAATCATAATTTAGGGCAGACTAGGCCTTGAACGCAGCACAGAGTCATAATTCGCCAGTCATAATTCGCCATGATCTCACAAATAGGAACCCTTTGCTAGAGAAAAAACTCACGGAACAAGGGGGAGGGATAGATTTTCGCTTTCCCTTAACCCGGATACTCCAGAATTTTGTAATTTTGTCAAGTCCTAATTCATATATTTTAACGAGCAGAATCGGTCTTGAACAGAGATCCTTCAGAACCGCTCGGCGAGGCCTGAAAAAATACCGGAATGCCTTGATTGAGTTGGCGAAATGGTCGGGGCGATTCACGAGGTTTGGTTGTATCGGGTGCGATCGCTCAATTTCCTCCCGTGCTACTGGGGTTTGCTTGGACTGAATCGCGAGATGTACCCGTTATTCTTGGACAAATGAACTTCTTTGCAGAGTTCAAGGTGTGTTTTTATTAGGGTGAGATGATGCGCCAGGGCGATCGCAATTGTAGTTCGGCTTCTGACTCAAGAGGATCCAGTCCAATATCAAAAAAGTCTAGAACTTTTTCAAAACCCGGAAATCTTCATTTCCAATACCGTTATCCTAGAAACCGAATAGATGACTACATTATTTTTTATCGGGTCAGAGGGGAAATGGTGGAAATTTTGCGGGTTGTGCATGGCAGACAAGACCTAGAAGAATTGTTTAAACTTTGATCAATCAAAGGATGAAACTATGCTAGACATCACCCTAAATTCGTTAAAATCTTCCAGAGTGACAGAAGAGAGATATATTGATTTCGGATCAAAGTGAGGATAACATCTTGGCTAGAGTGCGCGTCCGTCAGCACGTTAACCCTTTAAGTCGTAAATATCAACAACCCATGACCCCTCCGCCGTGGGAACAGGTGTTCAGGTTCCCCCAACAGCCTCTACATCTAGATATTGGCTGTGCGCGGGGGAGATTTTTGTTAGACTTAGCCCCCTTGCAACCGGATTGGAACTTTTTAGGGTTAGAAATTCGAGAACCTTTGGTGATAGAAGCGAATCAAAAGCGGGATGAGGTGGGGTTGCACAATTTGGCTTATCTGTTCAGTAACATTAACATTGATGCTGAGATTTTGCTGCAATCCTTACCCCAAGGTGTTTTACAACGAGTCTCTATCCAATTTCCGGATCCGTGGTTTAAGCAACGACAAAGCAAGCGCCGTGTGGTGCAACCGGAGTTAGTGGCTATTTTGGCGCAATACCTCCCTGTGGGGGGGGGAGTCTTCTTACAGTCGGATGTAGAGGGAATGGCGGTGGAAATGCGCGATCGCTTCCAAGAACACCCCGCTTTCCACTTAACCCATCCTAGCCCTTGGTTAAAGGAAAATCCCTTACCCGTCACCACAGAACGAGAACGGGCTACGCTAGCGAAGTCTGAACCCGTTTATCGCTGTTGGTTTGAGCGGATTTAGTGCAGAGGGTGCGTCAGAATTACAGCGATTCCCCCTGACGCACCTTAGACGAAATTACTCTGGATCAGAATCCGAGGGAGTGGACTTGTCGGTTTCCGTGAGGATCTTCCAGGCCGCATCAACAGCCCGATCCATGCGATCGCCCCACGCCTTCATATCCGACAGTAACATTTCCCAGTTTTTATTCGCCGTGTCCTCCATAGCAGACACCGACTTTTCCATAGTCTCGCGCTGTTCATCAAAAAAACCGCCCAATTTTTGCAAAGTGTCTTGCGCTTGACGCATAGCCGTTACATAGGTTTCCCGCGTCATTTCCCCCGTAGACTCAATTTGGGATTGACTTTGCTTTTTAATTGCTTCAATCAACGCCATCATGTGATATCTGACTTCATCCGACTCCCCGCTCATTTTCCGTTCTACGAGGGCTTTGGTTTCCTCACTCACAGAACTAGAGGAAGAATCAGAATTTGGGGACGTTTCGTTAGTTGGTGTTGTTGGTTCAACCATGATTTCTGAACGTACTGCTAGAGGTTCACCTTTATTTTAACGGCTTCCCCCAATTCCTACCAACTGCCCCAACTGAATGGTCTAATTGTACGGCAAGCGTCTTCCCAGAGCCTAGAAATTAGTCAAACTTAACGAAACTTTGAGATATTTTGCCGCCCCAAAACCCCCAAAACTCCGGTTACAATAAAATTATTCATTTTAATTTAATGGTATGAATACTGTCGCCAATTTATCCGGCTACCAAATCCTAGAACAACTCTACGCAGGGACTAGGACTCTAGTCTATAGAGGAACTCGCAACAGTGATCAGCAACCTGTCGTCATTAAGATCCTACGGGATGAATACCCCCATTTT
Source organism: Spirulina subsalsa PCC 9445 (assembly GCF_000314005.1). Classification (NCBI taxonomy): domain Bacteria; kingdom Bacillati; phylum Cyanobacteriota; class Cyanophyceae; order Spirulinales; family Spirulinaceae; genus Spirulina; species Spirulina subsalsa. The sequence goes on from NZ_JH980292.1 coordinate 411,101, forward strand.
CACGACTTACTACAGTTTCGCAATCAATACACCATCGCCAAAAATCTCAACCATCCCGGCATTATTCAGCCCCTCGCCTTAGAATCCTCTAATAATACCTACGCCTTAGTGATGGAGGATTTGGGCGATATTGCTTTATCTGAGTATCTCAAGCCCGATAAAGATTCAAACTCAAAATATAAGGCTTTGCCGTTAATTGATTTTCTGGATATTGCCATCCAATTAACAGATATTCTCTATTATCTCCATGAGAACAGAGTTATTCATAAAGATATTAAACCCGCTAATCTTTTAATTCATCCTCAAACCCATAAAGTTAAACTGATTGACTTTAGTATTGCTTCTTTATTACCCAGAGAAACCCAAGAAATTGAAAATGCTAATGCTTTAGAGGGGACACTTTCCTATATTTCTCCAGAACAAACCGGGCGGATGAATCGGGGGGTGGATTACCGCAGTGATTTTTATTCGTTAGGGGTGACTTTTTATGAATTATTGACGCGAGTTTTACCTTTTACCTCAGAGGATGCTCTGGAATTAGTCCATTGCCACCTCGCCAAACAACCCCCACCCCTTGATCAGATTAATCCACAAATTCCCTCAGTTTTGGCTAAAATTGTCAATAAATTAATGGCAAAAAATGCCGAAAACCGCTATAAAAGTGCTTTAGGAATTAAACATGATTTAGAAAAATGTTTAACCCAACTCAGCGAAACCTGCCGTATTGAAGAGTTCCCCCTCGGACAGCACGACATTTGCGATCGCTTTATCATCCCAGAAACCCTCTATGGTCGTCAAGCCGAGGTTCAGACCATCCTCACCGCCTTTGAAAAAGTCAGTGACGGGGCGAGTGAAATGATTCTCGTTGCAGGTTTTTCTGGCATTGGAAAAACAGCCGTTATTCAGGAAGTCCACAAACCCATTGTACGCCAACGGGGTTACTTTATTCAAGGGAAATTTGACCAATTTCATGGCAATATTCCCTTTTCTGCTTTTGTGCAAGCTTTCCGCGACTTAATCGGGCAATTACTCTCAGAATCTGACCCAGAAATTGAACGATGGAAAACGGGCATTCTCGAAGCCGTAGGAGAAAACGGACAACTCCTAATTAATGTCCTTCCAGAATTAGAACAAATCATTGGTCAACAGCCTCCCGTCGTAGAATTATCTGGTATTGCAGCCCAGAATCGCTTTAACCTTCTTCTGCAAAAATTCCTGCAAGTTTTCACCCATCCAGAACATCCTCTCGTCCTATTTTTAGATGACCTGCAATGGGTAGATTCTGCCTCCCTGAACCTATTAAAAACCCTATTCGATCATTCCAGTTACTTACTGCTTTTAGGCGCGTACCGAGATAATGAAGTATCTCCCGTTCACCCCCTGATGCTCACCCTTGAAGAACTGAGAAAAAATCAAGTTAACTTTACCACAATTGCGCTCCCTCCCTTAACCGCAGAAACTGTTAATCAATTCGTAGCCGACACCCTAAACTGTGAACTAAGTATCGCTCAACCACTAAGCAAATTAGTTTATCAAAAAACCCAAGGTAATCCTTTCTTTGCGACCCAATTTCTCAAAGCACTCCATGAAGAAAAACTGATTACCTTTAACTGGAAAATCAACCATTGGCAATGTGATATTGCTCAAGTTCAAGCTTTAGCCATCACCGATGATGTTGTAGAGTTCATGGCCTTACAACTGCAAAAACTCCCCCCGGAAACCCAAAATAGTCTAAAACTAGCGGCTTGTATTGGGGCAGATTTTGACTTAGAAACCCTCGCCATTGTCAGCCAAACCACCCCAGAAATTGCAGCAATCAGTCTCTGGGAAGCCTTACAAGAAGGATTAGTCATTCCCATGACTAAAATCTATAAATTCTTTACCAAACTGGGCAATGAGAAAATATTAAAAGGGGCGGCTAATCCGACCTATCGCTTCCTCCACGACCGCATTCAACAAGCCAGTTATTCATTGATTCCTGAGCCAGAAAAAAAAGCCACTCATTTAAAAATTGGGCAGCTTTTAGAGCAAAACTTATCCGAGGAGGATACAGAAGATCGACTATTTGATATTGTCGTTCACTTCAACCTTGCCCAAGACCTAATCCCCCTAGAACAACGAGAACATCTGGCACAGCTTAACCTAGCGGCAGGTCTGAAAGCGCGCAACTCTACCGCTTATCTTGCCGCCCGAAACTTTATCCAACTGGGGCTACAATTCCTAGGCGAAAATAGTTGGAGAAATCAGTATGAACTAACCCTAAATCTTCATGTAGCTGCCGCAGAAACCGCTTATTTAAACGCTGATTTTGAGGGAATGACCCAAGAAGCCAATGAGGTGTTAAAACAGGCTCAAAATAGTCTCGATCCCGTGAAAATTTACGAAATCCAAATTAAGGCACTGGTAGCCCAGAGTCAAATGTTGGAGGCGATCGCACAAGGAGAACAAGCCCTCACCCAACTTGGTGTAGCCTTTTCTGCCCAAGCCGACGAAACCTTAGTTAATCATACCCTCCAAACCGTCACCCGCCAACTGGCAGAGCAAGAAATTGAGGAGTTAGTGAACTTACCTGTAATGACTCATCCTCAAACAGTGGCAGCGATGGAAATATTAGCCATCCTCTTTGCTCCCATTTTCCTAGCTAATCCAAATCTGCTCCCCTTACTATCAGGAACAATGGTCAATCTTTCCCTTGAGTTTGGCAATTCTCCCGTTTCTACGATTGGTTATGCCATGTATGGGATGGTTTTGTCGGCCTTTTTTGGCGAAGTCCAAACCGGCTATCGTTGCGGACGAGTGGCCTTAACGCTACTCCAGCGATTCGATGCGCGAGAATTTAAGGGAATTACCCTTTTGATGTTTGCCACCTTCTTACAACATCGTCAAGAACCGTTACGTGCTGCTATTCCCACCTTAAAAGAAGGCTATTCAGCCGCGATGGAAATGGGAGATTTTCTCTATGCCGGGTACAATATTTTTAATTCCTTTTACGACAGTTTCTTTGCCGGATTGCGCCTTGATGATTGGGCGTTAGATATGGAAAAATATTGCATTGTTTTAGAGCAAGTTAAACAACAATCTCCCTTAACTTATTTGAAGATTCAACAACAGTTAGTAGACCACTTGCAAACCGTAGTAAAACAACCTGACATTTTACAAGGTAAGCACTATGATGAAAGGCTGATGATTACCAAACATCAGCAAGATAATGAATTAACCGCTTTGGCGGTGGTTTATATTTATAAACTGATTCTCGCCTATTTCTTTGGTAACTATACTCAGGCCGAAGATTATATTACCGAAGCTAGTCAGTATTTGATGGCAGTCGGGGGAACATTCTACATTCCCGTTTTTCATTTTTACGCCGCTTTAACCTATCTCACCCGATGTAATGATTTACCGGAACCGGAGTCCTCTGAATGGTTTAATTTAGCCCTAACCCATCAAAAAACCTTAGCAGAATGGGCGAATTATGCCCCCATGAACCATCAACATAAATGGGAGTTAGTAGAAGCCGAAAAATCTCGCCTTTTGGGGCAAAAATTAGCGGCACTTGAATTATACGATCAAGCTATTGCCGGAGCAAAGGAAAATGAATATAACCAAGATGAAGGATTAGCCAATGAACTAGCAGCCAAGTTTTATCGCACTTGGGGGAAAGAAAAAGTAGCGGCTGGTTATATGCAGGAGGCCTATTATTGTTATGCTCGCTGGGGGGCTAAAGCCAAAGTCTTAGAGTTAGAACGGCAGTATAGTCAATTGCTTAAACCCATTTTACAAAAACCGGACATTTTGACCTCCTTACAGGAAACCCTTGTTACAGGAACAATTACCTTAAGCAGCACCTCTAGCAGTATTTCAGAGATTTTAGATTTAGGAACTTTAATCAAGGCTTCTCAAACTATAACCAAGGAAATTGAACTAGATCATCTGTTGGTTAGCTTATTAGAAATTATCCTAACTAATGCGGGAGCTAATCGGTGTGTTTTGCTGTTGAAACAGGGGAAATCTTTACAAGTAGTGGCTCAATTAACCGAGGGAAAAGCCCCCCAAATTGTAGACCCCATTCCATTAGGAACAAGTCCAGACTTACCTCCAACCGTTGTGAACAAAGTCCGACGCAGTTTAGAAACGATTGTGTTAAATGATCCCTGTAATCAGGCGCAATTTATGGTTGATCCTTATATCCAACGCTGTCAACCTAAAAGTATTTTATGCAGCCCCATTCTCCATCAAGGAAAACTGATTGGGGTATTTTATCTAGAGAATAATCTCACCGTGGGGGCATTTACAAGCGATCGCGTAGAACTGCTAAAATTCCTCTGTTCTCAAGCTGCCATTGCCTTAGAAAATGGGCGACTCTACCAAGAATCTCAACAGTATGCCCAAAAATTAGAACAATCCCTAGAACAACTGCAAATCAGCGAAGCCCGCTATCGTTATCTTGCCACAGCCACCTCTCAGATTATCTGGTTAGCCAGTCCAGAAGGGGTAAACCTTGATACTGTCCACTGGGCAGCGTATACTGGACAAACACCGGAAGAAGTGCAGGGGACAGGATGGCTCAATGCTTTACACCCCGACGATCTCCCCCATACGGTGGAAGTGTGGCAGGAAGCCGTAAGAACAAAAAGCCTGTATAAAACAGAATACCGCATCCGGGGGGCTGATGGAATTTATCGTTACTTTGCCGTGCAAGGAGTGCCGATTCTCACTGAAGATGGCAACGTGAAAGAATGGATTGGCACCTGTACAGATATTGATGCGCGTCGTCGCGCAGAAGATGAACTGCGGCGCAAATCTGCCGAACTAGAACGCACTTTACAAGAATTACAAGGGATGCAATTGCAATTAGTCCAGAATGAAAAAATGTCCGCTTTAGGAAATTTAGTTTCTGGGGTAGCCCATGAAATTAATAATCCTGTTGGCTTCTTAAAAGGGAATATTAAACCTGCTTTAGAATATATCGAAGATTTGTTAGGTTTAATCGACCTCTACCAAGCTAAATATCCTGAACCAGATTCAGAGATTGTCGAAGAAATAGAGCGGATTGAGTTAGAGTTTGTGCGGGAAGATTTACCCCAACTGGTTTCCTCCATGTGGGAAGGAATTAAACGCATTCAAGAGATTAGCAATAGCTTGAGAACCTTTTCCCGTGCTGATAAAGATTACCCCGTTGCTTGCAATATTCATGATGGCATAGATAGCACCATCATGATTTTAAAACATCGTCTCAAAGGCAATCAAAACCACCCGGAGATTAAGGTCATCAAAGACTATGGGGAGTTACCCCGGCTGAAGTGCTATGCTGGGCAACTGAATCAAGTTTTCATGAATATTCTTAGTAATGCTGTGGATGCAGTGGAGGAAGGGAATCAAGGGCGAAGCTATCAAGAAATCGATAATAAAATTTCGATTAAAACGGAAATTTTACCCGATGAGAAACAAGTCAAAATTTGTATCAAAGATAATGGTATAGGAATGAGTCCAGAAGTACAAGCTAAGATATTTGATGATTTATTTACTACCAAAGAAGTAGGAAAAGGAACAGGTTTAGGTTTAGCCATTGCCCACCAAATTGTAGTAGAAAAACATCAGGGCGAGATTCAGGTGAATTCTGAACAAGGCGTAGGTACTGAATTTGTGATTACTTTACCCCTCCTTTAGGAGCAACGCATAACTTGCTACAAAATGCAATACTTTTAATTTTTTTTTCAGGTTTTAAAAAGGGAAAAACTTTAACCTAGCTTAGTCTAGAGCGAAGGGATCCAGTCAAGGTACAATCAGGGAGCAGGAATAGTGGGGTAGGATGGGACATACTACAGAATTTCCTCGAAACTCTGGAACTGCCCGTGTTTTCCCCCAGTCTAGCCTGTTGGAATTGCTCGCTAATGAGGCTTAAGTGTGTTAAATCCAGGTCAACAATTATATCAGAAACTCCGTCAAGAACTTGCACAAACAGACTTCTTTAAACCCGACTTAGGGCATCATCTCCGCCGCTTATTCCTTTATGGTGGATTGCATCTCATTTCATTCTGGGGAGTCTTTTATTTTGCCCACAGTGGCTGGCGTTGGGTCGCCCTGTTGGGTTTAGCATTAAGTAATCTGCAATTTTACTTTTTCGCCCATGATGCGGGTCATTATTCCCTCTCCCGTCGCAAGATTATTAATTTTTTAGTTGGGGAATTCAGTATGAGTTTCTTGGGGGGAGGAAGTTTCCACTTCTGGCAACACAAACATAACCTCCATCATCGTTACTGCAACGAAGAAAAAAATGATCCCGATGTTGAGGCATTGTTTGTCAAATTCTATGCTGATGATACTACGGAAAGACCGGGGTGGATTCGCTGGATCGTTAAGAATCAAGCGGTTTTAGTTTGGTTCTTAGCCATGTTTCATAATTTTGATTACTTACGACTCAGTTGGTTGTATATTGCCAAACATCGGAAACTGTGTCAGCGTGAAATGGTTCTCGCTCCCCTGCATTTTTGCGTTTATTTCTTCCTCCCTGCCGTTGTATTAGGTTGGCAGATGGCTGTAGTGAATTACCTGTTTATCACGGCGGTAACGGGGATTTTATTGGTCAAACTGTTTGCGGTGAATCATATCGGAATGCCGACCATTCCGCCGGATCACAATTTATCGTTTTTGGAGCAACAGGTGATTACCTCGCGCAATGTATTAGTTCCCCGTTGGCTTGATGACTATTTTGGGGGATTAAATTATCAGATTGAACATCATTTATTCCCCTGGGTTCCGATTAGTCGCTATCGTGGGGCGAGTCCTGTGGTCAAGGCGTTTTGTCAACAACATGGCATTCCTTACCATGAGGAAAATTTATTCTCCGCTATGATGGGGGTAGAGCGTCATCTAGCACACATGGCCGCCACGGAGAAATCCGCATGATATCCAAGAGGGAAACAAGGCCTAATCGACAAATCCCATCTTAAATTCAGCCGTCAATTATCAATTCTTAAGACTTGGCAGCAATCGGGTAGGGTAAACCAACCAAGGCTAAAAGGGGGGACTCGTGCAACTCAAACAGGTCATCATTATCCACAAAGCAAGAAACCGGGATAGTGAGGTGTGGGCGGAAAAATGCGCCCGTCAGTTGGAACAGCTTCACTGTCGCGTTTTAGTCGGTCCCAGTGGTCCCAAAGATAATCCCTACCCGGTGTTTTTGGCCTCAATTACCCAACCCATTGATTTAGCGGTGGTGTTAGGGGGGGATGGGACGGCTTTAGCGGCAGCGCGTCATTTAGCGGCGGAAGGGATTCCCATTTTGGCGGTGAATGTGGGGGGGACTTTGGGCTTTCTGACGGAGCCCTTTGAGGTGTTTCAAGACACGGAACAGGTTTGGGAACGGTTAATCGGCGATCGCTATGCTGTGCAAACTCGGATGATGTTACAGGCGAATATCCTTGAAGGTAGCCGCACCCACCCTCAAATTGTCGGCGATTCGGTACTGTGTTTAAACGAAATCTGCATCAAGCCCGCCAGTGTTGACCGAATGCCTACCACTGTCATTGAAATGGAAGTGGATGGGGAAGTGGTGGATCAGTATCACGGGGATGGTTTAATTGTCGCCACCCCCACCGGATCTACTTGTTACAATGCTTCGGCCAATGGTCCAATCATTCATCCGGGAATGCAGGCGATCGCCGTTACCCCCATTTGTCCCCTCAGTTTATCCAGTCGTCCCATTATCCTCCCCCCCGGTTCCGTCGTTCACGCTTGGCCTTTGGGGGATTATGAACTCAACACCAAATTATGGACCGACGGGGTAATTGGTACCCAAATTTGGCCGGGACAACGGGCTGAAGTGCAAATGGCACAATGTCACGCTAAGTTTATTATCCTGCGGGAAAAATACTCGTTTTATCAAACCCTACGGGAAAAACTCCAATGGGCTGGAACAAGGGTTCTTCATAGTAACAATCATCACGCAACCTAAGTAGGGCTTGCTGAATAACTCTACTCCGGGTGGAAAACAGGGAACGGGGGGAGCAGGGGAGCGGGGGAGAGGGAAAGACGAGGAATTAAGACTTATTCCCTATTCCCGACTCTTGGACTTATTCAGCAAGTCCTTAAAATTTATTGATTCAACTGACGGCGGAGTTCCTCTAATTCCGCGTCTACCACCTCCACATTTTGAGTCGTATTGGCGACTGGAGTCGTGCCTTGGGGAAGTGCCTGTTGATCGGGGGCAGATCCACCCAACATTTGAGCCTTCATCGCCGCCAGTTCATCATCAACATCGGTACCACTTTCCAAAGCAGCAAACTGACTTTCTAAATCCACACCCCCCAACTCGTGGGCGGCTTGAGAACGCGCTTCCAACTCCAGCACCTTCTCCTCCATCCGTTCAAACGCCCCCATCGCACTCCCGGTGTTCATAGAACTAATCGTGCTTTGGAGTTGTTCATTAGCCTTAGCCGCTTGAACTCGTGCCTTGAGCATATCTTTCTTGGTTTTAGCCTCAGAAATTTTGCTCTCTAGGGCGACCAAATTCCGCTTCAGGGTTTGAACTTGGTTATTTTGAACCTCTAACTGAGATTTCAGTTGAGCCGCCGTATCTCCGCTCGTTTTCTTGCGTTGTAAGGCCTCGCGGGCTAACCCTTCATCCCCTTTTTGTAAGGCGAGTTGGGCGCGCTGTTGCCAAGTGTTGGCCTCGCTTTGGTTTTTGTTGTACTGTTGTTCCGTGCGTTTTTGGGTAGCGATCGCCCGGGCAACGGCTTGGCGTAGTTGAACCAAGTCCTCCTGCATATCCAGAATCGACTGTTCAAGGATTTTCTCAGGATCCTCGGCTTTGCTCACCATATCGTTGAGGTTAGCGCGAACCACTCTACCAATCCGGTCAAATAATCCCATAATCTATGACATTCCTCGCGAGGTGGACAAAACAATAAATAGTGATCTTGCGTAATAATTCTAGTGTGCCATTATCTGGGGGAATTGACCAAGACTCATGGGATTGTCCTTGAGAGGGCTCTTCCCTGCTGAATGAGTCTGGGAATCGGGAGTGGGAAGTCGAGAATCTCCTGTAGACTGGGAAGGTATCAGAATAGAGAAGAGGTGATGTTTCCGTGATCTGTGGGATTCTTGGCTCACGGAAATAATCTAGACTAGCCAGTATGGTTTCCCCGCTTGCAGCACGCTATGGTGAATGATTACCCCTCCCCTGACGCTTTAAAAGCAGAGATTGAGCAACTACGTCAGGAAAATGCTCGTTTGTGTCAAGAAAAACTAGATATCGAGATTGTCTTAGAAAACACCGTCAGCCATGCGGATTTTATTGAGTCCCAATTGCAGCGCACCAACGAACAACTCGCCCAAGAAGTCAAAGAGCGTCAACGGGCTTTAGCCGCCTTAGAAGCGGTTTTATCGGTGGTTAAACAAGATATGCGGGATTTAACCATCCTGTTGGCCAATACCACCGAACACGGAGATTTAATGGAATCCTTGCTCTATCAACAAGCAGAAGATGTCACCCGAGAAAGTGAGCAACGATTAGCCCAATTTTTAGAAGCAATTCCCGTGGGGGTGATGGTGTTTGATGGAGTGGGCAAACTGTATTATATGAACCGGAAGGCTGCTGACTTATTAGGAAATAGTCACTTTGGGGATCTCACCTTAGAGAAAATGTCAGAAGTTTGTCAACTGTACGTTTCCGATAAACCTGATCTTTATCCGACTCAAGACTTAGTGGCGGTTAAGGCATTAGAGGGACAAAGTACAAAGGCCGATAATTTAGAAATTCAACGGGAAACGGTGCGGATTCCCATTGAATGCTGGGGAACGCCGATTTTTGATGAGGAAGGCAAGGTGATTTATGCTTTGACTGCTTTTCAAGATATTACGGATCGGAAGAATGCGGAGGAAGTTCGGGTTAAGTTAACCAATGATTTGTTAGAGTTAACCCAAGCCTATTCCCGGTTTGTGCCGAAACAATTTATTCACCTCCTCTCGAAAAAAAGCATTATTGATGTTGAAATTGGCGATCGCATTCAAAAGAAAATGTCGGTTCTCTTCGCCGATATCCGGGACTTTACCAAGCTTTCGGAAGGGATGACTCCCTCAGAAAATTTCCTCTTTCTCAACTCCTACTTACAGGAAATGGATCCCATTATCCTAGACCATCATGGGTTTGTGGATAAGTATATGGGAGATGGCATCATGGCCTTATTTCCCCGCAGTGCCGATGATGCCATTACCGCCAGCATTTATATGTTACGCGCTCTCAAACAGTGGAATCAACAGCACCAAAACTCTAGTTTCCCCCCCCTCAAAATCGGAATTGCGATTAACACCGGAGACTTAATGTTAGGTATTGTGGGGGGCAAAAATCGCATGGATGGCACGGTGATCAGTGATACTGTTAATTTGACCTTCCGCATTGAACGACTAACCCAACTCTATGGGGTGTCATTATTAATTTCCCAATATACATTTACCCAGCTCAAATATTTAGCAAATTATGACATTAGAATTATTGATCGAGTACAGGTTAAAGGACGAGTTCAACCCATTACCATCTATGAAGTCTTTAATTCTGATCCACCCAGTTTAAGGAAAAAAAAACGCCTGACTAAGACCTTGTTTGAGCAGGGAATCACCGAATACAATCTAGGAAATTTAGCCGCAGCAACTACCCTGTTTGAGCAATGTCAAGCGGAAAACCCAGAAGATCCAGTGATTGACATTTATTTGGAACGTTGTCGGAGTTTGGATGGTTGAAAAAGGGGGTTTGATGGCCGATAAGTCCCGCGCCAACCTTAACTTGTTAAGGTTGGGGAATAGGGAATACTAATCAACTCCCGACTCCCGACTCCCGACTCCCGACTCCCAACTCTCGGACTTATTCAGCAGACCCTACAGAGGGAGTCGGTCAAAACAGGGTTTTCGGCAATAGGGGCAAAAACAGCGTCACATAGTAATAAATTAAGGGCGCGGTGAACACATAACTATCCGTTCGGTCTAAAATACCGCCATGACCGGGGATGAGTTGGCCTGAATCCTTCACCCCTGCATCCCGTTTCATCATAGACTCGGTGAGATCCCCCAATAAACTCACCACCCCAATTAATAACCCCAACAAAATCCCGCTGATTTGCCAAGCGTTCCACTGCATATACCACGCGCCCCATCCCCCGACTAACGCACTGGCGAGAATGCCAAAAACTGCCCCTTCTACGGTTTTTTTCGGGCTAATTTCTGATAGACGGGTTTTGCCGAAAAACTTACCCATGAGATAAGCCCCAATATCGGCCGCCCAAATGCAGGCAAAAGCAATCAGGGTGATTTTGAGGGCGGGGGAAAAATGATTAATATTCCACCAAGCGGGGGGCAGGGGATCTAAACCAATATTAATCTGGGGCAGGGCGTTAGGATTGGTGGCAATCAGAATCGGGGGATGACTTTCTAAACCCACCCGTAAGCGAATCCAATAACTGGGCAACCAACCGCCATAAAATAACCCTAAAATCGAGGTGGAAATATCGGCAATGGAGGCGAAGGTTGGCTGAAAGAGGAGATAAAAACAGATGAAGGTGCCGCCAATGGGGAAAAAGGCATCGGTGAGGGTGGGGTTAAAGGTGGCGGTAATCAGCAGCAATTGAGAGATAACTAGGGTGGTTTTTCCGGCCGGATTAATGCCCTTAGCCCTGACTAGACGGAAGTATTCCAGTTCTCCTAAAAGAACAATGACCATAAACCCGGCGGTAAAGTACCAACTCCCGGCTAGGAGCATTCCTAAAGCAAGGGCGATCGCAACAATAGCGCTAATAATCCGTGACCAAGGCATATCAAAAGCGTTTCCACCATCTGGGGGAAGAATAAGAGGAGGTTAAAGAAATCTTATCAAACCTTAAGGGGTCTTGCAGACATTTCACAGAGATTCAGGAGTTATAATTTCTCCCCACTTAAGATAAAAATGGGGTGAACCGAGGCAAAGGTTTGATGATTGCCCCGGGTTTCTAAACGATTAATCACAGGTTGAACGACTTCGATATTGCGCGCTTGGAGTTCCGCAAAGCCTTCTGAGAGGGCGTAGAGGGTTTCTAAATTCGACGCGGTGGCAATTAAACGGCCTTCGGGTTCTAAACAGTCCCAAACGAACTCTAGAATCGTTTTAATGGGTCGTCCTCCTTCTAAACAAACGCGCTGGGGGCGAGGTTGGACATTTTCCAGACAGTCGGGGGCATTGCCTTCAATCACCTGCACATTTTTCACCCCAAAGCGATCGCAATTCCGCCGGATTAAATTGGCCACATCACTATCCCGTTCCACTGCAACAATGTTATTTTTAGGACAGAGCAACCCAATTTCAATGGGAATTGTGCCAGTCCCGGCTCCAATATCCCAGACCACGGAATGAGTCTCTAAGCGTAGGTAAGAAAGCATCAACAGACGCACTTCCCGTTTACTTAAGGGAATACCGGGGAGTTGTTCAAATAAATCATCAGGGATGCCGGGGGTTCTATAAGGCCAAAGCATGGTCATGGGAGTTCAACGGTTTAATTTTCTAGGGTAACGCGAGAAAAGGACTGTCTCAACCTAGAGAAGTTTTTCGTCCGAGTTCGGGTGTGCCGAAGAAGGAAACGGGGAATCGGGTGTCGGGTGTCGGTGTCGGGTGTCGGTGTAGGGTGTCGGGAATCGGGAAAAGGTAATAGTCTAGGGTTTTGGCTATTCCCTGCTCCCCTGCCCCCCTGCTCCCCGGTCGGTGAGCGAAGTCGAACCGCTGCCCCCCCTCTCCCCTGCCCCCCTACTCCCCTGCTCCCCCTCACCAAGCCCTAGTTATTTTTCCCGATGGGGCAGGTGATCTAAACCAAGGGCTTTCTGGGTAATCTTTTTTAACAAAAATGTTGCGGAATTCCCCTTCCTCGCTTGCAGGGAGGGGATGGATAGCAACCCAGTAATAAACTGAGCGACAGTGAATCCTTAGATAAAATCCTTAGATAATCTGTTATACTGTTGTCAGCAAAATCGGTTCTCAATAATGTATAAGGCTTACAAGTATCGTATCTATCCTACTGACGAGCAAAAAGTATCCCTAGCTAAGGCGTTCGGATGCTGTCGTTGGTATTGGAATTTGGCGTTAGACTTGTGCCAAAAAACCTATATCGAGACGGGGAAAGGATTGTCTCGTGGATACATTCAAAGCCTGTTACCTAAACTAAAAAAGGAATATCCTTGGCTAACAGATGCCTACTCCCAATCCTTACAGGTGGTTGCCCTTAATCTTTCTACTGCCTACAAAAAATTTTTTGAGAAACGGGCGCTGTCACCCCGTTTCAAGTCAAAGCATGGTCGGCAGTCTTTAAGTTATCCTGCTAACGTTAAGTTGGAGGGGGATTACATCAAAATACCGGGAAAAATTGGATTGATTTATTGCCGTCGTCATCGGGAACTTGAAGGGACAATCAAAACAGTTACTCTCTCCAAAAATCCTGACTGCAAATACTATGCTTCAGTGTTAGTGGATGACGGGAAGGATGCCATTAGCCCATCGGTTGAGGGTAAAGCTATTGGGATTGATGTTGGACTAACTCATTTTGCCATTACTAGCGATGGGTCTAAGTACGACAACCCTCGCCATTTTGCCAAGCATCAGAACAACCTCAAACGCAAACAAAAAAAGCTATCCCGCAAACAAAAAGGGAGTCAGAACCGGATTAAAGCGAAGCAAAAAGTAGCTAAGGTTCATAGTAAGATAGCCCGATGTCGTGAGGATTTTCTACACAAGCTATCCCGCAAGATAGTTAACGAAAACCAAGTGATTGCTGTAGAGAATCTGAACGTCAAAGGGATGGTAAAAAACCCTAAACTAGCCAAGGCAATTAGTGATGTGGGTTGGGGGATGTTTACCACAATGCTGAAATACAAAGCCGAGTGGGAGGGGAAAACTTATATTGAAGTTGACCGCTTTTTTGCGTCTTCAAAAACTTGTCACGTTTGCCTTAATCGAGTAGATAGTTTAGCGTTAGAGATTCGGCAATGGGAATGTCAAAATTGTGGCACTCACCATGACCGTGATCTCAATGCAGCGCAAAACATTAAAAATGAAGCCTTGCGGATATTGTCGTTGGGAACCAGCGATACGGCCTGGGGAGGGAACGTAAGACAACCTGGCAAGATTTCGGTTTTGCTAGATGCTGTTCCCATTGAATCAGGAAGCCCCATCCTCGCGCCTAGGCAGGGTGGGGTAGTTCACGATGGTAAGTCTAGGGGAAATATACAAATCATGGTTAAGGTAGGGTCATGATGAACCTAAATTCAGTCTAACCTCCCAACCTCCAGGCTTAAAGCCACGGGAGTTGAGCTATCACACATTCTTAGACCGAACTTCTTAAACCTAACGCTGAGTGCATTTCCCCTGTGATTTTGTGATCTGTGATCCTGTGGTCTGTGATTTTGTCCGGTTGGCCCCAATGACTTCAAATTTCCTCCCGGAAAACAGTCAACGGTTTAGACAGAATTAATAGCGCGCCTTTTTATATTCAGTTGGGAGAAGTTCTCATGACCACCATTCTGATTGTTGATGATAGTCAAACACAACGACATATTCTGTCAGACTTATTAGGGCAACATAAGTTTACAATTTGGACAGCCGCCAATGGTTTGGAAGCCATTAAACAAATTCGTCAACAACAGCCAGATTTAATTGTGTTGGATCTGATTATGCCCCAACTGAATGGTTATGAGTTGTGTCGTCTGCTCAAAACCAACCCCTCCACCCGTGACATCCCTATTATTATCTGTTCCGCCAAGGGAACCAATGTGGATCGTTATTGGGGACTCAAACAAGGGGCGGATGCCTATATTGCTAAACCGTTCCATGCTCATGAGTTGGTGGAAACCATTCAACAACTGTTAGCCGAAAGTAGTTCTATGGGATTGTTAGGGACTTAGGAGAGTCAGTTAGAGAATTGTCCCCCCAGAGAGAATATTCTGGGTGATGGGCTAATTCCCTTGTAAAATAGAGGGCAGTAGGGGTTAAACCTTCTCCCGCGAAGTCCGCGCTGACCGAGTTCGCCCCCCCGGAAATCACGCAATTCACAAACTGTCTGCTTGCTTCCCCCTGAGTTCTAAGCCTCACTTTATCTTGAGGGCATAGAACATTTACAGGAGATGGTTATGGAAGCGCTGTTTTACCCCGTGTTGGTTGAATCTACCCCCGTTCAAGTGGAAGCAACGGCTGAGTCTCACCCCAAGCTTGATCTGAGTTATACTGAAACACGCGAATTGCTTTGGTACTGGGAAATCTTGATGCGGGTGGCTTGAAGACCTCCCTTCCCCTTCATCTATGAGTGAATCTACTGTTCCCGATCTGACCGCCGAAAACAATCAACGCTCCCTAAGTACATTATTGCGGGCGATCGCATTTTCTCAAGAACAGTTCACCCTCATCCTCCTCCGTTGTAACTATCAAAGCTTACAGCAGGAAATGTGGGAGCAGTTACAGGGGATGATTCCCGAAGCAGATCCCCTCTACCTGTACCCCATTTATCTCCCTCCTCGCCTCAATACGCTTTTTACCACACTCCACGAGGTCTATGAGCAGGAATTTAGCGGGTTTTCCCCCGAACTCTTGCCCGGTGCTTTAAGTGTCTTTAACCTCGACGGGGTGGCAGATTTGGAAAGTGTCTTAGAAGTCACCAACCAGATGCGGGATGAGTTCCGTAAGTCCCTCCCCCTGCCCATTTTGCTCTGGGTAACGGATGAAGTGCTGCAAAAACTCACCCGTTTAGCCCCCGATTTCAAAAGTTGGGCGGCCACCTCCTTAAAATTCGAGTTAGCGCCCGAGGATGCCATTGTTTTATGGTGGCAAACCACAGACTCCCTGTTTCAGCAACTCCTAGAGGCAGGAGTCGAGCATTTTTTACCCAATGAGGCCGTCGATTTAGCCCCCGGTTGTCGCACTCGTCAGGAGTTAGAATTTGCCAAAGGCAAGGTAGAAACCAGCCAAAACCAACTAAACCCCGTGAGTGAGGCGACTTGGTTATTTATTCTGGGGCGGGATGCTTATGGCAATCAACAGATAGACCAAGCGCTGGAGTATTTTCAAGCCAGTTTAAAATTTTGGAGTCAGGGTAAAAGGTACCCGCAAAGGGAACAAGCGGGGGGAAGCCAGAGAGAGGAACGCCTTTCTCATTCTGAGACGCTCCGCGAACGGGTGAACCCTTTTTTAAATCATAAGGGGCTGGTTTTATTTCATTTGGGACTATGTTACTGTCGGCAAGCCCAACAAAAACCCGTCAACAGTCGGACTTATTGGTTAGAGGCGAAATACTGTTTTAGCGCCAGTTTAGAGATTTTCCGCTTGAAAAACCTGCAAGACCCCCTCTATACTCCCTTAGTCAATCAAATGACCGTTCAAGTGGGGCGAGTCCTGCAAAAATTGGAGGATTGGCACGCTCTCCAACGGTTAAGTTTAGATGCCCTCAAACAAACAACGGCGCTGAATGATCCCGGTCATAGTGCGAGGGTGTATGGTTTTTTAACCCAAGTGGCTTTAGCTTCACCGGGGGCGAAAGTGGGGGAACGAGCCGAACAGTTAGCACGACAGGCGATCGCACTTCAAGAACAAGCCCCCAATGCCCAAGCCACCGCCCACTACTTACTCCTGTTAGCTCAGGCTCAAATGCAGCAAGGTCAAGTAGACCTCGCCCAAACCGCCTTAGAACAGGCCAAAGAAACCCTAATTCATCATTGGTCCGAGGGGAATCAATACAGACTGGAGAGTAAAGAAAAAGAGCGCCTCTATCTGACGATATTGGAACAATTGCGATCGCTCTACTTCCAGAAAAAACAATATCAAAAAGCCTTCACCCTCAAACAAGAAAAGCACTTTGTTGAACAATACAGTGGACTGCGCGCCTTTCATGGAGTCCCCACCTCCCATAGTGACCGTTGGGTAGCCTCTTGGTCAGACCTCGTAAATCAACGTTCCCAGCACCTCATCACCGCCTCCGGTCGTCAAACCCTCATTAACGACCTCCTCGAACGGATGAGCCGTCATGATCATAAACTCACCATCCTCCACGGCTTTTCCGGCGTGGGAAAAAGTACCCTTCTCCGAGGCGGCCTCATTCCCCAACTGCGCGGGCAAATCATCTCCGCCCGGGAAGTCCTGCCCGTCCTACAAAGCCGTTATCGAGACTGGGAAGCAGAATTAACCCTCGCCTACCAAGAAGCCCACAAAACCTTTCAAGACACCGCCCTAGAAGCCAATCAGCAAGCCATCCCCCCCTGGCAACCCGAACAGCGTTTACAAGATTTATTGACCCATCTGCACCAAAACGCCCAAGGGCAAATCCTCACCGTCCTGATGTTTGACCAATTCGAGGAATTCTTTTTCCTCACCCCCGACCACAGCCAACGGCAGAAATTTTATGAATTTTTACGCGATACCCTCCAGTTGCCCTTTGTTAAAATCATCCTCTCCCTACGGGAAGATTACCTGCACTACCTACTCAACATCGAACGTTCCGTAGACCTCGAAGCCATCAACAACAACCTCCTCGACCGTCAAATTCGCTATCAACTCGGCGACCTCAGCCCAGACTACGCCCATCAAGTAATTTCCCAACTCACCGAAGCCGCCCAGTTTCACCTTGAACCGCGCTTAATTGAAGCCTTTGTCAGCGATTTAGCCCAACCCCGAGGCACCGTGCGCCCCATTGAACTCCATCTCGTCGGGGCGCAACTCCAAGCCGAACAAATCACCACCTTTGACCAATACCAGAACCTCGGCAAACAGCCCAAAGCCACCCTCGTCACCCGTTCCCTCCTAACCATCATTGACGACTGCGGCCTTGAAAACCGTCAGGTCGTCTGGCAAATCCTCTTTACCCTCACCGCCAGCAACGGCACCCGCACCCTGAAAACCAAAAGCGAACTAAGCCAATACCTCAAAGAACATCAAGCGGCTCCAGACCCTACCCAATCCGTCAGACAATGGTGGCCTTTTAAACCAAATCCCCTTTTTCCCCTCCCCCCCGATACTCAGGACTCCCTCGATTTAATCCTAGAAATTCTAGTCGGTTCTCGCTTAGTAGTGCGTTTCCCTGAAGACCCCGAAGACCGTTATCAATTGGTGCATGATTACCTCGTTGGGCCGATTCGGGAGCAATACAGTCAGGTGCAAGTGGAAGCCATCGAAGCCCAATTTGCCCAAAAACAGCAAGCCCTCGTCAAGGTCGAAAAACAACGACTCAAAGCCATTGTCGGCGGTGGGGTGATGGGGGTGTTAGCCTTAGCGGCCGGATATTGGGCTTGGCAGGCTAATCTAGGGCAACGTCTCGCCCAAAATGCCTCCCTGAACGCGGAACTCTTGGCCTTGAGTACCTCATCAGAAGCCCTGTTTATTTCCGAACAGCGTTTTGATGCTCTCCTCGAAGCCCTACGCGCCGCCAAAGCCTTACAGGAGGATGTCCTTGAACGTCATCGCGCCCCCCAGTGGCCATTCCTCCCAAGCAGGGCAAGTATCCCCCCCTTCCAAAGGGGGGCTAGGGGGGATAATATTCCTCCCTTCCCAAGAGCAACAATCATTCCCCCCTTCCAAAGGGGGGCTAGGGGGGATAATATTCCCCCTTTCCAAAGAGCAACAATCATTCCCCCCTTCCAAAGGGAGGCTAGGGGGGATAATCCAACAGCACAACTCGGAGGGAGAATCGCCCAAGACCAAATCACCCCAGACCCCGCACACCTCCTAAAAACCTTCCCCTTACCCTCCCAAGCCGAAATCACCCCCGCCACCCAATTTAAAGTCATTGCCGCCTTAGAACAGGCAATTTATGGCGTACAGGAAAAAAACCGCTTTTCCGGCCATGAGGATGTGGCTTGGTCTGTGCAGTTTATCGCCCAAGATCAAATCATTGCTAGTACCAGTCGGGATGGTTTGATTAAATTATGGCGACCCGATGGGCAGTTATTAGCCAATTTGCGGGGTCATGAGCAAAGTGTGACCAGTGTAGACTGGAGTCAAACCCCCCAAGATGCTCTACTGGCCTCTAGTAGTGAGGATGGCACGGTTAAACTCTGGTCAATGACTTTAAACCAGGAACCCGGAACCCGGAACCGGGAACAGGGAGGGAGAGAGCGTCAACTGTCTTGTTTACAGCCGGTAGGCTGTCATTTTGCCCCCCCTCAAACCATTGCCGCACAACAAGGCATAGTCTACACGGTGCGCTTTACCCCAGACGGACAACGGTTAATTACCGGGGGAGAGGATGGCACGGTGAAATTATGGACGAGATGGGGGGAATTGCAGGGGATTCTCACCCGCCATCCGGATGCGGTGCGTTGGGTCGCGGTTCATCCTCAAGGGAATCTCATTGCTTCGGCCAGTCGGGATGGGACGATTCGGCTAGTTAGCCTGACGGGGGAGGTGGTGCAGACTCTGACGGGTCATAGCGGGCCGGTGAGTTATGTGGCGTTTAGTCCTGATGGTCAGGGTTTAGCCAGTGCGGGGGATGATAAAACGATTCGCCTCTGGGAGGTGGGGACGGGGGAGTTACAACAGACGCTCACGGAACATCAGGATTGGGTGTTTGCGGTCAATTTTAGCCCCGATGGCCAGGGTTTGGTGAGTGGGAGTAAGGATGGCCGGATTCTGGTCTGGAATCGTCAGGGAGAGGTCTTACAGACGCTGTTAGGCCATCGGGATGGGGTGACGGCGGTTCAGTTTAGTGGGGATGGGCAACGGTTGGCCTCGGCTAGTTATGATAAGAGTGTTCGGGTCTGGGATTTGGCGGAACGGCCGCGGGTGGCGCTGGTGGGGCATCAGGGGGCGGTGGATGATGTGGTGTTTTCCCCGGATGGTCAGCGACTGGTGACGGGGGGGCGGGATAATTTGGTGAAACTCTGGACGCGAGAGGGGGAGTTTCTGGGGGATTTACGAGGCCATGAGGGGTTTGTGGAGGGGGTGAGTTTTTCGCCGGATGGGGAGTTTATCGCTACGGCCAGCCGCGATCGCACTATCAAAATCTGGACGAAAACCGGTGAGTTGCTGGAGACGTTTACAGGCCATGAGGATTGGGTGACGGATGTGCAGTGGCACCCCGAGTTCCCCCTATTGGCCACGGCCGGCCGCGATCGCACGGTGAAACTCTGGACTCCTCAAGGCACGGTCTTACAAACCTTGGCGGGGTACAATGCCCGGGTGAATACTGTTGCTTTTAGTCCTGATGGTCGCTTTTTGGCGGCGGGCAGTGATGACAGTACCATCCAATTATGGCAGATTGACCCCCATAGTTATAAGGCTTCTACGGTATTGTCCAATTTAGCCGGCCATCGGAGTTGGGTGATGGATGTGCAGTTTTTCCCCCACTGGAATCTGAGGGGAAGGAATGGGGAAAAACCTTTGTTGGCTTCGGCTAGTTATGACAATACAATTAAGTTCTGGACGCAACAAGGACAAGTGGTGAAAACCTTAATTGGTCATACGGACAGTATTAATCATTTACGATTTGACCCCACGGGGGAGATTATGGCTACTAGCACCTGGGACAATCGTTTGCAGATTTGGCAAACTAATGACCAGCTTTTAAAAACGTGGGAAGCCCACCGGGAGCGGGTCACGGCTATTGCTTGGAGTCCTGACGGTTTAATTTTGGTGACGGCAGGGGGAGATAGTACGGTGTACCTCTGGAGTTTGGATTTACAGGTGTTGCTAGAGCAAGGCTGTTTGTGGTTGCGGGACTATTTGCGCCATAATCCTAATGTGCGAGATGGCGATCGCAATTTATGTTAGGGAGTCGGGAGTCGGTGTAGGGGCGCAATGCTTGCGCCCTAGGGAGTCGGGAATAGGTAGGGCTTGCTGAATAAGTCCGAGAGTTGGGGAGTCGGGAGTCGGGAGTCGGAAGTAATGTCATTGCGAGGTACGAAGCAATAAGCGTCAGGAGTCAGGAGATTGCCTCTCCCTCTCTCCCCCTCTCCCCCTCTCCCCTGCTCCCCTGCTCCCCCTCTCCCCCTCTCCCCCTGTTCCCTGTTCCCTGTTCCCTCTTCCCTTATTCACAATACCAAATCGGCTCCTTGTTCAGTAAAACGTACCTCTTGAATTTGCCACTGACGATTACTGATCAAAGTTTGACGCACACTACCAAAGAGGGCGAACTTCTCACAACTGGAGAGGGAGGCAAAATGGCGAGGACTGCTAGGGGAGAGGCGAAAATCAACCGTTGCCAGACCTTGAGCATTTACCGTGACCTGGTATCCGGCAATGGCAATATCAGCCCGAGCGCTTTTTTTCAAAACTTGTGCGATCGCCTCCTCCATTCCATCCTGTAAGTCCACTGTGACCGTTTCCGGCACCAACTGTTCACAATTGCTATCAGGATAAAACACCTCCACCGCCAGCGTTGCCGTCGTTGTAGAGGGCGTTTCTAGGGTGATATAGGCGGGTAACTCAGAAGTGGGTTCTAAGGTTAAAATATGGGGGGATGGGGCAACATCTGCCGGGGCATTGAATGAACCACAAGCGCTCACCAACAAGACCATTAGACCCAGCAGAGAAGAAGACCCCCATTTTGGGTTAAGCTTCATAGGGGGAAATTGTGCTGTATGTGTTCATTAACCACTATTCACCCTGATCTTGCCCCCATCTGGATAAAATGACTGAAACCACCTCATGGACTCGCCATCATGTCCTCTCCCTCGCCGACTTTAGCCCGAGGGAGTATGATACAGTTCTACAAACCGCCGCTAGTTTCCGTGAAGTCCTCTCCCGTCGCACCAAAAAAGTCCCCGCCCTACAAGGACAAGTCGTTGCGAACCTCTTTTTTGAACCCTCCACCCGCACCCGCAGCAGCTTTGAACTGGCCGCTAAACGCCTGTCGGCTGATACCCTGAACTTTGCCCCCGGTACCTCCTCCTTAACCAAAGGAGAGACGATTTTAGACACCGCTAAGACCTATTGGGCAATGGGCGCTAACCTGATGGTTATTCGTCATCGCCAATCTGGAGTTCCCGGTGCGATCGCCCAAGCCATGGATCACCTCCAAACAGGCGTTAAAGTTTTAAATGCCGGAGATGGATTACATGAACACCCCTCCCAAGCCCTCCTAGATTTATTTACCCTCTGTTCCCTGATTGACTTTGAATCCCCTCGTCTGGACTGTCTCGCGGGAAAAAAAATCGCTATCGTCGGGGATATTCTCCATTCCCGTGTTGCCCGGTCTAATATCTGGAGTTTAAGCGCGGCCGGAGCCGATGTCCATTTGGCCGCCCCCCCTACCCTCCTCCCCTCCCTCTTCGCAGAGATGGGTCAAGTAACGCTACACTGGGAACTCCCCCCCGCCCTCCAAGACGCGGATTTTGTCATGACCTTGCGCTTACAAAAAGAGCGGATGACCCAGAATCTCCTGCCTAGTTTACGGGAATATCATCAACAATTTGGCATTACACGCGATCGCCTGCAACTCTGCCATCCCGAGGTTAAAATCCTCCACCCCGGCCCCGTCAATCGTGGAGTAGAACTCAGTTCCGATTTAATGGATGATCCTCGTTTGAGTTTAATTAATCAACAAGTCACCAGTGGAGTGGCTGTACGCATGGCTCTTCTGTATTTATTAGGCACTGGACTACATCAGGCTGGCTGAATAACTCTGCTCTTGGGGGTAGGGAACAGGGGGAATCGGAAAAGCGCAAGCCTTTTTGATTCTTTATTCCTAAAACCTTGCACCTTCTCGCTCCCAATCGAAAGTCCTAGTAACAATGCTTAGAGGGATATATTGCTACGCAACGCTTCGCGTTCGCGAAGCGTCACGAAGTGAACGCGGAGCGTCACGAAATGAACAGCAGACCCTACATCATTGATTCATCTCGGTTTGCGCCAAAAACTGCCGGGCAAGTTGCTGTTTCGTCAATAATCCTAGCGTCTGGATGGCGTGATCTAATTCCGACGACCAAAGCAACCCCGCATTCAAACGTAAACAGTTGCGATAACTTTCTGAGGGGGAAAAAATAATCCCCGGTGCAATACTAATCTGTTGCTCTAAAGCCTCTCGATATAAAATCATGCTGTCAAAATGGGAGGGGAGTTCCAACCAAAGCACATGGCCCCCTTGAGGGCGGGAAACGCGGGTTTCGGGGGGGAAATACTCGCAGATGGCTTGAGTCATGCGAGCCATTTGGGTTTGATAAGCTCGGCGTAGGTGGCGTAAATGCCGATCATAGCCACCATTCGCCAGAAAAGCCGCTACAGTCAGTTGGGGTGCGATCGCCGTTGTCACATTAACCGCAATTTTCAACAGTTCCACCTGCCCCTGATAACGTCCAGGCACCAACCACCCCACCCGTAAACCGGGCGAGAGAATCTTACTCACCGAAGCACAATATAAAACTAACCCCTCCGTATCAAACGCCTTAATCGCCTTGGGACGAGCCGCCTCAAAATAAATTTCACCATAAACATCATCCTCAATCAGGGGAACTTGATAATGAGTTAACAACGCCACCAGTTGTTTTTTCTTCTGGTCACTCATACAATGCCCCGAAGGGTTGCTAAAGTTGGACACCAAAGCACAAGCGGCCACTTTCCCCTGTGCCAGCGCCGTTTCTAAATACTCCAAAGAAATCCCCTCAACGGGATGGGTGGGAATTTCCAACGCCTTAAGATGAAGCGCCGCCAAGGTTTCCAACAGGCCATAATAACAAGGGGATTCTATGGCCACCGTATCCCCCGGTTTAGTCACCACTCGTAACCCTAAATAAACCGCCTCCGTCGTGCCGTTGGTCGAGAGAATTTGATCCGGCACCACCGAACAGCCTGCATCCATCAACCGCTTGGCCACCTCATGGCGCAACGCCTCACAACCGGGCGGAATGCCGTAACCATGAACTTTTTGGGGTTGAGCGCGCATTACCTGCCCCATCAGGCGGTTTAAGGCCTGACTGGGGAATAAATCCGGGGAGGATATAGCTGCCCCCAATTGGATAATTTCCGGGTGCTGCATGGCTGCCCGCACCTGAAAAGCAACCGAGGTATCAACGGCACAAGGGAGAGAGGGGGGGGTGGAGGTTTGGGGGAGTGCTGGGGGGACGGGTAAAAGGCGTTTGACATAGTATCCAGACTGGGGGCGGGCGGTGATTAACCCTTCATCTTCTAGAAGGCGATAGGCTTCTAAAACCGTTGAAATGCTGACGGAGAACTGTTGGCGGAGTTTGCGCACTGAAGGCAGGCGATCGCCCGGTTGCAACGTTCCCTCCCAAATCAACGCCCGTAACCGTTCCGCCACTTGCTCATAGAGATTTTGCTCTTTCGTTTTTTCCAGCAATTGTACTTTCATTTGCCCTCAATTTAGGGGTTTAGGCAGGGAACAACACAGTTCTCCTCAAAAATAACCAGAACACTTATCAAAATCAAAACTGTTATGATTACAATTCATCATAACTGCTGCTGTTCGATTGCTCAAGAAATACAGATAATTAAACATAGATGATTTAACCCGGTTCAGCCCATGAAAACACAGCCCTCCTTTCTCCCCCTATCCTCCACCACCGTTCCCCTTAAGCCCGCTTCCACCCCATCCCGTCGGGGTCGAAAACTCACCCAAGACCTGCTGCATCGTCTGTTTCAGTGGCTACTCGGCAATAATGAACCCAAAATTAGGCTAGAGCGAGACAATTCCGAACAAATTTACTATCAAGTCTATGATCCCGTAACCCAAGAACGCCAGCGTTATCTGACCGAACAGGAAGTCCGAATCTGGTTAGAAAAACGGTATTTTTAGAGCTTGCGCCCCTACCCCTGCTTATAATGGGGGCGTTCTTAGCCCAAAAAAACAGTAGCTCATGACCCAAGCGTTAGGATGGTGGGGTGTGCCCTTGGCGATCGCAGCCGGAACCCTTCGAGGCAGTATTCCCTTTCTCTTCGTCAGTTTAGGCGAATGTTTAACCGAAAAAAGCGGCAAAATTAACCTCGGTTTAGAAGGAGTCCTACTCACAGGAGCCATGAGCGCCTACGCCATCTCCTACCTCACCCAAGACCAACTCAGCCCCATCTTCGCCCCCTGGTGCGGCGTTCTCGTCGCCGCCCTCGCAGGCATGGCACTAGGCATCATTCAAGGGTGGCTCTGCCAACAGCCCCGCGTCAACGATGTCGCCGTAGGCATCGCCATGATTATCTTCGGCAGTGGGATTGCCTTCTTCTTCGGCAAACCCTTCATTCAGCCCGTCGCCCCCCGTCTCATCGCCTTTGAGTGGGGCAACTGGAGCAACCTTCCCCAAGTCCAAGCCGCCCTAAAAGTCAGCCCCCTCTTCCTCCTCGGTGCCCTCCTCGCCCCCCTCATGCAGTGGTTCTTCACCGCCACCCGTTGGGGCCTCCTCGTCCGAGCCGTGGGCGACAGTCCCCAAGCCGCCCGAGCAATGGGAATTTCCGTCTTTAAAGTCCGAATGCTCAGTATTATGGCCGGGAGTAGTTTAGCCGGAATCGGCGGCGCGTCCCTCTCCCTTTACTATCCCGGCTCTTGGAACGAACTCATTTCCAGTGGACAAGGCCTCATGGCCGTTGCCCTCGTCATTTTCGCCCACTGGAACCCCATCCAATGCTTCTACGCCTCCCTCCTCTTTGGCGGTTCCCAAGCCCTCGGCCCCGCCCTACAATCCGTCGGCATAGACTCCTACTATTACCTCTTCAA
The DNA here is from genome assembly GCF_000314005.1 of Spirulina subsalsa PCC 9445. Taxonomy (NCBI): domain Bacteria; kingdom Bacillati; phylum Cyanobacteriota; class Cyanophyceae; order Spirulinales; family Spirulinaceae; genus Spirulina; species Spirulina subsalsa. Next base: position 436,741 of record NZ_JH980292.1, read on the forward strand.
CGCCGCCCCCTATATCCTCACCCTCGTCATTATGATCCTCACCTGTTCCCCCAAAACAACCATTCCAGGCACACCAGGCGCATTAGGTAAAAACAATCACCCTTAATCACATCCAGAAAATTGATCACAAATCCCGAAAAATCACGCTATCCTGAGTATCATAATTGATCCCCATGATCCCGTGTCCAGATCAACGCCTCATTAGGGCAGAGCATCCACTGATTTTTCTCTCGTGTTATAAAATACACTGGAATCATCCGGAAAATTCTGTTGTCCCTCGCATGAGAGAAAGAGATTCTAAGCTGTTCAGAGTAAAATACAATAAACTTGTCTCCCCAGCATCTACCAGCAGATTTGGGATTGTATAAGTCCAGCACAAGACTAGACATTTAACCCACAGGGTTACAATGTTCTTTCATTGAGCAACTACCAAGATTAAGATGATGTCACCATCCCATCTTGCTGTTTCCTCGGTTCAGGAAACAAGGGATTCTAGAATGCTCGCTCAGAGCAGACATTCATGAATCGTCAAATAGTCGTAATGTGGTTAACGCAGGGAACGTAACACAATGACAGGACGCAGGATATTAATTTTTGTCTTATTGGTCGTCTTGGCTATGGTAGCCGTCGTACTAATTCATGGGTCAGGCTCCCCCGCCGGGCCAATGTTAATTAGTATTTTACTGGTGGCCGTGTTCCCCATCATCTCCGTTGCCGCCACAACCCGCGTCTGGTGGGACTTGATTGATAACTTTCGGGATGATGCCAACCTCCGCCATCCAGCCGTTCGATTTTATCTTTATGGTCGGGGAGGGAGCGGTAAAACAACCCTGATTAAAAGTTGGTTGGGGGGAGAAGTTCGACCAGAACAAGCGACTAAATATTTTGCCTATTACACAGCGGAAAAATACTTAGACCTCGAAACAAAACGGCGCTGTCGGGTTGTGATTTCTGACTATCAAGGGCAATCTCCCTCACAAAACACCCTCAATGCGTCCTCTAAAGTCATTGGCCCCCCCGGACAGCGTTTAGTGAATGGGGTCTTTTTCATTGTAGATATTGCCCCTCGCATCGAAAAAAATGGTCGTCCTTTAGATACCTACGAATTACTTGAGTGGTTATCAGTCGATACAGAAATGAAAATCCGCAAGCGGGTTGAACAACATTTAGAGTACATTGTTCCAGCCATTTTAGAAATTGTTTTTTCTACCGTTTATAGTCATAACTTAATCAGTACAACATTAGTGATCAATAAAATAGATTTACTAGAGAAAGTCGTCGCAATGGGCTGTATTCCGGGAGTCAGTTTAGCCAGTGTTGATGAATATGCCCGCAATTTATTCCGGCGCATTGAATACAATATCCGCGAAGCTTGTGATAAGGTGACAAGTCCGGATCATAACATTGAATTTTCTGTAGTTTTAGTGAGTGCCTCTAATGGCACGGGGGTTTCTCGTATTTTCAATGATACGATTAAGCGCTACTCGGATATGAATTTGAAAATTGAGGTCAAATAGTTAGGGCGTGCTGAATAACTCTACTCGTGGGGCTAGGGAACAGGGAACAGGGGAAATTCAGGTTTTTGCCCTCAAGTCTATTTAATTTGGTATAAACGGCTAAAAGTCCTAGTAACACTGCTTAGAGGGATATTCAGCAGACCCTAGTCACGATTGACTCTTTTATACGACCCCCCGCAGTTCCGTTAATGCGGCGCGTAGTGAGGGGGGATTGTAACCCAAACTAAAGGCCTTGGCACTATCTAAGGAGAGATCAGCCGGACGGGGGGCAGCCATTTTAACCTCTTTTTGAGAACAGCCGATTAACCCTGTGCTGGGTAAACCTAAAACCTCTACCATTAAGCAACCAAATTCATAACGAGATAGTCTTTCTTTACCCCCCAAGTGAATAATCCCAGAAACCTTTTCTAGGGCGAGTAATAACCCTTCTGTGGCGGTTTTTGCGCTCACGGGCATTCGGAACTCATCGGTAAATAGTTTTAATTCTTGTTCAGCCCGCAGGGTTTGAATAAAAGGTTGAATAAAACTCTCGGCTGTAGGGGCGGCGACTCCAAACATGAGAGGCAGACGACAGACGGCTGTTTTGGGATAACGGGCTAACATTCCCTGTTCTGCTTCGGCTTTTTGTTCTCCATAAATGCTGAGAGGACAAACGGGGGAGGTTTCGCTGTAGGGGGGGTTAAACCCATCAAAGACTAAATCAGTGGAGGTGAAGACACAGGGGATGTCAGCCTCGGCACATAATTCCGCTAGGTGGAGGGAAGCGGTTACATTGATTTTATAGGAGGCTTCGGGGTGGGTTTGGCAATAGTTGGGTTTGGAGGCGGCGGCAGTGTGAATGACGGCATCGGGTTTGATGTCTCGGAAGAGTGTCGTTAAGGCTGAGGTTTGGGTGAGATCGATTGGGCAGAGGTGAACACCGGGTAGGGTGAGGGGATGGGAGGAGTAAGTTCCGTAAACCTCCCATTCCTTTTGAACCAGTTGGCAGAGATTCCACCCGAGAAAGCCACTGGCTCCTGTGACGAAAAGTTTTTTCATGGTTTTAAATCGGGAAAATTTTCAATAATATTGCGGATTAGTGTATTTTTCGCGGATTGTTCTCTACTTGTGGCGGTTACAAGATGGTTAAGACTGACGCACCATCAAGCAAACCACTAAGGGCGTAATGGGAGAGATATCATATTTTTGACCCCTTAACCCGCTAGGATAGTTTCTAACACACCCCACACTCTGCGCTCTCAGGCATCCCATGAGACTTTTACTGGTTGAAGACGATGACATACTAGCTCAAACCCTTAGTCAAGCCCTAACGGATCAGAATTATGTGGTGGATGTTGCCTATGATGGTGAGGAAGGATGGGATTATGCCCAATCTTTCACCTATGACCTCATTCTCTTAGATGTTAGTTTACCCAAGCTCAATGGGATTGCTCTGTGTCAACGTTTACGTCAAGAAGACTGCCACACTCCTATCTTGATGTTAACGGCTCGGGACTCCAGTTCTGATAAAGTGACCGGACTGGATGCGGGGGCCGATGATTATGTGGTCAAACCTTGTACGATTTCTGAACTTTTTGCCCGGATTCGCGCCCTGTTGCGGCGACAAAGTGCTTCAGGTGCGCCAATTTTGGCCTGGGAAGAGTTGACGTTAGATCCCAGTAGTTGTGATGTCAACTACAAGGGGCAACCTGTGGATCTCTCGCCGAAAGAATATGCTTTGTTGGAACTGTTTTTACGTAATCCCAAGCGAGTGTTTAATAAAAGCACGATTTTAGAGCATTTATGGTCGTTTGAAGATCCTCCGAGTGATGATACTATCCGAGCGCATATTAAGGGGTTACGGCGTAAATTAAAGGCTGTAGAGGCGGATCAACTGATTGAAACTATCTATGGGGTGGGTTATCGGCTTAGAGCGTTGCCTGATAAAAAGCCGCCGGAGTCTCCTGTCCCGAGTAAAGCGGAAAAAACCCGACAAGCGGTTCAGCAAGCATGGGAACAGTTTAAACCTGCAATTCTTAAGCGCTTGATGGTGATTGAACAGGCGATCGCCGCCTGGGGGAAAAACACCCTTAGCCCAGACCTACAGGAGGATGCCGCCCAACAAGCTCATAAGTTGGTCGGATCTTTGGGAATGTATGGTTTTCCAGAAGCCTCTCTACTCTCCCGGCAACTCGAACACCAACTCCTGGACTTAACCACCACCTCCCCCCCAATCCTGACCCAACTGCTGCAAACCCTCCGCCAACACATTGATCCCCCCTCCACCTTTCCCCTCGTGCTGATCATTGACCCTAATTCCGCTTGGGTGGAACAACTGACCAGCACTGCCCCCCAGTGGTCTGTACGGGTGGCTAGTGTGGCTCACCTCAAACAAGCTAAAACCTTCCTCAAACAAGAAACCCCCGACCTAATTCTGTTAGATCCTCAAGGGGAGTGGGCAAGTTTAAAGTATTTCACCACCCGTTACCCGAAAATTCCGGTTTTAGTGATGACTGTAGGCGATCGCTTTGCCGAACGTCTCACCGTTGCCCGCCTAGGTGGGAAAGGCTTTCTGGTTAAACCCCTCACCCCAGCCCAAGTCTTTCAATTCATCCAACACACCTTACAAGACCATCAATGCCCCCCCACCCATCTCCTGATCATTGATGATGATCTCACCTTCCTCCAAGACGCTAAAACCACCCTGACCCCAGAAGGGTTCACCATTCACACCTGTTCAGATCCCCGCCAGTCTTGGCAACTCCTCACCCAAATCAAACCCGATTTATTAATTTTGGCTCTGGAAATGCCCCATATTAGCGGACTGGAACTTTGCCAAGTCATTCGCAATGATCCCACTTGGAAAGTTCTACCCATTCTTCTCCTCACTCCTGCTCTTAAAGATCAACCCAACCCGCCTATGCCCGACCGAGGGGCCGACGACTACCTCTCTAAACCCGTTAACCTTTCCCAACTCAAAACCCGTATTTATAACCGTTTAGAGCGCACTCGACAACTGCAAAATGCCACCTCAACCCCAGCGTCAAGCTAGACCAAGCATTCCAGTAAATTCGTGATAGCGTGATTAGAACAAGACCAACTTGACGTTTCCACAACCTCAACTCGGTTTTTATCAACCATGTGTAGAATGCGGTAAATCATTAACCGATGTTCTGCCGCAAGAGAGGTTATACTGGCCAATTCTCGCACTAAAGCCACTTCTGCCGTTGAAATCCAGCGATATTGGAGAATTTCTGAGTAAATCACATAGAGGCGTTCAATCCGTTTAATATTATTCACCACTTGGTTAAAGGAGAGCGAGGAGACTTGTTGGGAGTCATAAGGGCTGAGGTCTTGAGGCATGAGACAATCCTTTGGCTGATCCAATCCAGAGACAGATGATAGATAGGAAGACTCAATTAATTCTCTTCCTTCGGGATAGTTTGTTCTGATTTCTTCATAGGATTGCGTCTTCATGACCGTCTTGCCTAGTAAACAATGAATGGGTAAATCTTAATCCCTCCTTCTGGAGGTCACTGGGAATTGAGTGGAGTTGTGACTGTCTATGATAGAGAGATGGAATCTTTACCACCCGTTCCCTTGAGCCTAGGAAAAGTGATCTGATTAGGTTAACAGTAACTTCAGTCAACTAATAACAGGCTGAAGTTAACTTTACCAGTAATCATTAGATTAACACCCAAATATGAAAAACTTGGGGAGAAAAAGTGGCATTTTCTTTTTCCCCCCGAGAGGAAAGGTAAACCGGGCGAACAAGTCAAAATTCCGGCGGCGTTTCCTCCCCGGAAGGAGTGAGAGGAAACGCCGCCGTTTTATCTAGGGTTTGCTGAATAACTCTGCTCCGGGTGGGGAGAGGGGGGAGATGGGTTGATTACTGTTGCATGAGTGCCTATTCCCGACTCCCTAGGGCGCAAGCATTGCGCCCCTACACCGATTCCCGATTCCCGTTCCCTGTTCCCCGTTTCCCGTTCCCTGATTCAATTATTCATTAACTCTGGGGGAGCAATGCTGGTGGTTTGTTCTTGCGGGATAACCTTTTGACTATGTTTAGAGGACTGGGACACGGATTCTGGAGTGGGTAAAGCCTCAGTATCCACAATAGCACTGACACTTTCTTGATGAGACGATAACCAAGCTAATCCTCCTACCGCACCAGCGACAAGGGCGGTATAGCCTAAATACATATGCAGGGAGGTCACTTGCCCCACACCTCCATTCAACCCCGGAGAATACCAGGAGGGAACCGCATTATTGGGCTGTATGGATTTCGGTAATGCCTCCGCTAAGGTCTTACCATCCAATCCCAAGGTATTCCCTAAGCGGCGAATAAAGCCCCGTAAGTAAATGTCCTCGGGCAGTTGATCAATTCTGCCTTCTTCAAGGGCTTTAATGTAAAACACTTGAACTAATGTTTTGCTGTGTAATTGACCAATCGACATTCCTTGGGCTTCTCGGGCTTCTTTGAGAGCGTGACCAATTTGCTGACAAATTTCGTTGCGTTCTTGAATCGCGAGTTGGGCGCGTTGGGCTTTGCTCATTCTCTTATGAAGTTTCAGGAAGTGGTTTTTCGCTTCAGTGGGCGACTCAGTTTCCGGTCGCAATATGGGGATAGGGGTAGACTGTTTGGGTGTTTCCGCGACGGGGTGACTGTCTGAGGTCTGTTCTTCCCCAGAGTCTTCAACTTCCGTAGCGGCCACATTTTTAGTATTAATGGACACGACTTTACTTTTCGGCAGATTGGGCGCCACGTGATAACGCTGGGCAATTTGGCGAACAGCGATGCGAATGGCTTCCCGTCCAAGAGACTGGACTAAGGACTGAGCCTGATTTAATGCCTCTTCGGTGACGGTTTGTAATCCGTTCATGGTGCGTTGATAAATCTCACTTTCCATCAGTTCCGCTTCAATTTGCGAAAAGAGGGATTGAACGGCGCCGAGTGAGGTGACATTGTTGTTGGTTGATGTTGCCGCGCCAGCCTGTGCAACCGCTAGTTGTAATTCCATAGTTCGTTCTGTCTCCGTACCCACATAAATAGCACAATCAAGATTTCGGTGATGTTGGTGTGACTCCGGCACCCACCCCCACGATCCTCTGCCCACTCTTTCCCGGAATAGAGGGTTAAATCCGGATAGTTTTGTGCAGGATGGGCGAAAAGGCGGACAAAAAAAGAGGGGTATCCTCACCGGACACCCCCAAGGGGAAAGTTTAGTTCAAGGGTCTAAGCCATTGGAGTGACATCAATGCGCACAATGAGATCATTGAAATCGCGATCGCCTCCACCCGGTAGATCCTCAAAACCGATCACGTTGCTACCAAACAACAACACATGATCCACCCGATCGGGATTAGCCCCAATAAAGGGGAAGTAAGCCACAATATCACTGGTTCCCTGGACGTTTTGAGGATTGACCGCCAGTAGATCCTGCGTGGTTCCATTAACCACAATAAACGGTGCATACAGCGCTCCAGCCGCAAAGACACTGGAGAACTGCGCCACATTTTGATTCCCCACATTAAAGGAAATATCGGGAACTCGGTTGTCAATGGCCGCTTGAGCGTATCCAGCCTCACCGGGCGCAATCCCATTCACCCGACCACTGGGGTCATCAATGCGATAGAGGTTGAAATTATTGGTAAAAGCCGCCTCACGAAACAGGGTAAAGGTTGCTCTCACGTTCCCTTGCAGACCTCGCAAATCGAGAATTTCCTGTTCCGGTTGCAGTTGGGTTTGCCGTCCGTCAAATTGAATCCCCAAGGGAATTCCCCCAGTTTGCCGCAGAGACAAGGATAGATCCCCAAAGTTCAGGGAATACTGACCCGCCGCCGTTTGGGAGACGGCTAATTGAGGACTATTATAAGAAACGACCCCATTGGGACTAATGAAGTCCACGCCAAAAACATCCCCCGGTCGGAGATCGGTAAAGATAGAAACTTGTTGATCTGTACCGAAACCACTGGGTCGGAAGATACCCGGTAAGACGGAAAATAGGGATTGTTGACCCGCTAATTCTCCGGTGGCTGAGAAGCGGGAAACCCGAATTTCGGAAATATTCCCGGCATTCGTCCCAGTTAAGCGAAATTCTAAGTTATCTGGTTGTCCGATGCCTAAACGGAATAAACGACTGGTGGGGTCATAAAATAGAACATCCCCTGCCGGAGGAGGCACAGGAGGCCCCGGAGGAGTGGGAGGCTGTCCGTCTGGAGTGACATTGCCGGAAATGGCAAAATCAAACAGTCCGCTAATAGTGGGGTCGTTGGCGGCAAAGCGGACTGTGCCTTGGAAGGTGCCGAGATTGGCACTATTCACGGCTACCCCGAAACTGGTGGACTGATTCGGAGCCAGTACAGGATTAAACCCTTGGGTATTGAGACTAAAGGCGGGGGTGTCTACGGTCGGGACGGCTAGGATTAAGTTATCTAAGCCGTTGTTGGTGATGGTAAAGGTGGTAAATTGTCCTGGCGCACCAAAGGCAAGGGTACCTAAGCCAATGGGGGAGGTGGTGCCGTCGGCGATGACTTGTTCTCCCCGTCGGACTTCGATGCGGGATGCCCGTACCGTCCCCTGAACCGTAAAATCAAAGGGTTGAGTAATATTAGGGTCATCTACGGCAAAACTCACCACACTAGAAACTTGACTATTGAGATTATTTAAGTTTCCACTATTGAGAGCAACTGTAAAGCTGGTGGTTTCATCGGGGGCGAGAACCGATTGAAACCCGGTTTGATTAAGGGTAAATAAATTGGGGTTAGCAATGGTCGGAGTTCCCAAATTCATGGTCGTCCGACCAACGTTAGTAATCTGAAAAGTTGTGGCAACGGCCGCCTGATTGAAACTAACATCAGTAATGGCAAGGGTTGTCCCATCTATCACTAATTGGTTAGTATCTAATCGTTCAACTTGAATTTCGGGGAAGAGGGTTTCATTGAGGAAAAAACGCAGCCCGATTTCTTCTTGTTGAACCCCAACTAACGCATCCGGTCTACCATCTTCAGTCAAATCCCCAAAGGCAATAGTAGCCCGTTGTCCCCTGGATCCACCGGGTAACTCATTAAAGGATTTAAAGGGGTTTATATCATCTCGTTGAACAAAGTTGGGAGATTGAACTGTTCCGGTGTTTTGATAATAAATAATTTGTCCGTTTTTCTGTCCAATAAAGACATCATAGGTCTGTTGATTGCTATATTGGAGAAAAGAAGGATAGAGGATTTCAAATACTTCTGTGCTATTAACCGGTCCCACACCATTTAACGGGTTATCCGCTCCTGTTCTTGGAGCAAAACTTATTTCATTGAGTTGAATTTGCCCGTCTAAGTTTGTATCTTGGGTGGTGTTTTGATAATAAACAATATAGGGAGCTGTAGGATTTGCCCGGTTGTTATACTGACCGATAAATAAATCTGACCTACCATCTCCATTAATATCTACAAATGTGGGAGCAGCATAGGCTGTGGCGGCTGTGATACCAAAGAGATTTCCCTGTTCGGTAGAACGATCTGCATTAGCCCGATTCAGTTCTCCGGTGCCTCCTTGGGAAGTCGGGATGGGATCTTTAAATCTAGGATTCGTTGCTGAACCAATATTTTGGAAAAAGAAGAGTTCTCCGTCCCCCGCACCGAGGAATAAATCTAAGTCTCCATCCCCATCAATATCCGCAAAGGCTGGGATGAGGGGAGTTCCAAACTGGGTGTCTACTGCATCTTCAATCCGAATGTGTCGGAAGGGATCATTCTGAGTTCCTGTGAGGTCTTCATATTGACCGTCTTCGTTTAATTTAAAAAAGGCGACTCTTCCTGCGTTTGTCCCAATGACGGCTTCAAGCCGACCATCTCCAGTCAAATCAACAAGGAGCGGGGCGGTGAGGGCTCGTGAGGTTGTATTTACTAAGACCAGGCCATTATTGGTCACTGGATCATTAACAGGAAGTTGGAGAGTAAAAACGTTTTCTGCCATGATGGTTGATGCAGTCTAAAAGTAGATTGGGTTTATTGGTGGATCAGGAATTGGCTAGGGCTGAGTCGGGAACAAGAAAATGATCGGCAAAACAAAGATGATCGTCAAGAAGATTACAGTGGTTTGGAATGCACTGGCCATATTGTAGGGCGGTTTGCCCGGATTGATCATCGTTTTTTGCGAGAATCTTGGCAACCTAAGACAGGGAAGATTCGGGGGCATGGGATCTTTCTTCGAATTATCATCGACTCCTCCAAACGACAGGAATTGCCATTCAAAACTAACCGCTCTGACACGCTCTATAACCTTTAATCTATGACCTTGGGACTTTATGACCTTTGGATTTTATGACTGGAGGATGAGGGTATTCGGGACAAAGGGAGATTAAGGAGGAGGATGGGACAATCCGAGGATGTAAGTGGGAGGAGGAGAAAAAGCGGAAAGTTTACGGGTTAGAAGAACTGGGATTTTCATACTCACCGCCCTAAAAGGGCGAGGCTTTAAACCCAAAAGATTTCGGCAAGTTGCAGGGCGTTAATTGTCCTGCCAGTATAAAGGGTTACTCCCTATACTAGCTTGATTTTCCCCTCGTTCGAGTTCGTCTTCTAAAAAAGTTAAGTTTGGGCTAGGTTGGGGGGGATCAAGGGGGTGGAGTTGGTCTGGGGGGATAGTGGGAATGGGTTGTTGTTCAAGGGTGATCAGTTGGCAGATTTCGTCGGTCATAAAGCCTAGTGCCATGGGACGTAGGGCGTTGGGGATCATTTGCACGTCGTAGAGTTCACTGATTACGCCGTCGATTTGTAACCAGTGGTCGATGATTCCGGTGTTGAGGTTAATCCAGAGTAGGCCACATTGGGCGATCGCATCTTTGGCGGTTAAACGGTCTTCAAGTTCGAGTCCGCTAAAGGTTTGCTCTCCTCTAGGTTTGGAGAGTCCCACAATCGCCCAATCTTGATGGAAGGTTAAACCGCGTAAATAGCCCGGACAGAAGGTCACAGGTTCAAATTGACCTAACACGGGGTCAAAGTAGCCGAAATCGCCTGTTCCTGAGTTCAGAAGCCATAATTTTCCCCGATACCAGCGCGGAGAGTGGGGCATGGAGAGGTTAGTCAGGATCACCTCGTTGGTTTGCATATCCACGACACATCCCCCATCCCGTCGTCGTTGTCGCCACCCGGCGGCTACATCGGAACGACTGACGGCGGTCACATAGCGGGGTTTGCCGTCTACGAGGGCGAGGCCGTTCAGGTGACAGCGATCTTCGGGGACGAGTTGGCTAATAAAGGGGGGTTGCCAGAGGGGGATAAAACTATGGCGATCGCTTATTGTGGCGACACAACTAAAGAGGGTGTTGACGAAAATCGGGCGATCGCACTCATCCACCACCACATCATGAACATCTACATCTCCGGTCGTGTAGGCAATACGGGGAATATACAGTTGGTCATACCCCTTATGAAACTGTCCCTCCGTTAACGCATTATCCAACTGCCACAACTGAAAACGGGTACTCATCCAGAGGCGATTCGGTTGGCTAAACAATCCCATCGGGCGCTGAAACAGGCGCTCAAAAATGGACAAGGAGCCATCGGGTTTAATCCCAACCAAGAAAAGGCGGTTGGTTTGATAGGTAGTAAAGGCTAGACTAATTTGGTGTTGCACTAACCACGGGATAAACTGGCGAGAGCAGCTAAAGCTAAGAGGGGGGGCGGTGTTCGCTTGGGTCATGGATTCACTCATCGGTAATCTCTTGTCGGGTGCATCAGAAGGAATCACTTAATGGTGTCGCCAATTTTGAAGAATAAGCTTGATGAACTTTTGGCTGTGGGTTAATGGAGGGCGATCCAATGTGCTTGAGGTGGGGGTGAAAAATTTTTCGCCCCTACTTGGATAGTAGGTCACTGATTACTGATGATGTGTTGCCAATCTAACACAAACCCCGGCAGAACATTTTCCCCGGATAATTGGCGAGAATTGGGCAAAATCTCCACCTCTTGACCCGGCCGGTAGATTTCCACCTGTTCCTGTTGTGGGTCAATCAACCAGCCCAACTGAGTCCCATTGTCGATATACTCCTGTAACTTGTCTTGTAACTTGCTCAAACTGTCCGATTCTGAGCGCAGTTCAATGACAAAATCTGGACATAACGGCACAAATCCCCTACGTTGAACTGGGGTTAGAGTCTGCCAACGGTCTAAACGAATCCAAGCGGCATCGGGGGAACGGTTCGCCCCATTGGGTAAAATAAAGCCTGTAGAAGAATCAAAGGCGATGCCATGTCCCCCTTCTTCCTCCATCCACTTCACTAAGAAATAGGCAATTCTGATATTGCGATGTCCGGTTTCACCACCCGTGGGGGGATTCACAATGAGTTCTCCTGTTGCTGTTCGTTCTAGTTTTAACTCCGGATTGGCGATCGCAAGTTGGGCAAATTGCGCTGGCGTTACGTTCAACTTGAGATCCGTTGGCCATTGTAAGGTGAGGGTGTCTGGAGGGTGGGTTAGGGTGAGCATGGGTGAATTTTCGACCAGTGCCTTTTTATTCTATCCTTTGTGATGGAGGGTGTCCTCTTGAGCATTCAATAATGATGAATAGCAACAAAAAACAATTAGGGGATTTTCAAACTCCTGCCCCTTTAGCAGATCAGATCCTTAAACTTCTCAAATTGAAGTATCAAATCAACCCTGATTTTATTTTAGAGCCTACCTGTGGTTCGGGAGTATTCATCCAAGCATCACGCAATGAATTTAGCCACGCCAAAATTATGGGCTTTGATATTAATTCTCACTATATCCAGTTAGCACAAAAATCTATTGAATGCAATCAAAATCAGGATAATATCATCCTAAAACAAGCTGATTTTTTTACCAATAATTGGCAAGAAATTCTATCAAGCGTTTCTGGGTATCTTTTGATTTTGGGGAATCCCCCTTGGGCAACAAGTAGTGAATTAAGTCGTCTCAATAGTCATAATATACCAACAAAATCAAACTTTCAAAACAGACGAGGCATTGAAGCGATAACCGGTTCAGCTAACTTTGATATATCGGAATGGATGCTTTTACAATACATTGAGTGGCTATCTGATCGTCCGGGAACAATTGCCCTGTTGTGTAAGTATTCCGTGGCTCGTAAAGTTTTACAAGAAATCTCCAAAAAATATCCTAGTTCTTTCTCGACTTCAATTTATTTAATCGACGCTAAGTATTATTTCAATCTCTCAGTACAAGCTTGTCTGTTTCGCCTATCTACGGATTACAAAGAAACAAATGATTGCCCCGTCTATATGGATTTAAAGACCCAAGGGTTATGCTCCGTTATTGGTGAGCGAGATGGTTTTATGGTGAGAGACACGAAAACCTATGAACAAGGGAAACATTGGTTAGGATATAATTCTAAATACCTTTGGCATTCTGGGATTAAACATGACTGTTCTAAGGTTATGGAGCTAGACCAAATAGGGGGGAATTTATTCGTTAATGGGTTGGGAGAAAAATATTATTTAGAAACGGATTATCTGTATCCCTTGCTCAAGGGGTCAGATGTTGCCAATGGGAGAGTTAAAGATTACCGCAAGCTCATGTTAGTCCCTCAGCGATGGGTGGGTGAAGATACTAGAATTATTCAAGATAAAGCTCCTAAAACTTGGCAATATTTACAAGACCATGATCTATTTTTTACAAAACGCAAAAGCTCGATCTATCGCAACAAGCCCCCTTATGCTATTTTTGGCGTAGGAGATTATTCCTTTATGAACTGGAAAATTGCAATCTCTAGTCTGCATAAGAAGCTTAAATTTAACTTGATTGGTTTGTTAAATAATCAACCTGTTATGTTTGATGATACGGTTAATTTTTTATCTTTTGAGACGGCACAGGAAGCAGAGTCTATTTTTCATTATATCACATCACAGGATGTTTTACAATGGTTAGAGTCTATGATTTTTTGGGATAGCAAAAGACCAATAACTGTTAATTTACTGAACCGATTGTATCTAGAAAAATTTGCCTCAGTAAATAATTTTAGTCTCTGTCATAAATGAGCCTCACTAGCATGAGAGTTATTGCTCAATTCAAGGTCGATATAGCGTTAATAAACGAGATGAAAATTTTAGTAGATACTGTATTGCCTATCAAGGGGGGGCGAAAAAATAGCCCAACAGAGCAGGAGTATTCAGTGGATTAAGGCGATCGCAGGGAAAAACCGCCCCCCATCCAAGGCAAACCCGAGACTGGCATCAGATCCTAACCTGAAGCCAGACGAATCCCTATTCCCTATTATCCTGTTCCCCGTTCCCCCATTAAGCTAGGATGAAGAATGGAACGTTAAAGCGGTCAGAACCCGCAATCAATCAATATTTAGTATGACTACTCATGTTGATGGCATCGCGCCCCACGGCGGACATCTTATTAATCGCATCGCGTCGGAAGCAGAACGACAGGAATTTTTAGCCCAAGGGGAGGAACTGCCCCGTGTTCAATTGGATGAACGCGCCATTTCTGACCTACAAATGATTGCCATTGGGGGGTTTAGTCCCTTAATGGGATTTATGGAACAGGCGGACTATGAGCAAGTCGTTACAGAAATGCGTTTAGTCAATGGTACCGTCTGGTCTATCCCGATCACCCTTTCCGTCAGTCCAGAACAAGCGGACCCCTTAAAAGAAGGGAGTTGGGTTCGTTTAGATGATGGAGAAGGTGGTTTTATTGGGGTGTTGGAACTCACCCAGAAATACCACTACAACAAAGCCCATGAGGTCTTAAATGTCTACGGCACCGATGACATTAAACATCCTGGGGTTAAGGTAGTCTATGACCAAGGCGCGGTCAATTTAGCGGGGCCGGTGTGGTTGCTGAAACGAGATCCTCACCCCCTTTTCCCTCAATATCAAATTGATCCCCTGGTCTCTCGCGCTAAGTTCAAAGAATTAGGCTGGCAAACCGTTGTAGGATTCCAAACTCGTAACCCTATCCATCGCGCCCATGAGTATATTCAAAAATGCGCCCTTGAAACAGTGGATGGGTTATTTTTACATCCCCTCGTCGGTGCAACGAAGAGCGATGATATTCCGGCGGATGTGCGGATGCGTTGCTATGAGATCATGCTAGAGCATTATTTCCCCCAAGACCGGGTAATGTTGGCGATTAATCCCTCAGCGATGCGTTATGCCGGACCCAGGGAGGCGATTTTTCATGCCCTGATTCGCAAAAATTACGGCTGCACCCATTTTATTGTGGGACGAGATCATGCGGGTGTGGGGGACTATTACGGCACTTACGACGCTCAGAAAATTTTTGATCAGTTTGACCCTCAAGAGTTAGGGATTCAACCGATGAAGTTTGAACACGCTTTTTATTGCACCCGGACGCAACAAATGGCGACGACGAAAACCAGTCCGAGTCAGGTAGAGGAACGGATTCACCTGTCGGGAACAAAAGTGCGGGAAATGTTACGACGGGGTGAGTTACCCCCTCCTCAGTTCTCTCGTCCTGAAGTGGCGGCGGAGTTGGCCAAGGCGATGCAAGTTCCCGTTGCTTAAAATAGCAGTAAGGGGTTGAGGGGCAGTGGTGAGTCCCTGCCCCCTCAACAACGAGAGTAAAAACCTGATACCCTGATAGGGTCGATGGATAGCGGACAAGGGCTATGGGATTGGATCGACGGACATTTTTACAAGGTTTGGGTTTAGGTCTGCTGACTTGGGGCGGACAGTGGATGGTTAGTCCCAAGGCGAGGGCTTTTCCTTTAGGTAATGCTTATGCTCAAGGTTTGGTCAGTCCGACGGGGCGTAAGTTGGCGTTGTTGGTGGGGATTGACCAATATCCCTATAAGTCCCATTTACAAGGCTGTGGGACGGATGTGCTACTACAACGGGAGTTGTTAGTTCACCGCTTTGGTTTCCAACGAGGGGATATTGTGTCGTTGGTAAATCAAGAGGCAACGCGAGAAAATATCGAATCGGCTTTTTCTGAACACCTGATCCAACAAGTGAAAGAGGGGGATCGGGTGGTGTTTCATTTTAGTGGCTATGGCAGTCAGGTTCGTTTACCGGGGACGGAGGACGCGGGGGAACTTTTGGTGCGCAGTCTGATTCCCGTGGATGGGGTGATTGCCACGAAGGGAGAACCAGCGGTTAATGACCTGTTAGAGGAAACGTTGATTCTTTTGGCGCGATCGCTCTCGACTCGTCATGTCACGTTAGTTTTAGATACCAGTTACTCGAATAATGGTCAGGAGTTACGGGGAAATTTGCGATCGCGCTCTAGCCCCAGTGATCCCGCCAAACGTCCCAGCCCAGAAGAGTTAGCCTTTCAAGAACAATTACGCCTGCTGC
Source organism: Spirulina subsalsa PCC 9445 (assembly GCF_000314005.1). NCBI lineage: Bacteria > Bacillati > Cyanobacteriota > Cyanophyceae > Spirulinales > Spirulinaceae > Spirulina > Spirulina subsalsa. The sequence continues at coordinate 452,537 of NZ_JH980292.1, forward strand.
GTTCGGCCGGTCGTTCCCCCACCCCCCTCAATTGGGGACAGTCCAGCTTTCCGGGGTTTATCCTCACGGCCGCCGCTCACGATCAACCCGCCCTAGAGGGTCAATGGAATGGCTTTAGTGCGGGTTTATTCACCTATGCCTTAACTCAGTATCTCTGGGAAAGTACCCCCCCCAGCACACTCTATATTAGCCTCACCCGAGCCACAGAAACCCTTCGCCCCCTAACGACCCAGCAGCCCCAAGGCCTTGGCATTTTTTCCGGCAACCCCCCCCTCGTCTATGATTTACCTCTCCAGCCTACCTTTGGGGCCGAGGGGGCAATTATCGCCATTGATGAAGAACAGAATATGGTGCAGTTAACCCTGGGTGGCTTGCCTCCTGCGGTGTTAGATGTCTGTGGGAATTCCCGCTTTTGGGTGGTGGAGGGTGAGATTAGCCCAGACACCCCCCAAGTCCAGATCCGCTCCCGCAATGGCTTAAAAGCTAAAGCTAAGGGGGTTGACAGCCCCGCCACGGCCTTAAAAGTGGGGCAATGGGTTCAGGAAGCCATTCGGGTCTTGCCCCGCCATATCGGGCTGGTGGTGGCCTTAGATAACGCTTTGCAACGGATTGAACGGGTGGATGCAACGAGCGCCTTTGCCAATATTAATGTGGTGTCGTCTGTGGTGACGGCCGGAGAACAACGAGCCGATTGTTTGTTTGGCAAGGCAAAATCCCCCCATCCCGTGACGGTAGCCATGACCGATTTACAGCCCTTGGATCGTCCTCCCACTAAGGGCTATGAGTTATTTTCTGTGGGGGATTTACCGATTCCTAATACTTTGGGTCTGGCTGATGAAGCGGTACGATCGGCGGTGAATCGCTTAATTCCCCATTTAAGAACCCTTTTAGCGGGCAAATTGTGGGGGCTAATGGTCAATGAGGGGTCCTCTCGCTTGGGGGTGACGGTACGCTTCCAACTGCTGCAACCTCAACCCATGACGCTGTTGGAACGGTCTACAGGACGCTATCCTGGGGCAGAAATAACGAAGAATGCCCCCAACTTAGCCGACCGCACCAGCGCCCTTGTTACGCTGCCTGTGGGGGGGAAATTGGAGTGTCAGTTAGTGAATCAAGGCGATCGCAAACTCTATGTGTTACTGGTGGGCTTAGACCCCCTCGGCAATCCTCTTGTTCTCTATACTCCCGCCCTCTCTAATCTTTCAGATCCCAACCACAACGCCATCGGGTCGAACTCTTTACAAATTGAGGCGGGTCAAACCCTCACCCTACCCCGCACCCCGTCTAATCTGAACTGGTTTATTACCGGGTCTACGGGGGTGGTGGAATTGTTCACTTTGTTTAGTACCGAACCTTTTACTGAAACTCTCACCCTGTTGATCAGTTTAGCGAATAAGGGAGAAGGCGATCGCTTTGTCGAATTACCCAACCCCCAAGAAGTCGCCCAAGCGATTTTACAGGATATTCACAACGCCAGCGCCGTCAGTCCCGATCTATTAAGTTCCCCGGCTGATTTTTACGCCCTAAATGTGGAAACTTGGGCCGGTCTACATTTTGTCCTACAAATTGTGTGACATCCTCCCGACACCGACCCTAGGGGTACGGTGCGGGCTTCCCCATATCACCATGAGGCTTTCCTACTTCTACTTTCTAGCCAGTCAAGTAATTCTTTTTCTTGACTGGCATCTGGATAAATTCTGTTCCCGACTCCCGATTCCCCTAAAAATTCCCCCACCCGATAGGACAGGATGGGGGAAATTGATACTCAATCAACAAAAGCCAAAATAGCCTTAAACAATAGCGGCCATTTTCACGTCATTGGTGTCTAAGATGTTTTGTAACTCTTCCGCGTCTACCGTTTCTTTTTCCACCAACATATCCGCTAAAGCATCAAGGATGTGACGATTGCTCGATAAGACATCCTTAGCGCGACTGTAGGCTTGATCGACCAACTTCCGCACCTCTTCATCAATGGCAGCCGCCGTTTCATCGGAAAAATCCCGATCCGACGCAATTTCCCGACCGAGGAACACATTGCCTTGTTGACGACCTAAAGCGACCGGGCCCAGGCGATCGCTCATGCCAAACCGAGTCACCATCTGCCGCGCTACCCGTGCCACCTGCTGTAAATCATTGGAGGCTCCAGTCGTCACCTCTTCCTCACCGAAAATTAACTCCTCGGCAATGCGACCCCCCAAAGCGACAGCCATTTGATTTTGCAGATAAGACCGAGAATATAACCCCGAATCCATCCGATCCTCACTCGGTGTAAACCACGTTAACCCCCCAGCGCGACCCCGAGGAATAATACTAATCTTCTGCACCGGGTCATAATCCGGCATTAACGCCCCCACCAAAGCATGACCCGCTTCGTGATAAGCCACTAACTGTTTCCGTTTTTCACTCATCACCCGGTCTTTCTTCTCAGGCCCCGCTAACACCCGGTCAATGGCATCATTGACTTCATCCATTGAGATTTCCGTCAAACTGCGACGGGCGGCTAAAATTGCGGCCTCATTCAACAAGTTAGACAAATCCGCCCCCGTAAAACCGGGAGTCCGACGGGCGATTTTTTCTAAATCCACATCCTTAGACAGGGTTTTGCCTCGGGCATGAACCTGAAGAATTTCCTTCCGTCCCGCATAATCCGGACGATCGACCACTACTTGACGGTCAAAACGACCGGGACGCAACAAGGCCGCATCTAACACATCCGGGCGGTTGGTGGCGGCAATAATAATGATTCCGGTATTGCCTTCAAACCCGTCCATTTCCGTTAACAACTGGTTGAGGGTTTGTTCCCGTTCATCATTTCCGCCCCCTAAACCAGCACCCCGACTGCGACCGACGGCATCAATTTCATCAATAAACACAATACAAGGAGCGTTGGCTTTAGCTTGTTCAAACAGGTCACGCACCCGAGAAGCACCTACCCCAACAAACATTTCTACAAACTCGGAACCGGAGATGGAGAAGAAGGGAACACCCGCCTCACCTGCAACGGCACGGGCTAACAGGGTTTTCCCCGTTCCAGGCGGCCCGACTAATAACACCCCTTTAGGGATTTTTGCCCCAACGGCGGTGAAGCGGTCAGCATTTTTCAGGAAGTCCACCACTTCCGTTAGTTCTAATTTCGCTTGTTCAATCCCCGCTACATCCCCGAAGGTGACTTGAGTTTGGGGTTCCATTTGCACCCGGGCGCGAGATTTGCCAAAGTTCATCGCTTGGGATCCCGGACCACTGGAAGCCCGACGCAAGATAAAGAACAGGGCGATTAACAGTAAAGCGGGAACAAAAAGACTGCTTAAAATGCGGAACCAGAACCCGTCATCGCTAGGGGGTTGTACGGAAATATCCACGTTGTTGGTGGTGAGGATATCGATGAGTTCCGGGTCATTGGGGAGGTTGACCAGAACTTGGGTTCCGTCTTGGGTGGTGACTGAGGCTTGAGAACGATCGGCGGTTAGGCGGATGGTTTCAATTCTACCGCTTTCCACTTCTTGGATCAGTTGACTATATTTCCAGCTTTCCCGAGTTTCCCGAGGGCTATCGAAAAAGGCTGAAGCGAGGGCTAAAAGGACGACCGCTAATAGGACGTACAGTCCTGCATTACGCCATTTTTTATTTTTGTTATTGTTCACGCGCTTGAACTCCTAATGTTGTTGGCTGTGGCAATATCCTTATCCTTATATTTTTACTATTTTGACAGTGTTTTCTCGTCGCTATCGGCCGGAGAACCAACCATCAGAAGCAGGGGACTGTCTGAATCCTCTCGGGTTGGACAACACTGTATTTTGTATAGCAAGGATGGCTTGCGCCCCAAGGTGACAACCTGTTTTACTCTTTATATTAATTTATGTTAACGTTTCTCAGAAAGTCTTAACAGAGTTGACAAAAAAAGTTTTTTGTGCATTTAGGGGCAGGGGAGGAATTTCAACCGGGCCAACTGGTCATGATTCGTCCGGCACAGAGAAGATAGGGGTAGTATTTGCTCCCCACGGGGCCACTGTCGGGAGAGAGAGAGTCAATGCCGATGCCGTTGCGCCCTTTTTCAATGCCGGAACTGTGAATATATTGATTGTCCCCTAAATAGAGAGCAACGTGGGTGACGCGGGTAGTTTCTTGAAAAAAGATTAAATCTCCGGGGAGGAGGTTGTCCCAAGGGACTTTTTGGCTAAAGGCTTCCTGTTGGTAGGAGTCCCGAGGCAGCCAAATGCCAGAGGCGGCAAAGGCGGCCTGGATGAGTCCGGAGCAGTCATAATGGGGGGCAATGGTTCCGCCCCAGAGGTAATGATGGGGTTGTGCCATAGCGTGGTGGGTAAAGGCGATGATCTCAGGGATTTTTTCGGCGATCGCCTCCCGTGACCAAATCGGGGCGCAATACTTGTTTTCACTAGGTTTGAGGTTTTTTCCTTCCGTCACAGGTAGCCAAGCCAAATAATCATCTTCACAGAGTTGGACGTGATAGGCTAATCCCTGTTGTTCTAAGATGCGCAATGGTCGCCCTTGCGCCGCTTGGGTGGCCAAACCTTGACAACTGGGGGAATTATAGAGATTAAGATCAATCTGGCAATGATATTCATCGGTTGGGGAGGGGGGAAAATCGGATAGTTTCATAAAGACCTCCGGGAAACCCCAGCGCCTTGTGCCTGGGGAGGGATGGGAGCGTCGATTGAGCGGGGTACGGCTAGAAGCAAGCTACGATACCCCCGAAATCGACACACCATCAAAGTAACTCACAGATAACCTTTTAAAGTAAACAATAAACAGTCAATAATGCCCTTTTTCTATCGTCACCCCCACATTGAAACCTTGGGTCAACAGATTTTAGACGCAACTTGGTCTAGATTTCCCAACATCACCGGGCAACAAATCGCCTTCACCTGGTTAGTGTATGACCCCCCAGTGATTGTTAATACAGGGGCAGCTATTGCCTACGAGGAGTTTTGGCAGTATCCTGTTCGGGGCTTTAGTTATCGAGGCACAGAACGTTACTATCCCGCCCACTTAGCTCAATTGTTTTATCTGGTGGCCATTGAGGAATGGTTAAGTAAGGAAATGTTAAGCACCTCACCGGAACTAGAGCGAGCCATTCGTGATATGGCTATTCATTCTAGCCATGATGCCACCAGTTTAGTGATTGATGTATTGAGCGGAACCACCAGTGGGCCGGAATTATCGCCGGGGCCTTTTGAAACTTGGAAACAACAACGAAATATTGTTAACCGTTATTTTCAATCATTAGGCTGGGAAGAACTCGCTGAGATTAACTTAAATCAAAAAACTTGGAGTCATGGCCCCTACGGTCGAGAACGGTGTTATATGGGGGAAATGATGGACAATCGCAATATGTTAACCGCCAATGCGATCGCCCGCCTTCTCCATAGTATTGTAGGAGGGGTGGCCGTGAGTAGCGATCGCGCTCAAACCATGATGCAAATGCTTCAACGTCAACCTGACCTACCCCTCACCCAAACAGGCACAGAAAACGGCATTCAAGGCTTCCTCGGCCAAGGAATCCCCCCTCAGAGTCATTTATGGTCAAAAGGAGGCTGGAACGCCCAAGTCCGCCATGATGCTGCTTATATCGAAGTGTCAGACCTTCAGCCCTATCTCCTAGTCGTTCTCACCGAAGGCATCGACGAGCAAGACAAAGCCGCCATTCTCCCCTTCCTCTCTCAAGAAGTTCTAGCGGCCATGACTCAGATTCATTAGGGAACGGGGGGCAGGGGAGCAGGGGAGAGGGGGAGTTGATCATTATTAACTATTCCCGACTCCCGATTCCCGACTCCCGATTCCCGACTCCCGATTCCCGATTCCCGACTCCCGATTCCCGATTCCCGACTCCCGACTCCCGACTCCCTATTCTCTATTCCCTATTACCTATTACCTATTCCCTATTCCCCGTTCCCTAATTATCAATTGACCGCACCGCTTCGAGCAAACGGGAATAATAGAACCGAGTGCTAGTCATCTCCTCCCGTTTGAGCGTGAAACCATTCTCTTGCAGAATCTTCACAATATCCGCCTCCTTGTGTTGATAAGCCCGCGTCGTCTTACTCGGCCCCGGGAAAAACTCCCCAATCCGCTTTAAGAGTGTCAAACAGAGGGTTTTCGGCGCAAAACTCAAAATCAAACGGGATTGTGCCAAAGAAGCCAGATGTTTAATCATTTGCGCGGCCTCATCTGTCGGGTAGTGGATTAACACATCCAGACAAATCACCGTATGATATTGCCCGCTAATCGACTCCAAATCCTTGGTTTCCAAGGTTAGACCACTCGTATCCTTTAACGTCTCTTGGGCGCGTTCTTGGGCTTCTGTGACCATTTTCTCAGAGATATCACTCCCATAGACCTTAGCCCCCGCTTCCGCCAGAGGAATACTTAAACTCCCCACCCCACAGCCCGCATCACAAATCGTCAACCCTTCCAAATTGCCATCATCCTGAAGCCAGCCTAAGACCTTATCAATCGTCTGTTGATGGCCAACGCGGATATCGAGTTGAACCTTATTTACCTCCCCATCGCCATAAATCCGCCGCCATCGGTCGAAACCTGTAGAGTTAAAATAGTCTTTAACAATAGTTTTATCATTGAGAGTTTTATTATCCAGAGCCGTCATTATCCGTTAATCCTGTTGAAAGTTCAGAAATAGCCACAGATACTAACTGTACTGCCATTGGGGACGACCAGACAAGGTTTTGTCTGCTGGGTATTTGACCGAGAAAAAATAATGTTGATAGAAGTTTAGGTTTCATTGTCCCTAACGCTCCAGCACGACACAATCCCCAGCTGACCACCCCATAAACACTTCACTATCGGGTTCTAACGCCAAAACACTATCCCCCGGCTGCATTACGATTACGGTTTCCCCGGTTTGTACTAACTCTACCCCGTACTGTTGGCGAGTTCCTAAATACATGACATACTTTAAGCGCCCCTCATAACAATTCTGCCAATGGGATTGGGGTTCAAGACTTAACTGAATTTTTTCCGGTCGAATACTAACCTGAACTGGAGAAAGAGACTGTACTGGCACCGCACTACTACTAAGAGGAGGAATGAACATGGGCAGTCCTTGGCGTGTAATCAGGGTAACGCGGTCTGGGGTGACTTGGGCGCGATCGCCCACAAACAAATTGGTATCCCCAATAAAGTCCGCCACAAAAGCCGTCTGGGGACATTGATAAATCTCATTAGGAGTTCCGACCTGTTCAATTTGACCCGCCCGGACTACAGCAATTCGATCCGATAACGATAACGCCTCCTCCTGATCATGAGTCACCATGACAAAGGTTAACCCTAATTCCCGATGGAGTCGAGACAGTTCCACCTGCATCTCCTTACGCAATTTAAGGTCTAAGGCCCCAAGGGGTTCATCTAATAACACCACGGCCGGACGATTGACCAAGGCCCGGGCTAAGGCCACGCGCTGCCGTTGTCCCCCGGAGAGTTGATTCGGATAGCGTTGGGCAAATTTTTCCATCTGGACTCCCGCTAAAGCCACCTTAACTTGTTCTTCCCGTTCAGTCCGAGGAACTTTTCTGATTTTTAAACCAAAGGCAATATTTTCTGCAACGGTGAGGTGATTAAATAAAGCGTAACTTTGGAACACCGTATTCACCGGACGACGATAGGGCGGGATGCGATTCATGAGTTGAGATTGAATCAAGACCTCCCCGGCCGAGGGAGTCTCAAAGCCTGCAATCATGCGTAACAGGGTAGTTTTACCACAACCCGAAGGGCCGAGAATACTAAAAAACTCCCCCTGACGAACTTGGAGGTTGACCCCATTGACGGCGGGTTCCCCGTCAAACACCTTGAACAACTGCCGTAATTCAACATCGAGGGATTCCGCGCCCTCATTTGTCGAAATTTGTGTTTTGATTAGAGTAGAATCCATTCCAGATTGTTTATCCCCACTTTGAGTACAACCTCTGAGTTATTTGCTATTTTATTGGCTAATAGAGGAAAGACGAATAACCCATGATGCGAGCCGTTCATCCCACCACCGTTCAACCTGCGTCCAAAGTCGGACCCAAACAAACCTCCCGCACTGTTGGGCGGCAATATCAGTCTGTCTTTATTATGCTAATGATTAGCCTCTTACTGTTAGGGGGCATTGGTTCTCGTTTAGCTTACCTTCAGTTAGTCGAAGGCGATCGCAACAAAGAACTCGCCGAAAATAATCGCATTCGCCTCATTCCCAAGCAACCCGTCCGTGGCACCATTTTCGACCGCAAAGGCCGCATCCTCGCCAGCAGTCGCCTCGCTCACACGGCCTATGTGTGGCCCCTCGCCCAAAAATACGACACTTGGGATCAAACCGTTAAACGCCTTTCCCAAATCCTTAAAATTCCCGAGGCCGACATTCGCACCCCCGTAGAAGATGCAGGCTACAACTCACCCACTCGGGTAGCCGTGGGTCGAGACTTAACGGAAGCTCAAATTACCGCCATTAAAGAATACAGTGCCGAATTACAAGGCGTGGATGTGGATATTGAACATATTCGCAATTACCCCAACAAACAAGTCGGCGCCCACATTCTGGGTTATACCGGAGAACTCAACGCCGAAGAACTCGCCCAACGCCGCAAAGACGGCTACCGTCTGGGGGATATTGTGGGACAAATGGGCGTAGAAGAAGCCTATGAGCATCTGCTGCGCGGGGAGTGGGGCGGACAACAAGTGGAAGTCAACGGCGCGGGTCAAGTGGTGCAGATTTTGGGGCAGAAACAGGCCAAAGCCGGAAGGGATGTCACCATTACCCTCGATTTAGAACTTCAGAAAGCCGCCGAACAAGCTCTAGGCAGCCGTCGAGGGGCGGTGGTAGCCATTGACCCCAATAATGGAGCCGTGCTGGCTATGGCCAGTTTTCCCACCTTTGACCCCAATATTTTCTCCTCCCGCATTACCCCGGAAACCTGGCAAAAACTGCAAGGTCAAGGCAATCCCTTTGTTAACCGGGCGTTGCGGGGTTTTCCTCCCGCTTCTACCTTTAAAGTCGTGACGGCCACAGCGGGGCTGGAATCGGGCAAATATCCCCCCAGTACTATCCTCCCCACTTTTGCCTATTTACGAGTGGGGGGTATGGCATTAGGCGAATGGAATCGCGCCGGTTTTGGACCGATGGGCTATGTCGGGGCGATGGCTTGGAGTAGTAACACCTTCCACGGCCAAATCGGTCGCGGGGTAGGGGGTGAGGTCTTAATCGACTGGGCCCGTCGTTACGGTTTTGGAGATAGAACAGGGATTGAGTTAAAATCTGAGGCTCCAGGTCTGATTGCGGATGATGCTTGGAAACGCAGGCAATTTAACTGGGAGTGGACGGTCGGGGATACGATCAATATGTCTATTGGTCAAGGGTTCACCCAAGCGACTCCTCTACAAGTGGCGGTCATGTTTGCTGTTCCGGCGAATGGAGGCTATCGGGTGCGACCCCATTTAGTGGAAGATCCCAGTAAGAGTAATTCGGATTGGCGAGAGTCTTTAAATCTGAAACCCTCAACCCTTGATATTTTACAGAAATCCCTGCGGGCGGTTGTCACCAATGGAACGGGGGGAGCTTTACAAAGTGAGGGGATTCCTACACCCGCCGGAAAGAGCGGCACGGCGGAAGCTCCTCCGGGGAAAGCCCATGCTTGGTTTGGGGCCTATGCACCCTTTGACAAGCCGGAAATTGTCGTGGTGGCCTTTGCCGAACATTCTGGGGGCGGTGGGGGTTCGGTGGCGGGGCCGATGGTGGCTCAGGTCATGGAGGCCTATTTCCGGCAAAAGAATAATCCTCAGCCCTAAAGGGAGTTCTCCCCATGCGAATTTATGGGAATCGACCGTTGAAAACCCTGCCGGGGCGTGATGTGCGCCCGACTCCGGCGAAGGTGCGGGAGGCTTTGTTTAATATGTGGCGCGATCGCCTCGAAGGATGTCGATGGCTGGATCTCTGTGGGGGCAATGGTTCGATGGGGGCAGAAGCCCTCTGTCGAGGGGCCGGGTGGGTGGTGGGGATTGAAAAGTGGGGGAAGGCCTGCCGAGTGATGGGGGAAAATTGGCAACAGTTCGCCCAGGGGGAGCAAGAGTATCAAGTGATCTGTGGAGATGTTCGCCAAAAACTCCCCGGTTTGGCGGGACAGGTGTTTGATTGTATTTATTTTGACCCACCCTATGCCAGTGATCTCTATCAACCGACCTTAGAGGCGATCGCATCATTCCACTTACTGGCCCCGGATGGGATAATGGCGGCCGAATACGAACCCCATTTCTGGACTCCTCCCCCCCAAGTGCAGCAACTCACCCTCACACGACAAAAGGTTTATGGCAATAGTGCGATCGCCTTTTATCAAGAGGAGGGCGTTTAGGGGCGCAAGTCGGGAGTCGGGAGTCGGGAGTCGGGAAAAGGCAATACTCAAGAGTTTTAGCTATTCACTATTCCCCTGCTCCCCTGTTCCCCCGTTCCCCGTTCCCTAACCCAGTTATTCAGCAGACCTTAGCTAACTCCGTTTGTACTGCATATAGGCCGCAAAAAATAGCCCAGCCAAGGTAATCATAATTAAGCCAAGGGCAATCCCTAAGAGTAAAGGTTCAATCATGCTCGCTCTCCGTTGTTATAGTTCTTTACCTTTTTTTCATCCTACAAGAGATTGGAAACCCTGTGAGGGAAATTCGCCCCTTTTCTCCCTCACAGTGTTTTCAGATACTGCAATAAATCCGCCATATCTTGGGGATTTGGCTGAAACTTTGGCATGGGGGGCGTTTCCCCACTAATCACCTGTTGAATCAACACCACATCAGAGCGCCGTTTCGAGATATGTTGTAGACTCGGCCCCACATTGCCATCTCCATAAACGCCATGACACCCCGCGCAGTTAATCTCAAAAATCGCATGACCCCGTTGAGGATCTCCTTCAATGGCTAACACATTTTGAATATAGGGGTCTGACACGCGGTACAAATAGACCCCAACTAAACTGGACAGCAGCAGGAGAATGATCCCCAGCAAGAGCAAGATCAGTCTTGGTATTACAGTTTCGGTCTGGGCAGACTGAGTATCCACGGTCAATATGGTAAGAGTTCGCAGGAGATTAATCGTTGAGATGATCACAGGGACAACCCCACTTTGATTCAAAGCGGGATTTCCCAGAATGTTGCATTTCATCAACTAAGCTTAAGATTTATGGCGAAAATCAGCAAGGGGTTGGGCAAGTTAGGGTTTGTTGAATAAAGGAGCAGGGGAATATTGGGTAGGGTGCGTTACGCTCCGCTAACGCACCGTTCGGGCATCCCAAGGGCTATTTCCGACTCCCTAGGGCGCAAGCATTGCGCCCCTACACCGACACCGGACACCCGACACCCGATTCCCCGTTCCCTGTTCCCCTGTCAAGTAGACCCCACTCAGCCCTCTTCGGGGACTTGATGCCCCAGAACCTGATACACTTGGCGCTGAATAAACACATCCACTAAAGCCTGATTGATTTTATTCTTATGGGCTTCTTCCCGTAAAATGCGCAGAACGGTAGGCACGGGTAAAGGTTTACGATAGGGACGATCTGCCGCCGTCAGGGCATCATAAATATCTGCAACGGTTAACATTTGGGTTTGAATGGGAATTTGATCCCCTTTCAATCCTTCAGGATAGCCTGACCCGTCTAAGGTTTCATGGTGACGGTAGGCAATGACGGGGATTTCTTTCAGGTGTTTTGTCCAAGGGATGCGCTTGAGAAACTCGTAAGAGTGGGTAACATGAGACTCAATGAGTAAACGTTCTTGATTGCTCAAATTCCCCCGAGGAGTCAGCAATTGTTCTAATTCTGCTGGTGTTAGCAGGGGGTGCAGTTGCCCATCGATGCCGCGATAGTGATATTGAGACAGGGCGGTTAAATCGGCTAGTGCTTCCTCAGAAAGGGCGTGAAATGGCTCTGTTGCCAAGGCTTCCGGCTCATTGAGGTGTTCAATAAAGGCTTGATACTTTTGTAGGGTTGCGATCGCCTTTTGTAAATCTGCGTCTAACTCCGCCAACTGTTGGCAGTGACTACAACTCCCCCCTTTATCAGGACTATGAAACACCCGAGGATGATTGATCAGGTGTTGAAACTTCCGTTCAGCACAGTCCATCTGTAACGTGCGTTGTGCCACAGCAAAGCGCTGACGAATCACCTCTAACTGTTCGGGGTACAGTTTTTTCCGTTTATTTAAAACCGTTTCCGGTACTCCAACCTTACCAAAATCATGAAGTAGGGCAGCGTAGCGGATTTCTTGCAGTTGTTGAGCATTAAAAGAAAACCCCCACAACGGCCCTAAATCAATTGTATTCACTTCTTGGGCTAACTGCACCGTTAAATCCGCCACCCGTTCAGAATGCCCCGAAGTCGTCGGATCCCGGGCTTCAATCACTTGCACAGAAGCCCTCACAAAGCCCTCAAACAAGTTCTCAATGTTTTTTTGTAGAATATTGCGTTCAATGGAAATCGCCGCTTGAGAGGCAAAAGAACGCAAAATCCGTTCCTCCCAATCAGAATAGGGGCGAGTGATTTCCTGGGCATTTTCCGGGGTAATCAACAGATGAGGGCTAGTTTTGCGATTAAGGAGTTGCAATACCCCGATTAACTCCCCCTCAGCATTGTGCATGGGCAGGACAATCACCGAACAAGTCCGATAGCCAAAATCCTGATCAAATCCCCGATCCAGTTTATAAGGGAGATGAGTGGGAAGAGCATAGGCATCCGGGATGTTAAGCGATCGCCCCGTTGCCGCCACATACCCCGCTAAACTCTCGGGTGAAATTGGGAGTGCAACCTCAGAAAAAGATGCCCGGGGGAGGGAATCATTCTGAGCCACTTTGAAAATCAAATAAGGCTCTTCTTCAGAACGATCTATCAAAAAAATACTACCTGCGTCACTATAGGTAATCTCTCGACTTTTACTTAAAATTAGATGCAACAACTGCCCTAGGTCTTGTATAGCAGACAATGCTGTTCCAGTAGCTAGCAGTTTCTCTATGAGGTCTAGACGATCTTGAAACTGAGTCGTAAATTCCTCATAATCGTATATGAGATTGAGGGAATTAAGGGCAGTCATAGTTGCGAATAAGGCACAAAGGGAATAAGGCACAAAGAGTGAATATTCAAGGCAAGCTGAAGCCAGAGAGCTAGACGATCTGCACAAATCCCAATCAGCTTATCCCAAGTATATCCTTTTAGAAAAATTTAATACATTTTTTGACTTAATTCAAAGTCAGTCAAAAAACACTCGACCATAACGAGACTATCTACACTCTAGTCTTCAATCTTTTTTCCGTAGATTCCGGCAATCTTCATTAAAAATTTAAAAAAAATCAGTAAAAATACTGATTTGGATGGCTTCTGATTCCAGATCCATTATCAGGGGCGGATCTTACATTGACACCTAGGGGGCTTTTGCGCAAAACGGCACGGAATTACTTCTTGAGAAGATAAAGAGACAGTAAGCTATAGCTTGCGGAATAAAAGGGAATAGGAAATCTTTTTAATTCCCTATCTCCCCGACTTTTTCACCACACTCTAAGCTCAATGTTCCCAGGGGAGAATCACTTTCAAAAATCTGTCCTCCCTCTACCCTCAAACCCCGGCCAAACGCCCTCCTTAATTGGGTGCAAAAGGAGTTATAGTTCCCCCCAAACCTTCCACAATTGCCGTTGTATTCGCCACCAACATATTAATATAACTATCCCCCGCACTACCTGCCGCCCCAATAGAATCAGAATATAACTGTTGTGACGACAAAACCGCCCCTGATTCCTGGGCTAAGGTATCCATTAATGCCGGATTAATCGTCGTTTCAGCAAACACAGTAGGGATATTTTGCCCACGAACTTCATTCGCCAATTGACTCAATGTTTGCGCACTGGGCTGTTCTTCTGTGCTGACCCCAATTAAGGTTCCCAGTATTTCTAAACCGTAGGCTTCTGCGTAATAGGCAAAAGCATCATGGGTCGTCACTAACTTTCGATTTTCCGGGGGAATGGTGGCAATTTGGGCTAAAATCCATTGATCCAGTGCTTCTAATTGTTCAATTAAACCCTGAGCATTCTGGCGTAAATTTTCGGCTTTTCCGGGCAATAATTCAATCAAAGCATCCCGAATGACTTCCACCATAATGATCCCATTTTTCGCATCTCCCCAAACATGGGGATCGGGCAAGTTTTCTGCCTCATCCATTAACGGAGTAATTTGTTCAGCCACTGCGATTTTTTTAGCCCGAATCCCGGCGGCATTAATTAACCGAATTAAAGCCGGTTCTAAGTCGTAGCCATTATAGAAAATTAAATCCGCTCGTTCTAAGGCAATACTATCTTGAGGGACGGGTTCATAAACATGGGGATCTTCCCCCGGTTTTAAGATACTTTTCAGTTCAATTTTGTCCCTCGCGACCTCTTGGGTCAGATCTGCCAAAATGGTACTGGTGGCCACCACATAGGGTTTATCTGAGTCTGAAGTGGGTTGTGCATTGCACCCACTCAACAGCAACAGTCCACAAAACAGGAGTTTTTCTAAGTGTCTCATCGTCCATTCACAATTCTTTTCATAATTCTCTCATAATTTTTATCATAATTCTTTCATTTTCTGCTATGCTGGGGGGTATTGTGGGAAGTTAAAAGCCGTTGTCAACCACCCCAGCCACGAGGGGATGGGGTTTCTCGGAGGAAGATCATGAGCCAGATCACGATTGAAAATTTGGGCGTACAGTACCGTAGTTTTGAGGCCTTGCGTCAGGTTAGCTGTGTGGTGCATTCAGGACGCTTAACGGGGATGATTGGCCCCAATGGGGCGGGGAAGAGTACGCTGTTAAAGGCGATGTTGGGGTTAATCCCGGCCGAGGGAACCCCTGTTTTGTATGGGGGGCAACCGTTACACCGTCAACTAGAGAAGGTGGCCTATGTTCCCCAACGGAGTCAGATTGACTGGACTTATCCCGCGACGGTGTGGGATGTGGTGATGATGGGACGAGTGAAGAAAACCGGGTGGTTGCGGCGCTTTTCAGTCACCAGTCGCCATCGGGCTTATGAGGCTTTGGTGCGGGTAGGCATGGAGAAATTTTGCGATCGCCCCATCGGACAACTTTCGGGAGGACAACAGCAGCGCGTCTTTTTAGCCCGATCATTAGCCCAAGAAGCCGAAATATTTTGTTTCGATGAACCCTTTGTGGGAGTAGATCAAAAAACCGAGGTCGTTTTATTCCAGATTTTCCGAGAATTAGCCGATCAAGGTCATGTCGTGTTAGTCGTGAATCATGATTTGGGGGAATCGATTACCCATTTTGATGATTTAATTTTATTGAACAAGGAAATTGTCGCCGCCGACGTGCGGGAAAACGTCTTAAACGAAAGCAACTTAAACCGCGCTTATGGGGGGAAAGTCTCCTTTTTCTCTGGATCTTCTTTACAAGCTGCCTGATGAATGCCCTGCTTGAACCCCTCCAATATAGTTTTATGCAGCGATCGCTCATTGTCGCGGTTATCGTCGGTATGCTTTGCGCTGTCGTCGGTTGCTACCTCTTAGTGCAGCGTTTAGCCCTCCTTGGGGATGCCATTAGTCATTCCGTCTTACCCGGTTTAGCCCTTGCCTTTTTAACCGAAACCAATCTTTTTGTCGGGGCCTTTATTGCCGGAATTATTAGCACCCTTTGTATTAATTTAATTCACACCCGTTCTAACATCAAAGAAGATGCCGCTATGGGGATTGTTTTCTCCGCCTTCTTCGCCCTCGGAATTATCCTCATTACCACCATTCAACGAGAGAACAAGATAGACTTAAATCATTTCCTCTTCGGCAATATTTTAACCGCCACCTTTAGCGATGTACGGGACACCCTAATCATTGCCGTTTTAGTTTTATTAGGGGTGGGTCTATTATACAAAGAACTACTATTTTATTCCTTTGACAAACTCGGCGCGCAAGCCGTAGGTTTACCCGTTAAATTACTAGATTTAAGTCTAATGGTCTTGATTGGCATGACCATTATTGCCAGTTTAAAAGCCGTTGGTGTTATTTTAGTTCTCTCCCTATTAATTACCCCCGCCGCCACCGCTTATTTATTGGTGAAACGACTCCATCAGATGATGTTTATCGGGGTAGGAGTCGGGGTAATTTCTAGTATTAGTGGGATGTATCTAAGTTATTTCTACAATCTCCCCTCCGGCCCCGCCATTGTATTAGTCGCAACCGGATTATTTATTCTCGCCTTTCTCTTCAGCCCCAGCCAAGGACTTTTAACGGTAAACAGTAAGAAATAGGTAATGGGTGACAGGTAATAGATAATAGCCAAAACTCTTACATTTTGCTTTTTGCCTATTGCCTCTTGCCTTTTACCTCTTGCCTATTTCCTGAATAATTGATCGTGAATCTAGCTAAATGTTAAAATTCTCTAGGGTTTCCGCCTGATAGAGAGGGGATTAGGGATACTAGGAGATGGAGTATCCGGTTGGCTCAACGGGAGTCGTAGATACAGCATAAAAGAAACACTTTAACCAGCCCCTGTTAATAAAAATCAATAAAAATGTTTAATCATTAAGGAGTATTTATGCGTGCAGTGCTGATGGCGGGCGGTTCTGGGACTAGACTACGCCCTTTAACCTGTGATCTCCCCAAACCGATGGTATCCATCCTCAACCGTCCCATCGCCGAACATATCATCAACCTACTCAAAGACAACGGCATCACCGAAGTAATTGCCACCTTGCACTATCTCCCCGATATTATGCGGGACTACTTCCAAGACGGGAGCGACTTTGGCGTACAGATGACCTACGCCGTAGAAGAAGATCAACCCCTTGGGACTTCGGGTTGTGTAAAAAACATTGCCGAACTATTAGACGAAACCTTTCTGGTCATCAGTGGCGATAGTTTGACCGATTTTGACTTAAGGGCTGCGATCGCCTTTCATAAAGCCAAACGCTCCAAAGCCACCCTTATCCTAACCCGCGTCCCCAACCCCCTAGAATTCGGAGTCGTCATCACCGACAGTCAACAACGGATTTGTCGCTTCCTCGAAAAACCCTCCACCAGCGAGATATTTTCCGATACCGTCAACACCGGAGCCTACATCCTAGAACCCGAAGTCCTAGACTATCTCCCCGTCAACGAAGAATCCGACTTTTCCAAAGACCTCTTCCCCCTCCTCCTCCAACGAGGAGAACCCATGTATGGGTACATCGCCGAGGGCTATTGGTGCGACATCGGCAACCTCGACACCTACCGTCAAGCCCAGTATGACGGCTTAGACGGCAAAGTTCACCTACAGATTCCCTACGAAGAAAAAACCCCCGGTCAATGGATTGGTCAAAACACCTACATTGACCCCAGCGCCAAAATCGAGCGCCCCGTTCTCATTGGTAGTAATTGCCGCATTGGCCCCCGCGTCCATATTGAAGCCGGAACCGTCCTCGGCGACAATATCACCGTCGGAGCCGATGCCGACCTGAAACGCCCCATCATCGCCAACGGCGCAATCATCGGCGAAGAAGCCCACTTAAGAGCCTGTGTCATCTCCCGAGGGACAAGAGTAGACCGTCGCTCTCATATCCTAGAAGGCGCCGTTGTTGGGTCCCTCTCCACCGTCGGAGAAGAAGCCCAAATCAGTCCGGGAGTGCGCGTTTGGCCCAGCAAAAAAATAGAGTCAGGAGCCATTTTGAACATTAACCTGATTTGGGGAACCATGGCCCAGCGCAATCTGTTCGGACAACAGGGCGTTTCTGGATTAGCCAACATAGACATCACCCCAGAATTTACCGTCAAACTCGGAGCCGCCTACGGCTCCACCTTAAAACCCGGTTCCATGATCACCGTATCCCGCGACCAACGCCCCATCTCCCGCATGGTCAGCCGTTCCCTCATTGCCGGATTAATGTCCACCGGAGTTCACATCCAGAACCTCGAATCCACCGCCATCCCCGTCGCCCGTACCGTCATCCCCACCCTCAGCGTCTCCGGGGGAATCCATGTCCGCCTCCACCCAGACCGCCCCGACTATATCCTGATTGAATTTTTCGATAAACAAGGCATTAACATTTCCAAAGCCAAAGAAAAGAAAATCGAGGGAACCTACTTTAAAGAAGATATCCGCCGGATGCCCATAGCCGACATTGGCACCATGACCTACGCTTCCCAAGTCTTAGACCTCTACAGTCGCTGTTTTGAGCGACAACTCAACGTTGCCGCCGTCCAAAACAGCCGCGCCAAAGTGGTGATTGATTACGTCTACGCCGTCACCGGGGCCATTTTACCCCGCTTACTGGCAAAATTTGGCTGTGATGCTGTGGTATTAAACGCCAGCTTAAGCCAGACCGCCGTTTCCAACGAAGAACGAGAAAACTTGCTAATTCAGTTAGGCCATGTCGTGGAGGCCGTGCGGGCGAATTTCGGCGTACAGGTATCTGCTAATGGAGAACAGTTAATTCTCGTCGATGAGGCAGGTTTACCCATTCGGGGCGAAACCCTGACCGCCCTAATGGTTAACATGATCATGACCGCTCATCCCCGGAGTACCGTTGTGGTGCCCGTGCAGACCTCCAGCGCCGTAGAAAAAATTGCCCGTCGTCATGATGGTCGCGTCATTCGCACCAAAGCCAGTCCCACGGCCTTGATGGAAGCAGCCCGGGCGAATCATAATGTGGTCTTAGGAGGGAGTGGGGAAATGGGCTTTATTTTTCCCAGTTTACATCCCGGATTTGATGCCATGTTCTGCATTGCCAAGTTAATTGAAATGTTAACCATTCAGGAACGTTCCTTAGCCCAAATTCGCGCCGAATTGCCCAAGGTGTGCCATAAAAACTACACAATGCGTTGTCCTTGGACAGTGAAAGGGGCTTTAATGCGTCATTTAGTAGAAACCCATGCTCCGGAAAATTTGGAGTTAATCGACGGGGTGAAAATCGTTAATCGGCAAAATGATAGCTGGATTTTGATTCTGCCTGATGCGGGAGAGCCATTGGTTCATTTGTATGCCAATAGTGACGATCGAGACTGGGTAGATCGGGTGTTATTGGAGTATCGTCAGCGTGTACAAGGGTTTATTGATCAGGAGGAGGGAGTGGATCTCTTGCAATTGGGTTAGAATCGACCCGGATTCTGCCGAGTCGTTGCGTTTGGTGTGGGGAATTAGAAATCCTGGGGTTTCTTTGTTACAATGTGAATCACCCTTTGCGATGAGAACTATTGCACCATGACCATCGCCAAATCTTCGCCCTTCGGTATTACCCGCTTACCGGATCATACCCAACTCCCCGACTCCGACGGTACTTTTGTGAAAAACTTTCAGGAGCATCCCCAAAGTATCCTACTCACTGATTCCATCCAACCCCGATTAGAGCAACTCCATCCTGATGGACAGTATGCCATCGGTCAAGATTGTGGCATTTATTGGCGTTTAACTGAACCTCCCGAAAAGGGAGCGGAATGTCCCGACTGGTTTTATGTTCCTAATGTTCCTCCCGCTCTAGATGGACAATTTAGGCGTTCCTATGTGTTATGGCAAGAATTTATCCCCCCCCTGATTGCCCTTGAATTTGTCTCAGGAGATGGGTCCGAAGAGCGAGATAGAACTCCCCTATCACAATTAACAGAAAACCGCCAAAAACCGGGGAAATTCTGGGTCTATGAACAGATTATCCGTCCCGCGTTCTATGCCATCTATGAGGTACAACGGGCAAGTGTGGAGGTCTATCACTTGATCGAAAATCATTATGAGTTAGTCCAGGCCAACCAACGGGGGCATTATGCCATAGAACCGATGGGGGTAGAGTTGGGCATTTGGCAAGGACGCTATGGGAATGTAGAGTTGCCTTGGTTGCGCTGGTGGGATTGTGAGGGGAATTTATTGTTAACGGGGGATGAACGAGCGCAAATTGAACGAGAACGAGCGCAAATTGAACGAGAGCGAGCGGAAGAAGCTCAGTTGGCATTAGAGCAAGAACGGCAACAACGGCAACAACGGGAACAGGAGTTAGAGCAAGAACGACAACGGGCGGCAAGACTGGCGGAGTTGTTGCGTTCTCAGGGCATTAACCCAGAGGAATTTTGAGATTGATATCCAGTTACAGGGTTTTCCCTGAATTGAGGAAAGTTAATCGACCGAAACTGACCATATTTCTTAAACCGGGGAAAACCAAATTATATACCCCTCGACAGATTTCTAGCCAGTCAAGTAATTCTTTTTCTTGACTGGCATCTGGATAAATTCTGTAGCAATAGTTGAGGTTTAACAAGAATAGTAGCTTATGGACATGAACCAATTATACAATATTTAGGGATAAATCGTCACTCCCTAGTAAATGATTGTTGGTGAATTTTCGGGGCATCGAACCCCTCAATTAACCGTCTTTCATCCCGGCACTGACATTTGCTACGCAACGCTTTGCGTTCGCGAAGCGTCACGAAGTGAACGCGAACGTACAGTGCGGGGCTTCCCGACGATTTCTATGATGACCGGATGGCGAAAATTCTCAAGGCTTACATCGGCGAGATCAACGACATGGAACAGCAGGAAATTGATGCCATTAATCAGGATCTCCCCTTCACCAAAAAGGAAATTGTCTTTTGAATTTGAGTTTTCCCAACTTTTTCACGTTGTTTTTCTAAGATTCTAAAGTTGAAGCCTATCAGATTGTGCCTTGTCTCACTATGACCCCTCCAACTTCTACCTTGAATCTTCTTTATTCCCTCCTGAAAAAGCTTGGGGAGACAACAGCCACAGGTCAATTAGTCCTCACTGCCCAGAACAAACGCTGGTATTTCTTCTTTTACCAAGGTAAATTAGCCCATGCTACCACCCAAACCCATCGCGTTCGGCGTTGGTATCGGGCATTACGGAAACATGACCATTCATGGACTCCCACGGACTCCGATGCTTTCCAACGAGAACCTTGGGAGTATTGTGTCCTCTTGCAAGAGTACCAACAGAAAAACTCCATTATTCCAAAGCGAAAGCGATTTTAAAAACTATTTTTTTAGAGGTTTTGTTCTCTCTAAGTCAGGCGCAAAATATCACGCATAAATGGACTAATAACTGGTCGATTGAGAAATATAATCAGCCAGAGTTTACCTTTGAACGGGCAGAACTGAAACCCCTTTTTAAGGAAGTCAAAGCCTTAAGTGAACAATGATATTCTTTGACCTTTTTCCCGAGTCTTTCTGATCAAGGTATTTTCTTACAAACTCCTCCCCCTTTCTTCGGCATCAAATAACAGTCTATTATCCCTGCAACCCTTACTCAACGGAAAGCGAACCTTCTGGGATATTGTTGTAAAAACCCAGAAGTGTTGAATCGGTACTTATGAACTAAGTACAAATGGACACACTAACCCTGTTAAGGGGTAAATTTAACCAGGTGGCACTAGCTCTCTAAACCAGTGTACATAGCTAATTTTTTGACACATAAACGCCTGTAAATATCGCAATTTATCCAATAAAGATTTACCGAACTCTGTCGGTATCTTGAGCATATTTAGAAGTAAATAGGCAATCAGACAACTATAAATCTGGATTTCAATTCCGTTGATATTTTTTAGGGATGAGGCGATCTAATTTGAGGTGCATCTTTAAAAATTTCCAAAAGCAACTCAATTGACCAACGCAAACGATAAAACTCGGCAATTTCTTCTGAGCTAACTCCTCCTTCTCCCGTCTCGGGTAAGTTCGTTACTAATCGAAACTCAGTCTTTTCTCTAAGTCGCTAAAACTTACGACTCTAGCTTCAATTTGTTCGCGACCTTGGCCTAGTAAACAATTGCCATTATCTAGGAAAGTTAAGTGAACATTGTTCCTAATTCTCAGAACGAAGTAGCGATCCTTCAACTTTTGTAACAGGGCAATTTGAATTAGGCTAAAAAAGCCTCTATCCATTATTCCAACGCCATTAGCTGGAATTGATTCTAGGGTTGTATCGCCATATTTATAGTCATGACCTTGACCAAAATGAAGGAAGAGTCCGCCTGGAATTCCGGTGAAGAGATTTAGACCCGCAAAAAGCTTGACTTGGTGAACTTCTTGATGCCAGAGTAACTTACTGGTGAGAGTGACAATGGTTGAATCTAAGGGAAAAAGTTGTAGCTGATTGGATGGAATCTTATTCTGTTTAAGAAACTGTTGTGTTAGATGAACCCACAATTGATAAAAAATTTGAGGATCGCGATACTTACTGGCTTTAGAAAAGGTGGAAATATCAACAGACTCCCCCATAATATTAAGCCTCTTGAAGAGACTTCTCATACTGGTTTGACTCTGGTCAAGAACAAATTCAAGCCAAATGGAAACGAATTTAAAAGTATTTAAGACGGGATAGTCATCTTGAGGCAAATGACCGAGGCATTGTTTGACAATTTGAGGAAAGTTGGATAGAATCAAGGGATTAGTTTTTTTAAAAAAGTAAGCCCCTATTTTAAAACAATAGGGGCTTTTTGTCAAGTTTTTTACTAACATTCAACACTTCTGGTATATTGCCAATCTCCGATGAGGGTTGCAGCTTGTGCGGAGGGGGTATAGGGCGCAAAGTAGCACAAGGAAGTAGCGGCTAAACCTAACGTTAAACTTGCAATTTTATTCAGCATGGTTAATTTCTCGCGTGAAGTTACTTGATACTAAGGACAGGAGCTATGTTTGATTTTTTTGTGTCCTGTCGGGCATTGAACCTAGGGTTTTGATGCCTTATGTAACTGTCTCGCTCAGTTGGCAGGGAAATGATGCAAGGAAGGATAAACTTTACCGTAACTTCATAATTGGATCTAGTTAGGGCTTGCTGAATAACTCTGCTCTGGGTGGGGAATGGGGAACAGGGGCAGTCGGGAATGGCGAGTCGGGAGTAATGTCCCTGACTCCGACGGTACTTTTTTGAAGCTCCCCACCCACAAGGGGATGGGGCTTTCAACGCAACATTGCTGTAAAAAATTTTCAGGAGCATCCCCAAAGTATTCTACTCACTGACTCCATCCCCTCCCTGCAAGCGAGGAAGGGGAATTCCGCAACATTTTTTTTAAAACTCTATCGCTCCCGCAAAAACCCCCAGTTCTTCAAGCTTAACTCCTTCATCACTCGACTTATCACCCCAGACCAGTCTTGCCGCAGGGTTTGCCGGAATAACGTCATGGTGGGATACCAAGGAGTTTCACGGCGGTCTAACATCCAGCGCCAATCGGGAGCATAACAGAGCAACGTCCAGACCTGTTTTCCTAATGCTCCCGCCAGATGAGCAACAGAAGTATCAACAGTAATTACTAAGTCGAGTTCTTGGATTAAGCGGGCGGTGGCGGCAAAGTCGGTCAGGAAGGGGCTTAAATCCGCGACAGGGCAAGAGTCGGGCAGTTCTTTTAACTCTTCGACCCGTTCCCCTTTTTGTAGGCTGTACCACTGAAAATTAGACTGTTGTAGCAGGGGGAGAAAGTCCTTTAGGGTGGCGGAACGGTTGTGATCGTTTTTGTGGGTGGGACTGCCTCCCCAAACGATGCCGACTTTGGGCAAGGGGGAGGGGGGCAGTTGAGGATGGGGGGCGGGGGTGATGTGGAGATAGGGGCAGGGGGTGGGGTGGGTGTCGGGGAAAACTTGCAGGACGTGGGGCAAACTCATTAGGGGGATGTAGCTGTGGAAGTCCTCTAGATTAAGGGGGCCGGGGGGGAGGATTTGGTCAATGCCGGGGACTGAGGCGAAGAGTTCCCTTAATTCGGGGACACAGACGAGGAGAACACGACTACACCGTTGGGCGGCTAGGGGGAGATAGCGGATAAATTGGATAGCATCTCCAGCGCCTTGTTCTGTGTGGATGAGTAGGGTTTGTTGGGGTAGGGGGCGACCATCCCAGCGGGGGTGAGGACAGTCAAAGGGGGTAAATTCGGGGGTTTGCCAGCGCCATTCGCACTCTTGAAAGCCTTCTGCCCATTGCCCCAAGGTTAATAGAGCCATGCCGAGGTTAAAGTGAAGGGTGGGGAGGTCGGGACGGAGTGTAAGGGCTTGTCGATAGTGAGCAAGGGCTAAAAGCATTTGATTCTGGGCATTGTAGAGAATCCCCAAGTTGTTATAACTCTCTGCGTGGTGGGGGTCAAATTCTAGGATTTGGCGAAACTGGGCGAGGGCGAGATCATGGGTTTTGGGGTCATCTCGATAAATCACCCCCAGATTGTACAGGGCGGGGATATAGTCCGGTTGTAAGGCGAGACAATCTTGATAATGTGCGATCGCCTTTTCCCGTTCCCCCGTCTCATAGGCCTGATTCCCCAACTCAAACAGATGATTCGGCGACTGCATCGCCAACTCCGGGGACGGATGCACCACCTCCTGTAACGCCTCATCCGGCAGCGCAAAAGACGTTTTCAGTAACTCCTCATCCCACTCAATCAACTCCGGAAACCGAATCCCCGGCAGAACCTCCACCGCGAAAACCTCCTGTACGGCATCCTCGAAGCGCAGGAAGGCCACCGTTTCCCCCCGGTCGATATCCACCACCCAAACCCCACAACAACGCTCCTCTTGCTGACTAATGGGAATCCCACTAAACACCGCCGTTTCCCGCACTTGGGACAGTCCCACAAAAGCCCAGCGCCCATAAAAACTCAGCCCCCGCGTAAACCCCGGCAACTGTGCCACTGGGGTTAATTTCCCCCCGTTCAAGTCAACCGTTGCCAAACTCCCTTTCCCCGACTCCAACACCCAGAGGCGCCCATCATACCACCGAGGAGAGTGAGGCATCGAGAGGCTTTGAGTGATGATCTCATTACTGGGAATATCCATCAGAATCCCCCCCGTTGCCTTGGTTTTCCGCCATCCTTCCGGGGTATTCGTCGCCCCCAAGGCCGTCACATACTGGGGTTGATTCATCGGCCCCACTGCCAAACCATTGAGGTGACAACGGTCTTCTAGAGCATAGTGGGTAATAAAAGGAGGTCGCCAGCGAGGGACAAAACTAGAACGATCTTCCAGCGTACAGAGACAGGAAAAACGGGTATTAATAAACCATAATTCCTCATCAATATAGGTCATTTCGTGAATATCAATATCCCCCGTAATGTGGGTTTTGCGGGGTAAATAACAAGCATCATGGGGGCCTGGTTCTTTCAATCTTGGAATAACGGCGGGAATATTGCGAAATTCGATAATTTGGAAGTGAGTCCCAATGGCCAAGCGGTTGGCATCAGCTACCATCCCCATTGGTTTATCAAAGACCCGAAAATGAGTATTTAGCACTTCTCCCTCACTGCGCAAAATAACCACTTTTCCCGCTTGGTAGGTGGACACAATGAGGGAGATTCCCAGTTGATTCAGCAGGTGAGGAAAATTGCTAGTGTGGACACTACTTAAAGGGTTTTGCAAAGGGCTTTGCATAGGGGAATAGATGGGGGCGGAGAGACTTGAACTCTCACGGTTATCACTAACCAACGGATTTTAAGTCCGTAGCGTCTACCATTCCGCCACGCCCCCCTTTTTTCAAAGGCGAACTTCATCATAGCAGAAAAAAAACGGGCTTGGCAAATTAATTTATTTTATGGTTTCTTGATGGAATGTTTGACAACATTGATAAATAGGGAACAGGGAACGGGGAACAGGGAATCGGGAGTCGGGAGTCGGGAGTCGGGAGTCGGGTGTCGGGTGTCGGGTGTCGGGTGTCGGGAATCGGGAGTCGGGTGTCGGGAATCGGGAGTCGGGTGTCGGGAGTCGGGAATCGGGAGTCGGGAATCGGGAGTCGGGAATCGGGAGATTGCCTCTCCCCTGCTCCCCTGCTCCCCTGCTCCCCCGTTCCCCGTTCCCTTTAACAAAAATGCTGCGTAATTCCCCTTCCTCGCTTGCAGGGAGGGGATGGACTTGACCACTAACTCCCAAAGCGAAAACCAAGCTAAAAAGGGCTGTGTTGCAAGAGAAAATTTGGGTCTTAGGAACTAGGACTTCTGCCTGGGGAGGGAAGATAAGACTGGCTATATTTCGGTATAGAAAGCACTTCCCATTGAATCAGGAAGCTCCATCCTCGCGCCTCGGCAGGGTGGGGTAGTTCACGCTAAATGGATACCCTGACTAGAGAATTGTGTCACCCATAGCCCCAAATCGGGATTAGGGATTTGTTGGGCGATGGTTTCTTTTACCTGTTGGGCTTGGTTTTGGGACTCACAGAGGGCGAAAACCGTTGGACCTGAACCGGACATCATGGTACCGAGAACTCCCGCTTCGGCAAAGGCAGCGCGTAGGTGAGCGACGGCGGGGTATTGGGGTAAAACCACCTTTTCAAGATCGTTGTGGAGGTGTTGGGCGATGCCGCGGCCGTCATTGTGGGCGATCGCCTGCACCAAGGCTCCAGACTCCACAATAGCCGCCCGGTGGTGGAATTGGTCGGCTTCGGTTAAGTAGGTTTCCCCAAATTGTTGGCGATAGGTTTGATAAGCCCAAGGAGTAGACACTTCTAAACTTTGATATTTCCCCAACACCACCCACCAACCATGAGGATTATGGAGAGGATCTAACTGTTCCCCTCGTCCAGTGGCTAAGGCTGTCCCCCCAGCCACACAAAAGGGAACATCTGACCCCAATTCCGCCCCTAAGTCTTGCAATTCCGGCTGAGTCAGTCCCAGTTGCCAGAGGAGGTTTAACCCCACTAACACCGCGGCCGCATCGGTTGACCCCCCGGCCAGTCCCGCCGCCAGGGGAATATGTTTCTCGACCATAATCTCTACACCGCCCCAATTGCTGAAGGCATGGGGAAAGCGTTTTTCCATGAGTTGAGCCGCTTTGTAGGCGAGGTTTTGCTTTTCGTCGAGTTGGGGCAAATTACACCGGACGCGGGTCAGGGGGAGACTACTACTCTGAATCGTGATGCGATCGCACAGGTCAATACTTTGTAGAATCATCACCAACTCATGGAATCCATCGGGGCGATCGCCGACAATTTCCAGATACAGGTTAATTTTAGCCGGAGCAAGGAGTGTGTAACGGTTCATAGGAGTCCAAGGGCGAATAATTGGGGGATACAGCCTTTCTCACGGGCTTATAATTCCCCAATTTTATTACTGAGGGCGATCCAGTCGTCAACTCCAAGATTTTCCGCCCGGGATTGGGGATTCAGATTCAATTGTGCAAAACATTGATTGATCTGCTCCTCGGGAAATAAGCCCTTTAAGTTATTGCGCAGCATTTTCCGTTTACTGGCAAACCCCACTTTGAGGAGGGTAGCCAATTTTTGGGGAGATTGCGCCCGATGTTCTCGCACAAAAGGACGAAGCCGCACCACGGCGGAATTCACCTTGGGGGGAGGCGAAAAGGCTTTAGGGGGGACTTGACAAATCGGCTCACATTGGGCGAGATACTGCACCCGCACTGACAGCGCGCCAAAGTTTTTCTGGTGAGGTTCGGCACAAAGGCGATCGCAAATTTCCTGTTGCACCAACAACACAATCGACTCGTAGGGTATCGCTCGCGGTTGGTCAATGGTGCCTAACAAATATTGTAAAATCGGCCCGGTGATGTTGTAGGGAATATTGGCTACCACTTTATTGGGGTTCTGGAAGCGGGGGAAATCCCCCAGCATTCCCTTGAGGTCTAAAGTTAAAATATCCCCTTCCAACAACAGAAAATTCTCCATTTTCCCGAAACGATGCACCAAACGGCGCACCAAATCCCGGTCAATTTCCACCGCCACCAAAGCCTCTACCCAAGGTAACAAACGGTCCGTTAGGGCGCCCTGTCCTGGGCCAATTTCCAAAAGGCGATCGCTCTTTTTTAACTCCGCCGCCGTCACAATCTCCCCCAATACCTGCTCCGACTTCAGCCAATGTTGTGCAAAACGTTTTCGCGCTCTCATCACAGTAATCCATAAATTAATTATCCATTCCCCCACACCTCACACCCTATCCCCCAAGATATACCCCTTGTGACATATATCACGTTACTAAGTAATTAAACTCACTTCGTTCTTAAGATTTAATCACTCTCTCACCAGAGAAAATTTGAGATACTATGGCTGTGATTCAAATCAGGGTAATACGTTGGAGCAGTCCCATGTCTATTTCACTTCAGGAAACACCAACCTATATCGAAGAGTTCGTCAATCACATTTTGACCACTCGCCGTATCACACGCCAAGACCAAAGCCGCTTAATGTCTCTCCTTTTTGATAATGTGTTAGGCGACCAAGAGCAGCGCGTTGTCAACCGGATTTTTGATGCCCTTCATCAAGGAACTGTCCGCGTTGTAGATTAATTCAGCATTCTACAGGAATAGATAGGGTCTAAACCCTTGGTCAACCCAAGCAAGAGGCAAACAACAAGGGAAAAGCCCATGAAATTGACGGTAAAGCTCAGAATTGGTCTAGGCAATGCCTCCAGACCCAAGTTTTTATACACATTCTAGTGCTTGATTCATTTAGAGATGAATCGCGGTCAGGGACTACGCTATAATCGATTGCATCGTTGAGACTCCAACAGGAAGCGCGAGAACCAAGCGTCAAACAACGATACTCCTGCGGAAGGTGGGAGTCTGCCTGTGGACGCTGAGTAAGACCAAAAGGATTTGATTCTGGCGGCTTCGGCGGTTGAAGCAGGAAGCCTTGATTGTATGTGATTCAATCGTCGGTACTTCACTCGTTTTATAATCACCTCTCAAGGAGTCAGTCGTGGCCACTCAAAAGATATTAGTCATTGACGACAGCCGGGTTATTCGACGAATGGTTAAAGATATGTTGCCTGCGGGTAATGTAGAAGTCATTGAAGCGAAAGACGGTGTAGAAGGACTAGATTTAATTCACAAGGAGCATCCCAACCTGATTATGTTGGATTTTTTGCTCCCCAAAAAGAGTGGCTGGGATGTTTATCAAGAACTACAGAAAGACCCTCAATTGTGTTATATCCCCTTGATGTTGATGTCAGGGCGCAAAGAAGAGGTGACAGAAAAACTCCCAGAACCCTTTCAATTCTTCGCCTTTGTCGAAAAGCCCTTTGAGAAAAAACAACTCGTCGGGGCGATTAAAGAGGCGATGCAAAAAGCCGCCCAGAAGAAAAAAGCAGTCCCCGCTCCCACAGGTGCTCCCTCAGCAGCCACTCCGGCGGCGGCAGCTACTCCTGCGGCTGGCGGCGGGGCATCAAGTGCCGAAATTCAAGCCCTCAAGAAACAAATCGCACAGATGCAAGGTGAAATCAATTTGTTGAAGAAACAGTTAGGACAAGTTGTTACCCTCATCAAGCAAAAGTTGAAATAATTCTCTGAGTGTGCCGCCAGATATCCCAAACCCGGTTTTAACGTGAAACGCGGGTTTTTTCGTTTTTAGTACCTTAAAAAGTGCGAAATGGTATATAATGTTTAACATTCTTAACATTGTAGCGCTTTAAAAAACCATCCATGAGTGTTGTTCCTCCCGTTTTACCTGCCATTAGCGCAGCGATTATGATTACTTGTTTTTTTGCCATTGCCTTTGGGTTTATTTTCAAGGATATGCTGGAATATCAAGTAGCGTTGTGGAATATTAAGCGCCAAACCCAAGCTACGATTAATTACAAAAACCCCAGTTTAATTGTAGCTTATTTAGCCTTGACGGTTTTTATGACGCTCTTTGTAGGGGAATGTCTTTCCGTGTTTCAAATTGGCTATTTATTCGCCTCAATTTTAGCGGTTGTGGTGGTTATTCCCACCGCGCTTTTAGTTTGGGTACAACTGGGAGAAATGTTGAAGCTACTGGCTATTGGTGGCTCTCAAGCAATTGATATTGATAGCTATTTATCCATGCCGGAGTTGGAAGCTAAGGCAAAAAAATAAAGGGAACAAGGGAATGGGGAATAGGTAATAGGTAATAGGTAATAAGTCTTAATTCCTCGTCTTTCCCTCTCCCCGACTCCTGACTCCCCCCTATTGCCTTTTGCCTCTTCCCAACTCCTTATTTCTTATGACCTGATTCCCGTCTCAAAAATGCAATTACTCACTAAAAAATTCACGATTGAACAATATCAAAAAATGGGTGAAATGGGTATTTTTGCCCCAGAGGAACGGGTTGAGTTAATCAAGGGAGAAATTATTGCGATGTCGGCCATTGGTTTACAACACGCGGTAGTTACCAATCGCTTAACTAATTTCTTCCCTCGTCAATTGGGGGATAGAATGATTATGACGGTTCAGAATCCCATCCGACTCAATAATTCCTCTGAACCTCAACCCGATCTTGCCCTACTTAAACCCCGTACAGATTTTTATGCTCAAAAGTTCCCGACACCCGATGATGTTTTACTGTTAATTGAAGTGGCGGATTCTAGTCTTACCTATGATCAGGAAATTAAAATGCCACTCTATGCAGAAAATGGGATTCCTGAGTTCTGGCTGGTTAATCTTAATCTTCAGGTTTTAACGGTGTATCGAGAACCGGATGGAAAAACCTATCAACAACA
Organism: Spirulina subsalsa PCC 9445; assembly: GCF_000314005.1. Classification (NCBI taxonomy): domain Bacteria; kingdom Bacillati; phylum Cyanobacteriota; class Cyanophyceae; order Spirulinales; family Spirulinaceae; genus Spirulina; species Spirulina subsalsa. The sequence goes on from NZ_JH980292.1 coordinate 482,901, forward strand.
GCAAAATATGGGGGACAATCAAAGAATTGCCCCTCTTGCTTTTCCGGATTTAATCATTGATTTTAGTACCATTTTTGGTTAAGCTCATTGAAACTCTTTCAATCGGGCTTGCTTAATAAAACTAGATGCTAGAACCCAGAAATTAACAGGAAATAGGCAATCTTAAAAAGTTAGGGCTGAAAGTGAGAAATCAATAGTATTTGTTAGAAAAAATAAGACCCCATTAAGCAAAAACAACGGTACGAGTTCCGTAGACTAACACCCGATTTTGTAGATGAAACCGCACGGCTCTGGCTAATACTAACCGTTCTAAATCTTTCCCTTTACGGATTAAATCTTGTACGGTGTCGCGGTGACTAATTCTCACCACATCTTGTTCAATAATCGGGCCTTCGTCTAAATCTGCGGTGACATAGTGAGCCGTTGCGCCGATGATTTTAACGCCTCGTTCGTAGGCGCGTTGATAGGGATTGGCACCGGGGAAAGCGGGGAGAAAAGAGTGATGAATGTTAATAATTTTTGAAAATTGTTTAACAAAATCTGGGCTTAAAATTTGCATATATTTGGCTAAAACAACTAAATTGATTTGATATTTTTCTAAAAGCTCTAATTGTTGAGCCTCTTGTTCTAATTTGGTGTCTTTGGTGATGGGAATATGATAAAAGTCTATGCCAAATTGCTCGGCAAGGGGTTTTAAGATGGCATGATTGCTGATGATTAGGGGGATGTCTACGGTGAGTTCTTTGGCTTGCCAACGCCAGAGTAAATCGAGTAAACAATGATCTTGTTTTGTCACCCAAATGGCGAGACGGGGGAGGGTGTCGGAAAAGTGGAGTTGCCAGGTGGCGTTAAGGGGTTTGGCGATCGCACCAAAAGCTGGATCAATCACCTCGCGGGGTAAGTTAAAGCCCTCTAACTGCCATTCTAGGCGGGTTAAGAATAATCCCTGTTGGAAATCAGTATGTTGATCGGCATGAATAATATTGCCCCCATAGGAGTAAATAAAATCAGCAATTTTGGCAACTAAGCCCTTTTGATCAGGACAGGAAACCAATAAGGTCGCGGTGGAATTGTTCATAACAGTTACTTCATTCATGGACTGATGCGGTTTGTCACTTAGGGCAAGCTTGAGGTAGGGAAATCTCCCCCCTCTTAAACTACTGACTCAACCAAGCAATGGCGCTCCGAATCCATTCCTCTGGGGCGGGATTTTTCATTAACTGGGCATCCCCACTTAAAACTGAAAACGCCTGTTCAATTTCGTCGTTATCATAGCCCAAGGCCAATAAAGTCATCTCGACATCGGCTTGGATTTCTGGGGAAGGTAAGGGGGACTTGCCACTTAAAACCACCCCCGATTGTTCCCGCCATTGGGCTAATTTAGTGCGTAATTCTAGGGAAATCCGTTCCGCCGTTTTTTTGCCCACTCCGGGGGTTTTCGAGAGGGTTTGGATGTTCCCCGCTACAATGGCTTGAACCAGATCCGCAATGCCGAGGGTGTCGATGAGTGCGATCGCCAACTGGGAGCCAATCCCACTCACACTGATTAAATGGCGGAATAAATCCCGTTCCGCGGCCGACTCAAAGCCGTATAAAATCAGGGCATCCTCCCGGACTTGTTGATGAGTAAACACCTGCATCTGATCCTCCGTCTCTAGGGTAATATGTCGCCCCCACCGGGAGGGAATTTGGATCTCATAGCCCACCCCCTGCACCTCTAGCCACAAAAGGACTCGACCGTTGAGACTCTTGACAATAGCGATCGCCTTCCCCTTCAAATAAGCCAGCATTAACCCCTTAACTCCTGCGTTCTCCGTTGTAAATCCTCAATCCGGAACAGCACCTCAAACGTCAGACCAACAGACTCATAAAACTCCCGTCCGCCCTGTTCCCGATCCACCAAAGCCATCACTTGATTCACCCGATAGCCCGCATCCCGTAAGCGTTCCACCGCCAACATCGCCGACTTCCCCGTTGTCACCACATCTTCCAACACCACCACCGAAGCCCCGGCCTCTAAACTCGGCCCCTCAATATAGGCCTTCGTGCCGTGTCCTTTGGCCTCCTTGCGCACAATCAAGGCCGGAATGGGTTGATTTTCCAAGGCAGACACCACACTAACAGCCGTCACAATGGGATCCGCCCCCAAAGTCAATCCCGCCACCCCTTGGGTTCCTTGGGGGAGACATTCCCACAACAAGCGCCCCACCAGTAAAGCACCTTCCGCCCGGAGTGTCACCTGTTTTCCGTTGATATAGTAGGTGCTACGTTGCCCAGAGGACAGGACAAAATCTCCCTCTTGATAAGCATATTGAACCAGTAAATCTAATAATTGTTGACGCAATTCAATCATGGAAAACCTCTAAGATAGGGCGGTTAGGATAGAGGATGATTCCTCTCCCTCCTTTATTTTCCCATTGGATTGCCTGTTCACCGAATCCCGTTCAAGCTCTGAGGAGGTCATGTTAAGATCGAGGGGCTTTGTCAGGCAAAATCGTTGTGAGGACTTAAATCCATGATGTGGCTACGATTCTCCTTCCGAGACGCTGCGCGATTCTCCTTCCGAGACGCTTCGCGAACGCGCTTTTGGCTTTCCACAGGCGTTACTGCTCTGATTCTCAGCAGTTTTACCTCCCCAGCGTTAGCCCAATTTCTCTCTACCCCCGTCGGCATTAATCCCATTCGCCTAGATCCTATTCCCGAAGCCTTTAGACGCGCTTTAACCTTTAGTTCTCAAGACACCTTTTCCACCACCTTCACCACTGGGCGACAACTCGATTTTATGTTTGGATTGGGGGGCTTTCCTGAAGTAGAACTCAATCGGGATATTTCCTTAGTTCATAAAGTGTATGAAGATGTTTTAAGGCAACAATACTCCAGCGGCCCCATTCTCCGCTCCCCTGACCTAGAAAATCCCTACAATTCCTCTCTCCGCACCAATCCCCTCTATACCCAGCCCGGACAAGCCCTGCCGGGGGGAGAATTTGTCCTGCCTCGTCCCTTTTTGCCTTGAAACCTTAAGGGAGCAGGGGAGCAGGGGAGCAGGGGAGAGGGGGAGTTGATAATTATTAACTATTCCCGACTCCCGACTCCCGACTCCCGACTCCCGACTCCCGACTCCCGACTCCCGATTCCCGATTCTCAACCCTCATCTGAGGGGGAGGGGTGGTTCACCCGATAAGATCGCGTATAATGAAAAGCAACTGGGCGGTCAGTCCAGCGAGGTTGACCCAGTGTGTGCAATCCAGTAGGGTGGGACGTACCCGAACTTATACGCTTGGGGAGATGAACTGGAATCTGATAGAATCTATCCTCTAGAGTCTATTGGTCTTTTGGCAAATCGTTAAACCAAGAATCCTTTCAATCTTAAAAAGGAACGTCAAATTGGGGTGCTTGGAACTAGACCTGTTAGGATATGGCAACTGATTCAAGTGATTTGAGAAAACCGGACTGGTGCAGCTTAGGTCGCCTCATTCATGATTTTTCCAGATGGCTTTGAATTTCTGGGTTTACCCTTAAACCCCTTTAAAAGCTTCTCCTAACACTCAGTCTCTCTACCGAAAGAATAGTTCACCCCTAGTAACTTGATTAATGGCAATATGAAGAGTGATCTTGATCTGATCAAAACCCTCAGCCCCAGTGCGATGGATCAGATCATGTTTTATCTAGCTTTTAGTGCGATGCGCACCAGTGGACACCGCCACGGGGCTTTTTTGGATGCGGCGGCAACGGCGGCAAAGTGTGCCATCTATACCACCTATATTGAACAAGGGGAAAATGTCCGCATGACGGGGCATTTACACCATATTGAACCCAAACGGGTGCGAGTGATTGTTAACGAGGTGCGCCAGGCGTTAACTGAGGGAAAATTGCTCAAAATGTTGGGGTCCCAAGAACCTCGCTACTTGATTCAGTTTCCCTATGTGTGGCTGGAAAAGTATCCTTGGCAACCGGGGCGATCGCGGATTATGTTAGGATCCCTTGAACCGGAACACCGGGACTATCTAGAAGAAAAACTGCCCCCCAATATTCCCGATGCTCAGTTAATCAACTCCTTCCAGTTTTTTGAGTTAATTGATTATCTGCATTTGCGATCGCAAGAAGACCTCCCCGAAGACCGCAAAATGCCCATGAGTGAAGCCCTCGCCGAACATATCAAGCGCCGTTTAATCTATGCCGGAACCGTCATGCGCATTGATAATCCTTGGGGCCTACCTTACTACGCCCTCACTCGTCCCACCTACTCCCCCGCCGAAGACGAAGAGCGCACCTACGTTATGGTGGAAGATACCGCCCGTTTCTTCCGCATGATGCGAGATTGGGCTGAACGCAAACCCCAAGTCATGCGGGTTTTGGAAGAGTTGGACATTTACCCCGAAGACTTAGAAGCCGCCCAAGCTGAGTTAGATCAAGTGATCCGGGCTTGGGCGGACAAGTACCATAAAAAGGGTGGGAAACCCATGATTCTCCAGATGATTTTCGGCGACAAGGAAGACTAGGCTTGGTGATGCGGTAGAGAAATTAATTATCAATTGTCAATTTTTGACCATTCATTTATGAATTTTAAGTAAAGATTTATTTTCTGGCTTGAGGTGAGGAAACTTTTTCTATAATATTAGGCATCTTCTTATTCAAAATCGCTGTATTTTAGTTCGGGTGAGGATGCAACAAATGTTAACTTGGGTGAAAAATACTCATCTTACTCGGAGTCTCCTGTTCGGGTCTGCGATCGCCATGATCAGCTTATTGGGGCATCAAACCCAGATGAGCGCCTCTCGTTCCCCCGGAACTTACTCCTCCGCCCTTGGTTCTGTAGCCGCCTTAGACTTGCCGGAATTAGGTAATCCTGACCGTTATCTCCCCAATGAACTGGAAGTTCACCTCGTCCTACGCTTACGGGAACGTCGGGTGTATGTGTATCAAGGGGACGAACGGAAAGCCAGCTATCCCGTCGCCATCGGCACATCTCGCACTCCCACCCCTACCGGGACCTTTGAAGTGTTCCAAATGGTTGAAAATCCCATCTGGCAAAATCCTTGGACAGGTCAAGTGACCGCACCGGGTCCCAATAGTGCTTTAGGTGTGCGTTGGATTGGCTTTGCTAATATGTCCAATGGGATTATTGGGTTTCATGGTACCCCCACAGTCAATTCTATTGGTCACGCGGCATCTAATGGCTGTGTGCGGATGTTTAATCATGATGTGGTTGCCCTGTTTGAACAAGTTAAAATGGGAACCAAAGTGATTGTTGAGCCGTAATGTGGACTGTGTTTGAGCTTAAGACTTATCAACTCGCTCCAGTTCAGGCTTTCCCCTCTCGATTCCGGGGGTATTGTCTGACTGGGGCGATTCTCTGTATTTTATGGGGACAGGGCAGCATAGCGGCCGCCTCCACCCCCTCGGCCGTGGGTCTATTGTCGGAGATGATCCCCTTTGAGGTTCCCACTTTGGGGGAATCTTCCCGTTTCCTACCCGATGAGATTCCGGGGCGTTTGGTCTTAAGATTGCGCGATCGCCGGGTGTATTACTATGTGGGGGATGAATTAGTCGTGAGTTACCCGGTGGCCATTGGTCGTCAAGGGTGGGAAACGCCCAAGGGACAGTTTGAAGTCCAGCAAAAAGTCGTTAATCCCGTCTGGGAACACCCCTTTACCCGTGAACGAGTTCCCCCCGGCCCCGATAATCCTCTAGGGAGTCACTGGATTGGTTTCTGGACTGATGGAAACAACGCCATTGGGTTTCATGGCACCCCCCAAGAGGAGTTAATCGGTCAAGCGGTTTCTCATGGTTGTGTACGCATGAGAAATGCGGATATTGCCGCTTTATTTGAAAAGGTTAAAGTGGGAACTGTCGTCATTGTTGAGTAACTGGACTAGGGAACGGGGAACGGGGAATAGGGAATAGGGAATAAGTCTTAATTCCCCCTCTCCCCCGCTCCCCTGCTCCCCTGCTCCCTTCCCGTTCCCTAGCCCACCTATTCAGTAAGCCCCATACCTGTGAGTAATACCAAAAACCCAGCCTCAGTCCACTCCACCACAGCCCCGTAGGTGTCCCCCGTATGCCCCCCTAATTTACGGTTGAACCACCATCCGGTGAACAAAGCCAGTCCCATCCCTGCAATAGTACAGATCAGCACCCCTAACCATTTTTCTCTGTTCAGATATATTTGCAATAGCCCTAAACCCACTAAAACCAAGAACCCAATCAGGAGGTCTTGAGGAGAACGAAAGTATTGCTTATGAAACGCGCCCTTGCCTGTGGGTTTGAGATAGGGATAAAAGGCGATCGCACAAACCTGGCCCCAACGGCCCCAACCCGCCGCCCCCATAAGTCCCCAGAGGAGCGGTAAATCCCCCCGACTTAAATCATATAAAGCGACCGTTTTTAACAACAAAATAATCACCCCCACCATCACCCCAAACGCCCCCGTATGGCTATCCTGCATCACCTCTAAGCGACGATTCGGGGTCAAAACAGCCAATCCATCGGCCGTATCCATTGCCCCATCTAAATGCAGCCCATTGGTCAACTGGAGCCATAACACCACTAACACCACACTGCGCGTTAAGTCAGGAACTCCTAACACCCCTAACCCGAAGTTAATCAGGGTTAATCCTGCCCCCAAAGCACAGCCAATGACCGGAGCCCAACGCGCAATCCGTTCAAAATGCAAAGACCACGAGGAAGGTAAAGGCAAGCTAGTATAAAAAACCACACCCCCCAAAAACGACCCTAGACAGGATAAGCTGCATTTTTTGAGCCACTTTATCCATTGATGTACTTGCAACTGCTTCATCTCCTGTTAAACTTGAGACAAGCGAGTTCAAGAATCTTGGGCTAAGATTGGGTCAGAGGTAGTTGTTAGGAAACTATCTTATTCCTGAATCCATTCCGACCCGTTTCGGATGATCGATTTTAGAGAGATGCTATTTAGGGAAAAGATAGTCTAGACGTTCAGTTAGATGTTTAGTCGTTTGAATCTTCTCACTATAGGCCATTCTACTCTAAAAGTTTGGGAAGTAGATAATTATACCTAACACAACTTCTATTAAATTGCCAATAAGCTCAAAGTGTGACTTGTCTATTGGCCTATCTTTAGGGCTAAACCCTAGCGCTCTGAGTTGTTCAGAGCATAGTCGAAATAAGCCCCCATCTCATCAATGGCTTTTTCCCCATGAGTTATAATCAGTTCTCTCACTCTATCCCCGCTCCCTGTATAGTAGACACCGGTCTTATCGTCAATAAAGACGATATGCGTCGTCTGCTTAGTTCTTTGGGCAGGGTGCGTTATATTCATACATTGGACGATCAGGTGCAAAATCAAGGTGAAGGTTGTATTTTAGAGGTTTTTACTGATCCAAGTCAGGCCACTTTAATCGCCAATCGGGCCTTATACATTAATGTCTGTAGCTTTGACTATTTGCATTTGCATCAATCTCCAGAAGGAGATAGTTTCTTTGATTTAGTGCAGGAAAACCGTCAGTTAAGGTTGATTTCTCTAGGAAATCCCTTAAATGATCCAGAAAGCTCCCGTAATTTAGATGAAGCGGCTTTAGAAGCCATGTTAACCCAAGTGCTTTCCGCCAAATGGGATGTACAAATGGATGACGAAGACGATTGTCCTTTTTAATTCCTGTTCAATTAGGACAAATATCAGTACAAACCAAAGGGAAAACAAGAGTGGGATTTTCGTTTCAGCTTCAAGCAACCTGTCCAAAAACTCAAGCCAGGGCTGGCGTATTTCATACGCCTCATGGGGTGGTTGAAACCCCCCGTTTTATGCCAGTAGGGACGGCCGCCACCATTAAAGGCTTAATGCCCGCGCAGGTGGCCCAAACGGGGGCGCAAATGATTCTTGCCAATACTTACCATCTACATATTCAACCCGGGGAAAAAGTAGTTGAGATGGCGGGTGGGTTGCATCAGTTTATGGCTTGGCAAGCCCCCATTCTCACCGACTCCGGAGGCTTTCAAGTGTTTAGCCTCAGTGAACTCCGTAAAATTTCGGAGCAAGGAGTAACATTTCGCTCACCCCGAGATGGGCGACTGATTGAACTAACCCCTGAGCGTTCCATTGCCATTCAAAACGCTTTAGGGGCCGATGTGATTATGGCTTTTGATGAATGTCCCCCCTATCCCGCAGGGCGGGGGGAAGTCATCGCCGCCACCGAACGAACTGCACGCTGGTTAGAACGCTGTATTCAAGCCCATCAACGCCCCCAAGACCAAGCCTTATTCGGGATTGTCCAGGGGGGAGTGTTCCCCGATTTACGCCTAGAGGCCGCTAAAACCCTGATTCAATTTGACCTTCCGGGTTATGCCATTGGGGGGGTGAGTGTGGGAGAACCTCCCGAATTAATCCATGATATTGTGCGGGCTACCGCGCCAATCTTACCGCCGGATAAGCCGCGTTACCTGATGGGCGTGGGAACCTATCGAGAAATGGCGATCGCCGTTGCTGCCGGGGTGGATCTCTTTGACTGTGTAATCCCCACCCGTTTAGGGCGACACGGCACCGCCTACGTGCAAGGAGAACGGTGGAATCTGAAAAACGCCCAATACCGCGAAGATTTCCGCCCCTTGGATGAAACTTGTCCCTGTTACTGTTGCCGGAACTTCAGCCGTGCCTATTTGAATCATTTAATCAAAGCCCGGGAGATGTTAGGGTTTATTCTCCTCTCTCTACACAACGTCACCGAGTTAGTTCGCTTCACCCAACGGATGCGCGAATCTCTATTACAAGGCAGTTTTAGCAGCGATTTTGCCCAGTGGTTAGAGAAAGAGGAAACCTAGAAAGCAATCTAAATCGGTAGGTTTTGACACTCTCAGGCCTAAAGGCGAGGGGATTGTTCATTCATAGACCCAACTTGCTGTAAGCGATACTTGTCTGTCTTTTGAACCTCCCATCGCTGAAAGCGAGGGATTCCCATATAGACTCTTATCTAGACCGAAGTCCCCGACAGAACGCCATTACTGGGCTGTTTGACCACGGGCGCACCGACCGCAGTTAATCCACGCTGTTTTACTATCATTGAAGCAGCAACATCCCGATCCACGGTGTAGCCACATTCGGAGCAAGAGTGAACCCTTTAAGAGAGTTCTTTCTTCCCTGTATGGGTTCCACATTCAGGACAAACTTGAGAGGTATAGTCTGGATTGACCTTGGCAAAATATGTATCCGTTTGAGAGCAAACATATTGCAAGATAGTAGCGTATGTGACGCAACCCTACAGCATTTTTCATCTCGTTTATACAACCTATATATTAGGAGAAAATTATGATTGCTGAACTGAAATTTCCTCAAAAAATGACCCCAGAAGAATACTTAGAATGGGAGGACAAGCAAGAACTTCGTCATGAATACATTGACGGCGAAATTTTAGCAATGACAGGGGGAAGTATTCCACATACTAAGATTTATCTCAACTTCTACAGAGCTTTGTACCCTCATTTGCGTCAAAGAGGGTGTGAGGCTTATGTGTCGGACGTGAAAGTTAAGGCCAGTGAAAAGAGTCGTTATTTTTATCCTGATTTAGTCATTACTTGTGATGCTGAGGATTTACGATCTCAACAATTTGTAAAAAATCCAACGGTGATTGTTGAGGTGCTTTCTCCGGGAACATCTGCTTATGATCGCGGTGATAAATTCAAATATTATCGTCAGATGGCTAGTTTGCAGGAGTATGTTCTAGTGGATTCAGAATCAATTTCTGTGGAGGTGTATAAGCGGGGGGAGGGGAAAATGTGGGGGTATTATGCCTATGGGGAGGGAGAGGCGATCGCACTCCACAGCATTGGATTTGAATGTGCCATTGAACTTTTGTATGAAGGGGTTACATTTGGCAATGAATCCCCGGACTAACTTCAAGGACGGTAAAACACGATAGCTCAGGAGAAAATTATGATTGCTGAACCGAAATTTCCTCAAAAAATGACCACAGAAGAATATTTAGCATGGGAAGATAAGCAAGAACTTCGCTATGAATACATTGACGGCGAAATTTTTGCAATGACAGGGGGAAGTATTCCTCATAATGATATTGCGCTAAACTTTTATACAGAGCTAAGACCTCATTTGCGTCAAAGAGGGTGTCGAGTTAATGTTTCGGACGTGAAAGTTAAGGCCAGTGAAAAGAGTCGTTATTTTTATCCTGATTTAGTCATTACTTGTGATGCTGAGGATTTACGATCTCAACAATTTGTAAAAAATCCAACGGTGATTGTTGAGGTGCTTTCTCCGGGAACATCTGCTTATGATCGCGGTGATAAATTCAAATATTATCGTCAGATGGCTAGTTTGCAGGAGTATGTTCTAGTGGATTCAGAATCAATGTCTGTTGAGGTGTATAAGCGGGGGGAGGGGAAAATGTGGGGGTATTATGCCTATGGGGAGGGAGAGGCGATCGCACTCCACAGCATTGAGTTTGAATGTGCCATTGAACTTTTGTATGAAGGGGTTACATTTGACACTGAATCTTCAGATTCAGTAGAGTGAAGGTTGAGGGACTTGCTAAGAGCGACCAGAAGTCGGGAATTGCCACCGAACGCTACGCGAACGGGATCGGGAGTCGGAAAGAGGCAATAATCCCTAATGCCCCTTCCCTCCTGTTCCCTCTTCCCCACCCGGAGCAGAGTTATTCAGCACGCCCTAAGTAATCTGACTTAGAGAAATTCGACGGAATGTAAAATCATGTTGAAACAACGTTAAAAATTCTTGAAAATCGTTTAAATGTGTAGATAACACCGAAGATCGCCGAGGAGTCCTAATGGATCAAGAATTAACCAAATACCGTTTAAATTGCACCTTAACATTTGGTGATATTTACGGACAAATTATTGTCTGGCTCATCGTTATTTTGATTAGTCTAGCCACTACAATTGCCTTCTGGAGTAGCTCCCGTCAAACCTATGCCTTTTTAAGCTTGGCCATTATTGTTGTCCTTTCATTACCCTTTCTCTTGTTTGCTTTTGTCACCACTCTCCTCAATCATATTGAGTTTATCCCCGTAACTGAAGCAGAGAAAACCCAAAAACTCTCCTTAAATGCACCCCGTCCCGCTCAAAAACCCGCCCCTTCTGCTGGATAGTTTGTTCAAGAGGAAAAACGCAACAAAAAACGGTAAAATGAAGTATCGGTTTTCATGAAGTTTTAGGTGGTGGATGAGCAATCATCCACCCATTTTAATCCAGGCCTTGCTCTGAGTCTGTGGTGCGGTGCGGGTTTCAGACTACAGGATAGGGGTGAGGTCAGGTCGTTAACTCGGGCTTGCTGAATAGGGGAACAGGGAATAGGCAAGAGGCAATAAGTCTTAATTCCCCGATTCCTGACTCCCGGAGTTTCCCCCCCATCAATCTCTTCTGAAGCTCCCGGCAGAATCTTGGATTGGCCCGGAGAGAACGTCACGAAATAGGGGCAACGGGCTAATAAGGCTCAGACTCCAGAATTCACCCTATGGTAGACTTCCGACAAGCTAAAAAAACGGTAAAATAAGTTTGTCGGTTTTCACGAAGTTTTGCGGGTGGTTGAATTGCAGCCACCTGTTTTTCTTGAGTTTAGTTATCAGTCAAAGGTTATGAATCATAAATAACTATATAGGTTATAAGCTCCCCTGTTCCCCGTTCCCTAACCCCACGATTGTTCACTGATTGCGAGGGGAGAATAACCCATCATGGAGCAACACATAAAAACAGGGGATGATAAACAGGGTTAACAAAGTGGCCACCGATAAACCGGAGAATACCACCACCCCTAACGGTTGGAGAAACTCTGAACCTTCTCCCACACCCAAGGCCAAAGGGAATAAGCCTAAAACTGTTGTAATGGTGGTCATGAGAATGGGTCGTAATCGTTGGGGTGCGGCTTTGAGAATGGCGGCATAACGACTCATGCCAAACTCTTCGCGGATTTGGTTGGCTAACTCTACCATGACAATGGCATTGTTCACCACAATCCCCACCATGAGGATAATTCCCACTAAGACCATGGCACTAATGGGGGTCTGGGTGATATATAAGCCCAGAAAACCACCTGCTAGGGCGAGGGGAACCGTGAGGATAATTACAAAGGGGTCGATGAGGGAGTTATATTGTACAGCCATCACCACAAATACGAGGAACACAGCTAAACCGCCTAAGACCAATAGGGAACTTTGTAACTGACGGTTACTGGCGGCGGCGAAACTGGGCAGGATGCGCACTCCTTGGGGGAGTTCAACTTCTTGCAGGGCGTTTTCTACTTCCGCTAAGCCCGCGCCTAAACTGGCTCCTTCGGTCAAGTTTCCGGCAATAATAAACACTTCCCGTTGATTTAACCGTTGAATCTGTCCGGGAGCGCGACCTTTGTCTAGGGTGGCAATCTCCCGGAGTTGGATGGGTCGGTTTTGGTCGGTAAAGATGGGCAGTTGGGAGAGTTGGGCGATACTTTGGCGGGCTTCGGTGGGCAGTTGCACTCGCACGTCTACGAGGCGATTTTCCCGTTGGAGTTGGGTGGGAACTGAACCGAGTAGGGCGGTTTGAATGGTGCTGCCGATGGTGGCGGTATTCAGGCCGAGGTCGCTTAGGCGTTCCCAGTTGGGGTTAATTTGAACTTCGGGTTGAGAGGGGTCGGCATCGGGATTAAAGCGCACAGATTGCACTTTTTCATCCAGAAGGCTTAACACTTGCCGTCCGGCCTGTTCTAGGGTGGCTTCGTCGCTGCCTTGGAGGATGACATCAATATCAGCGCGGGGGACGGGGGAGTTATTGAGGATAATCCCGCGCACGCGACCGGGGGAGACGCGGAGGCGAATATTAACGAGATTGAGTTGATTTAAGGCGCGGGTGAGTTTTTCGCTATAGGCTTGAATGTCGGTGTTGGGTTTAACGGTAATGGTGCTAGAACTTCTCAGAATGTTGGCGTTGGTGTTGGTGCCGAATAAAAAGCCTCCGGTGGTGGTAAAGGCGTATTCGGTTTCGGGTTGTTCTAGGATAATGCGGTCTACGGCCTCCATAACCTTGCGGTTGGTTTCAAGGGTGGTGCCGGGGGGGAATTGAGCGATTAAGTTGGCCTGTCCGGTGTTAATTTGGGGGAGGACTTCTTGGGGGATATGGTTGAGGAGCCAGAAGCTACTACCGCCTAGGATGCCAAAGGCGAGGACAATGACAATGATTCGGTAGTGAAGGACTTGGGCGAGTAGGCGGGTGTAGTTGAAGGTGGTTGCGGCGAAGGCGTTGTTAAAGGTGCGTAGAATGATGTTGTGTTGAATGCCGCTATTGTTGGATAGTCCCAAGAGACGGGAGGCTAACATGGGGACGAGGGTTAGGGCGAGGACGAGGGAGGCGGCGACGGAGAAGCTAATGGTTAGGATGAGTTCGTTAAAGAGTAGGGAGAAGAATCCGCCGATGAGGAGGAAGGGTAAGACGGCTACTAGGTTGGTGGTGGTTGAGGCTAGGAGGGCGGACTCGACTTGCTGACCTTGGTTTTCGGCGATGTTCTGAACTTCGGAGGGGGATAATCGCCCACGATGGCGATATTTTTCAATGCCTGCGTCTATGTTTTCTAACATGACGATGGAGTTGTCTACTACGATGCCCACGCCGAGGGCGAGTCCACCTAAACTAAAGACGTTGATGGATAAGCCGAAGACTTTCATTAAAATGACGGCGGTGAGGGTGGCGAGGGGAATGGCGGTGATAATGATGAAGGTTTGACGGAGGGAGCCGAGGAAGAAGAAGACGGCGAGGGAGGCGAGGAGGGTTCCGGTGACTCCGGCGCTGACGACGTTGGCGATCGCATTTTTAATAAAAACCGACTCATCTAAGGTGGGAATGAGGGTCATATCTGAGGGAATTAACCCCCCAGCTTTTAATTCTTCAATGCGTTGTTTGACCCCTTCTACTACGGTCACGGTGTTGGCATCGGGTTGTTTCTGCACGCTGACTTTAACCGCAGGTCGTCCATTGAGGGTGACAAAAACCCGTTGTTCTTCGCTACCGTCGAGAACATTGGCCACGTCCCGCAGTCTAATACGCCGCCGACCCAGAATTTCATCACTTCCTCCCACCTCTAGGGTCAAGTCTCGCAGGTCATCCACGCTGCGGAAACGGCCAACGGTACGAGTCAGGGGTTCTCCGGCCTCCCCTTCCAATCGTCCCCCGGCTACATCTTGGTTGCGATCGCGCAAACTATTCAGAACATCCTGCAACGTCACCCCCAAAGCCTGCAACCGTCGCAAGTCCAACTGAACTCGCACCTCTTCCTGTACCCCCCCAGAAACATCCGTTACAGCCACCCCCGGCACTATCCCCAATTCCCGGGCGAGTTCCTCCTGAGCAAACACCCGCAACGCCCGCCTGTCCATCGTTGCCGACTCTAGAGCAAACTCATAAACCGGGAGTTGAGAGGGGTCAAACTTAAATAAACGGGGTTCTTCAATGACATCCGGTAAACGACCACGAGAACGGTTCAGGGTTGCCGTAGCATCATTCAACGCCTGATCCACATCTTCCCCCGGAGCAAAGAAAAGATTAATACTAATTTGCCCTTCCCGGGTTTGAGAATAAACCTCTACCACGCCTTCCGTCGCGCTCAGTGCCTCTTCCAAAGGTTTTGTCACCTCTTCCACCGCCACATTGGGCGACACTCCTGGCGCAGCGACTCGCAAGCCAATACGGGGGTAAGTAATCGCAGGCAATAAATCCACTTGCAGATTGAGGATGAAAAAGATACCCACGACAACCGCCGCCACCGTCAACATGAGGGTACCAATATGACGACGAATGGCGAGGGAACTAATAGAAAATTTCGGTTGAGGATTGCTAGGAGGGCTTACAGCAATAAACTTTGAGCGAGACTCATCTAGCATGGTAGAAATTTTAAAAACAGCAATATCTTCCCATAGTAGTGGGTGAGGCTGATTTTAACCACTTTTAGCTTTTCCGTCGAGCAGCCCCCGCTCTACTGATCAGTCTGGAGAGTTTAATTTAATCGCTGGTGGGTAGGGGGAATTCCTGAATTCCCCCGACGATATGGGTTAAAGCTCCAATATGACCACTCAAACAGGATGGCCATCGTTTGACACCCATTCCCCTAAGAAAGCGCCACCGTTTCAGACACCGTTTCCTGTGGTTTAGCCTGTTCTTGCTGCTCTTTTTGAGCGACAAACGCCGCTAATTGTTCCTCAATTTGTGCCTTGACAATATGGCGATAATCTGCGAAATGCTCAATGTAAGCACAAACACTTAAGTAACTCATCACCCCACCCGGATTACAGCGCATAATGTCAAACAAATAGGGCCAGAACTTCCAGCGTGTTGGACGAACAACGCCTTGATTCCACAATACCGTTAATAGACCTTTCACAATGTCCAAACGAACCTTTTTCGGTTCCCGTTTCTTTTCCGGGAAATTCGCCGTAGCTAGAATGCGATAACAGCGATGCGTCCGTTCTAAAAACATTTCGGGATCATATAATTGCCAAAACGTATCAATATATTCCCGCGCAATTTCTTCAATCGGGCGCGTGGGAATAAAATTCATCAACGTACTTTGATTCAAGTCAGCCGATGCCCCCAATAAACGCCCCTCTTTTTGCAGTCGGAACCATAAAGCCGTATCTGGTAACGCCTGCAACATACTATAAATAGCTACCGGGATCCCGCTTTCTTGGACAAACTGAACAATGCGTTGTCCTGCCCCCGGTTTTTCCCCATCAAACCCAATAATAAAGCCCGCCATAATTCGCAAGCCAGAACTGGTAATTTTATAAACCGATTCGCTTAAAGGACTACGGGTATTTTGGAACTTCTTCGTTACCGCTAAACTGTCCTCATCCGGCGTTTCAATGCCCAAGAACACAGAGCCAAAATTACAGGCTACCATCATGTCCATTAGCTCTTGATCTTGAGCTAAATCAACCGAAGCCTCTGTGTTAAATGGGAACGGATAGCGATGTTCTTCCATCCAAGGCTGTAAAGCTTTTAATAACAACTTCACATTGCGTTTATTGCCAATGAAATTGTCATCCACCACAAACACCGTATCGCGCCACCCTAAATCATATAAATACTGTAATTCCGCCAGCAATTGTTCCGGGGTTTTCGTGCGCGGTTTCCGACCATATAACACAATAATATCGCAGAATTCACACTGGAAGGGACACCCCCGAGAGAACTGCACCGACATCACCGCATAGGCATTCATTTCTAACAAATCATAGCGGGGGATGGGGGTACCAGTCACATCCGGTTTTTCTCCATTAGAGCGAAAAACCCCTGATGTTTCCCCTCGTTCCACGGCTTCGATAAACAAAGGGATAGTAATTTCCCCTTCATCAAGAATTAAAAAATCAATGCCTGCCCCTTGACAATCTTGGGGAATTGAGGTAGGATAGGGTCCCCCGGCCGCTACTAATTTTCCCCGTCGTTTTGCCTCCCGAATTTGCTCTAATAAATCAGGCTTTTGGACAATCATTCCTGAGAGCATGATTAAATCCGCCCATTCCCACTCGTCCTCTCGAATATCGCGCACATTGCGATCGACTAATTTGAGTTCCCAATGTTGGGGAAGGAGTGCAGCAACGGTAATCAATCCCAGAGGGGGTAAAAAGGTTTTGCGTCCAATCAGTTGGATGGTGCGCTCAAAAGACCAGAAACTTTTCGGAAAAATGGGATAAACGAGTAAAACTTTCATATTATGAGCCAGAAATGAGGTTAAAAAGAAGACGGTTGTGAATAATGGATACTTATTTATAGCACTAATTACAGATTTCGCCACATATTCTTAATTAGTAACCAATAATCGTTATCAGTCCGTCACTAAGTAGTGAGTATTGATAATCATTCAGAAGTGTTGAATCGGTACTTATGAACTAAGTACAAATGGACACACTAACCCTGTTAAGGGGTAAATTTAACCAGGTGGCACTAGCTCTCTAAACCAGTGTACATAGCTAATTTTTTGACACATAAACGCCTGTAAATATCGCAATTTATCCAATAAAGATTTACCGAACTCTGTCGGTATCTTGAGCATATTTAGAAGTAAATAGGCAATCAGACAACTATAAATCTGGATTTCAATTCCGTTGATATTTTTAGGGATGAGGCGATCTAATTTGAGGTGCATCTTTAAAAATTTCCAAAGCAACTCAATTGACCAACGCAAACGATAAAACTCGGCAATTTCTTCTGAGCTAACTCCTCCTTCTCCCGTCTCGGGTAAGTTCGTTACTAATCGAAACTCAGTCTTTTTCTCTAAGTCGCTAAAACTCACGACTCTAGCTTCAATTTGTTCGCGACCTTGGCCTAGTAAACAATTGCCATTATCTAGGAAAGTTAAGTGAACATTGTTCCTAATTCTCAGAACGAAGTAGCGATCCTTCAACTTTTGTAACAGGGCAATTTGAATTAGGCTAAAAAAGCCTCTATCCATTATTCCAACGCCATTAGCTGGAATTGATTCTAGGGTTGTATCGCCATATTTATAGTCATGACCTTGACCAAAATGAAGGAAGAGTCCGCCTGGAATTCCGGTGAAGAGATTTAGACCCGCAAAAAGCTTGACTTGGTGAACTTCTTGATGCCAGAGTAACTTACTGGTGAGAGTGACAATGGTTGAATCTAAGGGAAAAAGTTGTAGCTGATTGGATGGAATCTTATTCTGTTTAAGAAACTGTTGTGTTAGATGAACCCACAATTGATAAAAAATTTGAGGATCGCGATACTTACTGGCTTTAGAAAAGGTGGAAATATCAACAGACTCCCCCATAATATTAAGCCTCTTGAAGAGACTTCTCATACTGGTTTGACTCTGGTCAAGAACAAATTCAAGCCAAATGGAAACGAATTTAAAAGTATTTAAGACGGGATAGTCATCTTGAGGCAAATGACCGAGGCATTGTTTGACAATTTGAGGAAAGTTGGATAGAATCAAGGGATTAGTTTTTTTAAAAAAGTAAGCCCCTATTTTAAAATAATAGGGGCTTTTTGTCAAGTTTTTTACTAACATTCAACACTTCTGATAATCATTAATTGTTCCCTATAACTGAATTTTTTAAAACCTTGATAATTCTAAAATAAATCCGGGTAAAACATCTTCCCCTGATAAGCTTGTTGGCAATGAAACAATTTCTATCTCTTGATTTTGACGATAAATTTCTATTCGTTGATTTTGAGGGTCAACCAACCACCCCAATCTTAACCCACTATCCACGTATTCCTGCATTTTTTCCTGTAATTGAGTTAATGAATCGGTGCGCGATCTTAACTCAATCACAAAATCAGGACAAATTTTGGCAAATCCTTCCTGTTCTTCTTGACTTAATTTATCCCATCTTTCCTGAGAGATCCAAGCGACATCAGGAGAACGGTTGCCCCCATTGGGCAAATTAAAGATAGTCGAAGAACTAAAGACTTTACCTAGGTTTGTTTGACGATTCCATAACCACACCAAGCCATTAAACTCTGACTCTCTGTTCCCACTAATTGCGCCTACAGGGGGCATAATTATTAATTCTCCTTTGGCTGTTTTTTCCAGTTGCCAATTTTCGTTATTTTGGCAAAGTTGATAAAATTGCTCATCACTTAAATTGACAGTCTTAATGTTCAAGATAATGGGTTTTGCGGTAATCATTTGTTTAAGTTTTGGTAATGAATGTTTGGGGGTTGCTGAATAAGTCTACTTGTGGGGTTAAGGAACGGGAAACAACAGATAATTTTTATGATATTTCTTCAACAAAAGCTTGATGTTCATCCGTGGCTAACCCCTCTTGTAAAATCGCTAAAACTTGAGGTAAGTCACCCGCTAATAATGCCGATCTATCTAACCATAAACCCGGAAAAATTTGGGAACATATTATACCATCTGCATTGGGTTCAAGTTTGATATATTCTTCATTGGTTAATCTAAACCAGTCCAATTCATGATCATCAACCCGCCAAACTAAATATTCTTGAACTTGGTTACGGCGATAAACATTAAGTTTTTGATGTAAGTCCAGAGAGACGGTACTTGCTGCTATTTCGACGATTAACTCCGGCGCACCTTCTACATAGCCATCCTCACTAATTGTTGATTGTCCACCCTCTATAATTCTTAATAGCCCATCGGGTTGAGGTTCATTATTGGCATCAAGGCGCACGGTACAATTATCCCCTAATTGCAAACTAGGGGTAAAGGCTTTGTAGAAACCTAACCAAGTGATAATACGAGCGTGGGGTTCACCATGATTAGTAATTCTCAGGGGGGAAGCCATGTAAACAATTCCTTCAATCAATTCGGCTTTTTTCAGATTGGGCATAGCATTATATCTACGCTCAAATTCGTTACGAGTCAGTTTATCACCATTTTCTAGGGGAAAAATTGTTGCAGTTGCTGCCATGATTTTATTTCAAATTTTAATAGATTTTAAAGTGTAAACTGGGAGTACCTACTAATAGGATACCCTGTCTTTTGAATTGATGCTAGGAATTACCCCAATGTTCATACCACAGTTCAAACACGAGTAACGTCCATAATAACTTACGATGATCTTGTTTGCCTTGCAGATGTTCCCGCAATAGTTTCTGAACATAACTCACATTAAAAAAGCCTTCTGCTTGTAGGCGTGTGGGGGAGAGCATTTCTTCGAGGAGGGGACGTAAATCACTGGTAAACCATTTAGCGACGGGCATATTAAAGCCTTTCTTGCTCCGGCGTGAAACTTGTGGGGGTAAGTGATTTTTCATGGTTTGTTTTAAAATATATTTAGTGGTTAGGCCGTGGAGTTTCATGCTGTGGGGAATTTGGGCGACATATTCGACGAGAGTATGATTAAGCAGGGGAACTCTCACCTCTAGGGAATTAGCCATGCTTGCCCGATCAACTTTGGGTAGAATATCTCCTTCGAGATACATTTTTAGGTCACAATATAACAGTTGATTAACGGCTTCTTGGGCTTGGGAGTTGTGTTGATGTTGGAAGGCAATGTGATAAGTATCTTTTTCTGCAAGTTGTGTCCAAGGTTGTAGAAGTTTTTGTTTTTGTTCAAGGTTAAATGAACCGAGCCATTGATGATGGCGCATGATAATGGGAATACCACGCCCGGCGATAAAACGGCGGAGTTTGAAGTCTAAACTAATGTTATCGAAGGACACGGGTAGGCGGTCTACTAACCAAGGAATAAAACGATGGCGAATAAAACCGGGGAGTAAGGCTTCGTAGTATTCGACTAAACGATGGGCTTGTAGTGTAGAATATCCGGCAAAAAGTTCGTCGCCGCCATCTCCGCCGAGGGCAACTTTGACATGATGGCGGGTGAATTGGGAGAGGAGAAAGGTGGGAATAAAGGAGGAGTCACCGAGGGGTTCATCTAGGAATTTTGCCATTTGCGGCACAAGGTCTAAGGTAAGTTTAGGGGTGAGGGTTAATTCGTAATGTTGGGTTTGTAAATGATGGGCAACTTGACGGGCGTAGTTTGATTCATCAAAGGAGGGATCATCAAAGCGAATGGAAAAACTTTTTACATTGCCGGGGGCTATTTCGGTCATGAGGGCGGCGACGGTGCTGGAATCTAATCCTCCACTGAGGAGGACTCCGACGGGAACATCACTGACCATTTCTTTTTCTACGGCATTGCGTAAAACGCCTAATAATTCCCGTTGATAGTCTTTAGCTTGTTTGGGTTTAATTTTTTCGCTGCGGGACAAATTCACGTCCCAATATTGCCAGATTTTCAGTTGACCGTCGTAGAAGGAGAGGGCATGACCGGGGGGGAGTTTGGCGATGTTTTGGAAGATGCTGCGGGGGGTGGGGATGTATTCAAAGCTGAGGTATTCGTTGAGGGCGACTAGATCAATGTTGCGGGAGATGCCGGGGTAGGTGAGGATGGTTTTGAGTTCGGAGCCGAAGATGAGGGCGTTGTCTTGGAGAGTGTAGTATAGGGGTTTGATGCCCATGCGATCGCGCCCAATCAATAAGCGCTGTTTCCGACTATCCCACAGGGCAAAGGCAAACATCCCGTTGAGGTATTCTAGAAATTCATCGCCGAATTCTTCGTAGGCGTGAACCAGAACTTCTGTATCGGTTGCCGTGTAAAATTTATGACCCAAGCGCGTGAGGGAACGAGTTAATTCGCGATAGTTGTAGAGTTCCCCGTTGAATACCACACAAATGGTTTTATCTTCGTTATAGATGGGTTGTTGTCCTCCCGCAAGGTCGATAATGGAAAGACGACGAGAACCCAAGCCCACGTTATTCTGGACATAGTAGCCTTCTTGATCGGGACCTCGATGGGTGATAGCTGTTGTCATACGGCCGATTAATCCGGGATCTACTGGGCGATCGCGTTCTCCATACACCACACCACAAATTCCGCACATAGTCTAATCCTCAATTCATCGTCCCATTAAAACATCTCATAGCACTCCACAGGAGGAGATATTCAATATAGCAAGTTGGGTGGGGTGACAGTGAAACCCAAAAAAATAATCATCAGTAATCTGTCATGGTAAGTGGAATAAAGCTCTCTCCGTTGTTCATTATTAATGATCAGGAGAGAAAAATATTTACGGTTTATTGCTTAAAAATCTTATTTTTACTTAACGATCTAGAGCGTATCCCACAAGCTAGAATAAACTGGTATAAAACAGCAAAAAAACGCCTCTTTTCTCCCCTCTCCTCTTACCCTAGCACCTAAAAAACAGGGCTATACTCACTAAGTTAAGCTCTTGTCTAGAAGCAGATTTAGTGAGCGGATTTTTCAGACTTTTTTTGTAAATAGTTGATCCCCCCTGACCTAATCAACTCTGACCTAATCGTGAACAAATTGTGACAAAATCGTGAAAAACAAGCAGGCTCGATCCCTTGTTCGTTCTTTGACCTTCAAAAGCCAACAACAGGGCGTAATATTACTTTATTTGATTGGATTTATTTTTTTACAAGCCGTTAGTGGCTTTCAAATTTGGCATAATTTTAAACAAAAAGAAACGGCTTTAATGGCGCGCTATGTGGAAAAACTCCAACATACCTATCGCGTCACCACAGACACTTATAAATTAGTTTCTCAAACCATTTACGATGAAATTGTCAATCGTCCTGAAATTATTGATTTAGTGGAAGCGGCTAATACTGCCACTCCCGAGGAACAGGCCATTTTGCGCGATCGCCTGTTTAACGTACTCAATCCAACTTATCAAAACCTCACCAAACGCAATTTACGCCAGTTACACTTTCATTTCCCCGATGGTACCAGTTTTTTAAGAATGCACCGACCGGATCGCTTTGGCGATCCCTTATTTGATGTGCGTTACTCTATTAAACTAGCGAACGAAGAAAAAAGATTTGTTTTTGGTTTTGAAGAAGGTCGAATTTATAATGGTTTTCGTTATGTTTTCCCTCTTTTTTCTTTAGCAAATGGCAATCCTCAACACATAGGATCAGTAGAAACCAGCATTAGTTTCCAAGCCATTCGGGAAGAGATGGCCAAACTTTTCCCCGGTTGTTTTGACTTCATGCTGCGGGGAGATATTGTCGAATCAACGGTTTTTGCGGAAGAACAAGGCAATTATAACAGCAGTCCCATTAGTCCAGATTTTGTTATTGAGTCCCCGGAATTACGGGGAGATATTTCCGGTCAGAAAGAATGGTGTAAAAATGTGGATCAAATTAATCAAGCTCTCCAAGAGGTCGTTCCGGGGAGAATCCAAGAAGATACACCTCAAGCTATTGCTGTCCGTCTAGAGAATCAACAGGATTATGTTGTCACCTTTATCCCCATTCACAATATTAAAGATGACTTAGTGGCTTATATTGTATCCTACGAGGTGGATGAGAACCTAGCCGGATATCGCCTGACCCTTTATTTAATGTTAGGCGCAACGACTTGTTTTAATAGTATTCTGGTGTTGTTTATTGCCTATATTAACCACAGTCGCAAGTTATTAACCCATAAAAATAAACGCCTTGAAAAAGAGGTAGAAGCTCGGAAAATTGCTGAAGATAATGCTCATCACCACTCTCAAGAATTGCAGATAACCTTACAAGAACTGAAGGTGACACAGGCGAAGTTAATTCAAACGGAAAAAATGAGTTCTTTAAACCAGTTAGTGGCGGGAATGGCGCATGAGATTAATAATCCCATTAGTTTTATTTACAGTAATGTTGAACCCGCTAAAGAGTATCTGACCACGCTTTTTAATACCTTAGATTTTTATCAGCAAGTCCCCTGTTGTCAAGCCTTGCCACTGCCACCGGATTGGGACGATTTAGAATTTGTGCGGGAAGACTTTCCTAAACTTTTAGAGTCGATTCAATTTGGGGCGAAACGAGTGGATCGGATTGTGCAAGCATTGCGCAATTTCTCGCGACTGGATGAAGCTACTCTCAAGTCCGTGGATATTCATGAGGGACTTGATAGTAGTTTAGCGTTGCTCAATCATCGACTGCGGAGGAATGAGCAACGTCAGGAGATTGAGGTGAGTCGAGAGTATAACGATTTACCGTTAATTACTTGTTATCCGAGTTTGTTAAATCAGGTGTTTATTAATATTCTCTCTAATGCCATAGATGCCTTAGAGCGGTGCAGTTGGCAAGAGAACAATGTGCCGAGGATTCAGGTGAAAACGGCACGAATTGATGAGGACTGGATCAGCCTAGAGATGGCTAATAATGGCGATCGCATTCCTCCTGAGATTTTAGACCGGATTTTTGACCCGTTCTTTACGACAAAACCCATCGGCAAGGGGACAGGATTAGGACTCAGTACGGCTTATTTTATTGTAGTGGAAACCCACGGCGGACAGGTGAGTTGTGATGCTCAACCGGGGGGGGAAACAACCTTTCGGATTAAATTACCCATTCAGGGGGTAAATCGGGGGGAATTCCCCACTATTTGAGTAATTCGGTGAGTTCTTGGGTGGATGTTCCCAGAATCCGGGCGAGGGTGTTCATTTCATTATTACTGAAGCCATCGCGAATTTCGATCAGTTCTTGGGCTGACTTCCCGACGATACGCGCAATCACCTTAATTTGCTCGTCGGTGATGTCCTTGCCGCGATAGATGTCGCGCAATTCTTGGGGGGAGAGACGATAGGAGTTACAGAAAAAGATAAATTCCTTGTCGCTTACATCGAGTTCTCGCTGGCGATCGCGTAATAAAAAGGCGATCGCCCTCGTCCCATGTTCAGGACGCTTGGCATTCTCTAGATAGCGCTCCATTAACTTATTCACCCGTGCCGGATTTCCCCCCGTCCGTCGAATCAAGTCTAGACAAGCCATCTGTAACGCTTTCGTCAGCGTATCATTATCCTCGTGCAGTTGTTCGTCCTCATTGAGCGTTTCCACAATGCGGGCGGCAATTTCGGGGGTACAGAAACCCACCTCTTGATCCTCATAGACAATCGCAATATAGGTGCGGTCAGAGTTAAACTCTAGATGTAAGGGCTGATTGGTTTGTTTCATCTATCTATCTACACTACCGGGAACATGAACAGAACAAGAACGATGGCTCTACCTCAATAATAATGGTTAAATCTCACAGTCCGTTGCACAACCGCAAGACGACGGAATTTTATCCCCTCCCACAGACGCAGAAGAGTTCAGCCAGAGAACACTGGATTGGTGCTAAAGAATGGTAATCTGAAAGATGGAAAATTTCAGATTAGCTTAAGAGTTCTCCTAATCTTACTTGTTTTAATCAAATCCCATAGCATACGTTGTGCGGATTGTCAAACATACACAACTCCAAAAGACAAAGCATGGTAGCCACAACAGAACAGACCAATATCGGCAAAATTTCTCAAATCATCGGCCCGGTAGTCGATGTGGATTTCAGTGGTAGCAAAATGCCCAAAATCTACAATGCCTTACGAGTAGAAGGCAAAAACGAGGCGGGCAATGATGTTGCCGTTACCCTAGAAGTACAACAGTTATTAGGGGATAACCAAGTCCGAGCCGTCGCCATGAGTAGCACAGATGGCCTTGTGCGGGGGATGGATGCGGTTGACACCGGAGCCCCGATTAGTGTTCCTGTGGGGAAAGTGACCCTCGGTCGAATCTTCAACGTTTTGGGGGAACCCGTAGACAATCGCGGCCCGGTTGAAAGTGAAGAAACCTCTCCTATTCACCGTTCCGCCCCTAAACTGACCGAACTGGAAACCAAACCCACGGTTTTTGAAACCGGGGTTAAAGTGATTGACCTGCTCACCCCCTACCGTCGTGGTGGGAAAATTGGTCTGTTCGGCGGTGCAGGTGTGGGTAAAACCGTGATCATGATGGAATTGATCAACAACATCGCGATTAACCACGGGGGGGTATCCGTGTTTGGTGGTGTGGGGGAACGGACTCGGGAAGGGAACGACCTCTACAACGAAATGATCGAGTCTAAAGTGATCAACCCCGACAACTTAGGCGAGTCTAAAATTGCCTTGGTGTACGGTCAAATGAACGAACCCCCCGGAGCCCGGATGCGGGTGGGTCTGTCGGCGTTGACTATGGCGGAGTATTTCCGCGATGTGAACAAGCAAGACGTGTTGCTGTTTATTGACAACATTTTCCGCTTTGTACAAGCGGGGTCTGAAGTATCCGCGCTCCTCGGTCGGATGCCTTCTGCGGTGGGATATCAGCCCACTTTAGGGACAGACGTAGGGGAACTGCAAGAACGGATTACGTCCACCAAAGAAGGGTCAATTACCTCCATTCAAGCGGTTTACGTTCCGGCGGACGACTTGACCGACCCGGCTCCTGCAACTACCTTTGCCCACTTAGACGGAACTACGGTATTATCTCGCGGTTTGGCGTCTAAAGGGATTTATCCGGCGGTAGATCCCCTCGGTTCCACCTCCACCATGTTACAACCCAGCATTGTGGGTGAGGAACACTATCAAACCGCTCGGGCGGTTCAAGCCACCCTGCAACGTTATAAAGAGTTGCAGGATATTATTGCCATTTTGGGCTTGGATGAATTGTCCGAAGATGACCGCTTAACGGTAGACCGGGCGCGCAAGATTGAGCGTTTCTTGTCTCAGCCCTTCTTTGTGGCGGAAGTGTTCACGGGTTCTCCGGGGAAATATGTCACCCTAGAAGAAACCATCAAAGGCTTCCAAATGATCCTGAATGGGGAGTTAGATCATCTGCCCGAACAGGCGTTTTATTTGGTGGGCAATATCGAAGAGGCGATCGCCAAAGGTGAAAAAATGAAAAACGGTTAGGATGTAAACCCCTAGGGGGGTGGTCATTCCCCCCCCTTGCATCCTTCCTCTTTTTGTCGGTGGAGAGCAACTCAGTTGTCTCTCCCCTTCGCCACGCCACTCCACCCGAAACAAAGGACTAATAGCAAGATGACTTTAAGTGTGCGCGTTGTTACGCCAGATAAAACGGTTTTAGAAACCTCCGCCCAAGAGGTGATCCTCCCTAGCACCACCGGACAATTAGGGATTTTAAGCGGTCACGCCCCCCTGTTAACCGCGTTAGATATTGGGGTGATGCGCGTCCGTCCGGAAAAAGACTGGTTAGCGATCGCCTTACTCGGAGGTTTCGCCGAAGTTGAAGAGGATCAGATCACGATTTTAGTCAATGGGGCTGAACGGGGCGATAAAATCGACCTCGAAACCGCTCGTCGTGAGTACGAAGAAGCCCAGCAAACCCTCAGCACCATCACCGAAGATAACCGCCAAGGCAAGATCCAAGCCGAACGGACTTTGAAAAAAGCGCGTTGTCTCTTTCAAGCGGCAGGTGGGATGTCTAAGGTTTAGAACTGGGGTTCTCGTTCTGAATGCACAAACAGGGCAGTTCGTCAAGTGAACAAGCTGCCCTGTTTTTCAATGATTAATTATCAATTAATTACTGCCTGTAAACACCACATCTGGGAACTTATCCTGCGCCGTTCCCATTGGAGTGCGCTTGCCTTCTTCTTGCCAGTAGTTGATCACTTCTGTTGCACGGTTGAGGAGGCTAATCCGTTCTGCTTCGCTAATCCAGTGTTTCGCTTCTAACTCCTCTTTGAGTTGTTCCCAAGCGTCATTACGGGGCCAGAAGAAATAAGCGGTTAAAGGACTGGTGCCTTTCCCTACAACTTGATCTACTGCGATCGCAACATTTTCATCTAACCAAAGAACTTTTAAAATAAATCTAGAGTCCAAAGATACCTCCGAGCAACTGTATATTTTAGGCTAACGCATAAATCGACAATTCCGTATTATACCCCACAATGAAACCTATAGACAAGTTGACCAAGGAGGGAGCATGAGCAATGGTATGGAAGATGTAAACTGGGTAGATCTAGACGAAAAAAAGCCCAACCCCCCGCCCCAACCCCCCTCTTCCTCCTTGATCAATGAACGGCAGTCCATCCCCCTAGAAATGGTGGAAACAGCCTTTCTTGCCAGCGCCGCCAGCCTCATCTGGCTGATTAACTACTACTTCCCCCTCGGTCCAATTTTGCGCATTTTCTTCCCCATTCCCTTAGCCTTGATTTACCTGCGCTGGGGAGGCAGAGCCGCCGGGATGGGCGTCTTAGTCTCGGGGCTGTTACTCTCAGTGTTGATGGGACCAACCCGCAGTATTTTGTACATTATTCCCTTTGGTCTATTGGGAGTACAACTGGGCGCGGTTTGGCGGAGACAAGGGAGTTGGTACTTTTCCATTTTTACCGGGACCATCTTAGGGGCGTTTGGCTTCCTGTTGCGGTTTTGGCTGTTATCCGTCTTTTTGGGTGAAAATCTTTGGGTTTATGTGGTCAATCAGATGACCGTATGGGTCGATTGGCTGTTACTCCGTCTCGGGATTCTCGCCCAACCTACCCCCCTAATCATTGAAGGGGTAGCGCTGGGAGCCATTTTCTTGAACAGTTTGCTCTATCTATTTGTCGTGCATTTAGTGGCGCTGTTGGTGTTCGACCGTTTGGGCAACCCTATCCCCCGTCCGCCCATCTGGGTTCAAGTTTTATTTGAATATGACTATTAAGTGCTATACTCAACAGCCAATCGGTCAGCAGTGGTTACAACGCCATCGGGGACAATTGCCCCATCTGGCCTGTGTGTTAGGGTTTACAGAAACCGGGTTAATTGAAGGCATTTCCGCCGCCGGGGCAACACCGGAAGATCGGCAATATACAGCCCTAGCCGATGGGGAATTTCTGGTCAAGGGGCGGCAACCCAACCCTTGTTTTCCCCTACCCCCTCTCACGGCCGGAGCTTCTCCGGTGTTGATTAGTCGGGCGGTGGTGGAGGCGTTTGGGCTACCTGTAACCCTGTTCAATGCGGGACTCCCTCAACCTCCTGCCGTGCCGTCTGTGGACTTACAAGGGCGTTGGGCGCGTTGTGTCAGTAGTGGTCAGGCGTTGCCCTTGGGAGTGGTGGAACACCTGTTACAGCAAGGGTTAGATTGGGGCGCGGGTTTGGGGCAAAAAGCCCAGAGTTACTTAATGGTCGCCGAATGTGTGGTGGGGGGAACCACCACCGCCCTAGGGGTATTACGGGGGTTAGGTATCGCAGCAGAGGGCAAGGTAAACAGTAGCCATCCGTGCTGTAATCATGCCCAGAAACAGGAGTTAGTCGAAGCGGGGTTAAGGGCGGCGCAGTGGTGGGAACAGCAGCCCCCTCGCCATCCCTTAGCCTTGGTGGCGGCCGTGGGAGATCCCATGCAGGTGGTGGCCGCGGGGATGGCCATTGCTGGGAGTCAACATGGGGGAGTGTTATTGGCGGGGGGAACCCAGATGTTGGCAGTTTATGCTTTAGCTGAGGCGATCGCAGAATTTTATCAGTGGTCCTGGCAACCCCACCGGGTCATCGTGGGTACCACGCGCTGGGTGGCAGAAGATCCCACCGGAGACACCGTAGGCCTCGCCCAAGCCATTGGTTCAGTTTCTTTGCTCGCCAGCCAACTCGACTTTAGCCCCTCTCAATATGCTGCCCTCCGGGCCTATGAGGAAGGATACGTCAAAGAAGGAGTCGGGGCCGGGGGTTGTGCGATCGCCTCCCATCTCATCCAAGGCTGGACATCCCAACAACTCCTAGCCGCCATTGAGCAGTTATCAAGCGGTCAACTCCCCGACACTGAATCATAGATTACAAAACACAACAGACAGTTCATTTACCTAAAATGAGTCTTTCTAAAGCTGAAGCAAAACAACTATTAGAACCTTTAATTTTTGAGAAAAAAGAGTGATGAGTGCTGATGCGATCGCCATCAACACCAATGACCCTATCTTTCTGTCCCAGAGTAGATCCCTTTTGCCAGTAAAAATGCTAGAAAGGAAAAAATACGTCTAGGCTGTGTCCCTTAGCCCACTTTAAATTCCTGTGTTAGAAACCTTATTTCCAGCCTAGAAACCCACACGATCAAGAAAAATTATAAACCATGACTATCTTAACGATCGTTTGGATTGCCCTCTCCTTTTTTGTCGGGTTTGTTATCTACTTACTCCCTCCCCTCTCCCGCTATTTAGCCCTAGCCATCGCTCTATTTTCCGGCAGCTACGCACTCCTGAACTTTAGGCAATCCTCCCCCCTAACCTTACAACTATTAGATAACTTTGGCGTTAGTTTGCTGGTTGATCAACTGAGTAGCTTTTTTATCCTCACCAACGCTCTAGTCACAGCCGCCGTTATCTTTTACTGTTGGAATACCGGAAAAAAAGCCTTCTTTTATGCTCAATTGATTATCCTTCATGGCAGCATGAACGCGATTTTCATTTGTGCAGATTTCCTGAGTGTTTATGTTGCCCTAGAAGTGATTGGGATTTCCTCCTTTCTGCTTCTTGCCTATCCCCGCACCAACCGAACAATCTGGGTAGCTTTACGTTACTTATTTGTGAGTAACGTAGCCATGTTATTTTACCTCATTGGGGCGATTTTGATTTATCAAGTCAATCGCTCTTTTGCCTTTGCTGGATTAACCAATGCTCCCCCAGAAGGCATTGCTTTAATCCTAGTCGGATTATTCGTAAAGGGCGGCGTTTTTGTCTCGGGATTATGGTTATTACCCGTAACCTATTCTGAATCAGAAACGCCTGTTGCGGCCATCCTTTCCGGTGTAGTGATCAAAGTGGGGATTTTTCCATTAGTCCGTTGCGCTTTAATGTTTGAGGATGTGGATAATATTATCCGGGTTTTTGGTGTTGCCTCAGCCCTAGTAGGGGTTATCTATACCATCCTAGAACAAGATACAAGGCGAATGTTAGCCTTCAGTAGCGTTTCCCAATTGGGTTTTATTTTAGCCGCCCCAGAAGTGGGAGGATTTTATGCCTTAAGCCACGGTTTAGTAAAATCTGCTCTGTTCCTAATTGTTGGAAACTTACCCAGTTATCAATTCAAAGAATTACAAAGTAAACCCATTTATACCCCCCTCTGGACAGCCTTAGTCATTGCCAGTTTTTCCATCTCAGGCTTCCCGCTGCTCTCAGGATTTGGCGCGAAGGTTTTGACCATGAGAAGTCTCCTCGGTTGGCAAGTCATTGTGATGAATATTGCCGCATTAGGAACAGCCATCGCCTTTGCTAAATTCATTTTTTTGCCGAAAGGGGGTGAGAAAAAAATAAAATATGGTTTTTGGTCAGCCATGGCGGTGTTATTTGGTGGCTTAGTCGTCGCCAATGGGGTATATTACAAAGCTTACACACTGGAAAATGTAATTAAACCCTTAGTAACCATTGGTTTAGGTTGGCTGATTTATCTCTTCTTGATTAAACCCATTGTTTTGAGATTACCTCGGATGTTAGAACAGTTTGATCACTTGATTGGGGTGATGAGCTTGATCTTGGTGTCGCTGTTTTGGATGGTGTTGGCTTGATTGGCTATAGCTAGGGCTTGCTGAATAACTCCGAGAGTTGGGGAGTCGGGAGTCGGTGTAGGGGCGCAATGCTTGCGCCCTAGGGAGTCGGTAAAAGACAATACTCAAGAGTTTTGGCTATTCACTACCCACTATTCCCCTGCCCCCCTGCTCCCTCTCCCCCCGTTCCCTGTGAGTGCCGTCATGAGTGGTGATGCGATCGCCATCCGTCCAACACCTAAGCACAAATGACCATATCTTTCTGTCCCAGAGTAGATCACTTTGGTCACCAAAAATGGTAAAAATAAACAATTGTATCTAGCCTATGCCCCTTAGCCTACTTTAACTTCCTGTGTTAGAAGCCTTAATACTTGCCAGCGTCCTGTTTGGATTTTTCGGCATCATCTTCAAGAAAAATCTGATGATGAAAATTATCGCGATGGATATCATGAGTACAGGAGTCATTGCTTATTATGTACTCATTGCCTCCAAAGATGGTGCTTTTACCCCCATTCTCACCCAGTTAACAGGTAATGTTGACCCCATAGCCTACGCCGATCCCGTTCCTCAAGCCGTTATTTTAACCGCCATTGTGATTGGCTTTTCCATTCAAGCCTTAATGCTAGTTGGGGTGATGAAATTAGCCCAAGATAACCCCACCTTAGAAACCCACGCGATCGAGAAAAATTATACACCATGACTATCTTAACGATCGTTTGGATTGCCCTCTCCTTTTTTGTCGGGTTTGTTATCTACTTACTCCCCCCCCTCTCCCGCTATTTAGCCCTAGCCATTGCTGTATTTTCCAGCAGCTACGCACTCCTAACCTTTGGGCAATCCTCCCCCCTAACCTTACAACTATTAGATAATTTTGGCGTTAGTTTGCTGGTTGATCAACTGAGTAGCTTTTTTATCCTCACCAACGCTCTAGTCACAGCCGCCGTTATCTTTTACTGTTGGAATACCGGAAAAAAAGCCTTCTTTTATGCTCAATTGATTATCCTTCATGGCAGCATGAACGCGATCTTCATTTGCGCCGATTTTATGAGCGTTTATGTCGCCCTAGAAGTCATTGGCATTGCTTCCTTTTTACTCGTTGCTTATCCCCGAACCAATAAATCAATTTGGGTCGCCTTGCGTTACTTGTTTATCAGTAACGTAGCCATGTTGTTTTACCTGATTGGGGCAATTTTGGTTTATAAAGCCAATCACTCTTTCTCCTTTGCTGGATTCACCAATGCCCCCCCAGAAGCCATTGCTTTAATCTTAGTAGGATTATTAGGCAAAGGCGGCGTTTTCGTTTCAGGATTATGGTTGCCCTTGACTCATTCTGAAGCCGAAACTCCCGTTTCGGCAATCCTTTCCGGTGTGGTGGTGAAAGCGGGGATTTTCCCCTTGGTCCGTTGTGCCTTAATGTTTGAGGAAGTAGACAGTATTATCCGGGTTTTTGGGGTCGCCTCCGCCCTGCTAGGGGTCATCTATGCCATCCTAGAACAAGATACCAAACGGATGTTAGCGCTGAGTACCATTTCCCAATTAGGTTTTATTTTAGCCGCCCCCGAAGTGGGAGGATTTTATGCTTTAACCCACGGTTTAGTAAAATCTTCTCTGTTTCTAATTGCCGGAAACTTACCAAGTCGTCAATTCAAAGAATTACAGTATAAACCCATCTATACTCCCCTCTGGATAGCCTTAGTCATTGCCAGTTTTTCCATCTCAGGCTTCCCTTTGCTCTCAGGATTTGGCGCAAAAGTTTTGACCATGCAAAGTCTCCTAGGATGGCAAGTCATTGTGATGAACCTTGCCGCATTAGGAACAGCTACAGCCTTTGCTAAATTCATCTTTTTACCTCAAGGGGGTGACAAAACGACGAAATACGGTTTTTGGTCAGCCATGGCGGTGTTATTTGGGGGATTAGTCGTTGCCAATGGAGTGTATTACGAGGCTTACACGCCGGAAAATGTAATTAAACCCTTAGTAACCATTGGTTTAGCCTGGCTGATTTATTTCTTCTTGATTAAACCTATTGTTTTGAGATTACCTCGAATGTTAGAGCAGTTTGATCACTTGATTGGGGTGATGAGTTTAATGTTGGTATCGCTGTTTTGGATGGTGTTCGCATGATTGGCTACTTGAATATATTATTACGGCTTACAATCTGGTTTTTGTTGACGGCGGACTTAAGTTTAGCCAACATTATTATTGGTGTCGCCGTGACATTATTACTTCCTCGGGTTGCTACGTCTCCGGGCGCACTGAAAGACTGGCTAAGGGCATTTTGGGAAATAGTTGTCGCGATTCCTCAAGCCTATTTTGAGGCCGTAGAAATCATGGTTCGTCCTCATAGTGCAGAAGCCATTACGATGGAACGAGTCAAACCCCAACGCACACCGGGCTTGATTTTTTTAGATATTTTTGTGATTACATTCACGCCGAAAACGATTGTTTTGAAATATCATGAGGACGGTTGGTATGAGGTGCATCGTGTCACACCCGGGAGGGACAAATGAATTTAATATTATTGGGAATGTTATTGGCTTTACTAATCCCCATGTATGAAGCATGGCAGGATGATCAGATATGGCAAAAGATGTTAGCTTTTGCGAGTATTGCCACCAAAACATCGATTCTCATTCTGATGGTTTCAGTGCTGCGGGATGATTGGATGATTGGGGTGGTTGGGGTGTTAATTTTAAGTGTAGGCAATGCCGCCTTAATGTTATTAGCCCAAATTATCAAGCGTTTAAATCAGATTTAGGTCCGTTGTTTTTTTAGAAAACGAATCAGAACATTGATCAAAGTAGAGTTTTATGGTAGATATTATCAGTTATTTTTGCTTCGGGGTTGGTATTGTGTTTTGGTTTTGGGGGACTCTTCCCTTAGTGGGCGATCGCTCCGTACTGTTCAAACTCCATAGTCTCTCCGTGGCAGATACATTAGGCTCGATGACCATTGTGGTGGGATTATTACTCAGAATTCCCAACGAGTGGCCCCTTTTAATCTTAGCCTTGATCTCCTTGGCGATTTGGAACACCATTTTGGGGTATGTTTTAGCCTATTGTTCGAGCAGTCGTGAGTAACTAGCTCAATAGCCCCTACCCCAACATCGGATTCTTCGTTCACTGCTCCTGATTCCCTATTTTCAACCCTTTATGAACAACACCGATATTTTAGTTATTGTTTCTCTCCTGCCCTTATCGGCCTTGATGTTAGTCTTACAGGTCAATCCCTATCATGCTTTAGTCATTCGTGGGATTTTAGGGGCGGTTGCTGCCCTAGTTTATGCCGTGTTAGGGGCGGCCGATGTAGCACTAACCGAGGCCTTGGTGGGTACAATGTTGTCGATTACCCTCTATGCGGTTGCTGTGCGTTCCTCCTTAGTGATGCGCTTAGGAGTGGTGACAGAAGAGGAGACACTCTTAGAAGAAGAAATGCCCGAAGGATTTAGGCAATTGCTCGCAGAGTTACGGACAGCCCTAAAAAAATATCATGTCCGTTTAGAGCTAGTTTGTTATCGTAATGAGGAAGCCTTAGAACAAGCCCTGAAAGAACATGATGTTCATGGAACTTGTTTGCCCTCAGAGATTAAAGACTATCAACTCATTACCCGTATTGAACGCTTATACGAGATTTTCCAAGCGGACACCACGTTCCCGGTGAGTCGTTGGGAAGAGGTTGTAATCAACAAGCTCCCTGAGCCAACAGAATTGAGTCTTAATCCTTAATAAAAATTAATTCTAGATTAATTAGAAAACGATGAAATGGATTTATTTAGCAGCCGGGCTAGCTCTTTACATCAAGATCATACTGATCTCTAATCCTGAAGCGGAATTACTCGACCCGTCCATTGTGGAATTAGTGGTGCAAGATAGCGGTGTGACCAATGCTGTATCGGGGATTATTTTTAGGAATCGCCTATACGACACAATTTTTGAGGTAGTCGTGTTTACCTTGGCGATTATGGGGGTACGTTTCCTGTTGGCCAATGAACCCCCTTTAACAGTAGTTCACCAATTGAGAGATCAGCCCTCCATTGTGTTGGCGCGTCTAGGGGCAACGATTGCGGCACTGGTGAGCATTGAATTAGCCATCCGAGGTCATTTGAGTCCGGGGGGGGGTTTTGCGGCCGGAGTAGCTGGGGGAACCGCTATTGGTTTGATTGCCATTACTTCATCTTCTGAGTGGATGGAGGGCATTTACCAGCGCTGGCGGGCGGCTATTCTGGAGAAAATCTCAGTTTTAGTCTTTATTGTGGCGGCGGTGGTGACTTTAGTTGGCATAGAATTCCCCCATGGTCAATTAGGGGGTTTAGTGAGTGGGGGAATTATGCCGATTTTGAATATCTTAGTGGCGATTAAGGTGGCTTTAGGGTCTTGGGCGGCGGTGTTGTTGTTTATCCGCTATCGGGGGTTGTTATAGCAAGAGTGCTGTAGTATTCGGGGTTGGGTGGTTCACGTGCAGCCATTATGACTGTTGGTGGTTAATCCACTCTTCTAAAGCGGCTTTCAAGCGGGTGAATTCTAACTCTAATTGGGCTAAAGCTTCAGAAGAGGCTGCAAGATTTTCCGCTTTTGCCGCTAGTTCTAATTCAAAGGCCACCTGACGAAAGGCTTCGCCGCCAACGTTTGCCGCGGCACCTTTTAAGCCATGAGCTTTACAAGCGACTTGGGACAGATTTTCCTGGACCAAAAATTCACGCAGCACGGCTAAATCTGGGGGAATATCTTCTAATAAGAATTGACAAATTTGTACAGCCATGTTAAGGTCGCCGCCTAAACAGGTGAGGAGAGCGTCCTGATTGAAAACTACAGAGGTGGGGGGATTTGAGGGTTCAGAAGGGATGGTTTCGGGTTCAGGACGTAGCCATTTTGTGAGCATTTCGGTCAAACTTTGGGGGTTGATGGGTTTGGGGAGATAATCATTCATCCCTGCTTCTAAACATTTCTCTTTATCCCCTTTCATCACATGAGCGGTTAAGGCAATGATGGGGGTGTTTTGATACTGGGGGCTGACTTGTCCTGCTCGAATCAGACGGGTGGCTTCATAACCGTCCATTTCGGGCATCTGACAGTCCATAAAAATTAAAGTATAAGGCTGTTCGAGAGGGGTATTTTGTAAAATGCCCAGCACTTCTAAACCGTTGGGGGCAATATCAACGGTTAACCCTAGTTTTTGCAGCAACCCTTTAAACACCAGTTGATTCACTTGATTATCTTCTACGAGGAGGAGACGGGTGTTAGGAGGCCAAGTGGGAGGGATGGTAGATTTTGGTTCAGATGTATTCATAATCAGAGGTGGGGGTGAGGTTGATGGTTCTCGGATGACCCTACCATGATTATGGTAGCGGCTTAGGGCATGGTGGAGATCGGCGGGAATGATCGGTTTACTCAGGGCGGTGAGACAACCCAAAGCTTCTAATTCTTGGGATTTGGCAGGGGTGCTGATGGGTGTGAGTAGGATACGGGGGAGGGGGGTAAACAGGGGATGCTGGGTGAGGATTTGTTGTAGGGCGGGGGGGAGTTGAACATCAAATAGGATGAGATGAAGGGATTGTTGTTGAGCGAGTGTTAGCACTCTTTCGCCTTCTCTGGGGGAGGTGAGGGAATGAGCGGGGATAAAAATTTGGGCGCCCCATGGTTCGAGATATTGCTTGATGATGGCACAAACGCGGGGATTGTGGTCTAGGACTAAGATGTTAAGGTTTTGGAGATTGAGGGGAGGAAGAGGACGAGGGGGGAGGGGACTGGTTTGTAGCAGGACTTCAAAGACAAATTCACTGCCTCGCCCGAGTTCACTGGTGAGGGTAATATCTCCCCCCATGAGTTGGCAGAGTTGGCGACTAATGGCTAATCCTAACCCGGTGCCGCCATATTTGCGGGTGGTGCTGGTGTCTACTTGGGTGAAGGGGTTAAATAACAGGGGGATTTTATCGGCCCGGATGCCAATACCTGTATCTTGTACGGCGACGGTGAGACGTAGATGATTGTTTTCTGGGGTGAGGTGGCAACGGAGGAGGATCTCGCCTTGTTGGGTGAATTTAATGGCGTTGCTGACGAGATTAGTCAGGATTTGTTGGAGACGATTGGGATCGCCTTGGACTTGCACGGGGGGCAGTTGGGAGATGTCTAGGATGAGTTCGAGGTTTTTGGCTTGGGCGGTGAGGGCCATACTTTGGGCAAAGTCGGCGAGGTGTTGGGTGAGGTCAAAGTCGAGGATGTCTAGTTCTAGTTTGCCTGCGTCGATTTTGGAGAAGTCGAGGATGTCGTTAATGAGGGTGAGGAGGGCATCGGCGCTGAATTGGGCGATGTTGAGGTGCGATCGCTGTTCGGAATTCAAGGGACTATCTTGGAGTAAGGTTAACATCCCCATGACCCCATTCATGGGGGTTCTAATTTCATGGCTAATCATGGCGAGAAACTCACTTTTCGCTCGGGCGGCGGCTTCGGCGGCTTCTTTGGCTTGAATGAGGGCTTGTTCGGTGTGTTTCTGCTGGGTAATATCAAAGGCGAGACAGGTGACATACCAACAGTTTTGTTCTGCATCAGCGCGGGAGTGGTTAGTTTGGGCAATCCAGTGCGTGTTTCCCGATTTATCTTTAATCCGATACTCATAAGTGCCGGAACGTTCGGCGAAAATATCCCCATACATTGGGGGGGAGACGGCAGCCCAATCTTCAGGATAGATGGAGTTTGTCCAGAGGTGTTGATCAGCAATCAGTTCTTCGGGAGTATAACCGGAAATGATGATACTGCCTTGGGAAACATCGGTGATTAAGAAACTGCCATCGGCAAAAACCTGAATGCGGGTAATGGCGGCCACTACACTATTGAGGATATTGTGTAGGTGGGTTTGGGATTCTTGGAGGGCTTGTTCGAGGCGCTTGCGATCGCTAATATCAATAATCAAGGCATAATACCCTTGCACCTGTTGGTTACTCCCCCAATCCGGCACTAATACCCCCGCTACATAGCGCGTCGGTCCGTTTTTATAGGGGAGTTGGGCTTCATATTCCACCAGTTCCCCTCCTAGGGCTTGTTCAATATGCCTTTTAGCCTGGCTATAGGCATCCTTGCCGATGACATCTTCCACTTTTTGGCCGAGGAGGTCTTTTTTGCGACAGTTGAACCAAAGCTCATAGGTGCGATTGACGAACTGATAACGCTGGTTGGCATCGGTGTAGGAAATACAACCGGGGATTGAATCGGTAATCAGTTGTAGGCGGTTTTCGCTGTCTCGCAGGGCAATTTCTGCCCGTTTGCGATCGCTAATATCCGTATCCACCACCGTACAATTCCAATAGCCCCCCCCTTCATTCCACTGCACCCACAGATGAGCCAAAATCCAGCAGATAGAATCATCCTTGCGTCGCAGACGGTATTCAATCTCATAGGTTTTGATGCCTCGTTGTTGCAAAACATCTTGCAAAACCGGAACTAGGATCTTTTCCCAATCTTCGGGATAAACTGCCGAGCGCCACTGATTCCGCATGATTTCCTCCACACTGTAGCCATAGGTTTTGGCAGAGTGGGGCGAGACATAATCATACTTGGCCGACAAATCGGGATAGATGCGAAAACGCACAATCCCCACAATGGCCGTATCGAGAACTTCCGTTAACTGACGCTGGGAATCTTGCAAAGCCAGTTCTAATTCCTTTTGATGGGTAATATCTGCCGAAGTCCCCACTAAATACTGCACAGTCCCCGCCTCATCATAAATGGGGATATTCACCGCCGCAATCCACCGGGTAGAACCGTCCGGTTTCAGGATACGAAACTCTCCCCGAAAATTCTCTTTCCCTTCTTTATTCTCATGGAGGGCGTTAAACACTTGCTCTAAATCTTCAGGATAAACACTATCTAGCCAAGAATTGGGGTTTTCATATAAACTTTGACAAGATTTGCCCCAAACGCGCTCATAAGCTGAATTCACATAGAGCATCTGGCTATTATCCACCGTTTTGATATAAAACACTTGGTCGATATTTTCCGCAATCAAGCGCAACCGAGTTTCACTTTCTTGTAGGGCTAGTTCCACCTGTTTACGAGGGGTAATATCGGCCACAGTTCCCCGAATCTTCACCACTTGCCCCGCCTCATTATAGATGGGGTTGCCCTTGGTGTGGATATAGCGGATATTGCCCTTTTGAGTAATGATCCGTAAATCACAGTCAAAGGATTGACTCTGATCAAAAGAGGCTACAATTTCCCGTTCAAAACGTTTTTGATCTTTTGGGTAAATGTGTTGAATCGTTAAATCCGGCCGGGGAACAGGAGAGGCGGGATTCGCCTCATAAATGCGATACAATTCCTCAGACCAGGTTACAGTTTCCGTCGCCGGATCACATTCCCAGCTTCCCACATGGGCGATGTGTTGCGCTTCGATCAGGGCGGCCGTTTTTTCCCTCACCTCTTGTTCTAGCTGGTGAGTATAGTTGCGACTCAATTGTTGGGCTTCTTGGAGTGTCGTCACCATTTGGCTGAGGGAGGTGGCGAGGTGATTCATCTCTTCAATGCGACTGCCAACGGGCGACTGGTCTAAATTCCCGGCCGCACAAGCTTCCGTCACGTTAGCCAAACGCGACAGAGAGCGCGTAATCCGTCGAGATACCCACAGACTACTGCCCACCGATGCCCCCAAAGCTACCAAACATAAAGCTAGGGTGCGGCGTAAATTTTTCTGGACTTCGGCCATAAAATCGGATTCTGGTATCACCAACACAATCAGCCAATCTAGGCCGAAATTATCCTGATAGGTGACGACTTGGGTAAAATGGCGCATTCCTTGATAGTGGGTGTCTTGTTGGGCATTGCCCCACCAAGTCATCTCGCCCCAAGTTTGGGTAAGTTCTTCTGTTACGCGGCGAATGAGGGGATTTGGGCTATCTGGGGCGGCTAGTCGCTGCATTTCCCCGTCTTCTTGTTCAAGATAGAGGGGCGAGTCGGTGGAATTGGCGACTAATAAGCCGGAGCGTTCGAGAATAAAGACTTGTCCTGATGGACTAATATTGAGAGTGCTTAAAAAATAGTTTAAATGTTCTAGGGTGAGATCGGTAGCGAGAACCCCTCGGAGTTCTCCGGTGGCTGTGTACATGGGTAAACCTGCCGAAATCCCCAACACAGGGCGGGTGCTGAGGAATTGATAGATGGGACTCCAAACAGGGCTTTGGGCTTCTGTTGGGGCTTTATACCAAGGGCGAACCCGAGCATCATAGGTGGTGGAAAGAACGTGATGGCTGATAATTTCCCCTTGTGCATCCAGTCGGGATAAGGTATAAACACCCTGGGAAAAATTCTCCGTTCGGTAGACACTGGATTGATAGGTGCCGCCACTGGATCCTATCATGCCTCCTCGTTCATTAGCGATCGCAATGGTACTCACCGAGGGAAACAAGGTAATTTGTTGTTTAAAATGGGCTTCGAGTTCCTCGGTTTCTGTCACTTCAAACCCCGGAATATTTCCCGCTTCGATGGCTTGAGCATTAAGTTGATTGACTAAATGGGGAATACCTAGGGTTTTTTCCAGATATAATGTCACCCGCCGCCCACTTTCTGTAATTAACTGATGGGCTAAATTTTCTATAGATTGCTCCCCACTGTGATAGGATAAATACCCCACTAACCCGACAATCCCTAGGGTTTGGGTGGTGAACTGAACGGCTAAAATTAAGTAGAGGGGAATGGGTTTCATACATCAATTATCTATCAATGGGCAATTGATCCTTGAGGGTTGAAGCTTGATAATTGATTAACAAATCATGGCTCTAGCGTCAGATTCTGCAAGAGGACGACTAATAAAATAGCCTTGAGCGAGATCACACCCCATTGATTTTAACCAATCTAACTGGGTTTGGGTTTCCACCCCTTCCGCCACCACGGTTAAATTCAAACCATGTCCCAGGGCAATAACGGACTTGACAATAGCTGCATCTTGTGCGTCAAGTGTTAAATCTCGGATAAAGGATTGATCTATTTTGAGTTTGTCTAAGGGAAAATATTTCAAGGCTGCTAAAGAAGAGTAACCTGTTCCGAAATCATCCATAGCAATTTTAATCCCCAACTGTTGTAAATTCCGTAATACAGAGATGGTATGCTTAACATCTTGCATGGCAATACTTTCGGTAATTTCTAATTCGAGCAAATGGGGAGGAATAGAGAGTTTATTAAGCAACTCTAAAATTGTTTTTAATAAGTCGTTTTTTTGAAATTGTCGGGGGGATAAATTAACGGCAATGGGAACATCACCAGAGTTTAATTTTTGCCATTTGTTAATATCTTGACAAGCAGTTTCTAAAACCCAGTTCCCAATGTTATTAATCAGTCCAGTCTCTTCGGCGAGGGGGATAAATTGAGCAGGAGAAATCCAGCCATGTTCTGGGGAGTACCACCGGATTAAGGCTTCCATGCCGACAATTTTCTGGCTGTTTAAACAGAGTTGAGGCTGATAATGAAGGCTAAACTCTTGACGTTCGAGGGCTTTATATAAACTATGTTCTAAAAGCAAGCGTTGTTGGGCTTGGGTGCCTAGCTTGCTGGTGTAAAGTTGGAAGATATTACGCCCTTTTTGTTTGGCTTCGTAGAGGGCGGCATCGGCGTGTTTCAGTAGGGTTTGGGAGTCTTCGCCGTGGTAGGGGGCGATCGCAATCCCGATGCTGCCTTTAACGTATAACTCTTTCCCTTGGCAGTTAAAGGGAACATTGAGTAGGGTTAGAATTTTCTGGGCGGTTAAATTGGCATTGTGGGGGGCGCGCAGGGGACAGAGAAGGATGGTAAATTCATCCCCTCCCCACCGGGCTACAATGGCCTCGGGGGGGAGAGAGGTACGCAATCGTTGACCGACGCGGATTAAAATTTCATCGCCGATATAGTGACCTAGGGTGTCGTTAATGGTTTTAAAACCGTCTAAGTCGAGGAATAAAACGGCCATCAGTTCCCCTCGTCCTACACGGGTATTGGCCAGAGCAAGGTTCAGGTTATCGTTGAATA
Source organism: Spirulina subsalsa PCC 9445 (assembly GCF_000314005.1). Taxonomy (NCBI): domain Bacteria; kingdom Bacillati; phylum Cyanobacteriota; class Cyanophyceae; order Spirulinales; family Spirulinaceae; genus Spirulina; species Spirulina subsalsa. Next base: position 524,607 of record NZ_JH980292.1, read on the forward strand.
ACATCCGGTTGGGGAGTCCGGTGAGGTGATCATGATAGGCCTGATGGTGCAACATGGCCTTAACGTGGCGTTCCATGACGGCCATATAAATCTGTAAACCAATGGCCTGGGCGAGTTTAATTTCCTCTAGACTCCATTGGGGGGGAATGTCTCGGCTAATTTCTCGCCACGCTTCAAAGGAACGCCGAGGGAGATAATTCCGATGGTCTGAGTGGGTGCGTCCTGCCCAGAGTGTGGCGGTTTCAAGTTCTTGACGAAATAGGGTTAAACAGCCGATACAACGCTGTTGATAGCGCAGGGGAATCACTAACAAGGAGCGGATTTTCTGTTCCCCAAAGTTGGGCGCCTCCTGTAGGGAGAGAAGGTCTTGGAATTGGGGATGGGTTTTCACATCCTCAATGTAGTGAACTTGCAGTTGGGGGCTATCTTTGAGGTTTCCGATGGCTTGCTCCCAGAGTTCGCCCTGGGTGGTGGGTTGTGGTGCAATCGTGGGGATACAGGTAGTGAGGATATTTTGCCAGAAAGGGGTTTCTTCTAACATTAATGAACGGGGTTGAATGCCCACATGATGGAGTTGGGTGGGTTGGTTGTTTTCGGAGAGGATATAGAGTCGTCCCCCGTCACTCCCTGTCGCTTGGACGGTGATTTCTAGGATTTTTTGGGGTTTTTGGAGGGCGTTGGGGGTGGCGTGGAGAATATTACTCACGGCGTTGAGGGCGGCTTCATGTTCGGCCTGTTGTTGGGCTTGTTGTAACAGTTGAGCTTGGGCGATCGCAATGGAAACTTGATCCACCACTAACTGGACAATTTGCAATTCGCGATCGCTATACTGCCGACTCTCTTGGTGATGCACCACAAATAACCCCCATAACCCCTCACGGGTTAAGATGGGCAGCACCAGAGAAGACACCACCCCCATAGCCCTTAAATATTCCTGATGACAAGGATCTACCGGAACATAGGCGGTTTCTCCCCATTCCAGTCCGTCTTGATGATCTAGGTTGAGGGTTTGACAGGTTTTTTGCCCAGCATTCACGTCCACAATCACCCGTTGACGGGTTTGAATGAACATTTGTCGGGCATAGGGAGGAATATCTCCGGCCGGAAAGTGTAACCCCAATAAGGACGGTAAACTATCCGGTTGTAGGGCTTCGGCAATCACTTCCCCACTGGCATCCGGGGAAAATCGATAAATCTTCGTCCGGTCTACATTTAGGAAACTGCGAATTTCTCGCACGGTACTGTCTAAAATCGTCTTTAAATCCAGAGAGTCCCGAATTTGCGCCGTGATGCGTTTGACAATACTTTCTCGTTCTTTCCAGGAACGAGTCGGTTTTTCGGCTATCCAATAATCTGGAGACGAGGTAGAATTTAATACGACAGAAGAGAAATCATCTGAAGATTGATCTATAGATTGATCCGCCGGATGACTTGGCTGTGATGGCAAGGGGTTGGGGTTTGATTCAATCATACTGTTGATTTGCTCTCATCTGTCTTCCTAATGCAATAGGGTTGAACAGTTGGGTGAAAAGACTGCTCAGGGTTCAGGCCAGAGGCCTTGAGGAATGATTATCCTAAAGGCGGCTTGTACGGCTCATGGGCTTATACAGGATCAATCCACCCGTTGGGCTAGGAAATAGGGTAGGAATTAATCAGAATTTAAGATCATAAGCCATTTAGCGTAATACTATACCGCAATATCTCTTAAGTTCACGGGGTCTATTCCCAAGGTCTTAATCCTCCATCCTATCGAGAAAGTAGGGGAAAGTGTGTGATTTAATGACCTTAAAGGATTTAAAAAGGATTTATGACCAGGCTAATCGCCCATGTAGTTGAGTCTTGGACAGATGTAGATTTTGTGACCGGGGAAAAGCTTCCTTTGCCTTGGCAAAAAGCGTTAGAAAAGACGGGGTTATCCTCCCAAGGAATTTTATTTCCGCGCAGGATGGAGGCGTTGAGTGAAATTGTCGCTTGGGCGCAAAGAGAACACTGTCCTCTCCTGATCGCAGGGCGGGGTAATCAATTAAGTTGGGGCGGCCTTCCCCAAGGAATTGAAGCGGTGGTCAGTACCCAAAACCTCAATCAGATTGTTGATCATGCGGTGGGGGATTTAACCGTTACGGTGGAGGCGGGTGTCACCTTAGAGGACTTGCAGACCCAATTAGCCCCCACGGGGCAGTTTTTACCCCTAGACTCGGCCGGGACAGCGACCTTGGGGGGGCTAGTGGCGACGGCCGAGGCGGGAAGTTGGCGACATCGTTATGGGGGGGTGCGGGATTTGGTGCTGGGTTTGTCCTTTGTGCGGGGGGATGGTGCGATCGCCAAGGCCGGAGGGCGAGTGGTAAAAAACGTGGCTGGGTATGACTTGATGAAGTTATTCACCGGGTCCTATGGTACCTTGGGGGCAATTACCCAAATCACGTTTCGCACCTACCCGATTCCTGATGCCTCTAGCACTTTATTGTTAATGGGGGGCAAAAGTGCGATCGCCGCCCTCCAACATACCCTCATCACCTCCCCCCTCACCCCCACCCGTGCCGATTTACTCTCCCCCTCCCTCGTCCAAAAACTCAATCTCGGTCAAGGCCTTGGTCTAGTCGTCCGTTTTCAGAGTATCCCCGCCAGTGTCCAACAGCAACAAGACCAACTGATGAGTCTCGGTCAACAAGTGGGTTTAACCTGTGCCGTGTACAAAGAAGCAGAGGAAACTCAACTCTGGCAAGCCCTGCAAACCATTAACCAGCCCGCCACCCCAGAAGGGATTACCGCCAAACTTGCCCTCCTCCCGTCGGAAATATTGCCCTTTTTCGACCATTTAGACCTTGTAACTCAACACCAAGGGTTAGCCCTTCTCCATACCAGTAGCGGACTGGGGAAACTCCAACTCACCGGGGAAAATGCCCCCGAACAACTGGAGAAACTACGGGCTTTCTGTCAAGTTCACCAAGGATTTATCACGTTATTAGAAGCGCCTGTTAGTCTAAAACAAGAGGTTGATCCTTGGGGATATAGTGGCAACGCTTGGGGAATGATGAAACAAATTAAACAGAAATTTGATCCAGCAAATATCTTTAGTCCGGGTCGTTTTTTTTAAACATTGATCTCAAAGAGAACGAATCACTCGGGCAGGATTCCCGGCGACCACAACCCCCGGGGCTACGTCCTTTGTAACCACAGAACCCGCCCCAATCACTGACCCTGCGCCAATACTGACCCCCGGACAAATGATTGCCCCTCCGCCAATCCAAACATCAGAATTAATGGTGATGGGATGGGCAGATTCTACCCCAGTGCGACGGAGGCGGTAATCCAGAGGATGGGTCGCCGTGTAGAGTTGCACACCCGGGCCAAAAAACACATCATCGCCAATCTCAACCCTTGCCGGGTCAAGGATAACACAGTTGAAATTCAAGAAAACCCGATCTCCCAGGGTGATATTTTTCCCATAATCACAATAAAAGGGCGGTTCAATCACCAGAGAACAACCCACCGCCGCAAATAAAGCCCCGTAGATTTCCGCTCTCAAGTTCTGGTCTTGAGGGCGACTCTGATTCAGACGAGCCAGTAAATCCCGAGTGTGAGAACGTTCGGCGAGGAGTTCGGGATCATTCGCATTGTAAAGTTCCCCCGCCAGCATTTTGGCTTTTTCTTTGTTCAATCTTACACCCCATCAACTTGAGTCTTTTCAGATTATTCTGGCTTTCTCCCCTCGTAAACTATCAAGTGTAGCCATTCTTAACAATAGACAATCCGGTACTCGCCACTATCTACTCGATAATAACCAGAATATCCTTTGAGTTTTTTACAATCAGAGGGTAATGGGTCAAGATTAAGTGATAAGGTCTTTTTTGCTATTTGTGCCGCTATTTTAGGTTGTAAGCCCTTTAACAAATCTAAAACCGCTCCTAAACCATCAAGTTTAGCCATTGGCAAATCTTTAACAGACAAAATAGAATGCACTTGACAAATCCCCGACATAACCTCCCCCTCCATCCCCTTCAATTTGCTAACTCACCTCCTCCCATTAAACGTTGTATAGCTATTTGTTTATAGAGTACAAACATTCTTAACAATTTACAGACGAAACCGAGTTTAAAGACTACGGATGTATGAAAGCCACCGAAAGGAAAAGGCTTATAAGCTCCGAAAGAGGATATTCCAAGCAGCCCAAAAGGTTGTATTCTTAACAAAGAAACCATCAGACTAAGAGCCGGATGATGGGAAACTGTCAAGTCCGGTTCTGAATGGGAGGGGGTGAGGGCGACCTCACTCTTGACCCCTAATCTGTTTACCCGTCTTGATAACCCTTCAAGAACTCCCACCTGCGTTCCGCGAGGTGGGAGAGTGGGGAGCCAGACCCGCTGAAACCTTGAATAGCCCATAGAGCCGAATCCTGTCACGCACTTCCGGTTGCTTCTCTAGACCGGACTATCTGCAAGCCTCCTGGTTCGAGGCGTTGGGAAAGCCAAGCCATGCTGGATTCGGTGGGCGAAGAGACTTAAACTCGATCATAGGATCAGAGGTTTATCACAATGCTACGAATTCCAGTTCTATCACCTGACGGGAAACCGTTAATGCCAACCAAGCCCAGCCGCGCTCGTCGCTGGATTCGGGATGGAGTGGCTGTGGGCAAGTGGTCGGATGTGGGGATGTTTTACGTCCAACTGACCCAGCAACCATCTGGGGAAAACACTCAAACCATTGCGGTTGGGGTTGACCCCGGAAAATTGTATTCCGGTATCGGAGTGCAATCACCCAAAGCCACCCTATTTCTAGCACACCTGATTCTGCCGTTCCAGACGGTCAAAGACCGGATGGATCAACGTCGAATGATGCGACGTGGACGCAGGGGGCGCAGAATTAACCGCCAGGTTGCCTATTCCCAACGCGCCCACAGACAGAAGCGATTCGATAACCGCGGACAGAGTAAACTGCCTCCCAGTATTCGGGCCAATCGCCAGCTTGAATTACGGGTCGTGACTGAGTTATGCCATCTGTTTCCCGTTAGCAAGATTGTCTACGAATACGTGAAAGCAAAAGGCTCAAAATCCTTCTCCCCTGTGATGGTCGGGCAAAAAGTGATGTTAGGTTGGTTGTCAAAACTAGCATCAGTTAAGACTCAATTCGGCTACGAAACGGCTAGTATCAGGACTCAGCTAGGGCTGGTTAAGTCGAAAGACAAATCGGCTCAAACGCCTGAAAGCCATGCAGTTGATGGGTTAGCTCTGGCCTGTTCTGAATTGATCAAGTACGAACCGTTCCACACAGCCAACACTCGCGGCCAGACTTGGAGGGGTTCAGTTGCGTTAACGTCTTCGGTTTTCAATGTAATTCATAGACCTCCGGTTTCACGTAGACAACTGCATCTGATGGTTCCAGCCAAGGGTGGTGCACGCCGCAAGTATGGTGGCACAACCACACGACATGGAGTTCGCAAAGGTGACATTGTTCGCGCTGAAATGGCAGGTCGAGTTTACGTCGGGTGGGTGAGTGGCGACACCCAACGACAAGTATCTGTGAGTAATGCCGACTGGAAGCGGTTAGGGCAATTCACCGCTTCAAAAGTCTCTTTGATTGCCCGTAGCACAAATTTGGTAGTTTCGGGGGCATCGTTGGCGCAGCCTGCGCGGAGCGCATACCCCCGAAACCACCGCTCCTATCCCTCCCCCACCTGCGTTCCGCGAGGTGGGGGTATCTCGGAGGTGTTTTGATAACCCATGAAGAGTGCTTTTCTCGATCGTCTCAATAGTCCGGAACGTCCTGTCCTCGTGTTTGATGGTGCAATGGGGACAAACCTCCAAGTTCAGAATCTCACGGCTGAGGACTTTGGGGGAGCGCAATATGAGGGCTGTAATGAGTATCTGGTGCAGACGAAACCGGAGGCCGTGGAGAAAGTCCATCGCGGGTTTTTGGAGGCGGGGGCGGATGTTATTGAAACAGACACCTTTGGAGGGACTCCCTTGGTGTTGGGAGAGTACGATTTAGCCCATTGTGCCTATGACCTCAACCGCAAGGCGGCAGAGTTGGGGAAACGCTTAACCCAAGAATATTCTACGCCAGAAAAACCCCGCTTTGTGGCCGGATCTATTGGGCCGGGGACGAAGTTACCGACCCTGGGACATATTGATTTTGATAGCCTGCGAGAGGCCTATATTGAACAGATTCGCGGCCTCTATGATGGGGGGGTGGATCTTCTATTAGTCGAAACTTGTCAGGATGTTTTACAAATTAAGGCGGCACTGAATGCCATTGAGGCAGTTTTTGCCGAAAAAGGGGAGCGTTTGCCCTTGATGGTTTCTGTCACTATGGAAGTGATGGGAACGATGTTAGTTGGGACGGAAATGGCCGCCGCCTTAGCGATTTTAGAACCCTATCCTATTGATATTTTGGGGCTAAATTGTGCCACAGGCCCCGAACAAATGAAGGAACATATTAAGTATTTGGCGGAAAATTCCCCCTTTATTGTTTCCTGTGTTCCTAATGCAGGTTTACCGGAAAATGTGGGCGGTCAAGCTCATTATCGCCTCACGCCGATGGAATTACGGATGGCCTTAATGCACTTTGTCGAAGATTTGGGGGTGCAAATTATTGGCGGTTGTTGTGGTACTCGACCGGAACATATTCAACAGTTGGCGGAGATGGCGCAGGGATTAACGCCGAAAGAACGCCGCCCCCATTATGAACCCTCGGCGGCCTCGATTTATAGCACCCAGCCCTATATTCAAGATAATTCCTTTTTGATTGTGGGGGAACGGTTAAATGCTAGTGGGTCGAAAAAGTGCCGCACGCTGTTGGATGAGGAGGACTGGGACGGTTTAATTTCCCTCGCGAAAGCCCAAGTTAAGGAAGGGGCGCATATTCTGGATGTCAATGTGGACTATGTGGGACGGGATGGCGAACGAGATATGCGAGAGTTGGCCTCGCGCTTGGTGAATAATGTCACGTTGCCCCTGATGTTGGACTCGACGGAATGGCAGAAGATGGAGGCGGGTCTAAAGGTGGCCGGGGGGAAATGTATCCTGAATTCGACCAACTATGAGGACGGGGAACCGCGCTTTTATCAGGTGTTGGATTTGGCCAAGCGCTATGGGGCGGGTGTAGTGGTCGGTACCATTGACGAGGAGGGGATGGCACGGACGGCTGATCAGAAATTTGCGATCGCCAAACGAGCCTATGATAGCGCCTTAGCCTATGGTATCCCCCCCCATGAACTCTTTTTTGACCCCCTCGCCCTGCCCATTTCCACTGGGATTGAAGAAGACCGGGAAAATGGCAAGGCGACCATTATTTCTATTGAAAAAATCCGCCAAGAATTGCCCCATTGTCACATCTTATTGGGAGTCTCTAACATTTCCTTCGGGTTAAATCCGGCCGCCCGTCAAGTGTTGAATTCAGTCTTTCTTCATGAAGCCATGCAGGTGGGTTTAGATGCGGCCATTGTCAGCGCCAGCAAGATTTTACCCTTAGCGAAAATTGACCCCGAACATCAAGAAGTTTGCCGGGATTTAATTTATGATCGGCGGAAGTTTGAGGGGGATGTATGCGTTTATGATCCCCTAACGAAATTAACAGACTTGTTTGCAGGGAAAAAAGCTAGTAAAGGGGAAGCGGTTGATGTTAATTTACCCATTGAAGAACGGCTAAAACGCCATATTATTGATGGGGAACGGTTAGGGTTAGAACCGGCTTTAGAGGAAGCCCTACAACAATATCCTCCCCTCGATATTATCAACGTTTTCCTCTTAGATGGGATGAAAGTTGTCGGGGAATTGTTCGGTTCAGGTCAGATGCAATTGCCCTTTGTTTTACAATCTGCCCAAACCATGAAAGCGGCTGTGGCTTATTTAGAACCCTTCATGGAAAAAGAAGAGGGAGAAAGTAATGCCAAGGGGACGTTTATCATTGCAACGGTCAAGGGAGATGTCCATGATATTGGCAAAAACCTAGTTGATATTATCTTGACCAACAATGGTTATAAAGTGATTAACTTAGGCATTAAACAGCCTGTGGAGAATATCCTACAAGCCTATGAGGAACACAAGGCGGACTGCATCGCCATGAGTGGATTGTTAGTTAAATCTACGGCTTTCATGAAGGATAACTTAGAAGTGTTTAATGAGCGAGGAATTACCGTTCCTGTGATTTTAGGCGGTGCTGCTTTAACGCCTAAATTTGTCTATGAAGATTGCAAGAATACCTATAACGGTAAAGTGGTTTATGGGAAAGATGCCTTTTCCGACTTGCACTTTATGGACAAACTAATGCCCGCCAAAAAAGCCGGGGGGTGGGATGATTTACAGGGCTTTTTAGCCGATTTTGCGGCAGAAAATCAAGTTTTCCAAGGTCGCAATGAGGGGAAAGAAGACGGGGGAGACAGTAGCAATGGCAAGGTGAAAAAAGATGAATCGGTGGTCATTGATACCCGCCGTTCAGAAGCGGTTGCGGTGGAAATAGACCGACCGACTCCTCCTTTCTGGGGGACTCGGTTGTTACAACCTAGTGAGTTATCCTTAGAGGAGATTTTCTGGTATTTAGACTTACAGGCGTTATTTGTGGGACAGTGGCAATTCCGCAAACCTAAAGACCAATCGCGGGAGGAATACGACGAGTTTTTAGCGGCGAAAGTTCACCCAATTTTAGCGGACTGGAAAGCGAAAATTCTCAAGGAGAATCTCCTCCATCCGACGGTGATTTATGGGTATTTCCCCTGTCAATCGGCGGGGAATACCCTATCTATTTATGACCCCAATAATCCCGAAGGGAAACAAGAAGTCGCGGCCTTTGAATTCCCCCGACAACGTTCCGGTCGTCGTCTCTGTATTGCGGACTTTTTCGCCCCCAAAGATTCGGGGATTATTGATGTTTTCCCCATGCAAGCGGTAACGATGGGGAATGTGGCCACAGAGTACGCTAAAACGCTGTTTGAGGGGGATGATTACACCAATTACCTCTATTATCACGGGATGGCGGTACAAACGGCCGAGGCGCTGGCTGAATGGACTCACGCTAAAATCCGCCGGGAGTTGGGATTTGGGGACTTAGAACCGGATAATATTCGAGACATCCTGCAACAACGTTATCAGGGTTCTCGTTACAGTTTTGGTTATCCGGCCTGTCCCAATATACAAGACCAGTATAAACAATTGACGTTGTTAGGGTGCGATCGCATTGGTTTATACATGGACGAAAGCGAACAATTGTATCCTGAACAATCCACTACGGCCATTATTACCTATCATCCCGTGGCGAAATACTTTAGCGCCTAGGGGGAATGCACGGGGGAATAGGGGTTAGAGGTCAAGTTTTGTGCAAATGCGATCGCCATTGCATCAAAATCCTGCATTTTGTCAGAGACTAAAGCAAAGCGTATCACCCCCAGAAAAGATCATGTCTTCCCTTAAACCCCTCATCAGTTTAGGTGCTAGTCTCTGTTTCCTCACCTTAACCCCCAAACCCCTACAAGCGCAAATCATCCCAGACACCACCCTAGGCAGCGAAAACACCACCCTCACCCCCCAAACACCCATCAACGGACAACTCGCTGAACAAATCGACGGAGGCGCTATCCGGGGAGTCAATCTCTTTCATAGTTTCCTTGAATTCAATATTAACGACGGACAGCGCGTTTACTTCCACAATCCCACCGGAATTACTAACATTTTTAGTCGCGTCACTGGCAGCCATCCCAGCAACATTTTAGGCACCCTTGGAGTAGACGGCAACGCCAACCTTTTCCTCCTCAATCCCAACGGGATTTTCTTTGGCCCCAACGCACAACTTGACATCAACGGGTCATTTTTAGCCACCACAGCCCATCGTTTATTCTTCGGGGATGGTTTAGAATTCAGTGCCACTAATCCCCAACCTGCACCCCTTTTAACCGTCAATCTTCAACCCGGATTACAGTATGGAGATAACCCCCAAGGTATTATCACCAGTCGCGGAATTTTATCCGTCGGCGAAAACCTCACCTTGGCCGCCCCACAACTCGATATTCAAGGACAACTCTATGCAGGTCAAGATTTAACCCTAAAAGCCCTCGATACCCTGAAAATTCGAGACACTTTGACCCACCCTTTCATTGCCGTTGCTGAGGGTAAATTAACCCTGCAAGGGGATGAAAAATTAGATATTTTTGCCCTCAATCATCCCGACAGTGGCTTATTTTCTGGTCAAGATATGATCTTACGCAGTGCCAATCCTGTCCTAGGAGATGCACACTACTGGAGTGGGGGGAGTTTTCGGGTCGAAAACCTAGAGCAAACTCCGGGAGATTTACACAGTCCCAATGATCCTATTGTCTACTCATTGGGGGATGTTTTAATCAACGAATATACTGGAACATCTCTCCATATTTTAGCCGGAGGTCGGGTTAATATTGCCAACATAACCATCACCGGCCCCGATGCCACAGGCAACACCATTAATCCCATCACTACCCCCAATTTAAGCACCGTTACCCTATCTGATGGGACAACAGTTCAAATCGATGGAACGAATCGCGCTACTGTGGATATTCGGGCAGGAATGGACACCCAATTTATCGGTCTTCCGGGAATTATAGGAGCTAATTTTACAACAATTAATGGCTTTGCTTTTCCCACCGTCACTAATGCGGAAATCAACATTGGCAACATTACCATTAATGTTCCCGATAGTTTAGTGTTACTCACCAATTATTATCAAACAAACCCCAACTTACAAGGAGATATTACCCTATTAAATGGGGGAGTAATTAAGACCAGTAGCACGGTGGGAAATGGGGGAGATGTTTTTATCAACTCTCGGAATAATATTAATCTAAATGGACTCATTGATACAGCGTCCACTGTTGGAAATGCCGGAACAGTCCATGCTGTTGCTAAAAACTTGCTCCACGTGACTCAATCCATTAATACTAACTCTACCAATGGCAATGGGGGATTGATTAACTTAGAGGGAACAGAACTGAATATTAGCAACTCATTGAATTCTAGTTCACTTCAAGGTAACGGGGGTCATATTAACTTAAAAAGTCAGGGCAATTTGTGGGTACAAGGCGCAATAAGCACTGCCTCCCAAGCTGGAAGAAGTGGTGATGTTAACATCAGAGCTAATAATAATTTAACCGTCAATCGGAATATACAATCCTCCTCTACAGGACTTAACTCAGGCAACATCACCCTTGAAGCTATTTTAGGGAATATTACCCTCAATAATGCCCTAGTGAATAGTAACACATTTGGAGCAGGTCAGGCCGGAAATTTGACCGTTAAAGCAGGTCAGGATGTCATTCTAAACAACCAAGCAGAACTCTTAGCTGGGACTCGTAGTTCTGGTCGGGGTGCTGTTTTAAACCTAGACGCTCAAAATTTGAGAATAGTTAATGGTTCAGGTTTGTATAGTAATACAAACAATTCAGGTCATGCTGGGACAATTTTACTTAACATTGCCAATACTATTGATTTAGACCGAGGCTTTATCTTTGTCAATACCGTTGGCGGAACAGGCAACGCGGGAAATTTAGTCATTAATAGTCAGAATTTTAGCGCAAAAAATGGCTCATTAGTTTCGGCTTTTAGTCAAGGCAGTGGGAGGGGAGGAGATATAGTTATTAATGCCTCTAACTCACTCCAATTAACGGGGAATAATGGGAGTTCTACTGGTTTATTTTTAGGGGCGACTAATTCAGGGAATGCAGGTAACTTATCAGTATCTACTCCTCGCTTAACTCTTGAAGAGGGGGCGAGTATCTATGCTTCTACATCCGGTTTAGGACAAGCAGGAAATGTCACAATTAACGCATCAGGTTTTTTGCGCGTCATCGGGACATCACCCGATGGATTGCTTCGGAGTTCTTTATATGCCGATACTTTTGGGGGTGGGAATGCGGGTAATTTTACCATCCAATCTCCTTTAATTGAAATCTTAAATGGGGGTCAAATTTCAGCCTCAACTATCAGTCAAGGTAATGCGGGTTTACTTAATGTAAATGGTCAAAATCTAACGGTTGCTGGACAAAGTAATAATGGTTTAGCCAGTCGGTTACTTTTTGAATCCCAACAAGCAGGCAATGCAGGTCAGTTAAATATTAATGTCTCTAATGTACAGGTCAAAGATAGTGGGACTATTTCAGCCATTACCACTAATACGGGGGATGGAGGACGCTTAACGGTAAATACTGATAACTTCCAAGTGTTGAATAATGGTTCTGTCCGTTTTGATAGTAGTGGAACGCGGGATGCGGGTCAGTTGGCAATTAGTACGCGGCAGTTTACTTTAGACACAGGAGGACAGGTTTCTGCAACAACTTCTGGCAGTGGTCAGGGGGGAATTTTAGACGTTAATGCTCAGGATTTTGTGCGGGTTTTCAATAATGCTCGTTTAAGTTTTGATAGTAGTGGAACAGGAGATGCGGGTCAGTTAACGATTAGTACGCGGCAGTTTACTTTAGACACAGGAGGACAGGTTTCTGCAACAACTTCTGGCAGTGGTCAAGGGGGAATTTTAGGCGTTAATGCTCAGGATTTTGTTAAGATTACTGGAGCAGGAAGTCGTTTAAATTTAGCCAGTTTAGGGTCAGGAAATGCACGAGAGCTAAATATAAACACGGGAGATTTAACGGTTGAAAATCGGGGCGAAATTTCTATTAGTGGATTGGGGACAGGTCGGGCAGGAGATTTGAATATTAAAGCGCGCTCTATGTTTCTCAATCAACAAGGGAATTTATTAGCGAGAACGATTTCTGGGGAAGGGGGAAATATCACCTTAGAAGTCGCTGAAAATCTGATTTTACGTTACAATAGTAATATTTTAACCGAGGCATTAGGAACAGGAAATGGGGGGAATATTTTTATCACGGCTGGGGGATATGTTCTAGCTATTTTGTCTGAAAATAGCGATATTGCGGCGACGGCAATTGAGGGACGAGGGGGTAATATTTTCGTCCGAGCGTTAGGTATTTTTGGCTTTAGTAATCCGGGGCGATTGGTCCGAACACCACAGAGCGATTTAAGCGCCAGTTCTACTTTAGGAATTGATGGGATAACTGTGTTAGATGTAGAGCCATTTCAACCGGAGGAACAGCTACCGGGACAGCCTAATGATCCTCAAATTGGCACAGGATGTCAAGTCCGACGGGATGGCACGACTCAAGATTTAACCCGTAGTCGTTTTAACATTACTGGAAGGGGAGGTTTAGCTCCCTCTCCGACTGATGCGTTACCGGGTTTTATGCTTTCCCCGTCCTTTATCCGTCGAGATGTGGAGTCTGATGAGAGTCAGGGTTTATCGGAGTTATCGACTCTTCAATTATTATGGCAGTGTCAGATTAAGAATTCTAGGATAGAATAAATTTCTACTTATTTACGATGTGGAGTTAAAGAAAATTACACAATGGAAAAGCTAGAAAAATATCGCAAGATTATTCAAGATTTACTCACCGAATATGCTGAGAAAGGAGGTGATGAGTATGTAGAAGCTTAACTATTATTTGATACAGAACGAGATCGTTATCAGATGATTTATGTGGGTTGGTATCAAAAAAGAAGGATATTCGGCCCTGTGTTATATTTTAATATCAAAGGGGGAAAAATTTGGATTGAGTGGAATGGAACAGAAGATGAGATTGGCGAAATTTTAGCCGATAAAGGTATCCCAAAACAGGATATTGTGGTAGGGTTTCATGACCCATTTATGCGCCAATACACCGATTATGCTACGGGCTAATAGTGATAGAGAGAGTAGTTCAGAATTAAAAAATGATGCGTCGGGATTACAGTGATTCTTTCTGACGCACCTCGCATGAGTTTCTAGTTTATTGGGAAATGCTATTGAACCCGTTTTTTTAGTTTTGTTCCGAGGAAACCCACTGTAATTAAACCTAAAAGAACAGTCGGTTCAGGTGCTTTTTCGCTGTCATTTTCTACCGGTACCGGAGGTAAGAGAAGTTTAGGTAAGTCTACATAGTCTGGTAAACCTTTTAAATCCTCAATCATCCGTATTTTAAAACTGCCAATTTCTGAATCTAAACCTAATTGTAAAGAGAAAGGTCGAGATGTATTGGCTAAGTCAATCACTCCAACGGCTGTAAAGGTACTAATCGGTTGCCCGAAGAGTTCAACAAAATCTACTCGATCTCCGGGTTTTAAGCTATTCAGTGTAACGACTTCAGTTTGACCGTTGATATTGGGGACAATAATGCTAAACGTATCTTCGGCAGCAATTCCACAAGGAAAGTCCAAAATTTGTTTAAATTGTGTTCCCCCAATGGTTGTAAATTCAAAGCCTGTATAAGCTGGGGGATCATACCATTGATGGGATAAAACATCGTAGAAAATTTTCCAACTGCCATCAATTTCATCCGGTGCTAAGGCTTTAAGTTCCCCTAATGTAACGGCACATCCATCATCAATAATGGGGTCAGGTTCGGGAGGAGGTGGGTTAAAAGAACCGAGGAGAGCCATTCCATCATTGAGACATTCTTTTAAGAGAGTAGCGATAAAATTCCCCGTCCATTCTAGGGGCTTTTGGAAGCTAAACCCCATAATATTACTGCCTAGTTCAAAAAAGAAACTCGGATCAAATCCTGCTTCTTCAAGTTCTTGTTGACTGCGCAAGGTGACATCTCCGATTCTTTCTCCACTGCCAATCACATTAGGCATCAAACCTTGACTGGTATAAGGATCAAAGTAAGGATCGTTCCAGCGTAAATCTCCCATCCAAGTATCAAGATTTCCTAAGTTACCTCGTTCTTTAGCATAGGCATTATAGCTGCCTAAATTCCAGAAACCTGCGTTATATCTTCCGACATGATATCCGGTAACATTGGCATAAACTCCCACATCAACGAGGGAATCATTATAAGGTGTGAAACGAACACCATACATTAAACCAGAGTCAAAAGCCGCTTGATAGTTTCCGGTGCCAGAGAAGTCAAAGAATAAGTCACCGGACGCAATGCTGTTGTTGCGAACAGGGAAACAAGTACCGTTATTTAAACAGAGTCGTTCTCCGGTAACGTTACCTTCTAAGGGGGTGTTTGTGTTGAGTGCAACCCAAATTAAACCTGTTTCGGAATCTTCTTTAATGGCCATGCCATAGTCTTCATAAATTGTTCCCCCAACTTGAACGTTACCATTGACTGTTCCATAACTATCATAGCTGGGGTCAATGGTATAAAACCAACCGTTGTGAAGGGTTGCAGCGAGACTGCTGGAGGCAGCACTGAGGGTTAAACCGAGGGTGGTGGTAGCGACACCCATCCAATGTTTTGTTTTCATAATCCTGACCTAGAGTAGATGAACAAATAGGATTGTCTTCTGTTGCGAAAATTCGCCAGAAATGGCGGATCGTTTTTCATGAATTATCTCTTGACAATCTTACTTCTATCACGAAAGTCTGGATTTTTGAGATGATTTACTGAATCTTTAAGAAGGGGAAAATAAGTGTAAAAAACCCTACTTTTTATTTAAAAAAGAAACCAAAAGCCCCTAGTTCTCAAGGGAGTTCCCAAGAGAAGCTTAAGAAATCATTTCGAGTTTACCAAAGCTTTAAATTACAAAAATGTCTGTTTGATTCCTCCTCAGAGCAGCACGAAGAGAGCAAGGGGAGACGCTTCCTTGCTCTATGGGTGTCTCTGGTGCGATCGCCTGAATCCGATGCAACTCGTTATAAATCGTTACAATTCCCCTAACTCTCCCGGATACAGCGCGACTGTTGAATCACCCAGCCATCCATCACCGCGCACTGGAGACGGGTAAAAGCGCGCAAATCCTCTAAATCATATTGGGTCATTTGTATTAAAGTTCGTAACTTGGCTTCAGTTTCGAGGGTTAAATAGCCAGTCTTTAACACTTGTTGGGTCAAATCACGAATCAGCATAATGGGAAACCAGTTAGTTGATTTTACTGATCTCTCTGGCAAGATGACCCCATTTGATGCAAAATTTATCCCCCATCGGGAAAAATTCCCCCACTTTGTGAAGTTTTGTCGCAAATTCCCCCAGGCTGCATTATTTCCCCAGTTTTGCCCAGAGATATCAATATAATCAAAGGATTCTACTCAAACCAGAATCCTGATAAGCGGTATTAGAAGGATGGAAAAAGTTGTTATTCTGGAACTGGACGGAAGCTTAGAAACCGGGTGTCGCGTCACCTTGGAAATTAGCTCATCAGGGATGGCCAGCGTACTCAAGCGCAAGGGAAACCTCCCCCCGAATCTGGCCTTAGCCGAGCAGTTACAACACCATTGGTTAGAACGCTATCGTCCTTTAGGGGCTCCCTATCGTCGTTCTCAGAACGCTCCCGAAATTTGGGAAGAGATTCTCTTTCGGATTAAACCCAAACAGATAGTACAACAAGCCCTGATTGAGCAGAGAATCGCTGAATGTCAGGAGTCAGGTCAGCAATTGTGCGATCGCCTGAATCAATGGTTAGACTCCCCCGACTTTCGGCCCCTCGACAAAACCCTCCGTCAGCAGCTTTCCCCCCAAGACACCATCCGCTTTCTCGTCCGCACCCAAAACCTACCCCTGCAAAAACTCCCCTGGACCCAGTGGGAACTCCTCCAACAATACCCCAACGCCGAACCCGCCTTAAGTCCCCTCGAATCCACCTCCCACCCCTCCCACTATTCCCCCTTCCGCAACGGCCGCGTGAAAATCCTCGCCATCCTCGGCCACGACGACGGATTAAACCTCGCCAAAGACCGACGTTTAATTGAAAATCTCCCCCAAGTAGACCCCCACTTTCTCATTAAACCCGACCGCGCCACCGTCATTGAATGCCTACAAGATCAACCTTGGGACATTCTCTTTTTTGCCGGACACAGTGAAACCGAAAACGACCAAGGCCGTCTTTACCTCAACCCCAACGAAAGCATCACCCTTGATGAACTGTGGTTCACCCTGAAAAAAGCCGTCGAACAAGGTCTACAACTAGCCATTTTCAACTCCTGCGACGGTTTAGGACTCTCCCAGCGTCTAGACGACCTCAACATCCCCCAAATGATTGTCATGCGCGAATTAGTCCCCGACCAAGTAGCGCAAAAATTCCTCACCTACTTTCTCAAAAGCTTTGCCACCGGAAAACCCCTTTATTTAGCCGTCAGAGAGGCCAGAGAACGGCTACACGATGAATTAGAACCCTACTTTCCCTGTGCAAGTTGGTTGCCTGTCATTTGCCAAAATCCCGTCATTCTTCCCCCCAGTTGGGAGTCCCTTTGTGAACTCGCCGATTCCCCTCTCCCAGACCCTCCCCCTCCCCCGCCAAAACGTCCCCCGTGGCGACAATTCATCCTCACCAGTTTATTAGTTACTGCTTGTATTATTGGTCTGCGAGAAGTGGGGGTATTTCAGCCAGCCGAATTGAACGCTTTTGATCATCTCATGAGGTTACGACCAGACACCCAAGGAGCCGATAATCGAATTTTAGTCATTACCATTGGAGAAGAGGATTTACAGTATCAAGATGAGCAAGGATGGGAGCGGAGAGATTCCTTATCTTTTGAAGCATTAGACCTGTTATGGCAAAATCTCAAGCCTCATGAACCGCGAGTATTAGGCATTGGGATTATGATGCCTAAAAACTTAGAAAATCATCCTGAATTAATGCTTGAAGAAAGGGTTTTTCTGGGATGTCAAATTGCATCACAGGATTTGCCCAGTCTGGGCGCTCCTGATGATTTTCCTAAAGAAAGATTAGGATTTACCCAAGCCCCAGAAGATCCTAGGGGTTTCATCCGTCGCCAAACTCTAGTCCGTCGGGCTGATTCAAACTGTCCCACTCGGCGTTCTTTTGCCTTACGAATTGCTAATCGTTATTGGCAGCAACAAGGGCAACCTGTTTTAGAAGAAATGGAGGATATTGAGGAGCATTTTCAACCTTTGCTTGAAACCAACACAGGAGGATATAGACTCTCAAAAAGTCAAGCTGGAGGCGCGCAAATTTTACTCAATTATCGTTCTCAGTCTCCTAAACAGATTCCGTTAAGATTTATGCTACAAGGTCTTTCTAATGCAGAGATGCGTAACTTAGTGCGCGATCGCATTATTCTCATCGGCAGAGATGAACATAGTGAGGGAGCGGCTTATACCCCTTATAAATCCGATAGAAAAGAGGCTGGAATTGTTATTCAAGCCCAGATGATTAGTCAAATTTTAGATCAATCTCGCCTTTATACCTTACCTCAGCCATTAGAACATCTTTGGATCTTAAGTTGGTCGGTAACTAGCCTAATCATCATTCAATTATGTCGTAAACCACGCCTGTTAATCTTTGGTGTTAGCAGTACCCTAGGAGTCCTATTTTTTCTGTGCTACATAAGCTTTAATCAAAATTGGTGGCTGCCTTTAATTCCTTCGGCTTTAGGGATAATTGTAACCAGTCCGGTAATCATTTATCTTGACCAGAAATCAAACACCATCAAGGTTAACCCGTTTAATTAATTGGAGAGTAAAAAACATGAATTCACTCATTAAACTTCCTAAATTATTGCAAATTATCCTCCTGATGTTTGGCTTTTGGAGTTATAGCTTTTCCCTGCCCAGTCAAACCCAGAGTACAAACAATTCGCCTTTAGATAGTTTAAGATTAACACAAAGAAATAGAGAAGATGAGGAAATACATGGGGAAATAGAGACTGGTAGACGTCCGGGTTGTCCTCAACTGACTCATCCTCTAACCCCCATTGTCATTCATCAAGAGCAACCCGGCAATAGAATTTTACGTTTTGGTAGAACCACCCAAGAACATCCCACAATTTGGGTTTATATTCCCTATGATACAGCTATGTTAGGTCGAGTCATTTTTGATCTGCGAGATCGGGATCAAAAATTACTTTATGAATTTAATGTACCGGTTCGTAATACTCCCGGATTTATTCAAATTCCACTCAACAAAGATTATCCATTAGAAATTGATCAATTCTATCAATGGCACTTAAGTATAGATATGTACTGTTCCGAAAATGCCCCTGCTCAATTTGACTCCACATCAGCATGGATTCGTCGCGTCTCTAACTCTAGCTCAGAAGAATTGATTTATGATCGTCTCACAGAGCTTAACAATTTAGACCCGAATCAACAACAAAGTGCGTTACAGTCTTTACTCAGAGAATTAGGATTAGACTCCTTGCAAAATGAACCGATGAGTCATTGCTGTAAACCAGAATAGCTCAAAACTATTGCCAATTCCCGACCAAAACATAAGACGACCAAAAATAAGGTAATCTATAATCTGGATTCTGCAATAACTGCACCTGAGCTTGACGTAAAGCTTCCCCTTTCGTCATCTCAGGTTCTGCTAAGTTGTCATAAAAATGGCTGATTAATATGGCGGTTGCTGCATCATTAATATCGAATAAAGAAGCAATGGTACTCCTTGCCCCAGACTGAATTGAAATGCCCGCTAAACCTAATGTAGCACGTTTATCTCCTATCGCTGTTTGACAAGCACTCAAGACTAATAAATCTAGGGGGGTTTCCTTTCTCTCTCCCTGAGTTTGCAAAATGCTGCTTAATTCATTCAAAGTGATTTTCTCATTATAGGCTGAAATAAAAGTGCCATTAGGATCAGATTTGAACATTCCATGAGTCGCTAAGTGAACGATATTAAATGATTGCTGGGTTAGAGCATTTTTAAAGGAAAAAGGGGTAAAATCTTGATTCTTTAGGATAGTATTTTGAGGAAACTTGGATTGGATGTAACTTAACTCTTTTTCAACAAAGGGTAAGGCAATTTGTCCTAAATTTTCTTCACTAACCCCGGCAGCTATAATATTTTTAGACTCTAGAGGGATAGCCGGAGTTTCTAAAACATTAAATCCTAAATTTAGGGCAAGACTGTATTTTTCAATCAAGTATTGTTCCCCATCATACAGCGCATTGAGAGGAATATTTTTTAACTCGCTATCCAAAATAAATACTAAAGAGCTAATTTGATTAGATTGTAAATTGTCTTCGATAGGTTCAATTAATAACTGATATAACTCTGAAAAGACAGGAGAGTTTATTCTTCTTTTAATATGATCTCTAATTTCAGCTACTTTAGCCTCAATATCATCTGCTTTTCTCGCAAAATGAATTAACGGCTCATCCTTGGGCAACTTGACAATCCCATGAACCTGATCATCTAACACAATCAAGGACATAACGGCTGTGTTTAAATTATTCTCAGCGATGTAGTCATTTAACGGCACTCCCTGATCATTGCGCAGTTGACATCTTAAATAGTCTTCCAGTTCAGCTACTTGTAACTGTTCAATAATTTGCGTCGCTTGTTGCAGGGACTGATTATTGTCTTGATTAATCAAAAGCTGGGCAAATTGTCGATAAACGGGTTCAACATCATCCCGGAATAAAAAGGGATAATCAAAGTTATTCAATGCCGTTAAATTCAATCTCACTGTATCTAAACTTTTCAGAGAAGATTGATAGGCTGAAATAGCTTGCTTGAGTTGATTTCGTTGGGTTAAGATTCTCCCCAGTTGCCATTGCCATTGATAAAGTAATTCTGGGGATTGCATTTGTTGAGCGAGTAACAGCGCTTCTTGTGTCAGTTGTTGGGCAAGAGGCCATTGTTGCTGTTTTTCATACCAAGCTCCTAAATATCCTTTGGCGTAAGATTGAGTTTGATTGTTGTTAATTAGAGTTGATTGCTCAATCACTTGTTCTAGGAGTTGTGGCGCAAGTTGAGCAAAATCTTTAGATTGACTTTTAATTAAAGTATGAGCGAGTTTGAGTTTAGCGTAAAGTAGTGGATGGGAGAGATTTTGCTGTTCTAAGAGGGCAATGTCAGATAAAAGCGGTTCTAAGTTCTGTAATTCGGTTTGCAGTAAGGCTAGGTTTGCCTCAATTAAGTCCTGATTTCCGGCTATCTCGTCTCTGTGTTGGGAGAAGTCTAGTAGAAGCTGTAAGCGGTTGGTTTGCGCTTGGATTTTTAATAAGGGAGTCGTTAGGGGGGATTTGATGACTTGTTGATAAGTGTTGAGGGTTTGGGCTAAAATTTCCAGTAGGTTTGTGCTTTCTCTGATGAAAATATTATTTATTTTATCGAAATACAAGCGATTGTTTAAATCCTTTTTCTGATAATATTTGGCTTGTAAGGTGTTGCCGAGTTCTAATAAAATTGCGGGCTTTAGGGAGGGTGAGGGGGTTTCTTCGAGTATCTGTAAACTCTGCCTTAATAACCGTTCAGAATGGTCTAAATAATCGCTCTCTGTGCCGAAATATTGGGTTAATTCGGGTATATCTCCCACGAGGCGGATGATTTTAGCGAGTTGCTGGAGTCCTGTGGCTTTGAGGGGGGAGTTGGGGAGTTGGAGGAGGGGAGGATTGAGTTGGAGAATACGGTTGAGGGCTTCTCGATAGAGTCCAAGGTTTTGTAGGGCAAAGGTTTGATGAATTTGCGGCTCAATGGCTCGTAAAGGTTGCCCCATTTGCTGATAATATTGGGCGGAGTTTTCCCAGGCGTTAAGGGCGGTTTGAAACTGACCTAAATTGAGGGAAAGTGTCCCTTGAACTGACCAAGTTTGTGCTAGGATATTTAGGGTATCTGTGGATTTTGGTTGTGGGTTTAAGAGGTCTAAACTTTGGTTTAAAAGGGTTTGGGCTTCTGTCCAATTTCCTTGTTTTTGGTACAATAGGGAGAGGTTGGTGAGGACAAGGGCTTGTCCGCCAATGTCTTGGTTTTGGGTGTATTGGGTGAGGGCGGTTTTTAGGAGTGCGATCGCCTCTTCTATCTGGTCTTGCTCATAGAGTACCGATGCTTGCTCTACCAACTGCTGGGAGGGGAGATGGCTTTGAGATTGTGCGGTGACGGGGAACAGGGTAAGGGTGAAACAGAGCAAAAAGAGGCACAAATAACGGAAGCTAGGGCGATGTAAGGCGCGGAAAAAAGACTGTCTGGGGTTTGGGGAGAGAGAGAATTTAGTGATCATGGGCTTGTCCCTGATACTGCCTCTTTAAAAAGGATTGACTTGTATTGAGAAATGTAAACCGTTTTCTTGCCAAGTGCGTTGAGTCGATGAACGAGAAGAGAGGGGAATTCCCCAATCTAAACGGGCAGAAAGGCGATCGCCTATCAACCATTGTAAGCCCAAACCAAGGGAGGCGAGACTATCCCAATCCGAGGACTCGCCCTGATTCCACCCCAGACCAAAATCCACGAAAGGGGCAACTAAAAACTGGACTTCGGGCAGTTTCAAGACCGGAAAACGCCACTCCGCCGACCCAGAGAAGCCATGATCCCTTAATAGGCTATCCTGACGATAGCCCCGCACCGTCCCCAATCCCCCCATTCCCAACTGTTCAGAAGGGACTAAAGGGCGATCGCTCCATTGCCAAGTTCCCCGTAAAATCAAGGTGCTATCCCCCACTAAACGCACATATTGCCCTTGTCCTCGCCAAGCGAAAAACCTGGCATCTGGGGGCTGAGAATTAATCGTTGCCCCCAGAGCGTCCAGACCCAGACTAAACTGAGAACGGAAGGCTAAAATATGCTGACGGCTTTGTTGCGTCCACTCCTGAGTAAAACGTAGGGCTGTAATTTGGGTTTTCCCCTCCCCATCGGCACCGGGGGAGAGAGGAAAGGGAATATCCAGTAAACGAGTGGCGCTTTCTGTGCGCGACAAGGCTAAACCCACCGCGAATTCTTGACTGGGGGTTTGCTTTAAAGGATGGCGCACCTTGATTTGAGTATAGCGGGAGATAGACTCCACATTGAGCGGCTCAAAAGGAGGTTCAATAATGCGACTACTGGCGGTTCCCGTCGTTAAATTAACCGTTGTATTGTGGGGACTGACAGGGAGGGTGTAGCTGAAATCGTAGCTATTGCTGCCCTCCGTGTTACTGTAACCCAACTGTAAGCGATCGCCCCAACCGGATAAACTCCGATGTCCCACCGTCACCCCTCGGCGAAAACTGCCCACACTTGGCGATCGCCCATTATCCGCCAAAACCTCCCCAAACCACGGATTAGCCGCCACTACAGCCACCGTTAAAACACTCTGTCCCCCTTGAGGACTCGCCCCTAACTCCCCCTCTACCTGCTCAATCATGGGGTCTAATTGTAATAACCGCAACCCATCCAGTAACGTGGGTTCATGGAGAGGGGGAGTCGTGGCTAAATTCAGGCGCGATCGCACATACTCCCGATGTAATCGCCCCTCCACCCTCACCCGAATCTCCGCCACCCCTCCTTCCCTCACCTGTACCCGCAAAATCCCCGTCTCCTGAAACCGACGAAAATCCTCCGGACTCACAAAAGCACCACTGGTAATATAGCCCCCCTCCTCATACTTGCGGTCAATCTCCCCCAATAAGGCCATCACCTCCGTCACAGAGAGACGATCCCCCACCTGCCAATCCCCCTGTAAATCCTCATCTCCAAACACCGTATTTCCCACCCATTCCAACCCTTGTAAAACAAAACCCTCCCCCTCCACAACCGGGGGAGGCGTTTCCTCATCCAGTAACGGTAAATCGAGAAACGGATCCGTCGGGAAAACCGGAGTATCGGGCAAAATCTCCCGTCGGGGCTCCGAAGGCAATAAATCCGCCGGATTGGGAACTTGGGGACTTTGGGCGCTCACCTCTCCCCCCAAGAGGCACAATCCCACACCGAACAACAGTAAACCCTGGGTACAACCTAAAACATGGGCAGACATGAGACAACATTTGTGGTAGACGGCACGCCCCAACTCGGGCAAAGTGCCATCATCTTATAGCAATTTCCCTTTAATTCCTCCCAACGCTGACCACACAAGAATAAACCCAAAAATAAACCAAGTACCTAGCTAAAACCGCCAGATACTTGTGATCTTGTGATTCAGGGTACACTTCTTGACATCCTCCCCTGCTTAAAAGCGGGGGATTCGGGCCTTGAGCAGGCAACCAAAGTTACTCGCCTAGACCACAGGTTGACGCTTGAGGGGTGGGCTTGGTAGCACACCCGGCCGACATGACCTCCACGCCCGTTTTAAGTCTCGGACTGCCAGCCCGCGACTTCGGTTCAGAAGCTCTGATTCCGATCCAGTCACTACATTGACACTTTAGAACACGTCATGTGAAGAATTGGTGAAGGGGTAAGCCGATAGTGTCAAGACTTGGTTAAATCGTAAGGATGGCCTAAGATCAGGAAAATTTAGAGGGGACAGATATCGGTGTTTGCGATCGCACTTAAACAAGAACAATATCAAACCTATATTCTCACAGACCAAGAAGCCCACTCTCGCATCGAAGTTGTCCCCGAACGCGGGGGAATCATCACCAGTTGGCGCATTCAAGGACAAAATCTCCTCTATTTTGACCCAGAACGCTTTCAAAACCCCGATCTCAGCATTCGTGGGGGAATTCCCATCCTCTTCCCCATTTGTGGCAATCTTCCCAATGATCTCTACGTTCATCAAACCAAACAATATCAACTCAAACAACATGGTTTTGCCCGGGATCTTCCTTGGACTGTCACTGAGGGCCTCACCCAAGACTGTGCTGGAATTACCCTCACCCTCACCAGCAACGACAAAACCTATAGTCATTATCCCTTTGAATTTGAACTCCAATTCACCTATCAACTCAAAGGCAATTCCCTGAAAATCCTGCAACGCTACATTAACCATTCCAGCGTAGAAATGCCCTTTTCTACCGGATTGCATCCCTACTTTTGGGTATCCGATAAAAGCAAACTCTTGTTTGATCTCCCCGCGACCCAATATCAAGATCACCTCACCCAAAAAACTCACCCCTTTAAAGGTGCGTTTGACTTCACAGAACCGGAAATTGATTTAGCCTTATTTCCGCTCAGTCGTCCCTCCGCTTCCGTCACGAATACCCGCCATAATTTAAAACTCACCCTCACCTACTCAGATATTTATTCCACCCTCGTTTTTTGGAGCGTTCAAGGGAAAGATTATTATTGTTTAGAACCTTGGAGCGCCGGACGAAACGCCCTCAATAGTAAAGAAAATCTCACCTATCTTCCCCCCGGTGAAACTTGCGACGCTTGGGTTGAAATGACCGTAAGTTACTGTTAATTAGGTAATTTCATTTAAGGTTTCAGCCGCTAGATTCAACCTCTGCGCACTACTTCTAGCATAATTCATCCCTAATTTTGTCTCCTCGGCGGCATTTTCTAAGTGGTGCATCGTATCTACAACCTGTTGGGTAGCGTGAACTTGTTGCTTTGTACTGAGCAAAATTTGTTCACTACTAATAGCCACCTGGTTAATGACCTGAGCGACTTCGTGAAATACCGTCACCGTTTTTTTCGTTGTCTGAACGGTTTGGTTTAAACTTTCCGTTCCCATTTTTGTAGCAACCACTGTATTTTTAATCCTGTTTTGAATATCCAAAATTAACGAATTAATATTCTGCGCAGACTGTTTACTTTTATCGGCAAGTTGCCGGATTTCTCGCGCTACAACTCGGAAACCTTCTCCTTGTTCTCCCGCTCTAACTGATTCTATAGCTGCATTTAAAGCTAACATATTAGTCTGATCTGCTAAATCCCGAACCGCTTGAGAAATAGTTCCCACTTGATTAGCTTTTTCTTGCAGCCAAGCAATGTGTTGTGAAATATTGTCTACTTGTTTTTTTAATTCAGTCATATCTTGCTGACTGGTTTTTACAGTCTGACTGCCTTCTGTGGTTAAATCCATTACCTGATCCGCTACCTTTTTGGTCGCTCCGGCTTGTTGCGCAACATCTTCAGAAAATTCTCTCAGTTCAGTAATAACGTTAGTTGTTTCATTAATAACCGTTTGCTGTTGAATAGTAACTCGCTCCTGTTCTTCAACGATTGAGGCAATTTCTTTGGTGGAAAGCACTACATTTTTAACCGTGCCATCCAGTTTATTAGAGATGCTTTGAATGAGCGAGGCAATAATTCCTAAAAGTAGCAAATTCAAAACGAATAATGATATTTTTAAGCCCTGCAATATATTTAGATTTTGATCCGCTATTTTTTCAGCAGATTCTGTGGCACTATCCGCTAATCTCCAGACTTCCTCACTCAAGCGGATTAGGTCTTCTTGATGTTGAGGGTCATTTTCGGGACTATCAATTAGATTTTTTAAAGTGTTCCAACGGCTTTGTAAGGTTTGGATATGTCCTAATAATTCAGGATTTTTAATAGCGGTCAAACCAAGTTCTGAACTCCCTCCAACTAACCCCGAGAAGATTTGATCAATTGTGTTTATATAAAATTGATCTCGTTCACCATTTAACCTTAATTTCGTTATTTTTTGGCTAGAACCCCGAATCACCCCAGTTAAATTAATAACGCGAGCATTCCCATTCATTCGGTTGATTTGTAAAAATAAAGCTGTAATATTGACCAAAGAAAAGCCAAATAAAACCAAGACAATATAACGCATTTGAGTGGTTAAGCGCATGAGTAAAATCTCCTAGGTATTAATCGCCATCCTTAACAAAAGGAAGAGCGATTTAAAATCGTTGCTATCCTAGAGTATTCCCTTTAATGACCTCGTACAAACCAGCCAAACAAATTAATATCACGGCGCATTTTTTTTAATTCCGTTTGGTGTTTTTGGGCTGTTTCTGCATACCAAGCGCAATAATCCCGCCAGTCTTCGCGCTGTTCTCGTTCCCGACGAAATTCATAGGCGAGTTGATGGGTGGCAAACCTTTCCGTTTGCGGTGGTGTCGGGAGGATAAAGCGGAATTCTTGTCCCATTGTTGAGTGATGAATCTTGAGAGCCGTTAATTCATTCTATCAATGTTAGAAGTCAAGGGAATAGGGAACGGGGAACAGGGAACAGGGGGGTCGGGAGTTGATTAGTATTACCTATTACCTATTACCTCTCCCCCTGCTTCCTTATTCAAGAAACCCTACTCACTCAAATTCTGGGGGCAAACTAAAGGGGGAATCGGGAACTGTGGGGAGGGTGGGAATGGGACGACTGGGCAGGGTGCCATCACTGCCGGGAGCCGCGCCGGGGGTTGGTTCTGGGGCAATAGTTTCAATAATGAGCGATCGCTGCACCTGCTCCCCAGACGGACTCACCGCTTGTAACGTCAGGGTTTGCTGGCCACTCTGTTGACTCAAAGGATAGGCCATACTCCCAGAAGACCCTACACTCCCCGGAATGGGGAGCAGCGTCACCTTAGTTCCCACCGGCCCCTGGACTTGCCAAGAAATGCGCAAACTACGGGTCGGAGTACGAGGATTGACCCGGGCAATGTATTTGAGGGGGACATTCCGGCCATTGACCTGAAAACTGGCAATGCGCACCGGTAAATCCGGGGCCTTCACCTCCACCAGATTAGATCTTTGACTGGTGCTGGGTAAACCTAAACCCGCTTTCGGCACCACCGAAAGTTCAAAGACATATTGACCGCCCCCCGTGCTATTAGTCGGGACATTTTGACAGACTAACCGCTCTTGACTGGCGCGGCAATAGTCAATCAGGGGGGCGGGGATGCCGTCGGTGAAGTCATAGCGTTGTTGGGAGGCTAAAACCGCTCCTTCAGGCGATCGCCCAATCACCCGCAATTCTCGCAAATTTCGAGGAAAACCAATTTCCCAATTCAAACGCACCCGTTCATTTTGCGTCCCATCATACTGGCTTTGGGTCGTGTCAAATTCCAGCAACTCGGGAGACTGGGGGGTTTCAATCACAATAGTATCCGTCGTTTTCGCCTCCACCACTTCCCCATTGCCCTGTCGGGGAACTAAAGCCACCTCAAAAATATACTCCCCCGGTTCTCGCACCACTTGGGGAATCTCCCGACAAATCAGCCGTTGTTCGACAATTTGACAGTACGGCCGCAAAGCTTCAGGAATGCCCCCCGTAAAACTGTAGCGTTGTAGAGGACTCACCACACTATTATTGGGCGCACGGCCAACAAGGCGAATTTCCTGCAACTGTTCCGGGTGGAGAACCTGCCAGTTAAAATGAATCAGGGTTTCTGGGAACGGCGAATCATTGACCGACCTAACGGTATTGACAGCAACGGGGGCAGTATTCGCCGTGGCATTCGGGGACGCGATTTGAGCCGCTAAATCTACCAAGGTCGGAACCGGAATCGGGAGAATACTAATGGTATCTGTGCGTTGGGAAAAGGGGCTATTATCCCGTAAACGACGGGGAACAACCGTTAACTCAAAAGTGTAATCTCCCGCTTGTCGGGCATCGGTGCGCACATTTTGACAGACCAGATTCGGCCGGAAGGAACAAACCGACCCTAATGCCTCGGGGATGCCATTGGTCAAATCATAGACCAAAGGACGAGGGGGGGTTGCGTCTCCCGTGGCCGTGCCGCTAATTTGCAAGGAGGCAATACGTCGGGGGTGGGTAATTTGCCAGTTGAGATGGATAAAATCCCCATCAGCGGCCTCGTAGGTGGGGGAGACGGAACTAAACTGAAGCACCCGGGGGGGGCTAGGGGGACGGACAAAGTACCACCACACCAAGAAAATGGCGGCGGCGATCGCACCCCCCACCGCCAAAATCACTAAAAACAAGTGCCACCACGGCCTCGCCTGCCAAATTAACGTACCCTCTAAACTTTCTACAGGTAAGGGCAAATCATGGCGATCAATTAAATCCAAAAAGAACCGATACTCCCGCCCCTTCCCCCACCAAGGCCGCCGTTTCCGTTCCCTCGGCTCCACCTCCACAAACACCTTGCCACTTTCCCCTTGAGGAATTTGTAAGGTATTCGGCAACAACCGATAGGTGCAATCTGGAGTTTCCGCATCTTCCCGCGCTTCGATGACTAATTCCCGCCCCGTATTGCCCTCATTCGCCACCCGCACTTCATACAACCCCTCCCCTAAGCGAATCTTGCCTAAAATTGTCCGTAACTCAATATTCAAGTCATAGCGGGGGAGAACCGTAAGATACATCACCTCCATTAGCAACAAATCCCGATTATTGAGAGAAGTCAGGCACACCGTCGGGAAATACTGCCCCGCGCTAATCTCCTCGGGAAACTGCAACAACAGCACTATCTCCCCCTGACTCCCCGGATTCAGAGCGAGGGTATCTTGATCCAACACTAACCCCAAACGGTTTAAACCCTCGGGATAAATCACCTGATACCAGTCTGGGGACAAATCACTACAAGTCAGCCGAAACCGATCCACTCGATTGGAACGATTGTTCACAATCACCCGCACCTCAAACGGTTGCCCCGGTGTAATGGGGAGGGGTTGAGTCGCCCGGGTACTGGGAAATAGGGTAAAAGTGGGATCATTAACCTGGGGCCCCGCTTGAATGGGGGGCAAAATCCGCAAGGTTTGTTGATGGCGGATGGGAGTATCTTCCGGGTAATGTTCCGGCGCATCAATAATGAGAGAATAAATATAATTTTCCGGGATAGCCTGCACCGGAATAACAAACTGAAACACCACCTCACTACTTTGCCCCGGACTCAAAGCCAGCCGTTCCTCGGGGCTTAAACACCATTGACGCAAAGGTTGGGAAGTTTCATCAATGTAGAGGTCGATGATAGCCCCTTTTGGCCCTTGATTACTGAGAGTCACCCGCAATTCAAAGGTTTCTCCGGCCGTGATGGTGTAGTCTCCCGATGGATTGGTAATCATGGCAATGGGATTGCCCCGCATAGAGACTAAATCCCCATTGCGTTCCGAAGTCGCCAAAGTCTTGCGGAGGAGTCGCTCCTCACTCACCAGCATCCCACTCTCCCCACTCGGTACCATCCTATAGCGGGTTTCCTCGTCCAAAGTCGTCAGTGTACTGAGATATCCCTCTTCAACTAAGGCGCTTAATTCAGCCTCAGCTTCCGGTAAATCTAGCTCAAAATGCTCGGCGACTTCCTGTAAGGTCACATCGTCCGCTAGACGAACCATCCAGCGCAAAATACGGGCTTGTTGGTCAGGCAAGGTTGACCAAATGGCTTCGGAACTACCTTGAGTCATGGAATCTATAACGGAAATGTTAGCAAAAGCAATAGGAGACTATACAGCGTCGTAACCAAGAATCGCACTTCATCTTACATGGATTTTTAGAAAAATGAGGAAAAAGATTATGAAGAATCATTATATTGGTGCTTGCCAGAAAATTATTTTTTTTAACGGTAAATACTGGAGATAGATGGCAACTGAGAGGAGAACAAACTATCCTACTCTAGAATGCCCCATACCACTCAAATTAGGGAATCATGGCTCATTCTTGGCGTAAGCTCCTCCTGGGAGACTTTACCCTAAAACGTTTTATTCGGTCTTTTCTGTTTATTTATACCTGCTTCGCCGTATATGTTTATATATTCAGCGATTCAATGATTTTTCTTCCACCAGAAAGTAGTTATGAGGACAGTCCAGAAATCCTCAAACTGCTCACACCGGATCAAGAGTATATTTCCGCGCTCCACTTGCCCCATCGGGATGCAACCTATACCCTGCTTTATATTCATGGTAATGCAGAGGATTTAGGCGATATTCGCCCGCTTTTAGACCAACTTCACACCCTTAACGTTAATATTTTTGCCTATGACTATCGGGGTTATGGCACCAGTGAAGGAAGACCCAGTGAGCGCAATGCTTATGTTGACGTTAAAACGGCCTATCAGTATCTACGGGACACCCTGAATGTCCCGGCTGAGAATATTATTGTTTTTGGTCGTTCGGTGGGTGGGGGGTCTGCCCTCTACTTAGCTGTTCATAAGCCCGTGGGGGGGATTATTCTAGAAAGCACGTTTACTCAGGCTTTTCGAGTCGTTGTTCCTTTTCCCTTGTTACCCTTCGACAAATTTAGAAATCTCGATAGAATTAAGCGGGTATCTGCTCCAGTTTTGATTATTCATGGCACAGCCGATGAGACGATCCCCATCGCTCACGGAAAAAAACTATTTGAGGCCGCACCAGAACCAAAACTGGCGTTCTGGGTTGAAGGGGCCACTCATAACGATGTGCCTTGGGTGGACTGGGACGCTTATCAAAATAAACTTCAGAAATTTGTGGATTTGCTGGAGTCGGAGCGTAATAGCTTATATCTGGAAACAGGTTTAAGTCAGTCGTCTCGTTGAACCCAGAATCCCAGTGCTTTTAGCTCCTAGACGGGAGGACCCGCGCTCTACCTGAGCTTGGTCAGCGTCGGGAGTGTATCACAGGTGGGATGGTCAAAGGTAAAATACAGCGCAAAAGGTTCTAGGTTGATCATGATCAGTGCGGTGGATGCCGGGGAAATTTTAGGAGAGCGTTATCGGGTTTTACAAGGTTTGGGTAAAGGACGCTGGGGGATGACCTATCTGGCCGAGGAAATTCCGGTGAGTCAAGATCGCTGTGTGATCCAAGTCTTTACCTTTCCGATTCCTGCTCCAGAACAAAGGTCTGATTTCCAACATCAGATTACCCAGGAGGCTGAACTCCTCAAAAAACTAGATCATCCCCAAATTGCTAAGTTTCGGGATTGGTTTATTAGTGAAACCGCCGATCATTGGGTGCTTTATTGGGTGTCGGACTATGTGAGTGGCCAAAGTTTACGTCTTTTACAACAAGGGCGTTGGGTACAACAACGGGGGTTTGAGAAACGGGAAATTGTCCAACTGCTCTCTCAGTTATTACCTGTGCTGCATTATCTCCATTATCATGGGGTCATTCACCGCAATCTCTCCCCTAATCATATTTTAATTCGTCAACGAGATAGTTTGCCCGTACTTGTTGATTTGGGAGGAATTCAGCAAATTATCGCGAACCAAAGGGCTTTAAGTGATCCTCCGTCGGTGGTTATGGTGGGTCAAGTGGGCTATGCTCCGCCGGAACAATTCCAGAAGGGGATTATCTTTACTTACAGTGACCTGTATGCTCTAGCGGCGGTGTTGTTAGTGTTATTGACGGGACAACCGCCGGAGGTCTTGCTCAATCCGGAAACGGGAAACTGGGAATGGCAGCAGTTCACCCGCTTTACGCCCAAACTCCAAGGAATTTTTACGAAAATGTTGGCAAAACGTCCGGGCGATCGCTTTCAAAATGCTTATGATGTAATGCAAATGCTACAAGATCAGCCCACACCCCCCCCACCTCCGAGAAGAGGGGAATCAGGAGAGGGGAAAAGAGACAAGAGTAAGGAGTCGGGGCAAAAATCCTCGACTCGTCACTCATCGGCTTCTTTGTCTCCTCAGCAGAATTCAAGGTTGCTCAAACGTTCTGGAATGCGTTTATTAACAGTTCTCTCCCAATTTGTTCTTGTCTTGGGGTTTGTTGTGGCGGCCGGGGCGATTGGCTGGTGGTTTGGCAATTATTGGCTGACCTATCAATTGGTTTCGGAACGGGAGATCCTGCCGGAGTTGGATGATTCTCCCCCGGTTAGTCCCCCACCCCTTGAGGAGGATTGGACTCCCGAAAATCTTAGCTTTCCCCTCACAGATGACCCAGAACCGGATCCGGATGAGAGTTTACCGTTGCTCGAACAAGAACGGAAACTGGCTCTCCGTCAACGGCGCTTGAATTTGACTATTGATTATGAGTTTTTTCAACAGTTGGTTCAACAGCAGTTTTTAGCCCAATATCCGGAGCGACGGGGGAGACGGTTAAGTAATCGTCCCGAGGATATGGTGTGGCGCGATCGCTGGGATGAAACAGCGACTCAAGTTTTAGATCAGTTGATGTTTTTGAGTGGGGAAGCCCGACGGGGTTTAGGCAGTTATCGACGGCGCGATCGCGAGCGCTGGGAAGTAGAGGTGCAACGGTTGGATATTAGTCCTCGGGTTTTATATGAACTGACGGATCGGGCGTTTTTTCACCGTTTCCCGGAACACAAAGACCGTCAGTTTCTCAATGAACCCATCGGACAGGTTTGGAATGCGATCGCCTTGGAAAAATTGCGCGCCCTCCGTTCCGGTTCTGCTTTACAAAAGGTATCTTTTCCGAGTGGGGAAGATAATGTCCAACTCGAAGGAGAATTAGATCCCGGTCAAGGTCAAGTGTTTTTATTGCGGGTGGAAGCCAATCAGCGCTTATCGATTAATGCAATTACGGATCGAGCCGTCGGACTCTCGCTCTATGCTCCCAATGGTCAGGCTTTATTATCGGGTTCAGATGAGCGCGCTTGGTCGGATACGGTCAACCGGACGGGACTTTATGAGGTCGTCCTCCTTTCCCGTTCTGCCCAATCTCTCAATTATCGCTTATCGATTAAGATAGAGAATCCTTGAACAGGGAGCAGGGGGGCAGGGGAGAGGGGGAGCAGGGGAGCAGGGGAGCAGGGGGGCAGGGGAGAGGCAATCTCCCGACTCCCGATTCCCGACTCCCGATTCCCGACACCCGACTCCCGACTCCCGACTCCCGACTCCCGACTCCCGACTCCCGATTCCCGACACCCGACTCCCGATTCCCGACTCCCGACTCCCGATTCCCGACTCCCGATTCCCGATTCCCGACTCCCGACTCCCGACTCCCGACTCCCGATTCCCGACACCCGACACCCGACACCCGACACCCGACACCCGATTCCCGATTCCTGAAAAATTTCTTTCCCCAGAAAGGTTGTAGGGAGGATCGCGCTCCTTTACGATAGAACTTTGTGCATTTTTAGTGAGGTTAGCGATTGTGAGTCAAGTTACTGTCATTTCCGATGGGGAGTTTGAAAAAGCGGTTTATGGTCAGAATAAGCCCGTTTTAGCCTACTTTTGGGCGGCTTGGTGTGGGCCTTGTCGCTTAGTCTCCCCGTCTATAGAAGCCCTTGCCTCGGAATATGGCGATCGCCTTAAAGTTGTAAAATTAGAGGTAGACCCCAATCCTGACGCAGTGAAAGCCTGTCAAGTGGAGGGAGTCCCCGCCCTCAGATTATTTAAAGACCATGAAATAGTCTTATCTCATGAGGGAGCCATCGGCAAACAAGCCCTGTTTGATTTACTCAAATCCCACTTAAATTAGGGATAGCCCCAAAACTATGCAACTGGCTAAACGTATTGAACCCTTAAGAAACAACGTCTTTGCTGATATGGATCGGGCGAAAGCCCAAGCCCAACGGGAAGGACGAGAAATTATTGATTTATCCTTGGGATCTTCGGACTTACCCGCTCCCGATTGTGCGATCGCCGCCATCCAGGCCGCCCTCGAAGATCCCCACACCCACGGCTACACCCTCTTTCATAGTACCCAAGCCTTCCGCCAAGCCGCCGCCCAATGGTATGAGCAGAAGTACGGCCTTCCCGTTGATCCAGAAACAGAAGTTCTGCCCCTCATTGGCTGTCAAGAAGGCACCGCCCACCTCCCCCTAGCCGTATTAAATCCGGGAGACATTGCCCTATTATTAGATCCGGGCTACCCCTCCCACACTGGCGGGATTCATTTAGCCGGGGGAAAAATTTACACCCTACCCCTGCGCGCCGAAAATCACTTTTTACCGGACTTGAGCGCCATTCCTGCCCCGATATTAGCCCAAAGCCGTCTGATGGTCTTGAGTTACCCCCACAATCCCACTACAGCCATCGCCCCCCTCAGCTTTTTTCAAGCCGCCGTCGCCTTTTGTCAACAGCACAATATTGTTTTAGTCCACGACTTCCCCTATGCAGATTTAGTCTTTAGCGGCACACCCGCCGCCCCCTCCCTCTTACAAGCAGATCCCAACAAAACCGTTTCTTTGGAATTATTCACCTTTTCCAAGTCCTACAACATGGGGGGATTTCGCATCGCCTACGCCATCGGGAATGCTGAGTTAATTGGGGCTTTGCGACAGGTGAAAGCCGTTGTAGACTTCAATCAGTACAGGGGCATCATGCAGGGTGCGATCGCCGCCTTACAAAGTGATCCTACCATTGTCCAACAGACCGTCAACACCTTCCAAACCCGCAGGGATACCTTCGTGCAGGCTCTTGGGGGCATAGGCTGGGACGTTCCCACCCCACCCGCCACCATGTACATCTGGGCGCAACTCCCCGCCCCCTGGCGAGAGCGTTCTATTGAGTTTTGCTGTGAATTAGTGGCTAAAACTGGGGTAGCGGCATCCCCCGGCGCTGGCTTTGGCAAAATGGGGGAGGGCTACGTCCGTTTTGCCCTTGTTCATGAACCGGATGTATTGAAAAAGGCCGTCGCTCGCATAGCCGAGTTTTTGGGGCAATTTTAGCTACTCATTGATCAATTCTGTTTTGTTGGGTTGCGCTTCCTGTGCCGAACCCACAGGATATATTTAGAGTTTTGGTTCTAGCTGAGTTATGGATATTAGCGCGATTTTACCGACCTTTGTTGTCACCCTGCGAGAAGGGTTTGAAGCCGCCTTAGTAGTGGGAATTGTCATGGCCTGTCTACAAAAAGCCCAACAAACTCGCCTCTATCCTTGGGTGTATGGGGGGATATTCGGGGGAGTGATCACCTCGTTACTGGTGGGGGTACTTTTGGGGGGGATTTTGCAACAGTTGAGTGTGTCGGATCAGCCCTATGCTCCGGTGATTCAGGAGTTTTTAGAGGCGAGTTTTGGGCTGTTGGCGATCGCACTCCTCAGTTGGATGCTCATTTGGATGACCCAACAGGCCAAAACCCTCAAAGCCGAAGTTGAAGGAGCCGTGACCCAAGCCCTGCAAGGGGAAGGGGCGGGCTGGGCTGTGTTTAGTCTGATTCTCATTGCCGTCCTACGAGAAGGATTTGAGACGGTATTATTCATCGTGGCCAAATTCCAAAACGGCTTTACCACACCCACCCTCGGAGCGGTTTCAGGGCTACTCTCTGCTACCCTTTTGGGCTATCTTCTCTTTCAGTTGGGCGTAAAAATCAATATCCGCCTGTTTTTCCAAGTGATGGGAGTTTTCCTACTCCTGATTGTCGGGGGATTAGTCGTCAGCGCCCTCAAACATCTGAACGGCGGCGTTGATCTGCTGGCCGCCTTAAGTCCCCAATATGCCGCCCTCTGTTGGGGAGAAACCACCTGCTTACTAGGCGGGCTAGTATGGGACACCTCCGCTATCTTGCCCGATCAAGCCTTCCCCGGCATTGTCCTGAAAGCCCTCTTAGGGTATCGAGATCATCTTTACGCGGTGCAGGCGATCGCCTATCTCATCTTTTTAACCCTCGTCGGAGGGCGATATTTCCAAAGTTTGCGCCCCTCCGGGCCAAAACTCGCCAGCCAGTAATTTAGGGAACGGGGAACAGGGGGCAGGGGAGCAGGGGAATAGTGAATAGCTAAAACTCTTGACTATTGCCTTTTCTCGACTCCCGATTCCCGACACCCGACACTTGCCTACGGATCAATGTCCCCTCATTGTGCTACCCTAGGAAGGCTGTACAAAAACTCGCACATCTAGACCTTCGGGTGTTTCGTTAAGAAAGACAAGTCTAGATGGAGGATTAACCCGAACAAGGAGAAAAAAAATATGGCAGTTGTTTCCCTAGCTAATTTGCTAGAGTCCGGGGTTCACTTTGGGCATCAAACCCGCCGTTGGAATCCCAAAATGGATCCCTATATTTATACCTCACGCAACGGGGTTCATATCATCGACTTGGTGCAAACCGCCGAGTTAATGGAAGAAGCCTATGAGTATATGCGGAACGCCGCCTCTCAAGGCAAAAAATTCATGTTCGTTGGCACCAAACGGCAAGCCGCCGGGATCATTGCCCAAGAAGCCGCCCGTTGTAATTCATATTATGTGAACCAGCGTTGGCTGGGGGGGATGTTAACCAACTGGGAAACCATCAAACACCGCATTGATCACCTCAAAGAACTCGAACGCCTCGAAGAAACAGGCAGTATTGAAAAACGACCCAAAAAAGAGGGATCTGTTCTGCGTCGGGAATTAAGCAAACTGCGGAAATACCTTGGCGGGATCAAAAGTATGCGCCGCCCCCCCGATGTCGTGCTAATTGTCGATCAGCGTCGGGAATATAACGCCATTTTGGAATGCCAAAAACTCCACATTCCCATTGTGTCTTTGTTAGATACAAACTGTGACCCTGACTTAGTGGATATTCCCGTCCCAGCTAATGATGACGCTATTCGATCCATTAAACTAATTGTGGGACGATTAGCCGATGCCATCTTAGAAGGTCGTAGCGGCGGCAAAGATGTAATCGAAGAAATCGACTACTCCGGAGAAATCGACTACGAAGACGATTTTGAGGATGATGAGGACTTCGACGGAGAAGACGACGACAGCGAAGAGTAAAACCCCTCGTTGTTTTCTGCCTTGCCTCTTCTAGATTCCAGCACGAGGGGGTTATGTCTTGCCCCTGCCCTTTTCATCAAGGGAGTGCAACAATAGTCAGCAGATCAACCCTACTCCAACAAAATCATGGCTAAGAAAGATAAAAAAAGTAAAGGAAAAGAAAAAGTAGCGAAAGCCCCCGCACCTGCACCAGAAGAACCTAAAGTAGAAGCCCCGGCCGAAGCCCCAGCTGAAGCCCCGGCCGCTAAAAAACCCGCAGGAGGAATATCCGCCGCCCTAGTCAAAGAACTCCGGGAACAAACCGGGGCGGGGATGATGGACTGCAAAAAAGCCCTGACGGAAAACGACGGCGACATGGAAAAAGCCGTGGAATGGCTGCGCAAGAAAGGGATCGCCTCGGCGGATAAGAAAGCCGGACGGGTTGCGGCGGAAGGTTTAGTAGACAGTTATATTCACACTGGGGGACGAGTAGGCGTTCTGGTGGAAGTGAACTGTGAAACCGATTTTGTCGCCCGTGGGGATAAATTTAAGGCTTTGGTGCGAGATATCGCCATGCAAATCGCCGCTTGTCCCAATGTGGTTTATGTGAAATCGGAGGATGTGGATCCTGAGTTTGTGGCGAAGGAAAAAGCCATTGAAATGGGACGGGAAGACTTAGCAAGTAAGCCCGAAAACATCCGCGAAAAAATCGTACAAGGGCGTATTGATAAACAACTCAAAGAAATGTCTTTGATGGATCAGCCCTATATTAAAGACCAAACTATTACGGTGCAAGAGTTGGTGAAACGAACCATTGCTGATTTGGGGGAAAATATCCAAGTTCGCCGTTTTAGCCGCTTTGTTTTAGGGGAAGGTATCGAGAAAGAAGAAACCAATTTTGCCGAAGAAGTCGCCGCTCAAACGGGTCAAAAATAAACCGCTTTCTATTTGAGTTGTAAGAGGGTGGGGAAGTTAATCCATCTCTTGGGCGGGATTCATGGGTAGGGAGAATTCATGAATTCTCCCCACCATAGCCTATAGAATGGCTATAGAAGGACAGATTAAAGAATCTGGGAAAAAAGGTAAAAGTTAGAAAATTTGCGGTTCTACTTTTGCCTTTTTCTAGTTTTTGCTCTTCGGAAATATTGCTGTATCGCCTATCATAGTGAATGAGGATCAGACTATGGCTAAAGCTTTAGATAAAATTAATCAAGAGTTGACGGCTTTAGATGAAAAGGTCGAAAGAGTTAATCAAGAAATACGCGGTCAGTATGCGGAGTATTCTGGGTTAATTGCCCAAACGGTTAAGCGGCAGTTGGTGACGTTATTTTATCAAATTAGCACCCATGTCTATCCTGAGAATTTTTTAAAGTTATCCCTCTCGGAACGGGAAAAGCTACAGCAGGCAATTCGAGATTTAGGGAAAACTGGGGGTCGTCTTTTTGGGGAAAATTTAGAAAATCCCCTAGAAGTTCCGCCGGAAAAAAAGGTAGATTTTCGCTCGGAAATTCTCAAGAAATTACCAATTACGCCGGAACAGTTGGAAAAGGTGCGGCAACATATTTTAAAGCGGAAAGATGCTGAGTCAGGAGGGAGGGAAAGCTCTAGCTCTGAGGAGTTTATTTTAATTGGTAAGTTGGAGGATGGGGAGGATTTGGAGTTGGAGCTTGAGTCGGACTCTCTGGATTCTGATCCTCTGGATTTTATGGAGGAGGAGGATGAGGAAGATGAGTTAATGGAGGAGGAGGATGATGATGATGATGAGGAAGATGAGGAGGAGGAAATTTCCCATGCGTTGCTGATATTGGTGCGTTGGTTAAAGCAGGTGGAACGGGGTTTAAATCAGGCGCTCAAGCAATTATCTCAGGAGGGAAATCAACTTTTAATCCGGGCGCGGATTTTCCCTCCTCAAGTGCCGTCTAAGGTGTTGGAG
This sequence comes from Spirulina subsalsa PCC 9445, assembly GCF_000314005.1. Lineage (NCBI taxonomy): Bacteria > Bacillati > Cyanobacteriota > Cyanophyceae > Spirulinales > Spirulinaceae > Spirulina > Spirulina subsalsa. Next base: position 563,573 of record NZ_JH980292.1, read on the forward strand.
GCGGCTATTCAAGCGGAGGAAGGGGGCGGAACCGGAAATGCTCCGAATTTGCTAAATTTGTTGATTGAGGGAGGACGGGAGGACGTGGTTCCGGTGACGGCTTTACGCTTGCGTTTGTCTGAGTTGGAGTTTGGGGATCCGATGTTGGCGCGATCGCGCAGTCGGATTCGGGAGTTAAGCGCCCAAGTGAAAACCCTCCATAAGCAGTACCAACAGTTACAACGGGAAAAGGCGATCGCAGAAGCTGAGGCCGCTTGGCGTGCGAGTTGGTATGAGGAGAATTGAGACTGGAGAGATGACGCAGATTCCGGACTGGTTACGTTTAAAAAAAGCCCTCACGGTGGAGGCCGAGCGGGGTTTTCAGGATTTGCAAGGCAATCAGTACCGCTTTAGTGAGTTTATGACCCTCAGCTTGGGGGAAAGTTTGGCGGTGGGAACCTCTGATCATCGTCGCCGTTGGCAGAGTTTGGCGCGGGAATTTGCCCGCTATCCCCAACTGGATCAAAGCCAACGGCAAGCGCTCATCGCCACAACTCGGCAGTTCCTCCACCAGTTCCAACAAGACCTAGAAGCCCCTCCTGAACCTCCCAAAACCCCAAATACCCGACCTCTGAGCCTCCGTGAGTCTCACAGACCCACCTCCGATAACATTCCGCCCCTAGATGCACCCCTCAAGTCTTTGCCGGAAATTGAGCGTCGCCGGACGGGGGATGCTTTGCTGCGTTTGGGCTTATATACGGTGCGGGATGCGCTGTTTTATTATCCGAGGGATCACCTTGACTATGCCCGACAGGTGAATATTGCCCAGTTGATGCCGGGGGAGACGGTGACGATTATCGGCACGATTAAGAGTTGTTCTTGTTTTAGTAGTCCGAAAAATAAGAAATTGTCGATTCTGAATATTGTTATGCGCGATCGCACTGGACAGATTCGACTCAACCGTTTTTTTCATGGGGCTTATTTCGCCAATCGAGGCTGGCAGAAGCGTCACGAACTCCAGTATCCCCTGGGTGCGATCGCCGCCGCCTCCGGACTGGTCAAAAAGAATAAATACGGCCTCACCCTAGACAATCCCGAAATCGAGATCCTAGACAGTCCGGGAGGCAGCATTGAATCCCACAAAATTGGTCGCATTCTGCCCGTCTATCCCCTCACAGAAGGCGTTTCCGCCGATATTGTCCGCCAAGCCATTCTAGCCGCCCTCCCGGCCATTCAACACCTCAAGGATCCCCTCCCTCCTGTGATTCAAGATCAATATAGTTTAATCCCCCTACAACAAGCCCTCACTCATTTACATTTCCCCCCGGATCAAACCGCACTCAGTCAAGCCCGCCGTCGTCTTATTTTCGATGAATTTTTCTATTTACAACTCGGATTCTTACAACGTCGGCAACAAGAAAAACAACTTCACAACAGCGCCATTCTCGCCACTACCGGAGAACTGATTGAGCAACTGAAAAAAATTATTCCCTTTGAACTCACCAACGCTCAAAAACGGGTAATTAATGACATTTTAAACGACTTAAATTCATCCATCCCCATGAATCGACTGGTGCAGGGTGATGTCGGTTCAGGGAAAACCATCGTCGCCGTCTTTGCCATTTTAGCCGCCATTCAATCCGGTTATCAAGCCGCCTTAATGGCCCCGACAGAAGTTCTCGCCGAACAACATTATCGAAAATTAGTCAGTTGGTTTAATATCCTCTATCTTCCCATTGAACTACTCACCGGGTCTACAGGAGTCCGTAAACGACGGGAAATTCATTCCCTCTTAGAGACAGGAGAACTCCCCCTTTTAGTAGGAACTCATGCCCTAATTGAAGATCCCATTCAATTTAGAAAACTGGGCTTAGTGGTCATTGACGAACAGCACCGTTTCGGCGTAGAACAGCGCGCCAAACTGTTAGCAAAAGGCACATCTCCCCACGTCCTCACCATGACCGCCACCCCCATCCCCCGCACCCTTGCCCTCACCTTACACGGGGATTTAGATGTGTCCCAAATTGACGAACTCCCCCCCGGTAGACAACCGATTCAAACCACAATGTTAACGGCACGACAACGGCCCCAAGCTTACGAGTTAATCCGTCGAGAAATTGCCGCCGGGAGACAGGCTTATGTGATTTTCCCCCTGATTGAAGAGTCAGAAAAACTAGATGCTAGGGCGGCGGTTAAAGAACATAAACGGTTACAAGAGGTAATTTTTCCTGATTTAAAAGTAGGGTTATTACATGGTCGGATGAATTCGGCGGAAAAAGACGAAGTTTTAACCCAGTTTCGGGATAATGTGACCCAGATTATTGTATCTACCACAGTAATTGAGGTGGGGGTAGATGTTCCCAATGCCACCGTGATGATGATTGAAAATGCAGAACGTTTTGGACTGTCTCAATTGCACCAATTGCGGGGGAGAGTGGGGCGCGGTTCTCATCATTCCTATTGTTTATTAATGAATGGGGGCAAAAGTGCGGACTCTCAGCAAAGATTGAAGGTTTTAGAACAGTCTCAGGATGGTTTCTTTATCTCAGAAATGGATTTACGTTTACGGGGGCCGGGAGAGGTTTTAGGGAGACGACAATCGGGATTAGCGGATTTTGCCTTGGCTAGTTTAGTGGAAGATCAGGATGTGTTAAATTTGGCGCGGGATGCTGCCGAAAAGATGATTTTAGCCGATGAAAATTTAGAGGATTTTCCAGCCTTGCAGGAGGAGTTAGAAACCCGGTATCAAAAGATGATGGGCGGGTCAATTCTAACATGAGGGGGGAGAGGTGAAGTCGGCTAGATCGGGAATGGTGCGCGATCGCTCCTGACCCACCATAACCGAATCGCTATAATCAAACTGTCCCCTCATCTCTGGTCGATACTATGCAGATTCAATCTCCCATCTATCCACCTCTGGAAAATGGCGACCGTCTCAGCTACCGAGAATTTGAGCAACGTTACGCCGCCATGCCGACGGGTCAGAAAGCCGAATTAATTGAAGGAGTCGTTTATATGGCCTCACCCCTGCGGTTTACCACCCATGCCAAACCCCACGCCGATTTAATCGGGTTACTTTGGACTTATAAAATGGCAACCCCAGGCACAGAAATAGGCATTGAACCCACCCTTCGCCTCGACTCAGACAACGAAGTTCAACCGGACGGGGTGTTATTGATTCCGGAGGGAAGTTCTCAAATCACCTCAGAGGGGTATATTCAAGGCGCGCCGGAATTAGTAGTAGAAATTGCTGCCAGTAGTGCCGCCATTGATTTAGGGGATAAACAACGAGTTTATCGACGGAATGGGGTGCAAGAATATCTAGTGTGGCAAATCTTTGACCAGCGACTGGATTGGTTTTATTTGGAAGAGGGAGTTTATCAGTCTCTTGTTCCCAATGATCAGGGGATTTTGTGTAGTCGGGTGTTTCCCGGTTTATGGTTAAACGCAACGCAACTATTACAAAATAACCTCGCGGCCGTTTTGGAAACCCTACAAGGGGGACTAGCCTCCCCAGAACATCAAGCCTTTATTCAACCGGATTAAAACAGAGGTTAGCCATAAATTGCCATGACCCCATCGCTATAATCAAACTGTCCCCTGATCTCTGGTCGATACTATGCAGCTTCAATCTCCCATCTATCCACCTTTGGAAAATGGCGATTCTCGTTCCGAGACGCTGCGCGAACGTCTCAGCTACCGAGAATTTGAGCAACGTTACGCCGCCATGCCGACGGGTCAGAAAGCCGAATTAATTGAAGGAGTTGTTTATATTGCCTCACCCCTGCGGTTTACCACCCATGCAGAACCCCACGGTCTGATCATCACCTGGTTAGGCGTTTACAAAGCCGCTACCCCCTCCACCGCAATGGGGATTGAACCCACCCTTCGCCTTGATTCCGACAACGAAGTTCAACCGGACGGGGTGTTATTGATTCCGGGGGGAAGTTCTCAAATCACCTCAGAGGGGTATATTCAAGGCGCGCCGGAATTAGTAGTAGAAATTGCTGCCAGTAGTGCCGCCATTGATTTAGGGGATAAACAACGAGTTTATCGACGGAATGGGGTGCAAGAATATCTAGTGTGGCAAATCTTTGACCAGCGACTGGATTGGTTTTATTTGGAGGAGGGGGTTTATCAGTCTCTTGCTCCCAATGATCAGGGGATTTTGTGTAGTCGGGTGTTTCCGGGTTTATGGTTGAACGCAACGCAACTATTACAAAATAATCTCGCGGCCGTTTTGGAAACCCTACAAGGGGGACTAGCCTCCCCAGAACATCAAGCCTTTATTCAACCGGATTAAAACAGAGGTTAGAACAACTTAACGACTGATGAATTTGCCAGAGCGACTGCAAGAGAAACGAGAGGAAATTTTGACATTAGCTGCCCAGTATGGAGCCAGCAATATTCGTGTTTTTGGCTCCGTGGCACGGGGGGAAGCCGATGCCGATAGTGATGTAGATTTTTTGGTGGAAATGCAGCCCGGACGCAGCTTGCTGGATATGGGTGGACTGCTGATGGAACTCCAAGAGTTACTAGGCTGTCGGGTTGATATTATAACGGAGAAGGGGTTACGTCCTAGGATTCGCCAACAAGTCCTAGCGGAAGCGATACGGTTATGAGAAGTGATCTCGAAAAGTTGCTGGATATGTTGGAAGCAATAGAACGCATTTATCAAGGGCGGTTTGAGGAATTGCAACGGGAAATTATGGTTGGTGTTGCTGCTTCCGAACGGGGTGAGGTTGTTGATGGGGAAACAGTGTTCTGCCAACTGCAACAAAAGCTACAACAACGTGGCTATCAAGATGATTTATGACTAATATTTGTCGTTTTATCCCATCGCCTCGTTACCCTTTTCTCGGCTCCCCTACCCTCCGAGTTGCTGCTTGAGATCACGAATGGCTGCACTGGTATTTCTCTGATAGGCAATTTCTAAACATTGAGCAACGAGAGCAGCTGGGTTGACCGCCGGGAAATATTGGCTTTGGGATGTGATGCCGTATTCATTGCCCTGAAGTTGGTAAATCATCAGTTGCTGGTTCCGAAATAGCCAGACTTCTGGCACTTGATAGGGCAGATAATCCTGCACATCTGAGTAGCTGGTGATGTCAATTTCTAACACCAAATCTGGCGGGGGGTCATTGCGCCAATCAATCCGTTCTTTACCGGAAACCGCTTGCCAATGGTCAATAACGACGAGATAAATCTGTAGTAACTTTGTGTTGCCAGTCTTTGGGGAGAGTTTAGAGGTGTCGTGAACACTGTTGGAAAATTCTTGTTTTATTTAATTCTTGTTTATTCAGATAAAAGTTTAGAGCCTTTCTTTCTGTTACTATCACTGTGAGTAATTTGAAGATTCTCTATAGAATCTTCTCCACCTATGCTTAATGGTGTACTATGATCTACCTCAATATCATCTCCTATAAATAGAGGTGCTCCTGAAATAGCACAGCGATTATCTTGTCCTCTAAGTTTTTCAAGCTTTTGAGGTTCAGAAAGCTGAATTTGTCTTGAGTTAATTTGATACTTTTTGTGAAAATCTTCAACTTTTGGTAAAAATAGATCTTTTGTAAAATTTGAAGTATTTCTCAAATCATAAAAAATATTTTTTAAATCTCGTTTGATATCTAACCTATGAGATTTAACCATTTCAAGTCCAAGTGGGTTAAGAAGATACCAAAGAAGGTAAAAGTCTTGTTTTGTACGCCTAAATGAACGAACTTGTCTTTGCGCTTTAAATAGCAAATTGAGTTCATCACCAAAGAACTTATCGAATTTTTCTTTACCTCCTTCAACATCTCTATCCAGTAAAATGATTTTTACTTTTTTTACAAAGCTTTCCACATTTTTGATACTTTTGAGAAAGTTCTTCTTGACTTCTTCATCTTCAAATTGAAGTAGCCTAGTGATGTCGTGCGATGAACCTATCCTTACATTTATTCGATTATTTTTATCATAAATGTACAAAGACTTCTTATCAGCATCCTTACTCTTAAGGTGCTGATACTCAAGGTATGCTAAGGATGTATAAAGTTCTTCATTTTCCATTCTATCTCTATCATTACGGCTTTTGACAAGTTTGATATAAAACCATTCTCTATACTTATCAAGACTCTTTCTAATATTTTCAATAATGTCTCTATCCACCCAAGAATTCCACATCTCGAAAGAATTCTCTCTAATTGGATATGGCTTGTTATTGAGTCTCACAAAAAGATCAACGGGATTAAAATCTGGATTGAGGCTTTCTTGAATTTCGACTACCAAAAGTTCAAAATCTAAAATCTTATCTTGTAAAGAAGGATCAAAATTTTTCAGATCGTTGTAGGTTTTGTTGTTTAAATCCTTGAGTATTTTTAATCCCTTTAAACGAAAGCTTGAGTTTTTACTGCTACATTGATGACCACTCTCATCCATATACTTTTGACCTATAAAACCTAAAATTGTTAGTAGACGTTGTTGTCCATCTATCACCTCTGAAACACCATCTTTACGCTTATAAATAAATATTGCTGGAAGGCTGATACCTAAAAGAATACTTTCAATAATTGAAGACGCTTTAGATATATTAATTACTTCTGTTCTTTGGTAAGAAGGACGAACAAGAAACATATTGCGATTCATCCCTCTCGCGATATCATCTATTGAAGTTCGTGATGGTTCTGGCTTTGTTACTCTTAAAGATTCTAATTCACCGAGTTTAGTAATCGTATCATCTTTTTCACTTTTCCTGATGAGATTTAATTCATCCCTTGTCTTCTTGTCACCCTCTACATAGGCACGAAGATTTATATCAAGTTCCTGCTCAAATAACTTTGCCATAAATGAGAAACGTTCTTGAACCAAACTATAGTAATGAGAATCAATAAACTTATCATGATTATCTGAAATTGCACGACCTAAACGTTCAATAAAGTTGGGTGTATCCACTTGAGATAGATCTATTTGTTCCGCATCTAATACCTGAAGTCCCCATAACAAACATTCAAAAGCTGGTCGTTTTACACTTAAACTTTTTTCTGTAAATACCTGCTTCATCCGATGGACTAGACGAACTTTTTCTACAAATCTATTACATAAATCCTTTACATCTTCTACCTCGTTTGCCATATGTTCATACAATTTATCTAGCGTTTCAGTTCTATTGTTTCCCCATGAGTAATATCTAATAGGAAACTTGTGAAGAACTAAATACCTACGAATAAACTGTAGGATTCTTCCACTATCAGAAACTCTTTCACTCTCCTTCGGCAAGAAAAGGTCAGTAACCATATTGCAGAATTCAGAATCTTTTTTTACAAACTTCTTAAAATGTTGAAAAACTGAATCTGCATCATATAGAGCATTATCTATTTCTGGCTTCTTTAAAGGGGTTATACCAGAATTATATCTACCAAATATTTCTTTTTTAACTTTATCTTCCAGACTTGGATTGAGTCTAGGTTCGTTAACTATTTCAAATTCTATAATTCTAATTTTGGCATCAAGAAATAAATCAATTATACTTTTTGTTTCAGAACTAGCTTGTAAAGATTGATAAGTTGCTTTAGCGATCTGCTTTAGGGCAGCCAGACCATTCCTTGTCAATGAAAATTCATTTTCTTTAAAACGCTTTATTGTCTCAAATCTTTGCCTTCCATCAATTACTTCAATACGAGAGCCGTTGTTAAAAAATATAAGAGGAGGTATCTCAGTACCCAATAAAATACTTTCAATAAAGTAAGTCGCTTTATGATCATCCCATACATAATTTCTCTGGTAATAAGGCTTGTAATCGATTTTATTTAAACTGCGTAAACTAAATAGTGAGTCTATAGATTTTGAATAGGTTTCAATTTTCAAGTGCGATGTGAAAATTGTTTCAAAGTCTTCTTGAGTCAAAAAACCACTCATTATCAATTTTTCTCCTAAATTTTGTTGATATTATTTGATTCCTAACCTTGGAATTATAGGATAGCAATACCCTAACTGTCAAACTCCCCCAACTCCTACAAACCCAACTCACCGAAACCAACCTCCACAAAACCCTGCAACTCCTCTGCATCGACGGCAGCCGCTTCAGCGACCCTAGCAACCCCGCCCTACAAATCTACACTAGCCTTAAAAAAGCTGGTTGTCCGGCCAGCCCCGACGGTAAACCCGATACCATTGCCAAACTCCAAGCCTACTGGCAAGCCTACTGGGAAGATGACCTCAGCGACCAGGCGATCGCCCTCATCCTCTACGAAGAACCCACCAATCCACCCCCCCCAAGGCTTTGATATGGCGGTCCTCAATCAACTCGCCCGCTTTAGCCATCCCCCCATTGCCCTAGTTGTCCCCGATCGCCTTGCTGAATGCCGATTACCGCAGTTCCTAGAAACCGACCCTAATTTAGTGACAACAATCCTTCAGTGGTTGCAAAATTTAGAAAGATAGGGGGCATCCCTTCCTCACCTCAGAACCTCTAGAAGCGCCGTTAAAAGGCTTTCCCCCCAATTAACCGAATCTGATATCCGCCATTGAAACCTGGTTAGGTGAGATTTGAGGATTGGCATTTTTTAGGTTAAAATATCGATAGATTAATAGACAAAAAAAGTAAAAAATGGTTAATTCTTTTGAATTTAAAGCGAAAATCAAACAAGGCATGATAGAAATTCCGCCGGAATATCAACAAAGTATTCAAGAAGGAAGGGACGTTAGAGTGATTGTGTTTTCAGAAGCCAAGCCCCAACCCAGATTAATGGATCAACTGGCAGAAAACCCCATTCCCGTTCAAGGGTGGGTCAAACCAACCCGAGATGAAATTCACGACAGAAAGTGATGAGTGATAAAACCCTATTTATTGATTAAAATATTTGGCGATATCGTTGTCAAGTTGATGAATTAACACTATCATTGATAAATAGAAATCACCTTAATACTTCGAGTTCGACGAATTGACTTTTGAGGTTTTTCATTGGTTATGAATTCCGTTGCTCCAACCGAGACTGCTGCTGCAATATGTAAAGCATCCATAGCCCCTAGTCCAAATTGACTAGATTCTCGATAGGCTTGTTCAATGATAGTGTTGATATCGTTTGCCCAGTAAATGACGGCATCAAAAAAAGTTTCATAAAACTTTATCTCGCTACTTTGTTGATGATAAATGGCTTTTGGCAAAACCTCTAATTTCAAAAAAATACTAGAAGCAAATTCTCGCTGGTCATCTTCTAAGATTTGTAAAGAAAGTTCAGCCATTTCATTTTCAGCGCGAGCCGCATAAATTAACACTCCAGCATCAACAAAAGTTCGGATCATGATTAGTCTGTATATCCTCCACGACGTTCCACTTTTTCTTGTTCTATTTCTTCTGGCGTTAACAAGGGGATGCCCGATTCTATAATTTCTTGGCGGATTTTTCTTAACTTTGCTCCAAGCGGGGAATTGGGTTTAGTCGGTTGGGGCGTTTGATGAAGAGAGTCAATAAAAGCGAGAACTTGTTGCTGTTGTTCAGGGTCTAAACGCTGCCATTTTTCTAATAATTTTTGGGTAGTCATTTGGCTTGATTCCTGATTTTAGGCTCTGATTAATTGTAATATAGCCTGACTTGCGATCGCCCCCTCAAAATCCTCAAACCTTGTAGCCTCCTCCCCCAGGGTGCCATCCTCCTCAGCAGCGAATTTCCACCCCGACCCAAGCCACCCCAGAACTCATCGCCTGTTGCCAAAAACTGACCGGGGTAATTGCTGTAGCCTTTCTCACCGATGACCCCCTAGAAGCGCCGTTAAAAGGCTTTCCCCCCAATCAACCGAATCTGATATCCGCCATTGAAACCTGGTTAGGGGAGATTTAAGCAGCCACCAAGAAACCCGGTTTCCGAACCCTCACCCCAAGTTCTCAAATTCGCTAAAATATTAGCAAACCCTAGCCTTCAGCTAAAACATGGAATCAATTGTTAAATTTATTGTTTCTACTCCCCTAGGGTTCACAGTCCGCACTACCGAAAGCTACTGGCAAACTTTGCTAATCAAACATCCAGATATTACCCATTATGAAACTGAAATTCAGCAAACCCTTAATCAACCCGATGCCATTTACCAAAGTCAGCGCGATATTGATGTCTTGCTATTTTATCGCACTCTCAAAGCCAAAAGGTGGCTGGTTGCTATTGCGCGGCGTTTAAATGGAGAGGGTTACTTGATTACAGCTTACCAAACTGATGCAATTAAAACCGGATCAAAGTTATGGCCCAAATAAAAGTCTTTTACGAACCCGAAACCGAACTCTTAACTATTTTTTGGCAATCTCCCCGCCCTAACCAAATTGCTACGGAACTTGGGAACGATATTATCCTTTTCAAAGATGGAGATACCAATGAACCCATTGGCATCGAAGTGTTATCCTATCGCCCTGGAGACGATCGCATTAGTGGCATCTCCCTGGAACTCGGTCAACAAACCCTGATTAAAACCTGAAAAAATCCACTGAACTCAAATCTAAGCGAAAATTACCTTCCTCACCGAGGAACCCCTAGAAGCGCCGTTAAAAGGCTTTCCCCCCAATCAACCGAATCTGATATCTGCTATTGAAACCGGGTTAGGGGATAGTGTACATGGGGTTCTCCCTGAAACTTGGCATAAAATTAGAATTGACCTTGAAACCTGATTTAGCTGTGTGAGAGCAGACTGAACTGTTATGAATACCCTAGCTCAAGAAATTCTCAAAAACTTTGATGAGTTGCCGAAGACAGAACAACAGGCGATTCTCCTACGGAGACGCTTCGCGATCGCAGCAGAAATACTCAAGCGTGTTATCAATTTTGACTTTACCCCTTTGACCAATGAGGATTTAGTCCTCAATGCAGAAGCACTATTTTTAGCCTTAGATGAGCAAGAAGCAGATTATCAGTAGTCCTAACCGGGGAGAAGTTTGGATAGTTGATTTAAGTTTCACCGCCAAAGTTAGGCAATTTTTGTTCTTTTATCTGTTAGTTCAAATGAGTTAAAGGAGATTTACGAAGCCCTGTTTAGGAACACTTAATACACCTCATTATGGCTGCCTATATCAACAAATACCGCTTTTTCATCTTCGGTAAAATAAAACACTACCCTCTCATCATACTCTACACTAAAGCTCCATAAGTCTTTTAACTTCCCCGATAGTTTATGGGTCTTTAAACTCGGTTCAAATGGATCTATAATAAACAGCTCTAATTTTTTCCAAAACTTGGCCTCCAAATCTGCATTACCTTTAATCTTCTTTTTAAAAGAGCGTTTAAAGGCAGAACTAAAACTAACTTACATAATTATTATTCAAGTAATTCTTTTAATCGGTTAATTTGACTAGAAAATATAAGTTCTTCTTGCTTCTCTTCCTGCTTGGCTAATTGAAAATTTTCATAAATTTGATCACGAGACTCTTCACGAAGATATTGTTGTAATAACAGAGAAATTTCTCTTTTTTCATCTGTGGAAAGACTTTTTATGACATCAACTACATCATTAAATTTCATTATTAACTAAGCCTTATGATGCTGAACTGCCTTTAATAATATCCCATTTTGCCATAAACTAACCGACACCCCCCAAAAAGCCCCCTTAGAAAGCTGTCCCCCGAATCAACCAGTCTAATCCCTGCCATTCACTACAACTCACCACTGAGTGCGATCGCCCCCTCAAAATCCTCAAATCTTGTAGCCTCCTCCCCCACGGTGCCATCCTCTTCGGTAGCGAAACGGTTTCCACCCCGACCCAACCCACCCCAGAACTTATTGCCTTTTCAATGACCGGGGTAATTGCCGTTGCCCTTCCTCACATCAGAACCCCTAGAAGCGCCGTTAAAAGGCTTTCCCCCAAGCAAGGGAATCTGATATCGACGATTGAAACCGGGTTAGGGGAGATTAAGGAGTATTTGTAATTTCTACAATCATTTCTCCTTGCGACAATTGCTCTAACGCATTCGGTAAAGTCGCTATTAATAATTGTCGCAAGTTGCGGTTCGTGACATTGCCACAAGTTAGCCACAAAATTTGAGGAGGTGTTCCTAAACGACATACCAAGTCGATGAAATCACTGTCTTTCGTAATAATTACCACATTTTCAGCCCGTGCTGCCGCAAAAATCTCGATATCTTGAGCATCCCGTAAGCCTAAATCTCGCAATGCTCTGGCTTCTAAACCAAAGGTTTCTGTCAGCCAACTTGCCAATGTAGGGGGAAGTTGAGCATCAACCCAAATTTTCATGCGGTTAGTCTAGGAAAATCAGTACGTCTTGCTGCAAAGACTAAACAGGCTTGAATATCTGCTAGTTCTAAATCTGGAAAATCTTCTAAGATTTCAGAAATGCTAACATTTTCAGCTAACATTTCTAAAATATCGGTGACTCGAATTCGCATCCCGCGAATACAGGGACGACCCCCACATTGACCGGGATTTTGCGTAATTCGGCTCATTAATTCAGGAGTTGAAGTCATATGTTTAAGGCTGAATGTGTGATTATGCCTCATAAATTATAGCCGATCGCGCTCCTCAATTCTTTCTCCGAATAAGCGCTCACCTTTAAATCCCTGCAACACCTGCCCCTGTATTGCTTCAACGCCTACATCCTCGCTAACCAAACCCGCAAATAGGAAATCGCTCTCACCTTCAGCAAACTGATTTGGGATATCACTTGTCCCGAAGAAAGACCCCCCCGGCATCCCTGCTGAACTGCGCCGCCCCCTCAAAATCCTCAAACCCTGTAGCCTCCTCCCCCAGGGTGCCATCCTCTTCGGTAGCGAAACGGTTTCCACCCCGACCCAAGCCACCCCAGAACTCATTGCCTTTTGCCAAAAACTGACGGGGGTAATCGCCGTAGCCTTCCTCACCGAGGAACCCCTAGAAGCCCCCTTAAAAGGCTTGCCCCCCAATCAACCGAATCTGATATCCGCCATTGAAACCTAGTTAGAGGAGATTTAATTAGAGGAGACTTGAGAATTAATTATTGTCAGGTCGAAAGCGTAACCTATTAAGGCTTGTCACCGTTGCAATTGTCTCAAAATCACGGTCATTATGAATTAAGATCAACTGATGTGCGATCGCCAGTTGAGCAATGCAACAATCAATATTACTTCTAACCGTTCATCCCTGTCGTTGTAAATCGTAATAAATTCGGGCAGCCGCCACCCAAGTATTAGGAGTGGGTTCGATATAGTCTTGGTCTTGCAGATAGGTTTCTAATAACCTCCACTCCCGCTCATCTCGGCAACCTTGCAACAGTTCCATTTGAGTAAATCGGCTCAAAAAAATGGGTTGCTCCTTAATAATTTCTGATAAAGATTGACCAACTGTACCCGTCTTGTCTCGGAAAACAGCAATCCAAACGGATGTATCAATCAAAAACATTTCGGTTTAACCGTAAGGCTTTATAGTCGTAATCTGTTGAGAATTGAATCTGTCCGCTCAAATCGAGTAAATTTCGTTTTTTGCGGTTTTTGACTAACTCGGATAAAGCAAAGTTAATTAATTCTTGTTCTGTCTGAATATTGGTTAAGCGCAATCCTTCTTTCACCAATTCTTCATTGAGTTCGATGGACTTTTTCATCGCTAGTGGTTGATTTTATGTTCAGATTTATTGTCATACAGATTTACTTATACTAACATTTTTCTGACTCAATATCCCCCTGATTTGGGAAATCACTTGTCCCGACGAAGACCCCGCCGGAAATGCGCCGTCACCTCAAAACCCTAAAACGCGCCCCACCTCCTCCCCCACCGCGCCATCCTCTTCGGTAGCGAAACGGTTTCCACCCCGACCCAACCCACCCCAGAACTCATTGCCTTTTGCCAAAAACTGACGGGGGTAATCGCCGTAGCCTTCCTCACCGAGGAACCCCTAGAAGCGCCGTTAAAAGGCTTTCCCCCCAATCAACTCAATCTGATATCTGCCATTGAAACCTGGTTAGGGGAGATTTAAGCAGCCAAGAAACCTGGTTTCTGACCCTTAGCGGCAAAATTAGCTAAAATGTCAGCACCCCCTAGCCGCCAACTCAAAAATGACTCAAACTCTTGATATCACTGGACTCACCCCAAAACAAATCGAGCAAATTCAGAAGATGATAGAAACCTTTAAAACGATTAATCAACAGCAGAACCAATTAACCCCAGAAAATCTCTCAGAATCAGACTTAAATTCCTTGTTTTTTGCCAGCGAAATCCTCTAGCCCTTTAATCGGACGATGCTTTATGGTAACAGAAGCTAAACGAATTTATCTGGATACGAACATCCTCGCTTATGTTGCTAATACGAAAGCCCCTCAACATAAAGCCGCTTTAGAAATAGTTAGACCCACAGAAAGGGAAATTTTGTGTGTCTCATCGCAGGTTTTAGCGGAATTTTACTCCTATATTACTCTGATGCCTTGCCAGCCCAGCTATAATTTCTACAACCACGACAGAGGTAAAATTGTGTCCGACCTAAAAGAAATTGAACAAGCAATTCTCTCCCGGCCATCCCATGAGTTTAAAAAACTAAAACAATGGTTCCTTGATTTGGATTATCAACGGTGGGATGAACAGATAGAACAGGATATTGCCGAGGGTCATTTAGAAGCCTTCGCTCAAGAGGCGATCGCGGAGTTTGTATCTGGACATTGCCGAGAACTCTGATGCACTATACCACTCGACGATTTTGGCAATGTTACCATGCTTTACCGGAAACTGTACAAACAACTGCCGATGAATGCTACAACTTACTCAAATCTGACCCGTCTCATCTGTTTCTCCATTTCAAAAAACTGGGGAAAAGGTATTGGTCGGTTAGAGTCGGGTTAAATTATCGTGCTTTGGGTGTTGAAGTAGAGAACGGCATTTCTTGATTTTGGATTAGAACCCATGCCGAGTATGACCGATTGATTAGCACATAACCTGGAAATTACTCGCTTAACGTTAAAATTCCCAAACAGTATTTAATCGACCAGGTGGATGACTTCAAGCCTGTGCCTGAGTTAACCTTGTGCAATCCCTTTGACCCAAATCTGATATCCGCCATTGAAACTTGGTTAGGGAAGATTGTTGAGCATCGACCCAAATTTTCATGGAAATTTTTTGCTATTTGTCAGCGAAATTGGTTTAATGGGTGAAGTTCCTATTGGAAAAAGTACGGTGGGGATCTTTAATTCATGCCATCAGACGGATCATCAGATAAAAAACGGGAGAAGTTGGATCTAGCCTTGCCTTTTGGTGGGTTAAATCCCACTCCGCCTCCTCCTGCGCCATCGCCCCCTTCCCCTATCCCGCCTCACCTTTCTCTTCCCAAAGCCTCACCGGAGAACCAAGGAGGCTATCATCAAGCTCCTAAACCGGGGCGGCAATCCTTGCGCGAGGTTTCTCTACCCTCTCGTCCTCCTCAAGATGCCCCTGTTTCCCGTCCGAATCCCCCTCGTCCAACTCGCCTCCCACGTCCTCCTCAAGATGCGCCTGTTTCCCGTCTTAATTCGGCTCGTCCGACTCCAGTTAACCCAAAATTAGTTAACACAAAACGGCGTAAAAGTCAAGATATATCCCCGACCAAAACGCGGCGCGCCCCAGCCCAACCGACCCGACTCCAACAGACGACCCAACTTCAAAGAGCTTACTCTGTCCAGCCCTCGCCTTCGGATACTCCTAGACCTCGGGGAACAGGGACCAAAAAACCGATTTCACCTAAATCTCCCCCGACGCTGACTTCTTTGTTGTTGGTCTATAGTTTGCGGGTGTTGATTTTGGGGGTTGGGGCTGGTGCGATCGCCGGAACCATTTTAGGCACAGTGGACGCTTCCCGTAATTTACCCTTTCTCACCCCCTCCCCCACCACCAGTCAAGCGATCCGAGATCGGGGAGATCAAGGTCGCTATCCCCCTGCATTAGCAGCCAATCGCGAGATTACCCCCCTTAAAAATCGGTTACAAAGTCTGATCGCTCGCTACTCAGAATTTGAGGCCGGGGTATTTTTTATGGACTTAGACACCGGAGACTATGTAGACATTCAAGGCAGCAAACCCTTTGCCGCCGCTAGTACGATCAAAACCCCCATTCTGATTGCGTTTTTCCAAGCCTTAGATGCGGGAAGTGTAAGCTTAACAGAAACCCTTGTTATGGAAGAGGATACCCGGGCTGGAGAGGCCGGGGATATGCAGTATCAGCCCATCGGAACCCGCTTCTCAGCTTTAGATACTGTCACCCGCATGATTACCATTAGTGACAACACAGCAACGAATATGATTATGAAGCGTTTGGGGGGGCAAGACATCCTGAACCAACGCTTTGCAGAATGGGGTTTGTCAGCGACGGTGATTCGCAATTTGTTACCGGATCTCGAGGGGACGAATACAACCAGCGCGGTGGATTTAGCCCATGTGATGGCTAGGGTGAATCGTGGGGATTTAGTGAATTTGCGATCGCGAGATCGGTTGTTAGAAATTATGCGCAATGTTCAGAATAACCAACTCCTCCCCCAAGGCTTGGAAAATGGGGCGATTATTGCCCACAAAACTGGAAACATTGGTTCTGTGGTGGCTGATGCCGGACTCATTGATACACCCACGGGGCGGCGCTACCTCGCGGCCGTGATCATTCAGCGCCCCCACAATGATCCCAAGGCCAAGGATTTAATCCGGGACATCTCCCGGGAGGCCTATCAATATTTTAATCAACCCGTTCCCACTCCTGATACAACAATGGCTCCTCTAGAACGGGATTCGATTGCCGTTCAGCCGGGAGTTTGAGTCATCAACTCCCCGACTCCTGACTCCCGACGAACAGACTTTCTCAGCAAGCCCTAACTTTTCAGCTTTGCCCTGCCAACTGGGGAAACACCGATGAGATGAAAAGCCGACCAGCATAGAACAGCGAAGCACGACTAAGAATAACTCTAATCTATCGTTGCCAATTTAATTCTAGTGTACTAGGATAGTTTGTGTAGCAGGTCGATGGCGCAAAATGTTTGTTTTAGAGTACAAGCTTAGAGGAAAACCATCTCAATATCAAGCCATTGATGAAGCTATTCGGACAGTCCAGTTTGTTCGGAATAAATGCCTTAGATATTGGGAAGAAAATCAAAGTGTAGGACAAAAAGATATTTATCGATATACAACTCAATTGAGAGATGAATATCCTTTTGTCAAAGAGCTTAACTCTACGGCTTGTCAACAGGCTTGCGAACGGATTTGGACTGCTATTCTTCGGTTTTATAACAACTGTAAGAGGAAAATTGCTGGCAAGAAAGGTTATCCCAAATACTCCAAACGGACTCATTCTGTTGAATTTAAAAAGTCAGGGTGGAAACTTAATCGAGATGCCAAGAAAATAACTTTCAGTGATGGAAAAAACATTGGAGAGTTAAAACTAATTGGTAGTCGAGACTTGTTCTATTTTCAAGAATGGCAAATTCAACGAGTGAGAATAGTTAAAAGGGCTGAGGGATATTATTGCCAGTTAATGCTAAAACTCGATGTTAGAGATATAACCCCACAATTAGAACCGACCCAACAATGTGTAGGGCTAGATATGGGGTTAAAATATCTTTATGTTGACAGTAACGGTAATACAGTAGAGCCTCCTAAGTATTATCGAAAAGCCGAAAAGCATCTTAATAAACTGAATAAAAGAAAGTCTAAAAAGTTTAAAAAAGGCAATAGGCAGTCCAATAACTACAAAAAAGCTAGTCGAAAATATGCTAAGGGACACTTAAAAGTAAGTAGGCAACGAGAAGAGTTTGCTAAAAAATTGGCACTCCGTTTAATTCGGTCAAACGACTTGATAGCTTACGTTGGCGAAGCCTGCACGAAGTGCATAGATTTAAAAGTCAAGAACCTTGTCCGCAATCAAAAACTCGCCAAAAGTATTAATGACGCTGGTTGGTCACAATTCAGAAAATGGATTGAGTATTTTGGCATTAAATACGGCAGATTAACGATTGCAGTTAATCCAGCCTATACGAGTCAAGAATGCTTTAATTGTGGTCGATTAATCCAAAAGTCTCTATCAGTTAGAACTCATGTTTGTTGGTGTGGATATGTAGAAGATAGAGACAAGATGGCGGCATTGAATATACTCAAAAAAGCTACGATAGGGCATATCGGAAGCTGGTCGTTAGACCTAAACGCTTGGGGAGATTTAAGCTCTATCTTGGTTGGTAGAAATACCTGCCAAGACAACTTGAGTCAGTGAACCAAGAATCCCTCGCTTTTAGCGACGGGAGTGTCAATAATATCATCAGAAACTCCGAGTTCTGGATCTAACAAAACTTTAAGGCCATGTCTAGGAAAGAGAACTAAAGCTTTTTTCCGGCTGAAAATCTCGGCAATAAATCGCTTGTTCTGTATTAGCAATGGTGGGGTGAATGGTACATTTCAAGCGGTGATCATTGGTGAAAAATTGGCAATTCGTACAGGGGATTTGGTGCATGGTTTGACTACGGGCGAGAACCTCTTGAACACTGCCCACAATGGAACTAATTAGGCTCAGAATGAACAGCCAAGCGAACAGGAAACACAAGGGAATTAGAAAAGGTTGGATGACATGAACAAAGGGAGCAAGCAGTTGAAACATAGACCGATATGACGAACAGGAATTAAAAATCTACTATTTGGCAGCTAGTAATTCCACCAGTTGAGAGAGTTGTTGTTTACTAAACACATTCATTAAGGTTTTGGCCGCCGCCTTGGGTTCTACGGGGATCAGAACTTGGGGCGTTTTCGCGTCGGCCAGTTGTTTTAAGGCGGGGCTAACTTGAATGTCCTCCGACTGTCCTAAAACCTTTAAGTCGCTGTTGTGTTTGAGTTCTTTAATAATAACCGGGGCAAGGGTGCGATAGGAATATTTCGGATTGCCAATGGCCTGATGACAGGATTTTGTCACCATTTGCCAGCCTTTCTCCTTGGGGGCTAATTTGGCCAAGCGCACACATAACTTTTGCAGTTGTTTGCGGCCTTCGGGGGTGGCTTTAGCTTTGAAGAGGGCGAGCATTTCTTTTAACAAGGCCTTAGTTTCGTTGGCAAAGGGATCTGAGGGGGGAGGTGGCGCACTGGGGGCTTTTTGGGGCTTTGGACTTTCTTCGATGACTTCCCCACTGACTAACTGATGTAAATAGTTTTCTAGGGTATCAAAATCCGGTTCAGCCGCTTTGGTGATCCGGCTGGCTGTTGCATCTTGTAAACCATCGGGACTTTCTAAATGATCTAGGAGGGTGTGTAGGGTGTCGTACCCCTTGAGGAATAAGGCCTCTAGTCTGCCATCGACGGGAACATCATGTTCCTTGAGGATTTTAAAACAGTCTTCGAGACGGTGGGCGGTTTTTTGAATGCTGTCGTAGCCCAACATGGCCGATCCCCCTTTGACGGAGTGGGCGGCACGAAATAATTCATTGAGCGCTTCTGGATCTTTACAGACTTTGGGCAAATCCATCACCCCCTGCGCTAAGGTTTCGAGGTGTTCCCTCGCTTCCTCAATAAAATACCCTAAGATTTTCTGTTGATTGGCCGCATCCAAGGTTCTTTCCCCCCACTTGAGACGAACTTGATTCAAAGATAGCTGATTTCGGGTTCAGGCGCTTGATTCCGCTTCCTCTGGAGCCTCGGGTTAACGTTGGAGGAGGAAGGGGCGTAAACCTGCCGCTTTGGCTCCGCGATAGTCTTGTTCTAAACTATCCCCAATAAACCAGGCTTGACTGGGGGGACATTGATGTTTTTCGAGGGCTTTAGTGAAAATTTTGGGATTGGGTTTAGCCACACCGGAGGAGGAGGAAATGGTGATACTTTGGAAAAATTTCCTCAACTCTAACCCGTCTAAAACCGAATGAATCCGGGAGTCGAAATTGGAAATAATGCCTAATTCGATCCGTTCATAACGCCACTTTTCCAAGGAGGGCAGGATGTCGGGGTAAATTTCCCAAGGGTCTGGGGTGGCAAAATACCCATAAAGTCGATTGAAAAAGGCGGGGAAATCCTGAAAGTCTTCGAGGACTCCCGCTTGAGCAAAGGTGGATTTGGCGATCGCCTGCCACCAGTTATATTCCTTTTCGGGAATTTCCACCCACTTCGCCCCCGGAAAAGCGAGGGGGGCGGCGTTTTTGAAGGTGTCATGAAAGGCCTGGTCGAGTCGCTTGGGATCGACCTTTACGCCAAATTCTTGGGCGATCGCACCGTAGACTTCCCCGACGCTCCCCTTGACCCCAAACAGGGTTCCCACCGCATCGAATAAAATGACTTTTGGTTTAGACATTACGAACTTTTGGACTGGGATAGAACTTTAAGCAGTGGCTGAGTGAGCCAGTTCACCCCCACAGCGAATTGATGCTGTAAGGTCGGTAAACGGTATAAATAGGCCAGTCGGCGGGCGACATAGCCAACAGACCCCTCTAACTTCATCCCCAACCCGTTCAGGGTTGCGGTTTCGACTCCTAATGCTAGCATCTCTCCTAGACCTTGATAACGGAATGGCAGTAATGGGCGATCGCACACCGAAGCCCAAAGGTTCCAAGCGCAATAATCCGCCTGTTGAATCGCCACCTGTGCCGTTGCCTGTTCGCGGAGCGTCACGAAGTGAATATCTTGCCCGGTGACATCCTGACAATGGGCGGCATCCCCCAAAGCGAACAGATGGGGATAGTCTACCACTTGCAGGGTGGGCTGAGTCATTAATTGACCCCGTTCATTGTGAGGTAAGGGTAAATCGCGGATCAGGTCACTCACTTGAGTTCCCACCGTCCACAGCACAATCTCTACAGGTAACAGATCAACTTGTCCTTTATACAACAACTCTAGGGAATCGGCTCCCACAGACTCCACGGAAGTTTCTAAATCAACCCAGACTTTCCGCACTTCGAGGGCTTTTTCCGCCGCTTGACGGTTAAAATCCGTCGCCGTTTTGAGCAGTTGCTCTCCCCGTTCCACCAGGCGAATCCGTCCCCGTTCCCCCAAACGATCGGCCAACTTACAGGCTAACTCTACCCCACTATATCCCCCACCGATAATCGCGACGCGGATTTTGTCCATCTCCGACTGTTCGAGAATACGCAATTTTTCCAAGAGGTGGTAGGCGTGGGGGAGGGTACGGAAGGGGATAGCATAATCCTGTACACCCGGAATATTGCTCAGGGGGGTTTGTCCCCCTAGAGCAATGGTCAAATAGTCATAGGTCAAAGCGGGGCGATTTTCTAACTCTACATACTGTTCTTCAATCTCAATTCCCGTCACCTTCGCCTGATAGAAGCGAATCCCCGTCTGACTCAATAACTCCTCAAAGGGGGGCGCAATTTCCCAAGTTTGCAACTCCCCTGTAATTAACTCATAAAGTAAGGGAGCAAACAAAAAACGGTCATTTTTATCCACCAGCACAATTTCGGGGGGGTTTCCCTCCCAAGGAAATTGGCTTAAGCGCAAAGCGGTATAGAGCCCCCCAAACCCCCCCCCGAGGATGACAATTCGTTTCGCTGCGGTAGTCATAAACAGTTAGGCGTAAAATCTAAGTACAACAATCCTTTTCAGGATAACTGCTATCGTCGGCAAGTGGGGAAGCAAGGAGACTGAATCTGGGCGATCGCAGAACCTCGGGAAAATCTCATAGTCACCTGAAGCCCTCCCCACCCGCGAGAGCGCGAGATGAGGGATTCAACCACCAAAATCATTCACGCCCCCATTCCCGAGTATTTTCTCAACCCCTTACGCCACAACCAACGATTCAGTCCCAACAACACCCCTCCCCAGACCAATAACGTTAAGAATCCCCGCCCCACCGACACAGGCAGCCCAATAAACAGCGCCACCGGGAAATAGAGCAAATAGGGAAAAGGAGTCCACTGGGCTATTTCCTGCATAAGCGGCGGAAACACCTCCAACGGGGCAAGATAACCCGATAAAAACAAATAAAACAGGAAAAACAAATCCTCCAGCGCACTCGCCCGTTCCGTCCAAAACGCCAAAATCGCTAAAGTATATTGCAACAAAAACCGCAAACTAAACGCCAATCCTGTCGCCAAACACCCCAGCAAAAATTGCCCTAAACTCATGCTCCAGAAGGCTTGAGGATAGAGCCAGAAAAACAGCACAATCAGCACCACCACAAAAGGGAGACGAGCCAACCGTTCCGAAAGATGGGCAGCGACATGATGCCAAACCGGGTCAATGGGTTGTAATAACTTGAGGGATAATTTCCCCTGCACCACCTCCTTTTCAAACTCCCAAATCACCCAAACCAGCGTAAATTGACGAACAATAAACACCATAATGAAATAGCGGGCAAAGGTGAGAGGGTCTAGCGTAAATTGTCCCCCCTGGGCGGCTTCAATCCAAACCCCCATCAAAATAATGGGCAAAGACCCCGAAAGCACCCAAAACAACAACTCTGCGCGGTACTCCACCATATAGGCGTAATACACCACCAAAAAGGTTTTAATTTTTTGCCACAGCCCCATTATTCTTTCACCCCCTGCGTGAACAATCGACCAATAACCTCCTCAATCGGCGGCTCCGCCACACTTAAATCCTCTAAAGGCAGTTGGGCTAAAAGTTGCGCCACCGTTCGCGTCAGGTCTTCCCGACGAACCAAAAACCGCACCTCGCGCCCCTCCATGGATTCAATTTCTCCGTATTGGTTCAATTGCTCTAAAGGGACTAACTCCGTCAGTTCCACCTTCACTTCCCGATAGGGGGCAAAGCGTTCAAGGAGGCCGTCTAAACTGCCATCGTACATTAACTGACCTTCGTGGATTAATAGCACACGCTGACAGAGGGCGGTAATATCGGCCATGTAGTGACTGGTCAGGAGAATTGTGGCCTCATAGCGGCGGTTATATTCCCGCAAAAACTCCCGCACAGCAGCCTGAGCGTTGACATCTAAGCCAAGGGTGGGTTCATCTAAAAATAAAACGGGCGGATGGTGGAGAAGGGCAGCCAAGAGTTCCGCTTTCATCCGTTCTCCGAGGGAGAGTTTCCGCATCGGCTGGGTGAGTTTCCCCTCTAGGGCGAGGAGTTGGGAGAGTTCTTGGACTCGGTGTTTAAATTCAGCCTCGGGGATTTGATAAACGGCCGCGTTGATTCTCAGGGAGTCTAGGGCGGGCAAATCCCAGAGCAGTTGCTGTTTTTGCCCCATGACGAGGCTCATTTTTTTGAGAAATTGAGGTTGGCGACGAAAGGGGACATATCCCGCAACACGCACCTCTCCACTGGAGGGGTGAATCAATCCGGTGAGCATTTTTAGGGTGGTGGTTTTCCCGGCACCGTTGGGACCGAGAAAACCGACGATTTCCCCCGTGTTTAGGCTAAAGGAGATATTCTGAACGGCATGGATGGAGCGATAGGTACGGCGGAAAAAGTGGTTTAGCGTACCTTTTAAGCCCGGTTGTTTGAGGGCGACGGGATAGGTTTTGCTGAGGGCTTCGACTTCAATAATGGACATAAATTCCTGCAAAGGATGGATTGTGATGTCCATTGTCTAGACCCGAGGGAGGAGAAGGCAAGAGGTCAACGGCGAATTATCGCTAGGGCTTGCTGAATAAGTCCGAGAGTTGGGTAATCGGGAGTCGGGAGTCGGGAATCGGGAATCGGTGTAGGGGCGCAATGCTTGCGCCCTAGGGTGTCGGGGGAGGGGGAGAGAGGGAGACAAGGAATTAAGACTTATTACCTATTACCTCACCCCTGTTCCCTGTTCCCTGTTCCCCGTTCCCTAAAATAAAAGAGTTTTGGCTATTCACTAGCCACTATTCCCCTGCTCCCCTGCTCCCTGTTCCCCACCCCAAGCAGAGTTATTCAGCAAGCCCTAGCTAGTCCTAATGAGACATGAAGGCTATTGTCCTATTTCGATTCCGGGCGAGCCTTTTTTGCAGGACTCAGATAGGTTTGCTATAGTATTGCTCTTTGATATCCACTTCAGACGTTGCAGCTACTTCAGGCATTAAAGAAGAGTGATGATGAGCAATTAACCATTGACCATTTTCATAAACATAGACATAGGAATAACGGGCAGAGGCTTCAATCGCTTCGCCATTTTCGTTATGCAAGGTAAAGGTATAAATCCCCACATCAGAGGCTTTATTACAACCCAGTGTGATGGTACGTTCATTGATTACACCTTGAGGTCGTTGTTGCAGAAACTCAACGAAATAGTCCTTAATTTTTTCCGGTGTCGTGCGGGGGGTGTTGGAAATAGTCGGCAGTAAAACGGCACTTTTACTATAGTTTGCGGCCACTTCAACCGGGTCTAAAGTGGCGAGAGATTGATTCCAACGGTCAAATAAGCTGCTAATTTTCTCTTCACTCACTGGCGCACATACTTTAGTCCGGGGGGTCGTTTCTTGGGCATAACTAGGCAGGGCTAAACTAGCCGCTAAAACACTCAGAGATAGACTAGAAAAAACAGCTTTAAGTAACATAATTTCCCAACTGAATAGATAGCAAACAATTCTTTTTCACGATGACATAGGCTTTCGGAGATTGCCCTCTACCTTAAGGCCAGTATAAAAGCTTAGTGAAAATTAGATATAAGAAAAACTTATTTTCGAGCGCGGAGGGGGAGCCGCAGTTTGTAGGGTGCGTTAGCGGAGCGTAACGCACCGTTGGGGCATGGTGTATCTAGGGTCTGCTGTTCACTTCGTGACGCTCCGCGAACGCGAAGCGTTGCGTAGCAATATATCCCTCTAAGCAGTGTTACTAGGACTTTTAGCCGTTTTAAGAGCGAGAAACTGTAAGGTTTTAGGGATAAATCATCAAAAAGGCTTGCCTTTTTCCGATTCCCCCTGTTCCTTCTTTTTCCCTGTTTTCCACCCGGAGTAGAGTTATTCAGCAAGCCCTATCTAGGTTACGGCGGGGAGTTAACGCCAATTTGTTGGGGTATCCCGTGTTATGGTGCGTTACGGCCGAATAAACGCTCATCGTGGGAATTTGCCCTTAATTGCTGCCTAACGCACCCTACTGCTAAGTTGAAGCCACCCCTCCCTAAACCAAAAAGATACTTAGGGGATCCGCTAGTTTCTGCTGGGTTCCGGCTAACACTAGGGAGAGATACTGCCTTAAGCGTCGCCCTTGCTGATAGTTGGGAATATAATTCCCCTGACCATCGGGACGGAATACCACTAGGATAGAACAGGGGTGAATATACAGTTTGAGGACGGTTATTAAGTTGAAACGCGAAAAGATTACCCTTTCACAACTTGAAAGCTTTCTATTTAAAGCCGCCGACATCCTGCGGGGCAAGATGGACGCATCCGAGTTTAAGGAATTTATCTTCGGGATGCTGTTCTTAAAGCGCTTGTCGGATGAGTTCGACTGCAAGCGGGAAGAAATTAAACGCCAGTACGCCCACCTTGACGAGGAAATGGTGGCGGAATTGCTTGAAGACTCCCAATCCTACGGTGAAACCTTCTTTGTGCCGCGCCGCGCCCGTTGGCATGAGCCTTGGATGGATCAGGATAAGGACGGTAACTGGGTACAAGTCCCGGCAATCAAGCACCTGAAGCAGAATATCGGGGATATGCTCAACAAAGCCCTTGCTGCGGTGGAAGATGCCAACGATGCCCTGGCGGGGGTTCTCAAAAATAACATCAACTTCAATGCGGTCAAAGGTAAGACCAAAATCCCCGATCAGAAATGGAAGGACTTAATCGACCATTTCAATCAGCCGGGGTTTGTTCTGGTTAACGATAATTTCGAGTTTCCCGACCTACTGGGGGCCGCTTACGATTACCTGATCAAGTTTTTCGCGGATAACGCCGGGAAGAAGGGCGGAGAATTTTACACCCCGGCCGAAGTGGTGCGGTTGTTGGTGCAACTGGTTAAACCGGAGGCGGGAAACACCATTTATGACCCCACGGTAGGCTCTGGGGGCTTTCTCATTCAGTCCTATCAGTATGTGGAAGAACAAGGACAAGACCCGAAGGACCTGGCGCTCTACGGACAGGATTCCAATGGCACGGTTTGGTCTATCTGCAACATGAACCTAATTCTGCATAACATCACCAATTTCACGATTGAAAACGGCGATACCCTAGAAAATCCGCAGATTGTGGAGAACGGACAAGTCCGCAAGTTCGATCGCGTTCTGGCAAATCCCCCCTTTTCCCAGAACTACAGCCGCGCCAATCTGGAATTTAAAAATCGGTTCTGGGAATTCTGCCCGGAGACGGGAAAAAAGGCTGATTTGATGTTCGTGCAGCACATGATCGCCAGTCTGAAGACGACGGGACGGATGGCGACCATCATGCCCCACGGGGTTCTGTTTCGGGGCGGGAAGGAGAAGCTAATCCGCGAGGAGATGATTGAAAGGGATGTGATTGAGGCGATTATCAGTTTGCCTTCGGGACTGTTTTACGGGACGGGTATCCCTGCCTGCGTGTTGGTGGTGAACAAGAGCAAGCCGGACGAACTGCAAGACAAAATTCTGTTTATCAATGCCGATCGCGAATATGCCGAGGGCAAGGCACAGAACAAGCTACGCCCGGAAGATATCGAGAAAATCGATTATGTGTTTACCCAGAAGTTGGAGTATCCCAAATACAGCCGGTTGGTGAGCAAGCAGGAAATCGCGGAAGAACACGACTACAACCTCAACATTCGCCGCTATGTTGATAACACGCCGGAACCGGAACCGGAGGATGTCACAGCCCACCTGATGGGCGGTATTCCCCAGGGGGAAGTTATAGCCCAGGCGGGTGAGTTTGATCGCTTCGGAGTCGATCCTGATAGGCTGTTCGAGCCATTGCGTCCGGGATATCTGGCATTTCAAGGGGCGATCGCGCAAAAGTCGGCGATTAAAACGACATTGGAGGCGGACGACCGTTTGCAGGATACCCTCGGTCAACATTACCAAATTCTAGAAAGCTGGTGGCAGGTGGCGAGGGATGACTTTGCCCAATTGGGAGAGGGGAAGAAAATGCCGGAGGTGCGGCGGGAGTTGCTGACGGGGCTGAAACAGCAGTTAATCCCGTTGGGGGTGTTGGATGAGTTTAAGTCTGCCGGGGTGTTTGTGAACTGGTGGCAACAAATCCGCTACGACCTGAAAACGATTATTAACACGGGTTGGCATCATTCCCTGATTCCTGACGATTATTTGATTGACGAGTTTTTCCGGGGGGAAATTAAGGCGATCGAGGATTTGGAAAGCCAAATTAGTGCAGCCCAGGGAGAGTTAAGCGAGGCGGTGGAGTCAGGAGTTGGAGGCGGAACGGGAGGAGACATTGAAAACGTTAAATGAGTATTTAAACAAATTAGGGTATTTGAGTTAAGCTCTGGAGGTTCAAAATGCGAAAACAGCACGTTATTTATACTTCACCGTTGGATGCACTGATTGCCGTGACCAAGCGTCTGAGTTTGTATGAAAGTCAGTACAGTATGGACTCAGAGGAGTTTTTTAATCGCTACTCAAAAGGAGAATTTTCCGATGATGAGCATTGGGTTGAGTGGGCAAATGATTATCGTCATTTTTTGGGCTTGCGGTTGGAGTTAGAGAAGCGATTACAAGATGTTGCATGACGTTTTAGCCAATTATCTAAATCAGATTGAGCAGGCTTTAATGGCACTAGAGGATGTCTATGTCGAGCGATATGTGGAGGAGGTGTTAACGCCACAACGAGCTACGTTGCGGATTCGGGTGCGGTTTAGTGAGGGGCAGTTATTGGAAATCAATGAGGCGATTGTGGTTGAGGAGGATGTATTAATGTGGTTAGATTATCGTTATCACTATCAAAATCAGGGCAATTGTTTGATTTTTCGCTATGACAGCACTCCCCATTTTCCAGGTTTATCGAGTTTTCCCCATCACAAACATTTACCCGATGGGGTTATTGCTTGCGAAAAGCCAGATATTACTGAGGTTTTACGAGAGGCGATCGCTCAGTAATATGAGTGCTGTTAAGTTGGTTTGTTTTGGGAGAATTATGCGGTATCGAGTCAGGAGTTGGAGGCGGAACGGGAGGAGACGCTGAAGACGTTAAATGAGTATTTGAGTCAGTTGGGGTATTTGGATTCATGAGCGTAGAAGGTTGGGAAATCAAGAAAATTGATGAACTAGCGTTAGTTGATCAGGAAACTCTCAGCGAATCGACGGATAAAAATTTTTGTTTTTATTATATTGATATTGGTTCTATCATTGAAGGAAATTTATTAATTCCATCCAACACAATCACTTTTAAAGAGGCTCCTAGTCGTGCAAGAAAAAGAGTTTATTTTAGTGATGTTTTAATGTCTACGGTTAGACCTAATCTTAAATCTTTTGTTTATTTTGATAGAACAGATAACAATTATATTGCGTCAACGGGATTTGCCGTTTTATCTGCGAAGGATGGAGTAGATCCGCGTTTTATTCTTTATTCAATTTTATCTGATAAAATTACGGCCCAGATTGAATCTTATATAGTAGGTTCAAACTATCCAGCGATAAACTCTAATGATGTCCGTAATCTCCAAGTTCTTACTCCGCCTTTTGTCGAACAACAACAGATTGCAAATATTCTCTCTACAGTCGATCGCGCCATCGCCCAAACCGAAGCCCTCATCGCCAAACAGCAGCGTATCAAAGCCGGACTGATGCAGGACTTGCTGACCAAGGGCATCGACGAAAACGGCAATATTCGCAGCGAAGAAACCCACGAGTTTAAGGATAGTGCGATCGGTCGTATTCCTGTGGAGTGGGAAGTTAAACAAGTTGTAGATGTGCTTTTAACGTCTCCTAAAAATGGATATTCTCCACAAGAGGTAGATAGCTGGCAGGGTATCTATACCCTTGGTTTAGGATGCCTTACATTTAATGGATTTCGAGCAACTCACTTAAAAAATGCTCCCGCTAATGACTCTAATGTTGCAAAAGCAATTTTGAATGATGGAGATTTTTTAATCAGTAGATCTAACACCCGTGAGTTCGTTGGACTTGTTGGTATCTATCGGAATGTTGGTCATCCCTGTATTTATCCAGATTTAATGATTCGACTACAGTTTGATGATTCGGTTGATAATCGTTATATGCAATACATTTTGGGAGGAGAAAAACTAAGAAGACAAATTCAAAATGCTGCAACAGGTACTTCGGAAAGCATGGTAAAAATTAACTCATCAGTTGTTCAAAAGTTATATTTTTCCAAACCAAAACTAGAGGAACAGTATAGAATGCTAAAAATTTTAGAAAAATATTCCGAAAGTATAGAAATTTTCAGGCAACAAAGCGAAAAACTTAAGGTTAAAAAAACCGGACTAATGCAAGACCTCCTAACGGGAAAAGTCCGCGTCACCCCATTACTCGACAACAGTGGAGGTATAGACTCGTGACTCCTCAACTTCCCACCCAGGAAAGCCTCACCGTCGAATTTAAAAGCGACAGAAACAAACTGTCAGATCGGGATTTAATCGAAGCCATTACCTGCCTTGCCAACACCGAAGGCGGCGAACTCTGGCTAGGTGTAGAAGACGATGGCACCCCCACTGGACTCCACTCCAGCCGTTCACAACTTAACTATTTAGTGGGTCTTGTGGCAGCGCGAACCGCCCCCTCTCTCTCTGTTCAAGTCGAAGCCATTACCCTAGAGAGCATAACCGTCGCCCGCCTCCAAATCCCCCAAGCCAGAGGAGAAATTGCCACCAGTAACGGCGTGTATTTACGTCGTCGCCTCAAACCGGACGGAACCCCCGAATGTGTTCCTATCTTGCCCCACGACCGCATTAGTCGCGCCAGTCGCTTTGGTCTGACCGATGTATCCGCCCAACCCGTTGCCGAGAGTACCTTACAAGACTTTGACCCCTTAGAACGAGATCGGTTGCGTCAGTGCATCCAAAGCTACGGAGGAGATCGCCCCTTACTCGAACTCGACGACGAAGCACTGGATGGAGCCTTGGGCTTCACCCGCCGCCAACCCGATGGCAGTCGCATCCCCACCCTCACCGGGCTGCTCCTTATCGGTCGAGAAACCGCCCTTCGGGAGTTAGTTCCGACCCATGAATTCGCCTTTCAAGTCTTGGCACAGGAAGCCGTGCGATTTAACGAATTTCGACGCTTTCCCCTCCTCAAAGCCCTCGACTGGCTCGAAACCAACTTTCGCCCCTACAACCCCGAACAAGAAATTCAAATCGGGTTGTTTCGCGTCCCTATTCCTAAAGTGGATATGAGCGCATTTCGGGAAGCGATCGCCAACGCCCTCATCCATCGCGACTATCACCAACTCGGGGCCGTCCATGTCCGCCTCGAAGACGAAGCCCTGAGCGTCAGTAACCCCGGCGGTTTGGTCGAAGGAGTCACCCTCGCCAATTTGCTCACCACCGAACCGCGCCCCCGTAATCGCTGCCTAGCGGATGCCATGAAACGGATCGGCATCGTAGAACGATCCGGACGCGGCATTGATAGCATCTATCGCGGACTGCTACGGTTTGGACGACCCGCCCCCGATTACAGCGATACCAGTAACACCAGCGTTGTCCTCCACCTTGCCACCGCTGACGCTGACTTAGACTTTCTCCGCCTTGTCGTCGAAGAAGAAAACCGCCAACGCAAACCTCTCCCCATAGATAGCCTCATTGTCCTAGCCACACTCCGCGAAGCCAAACGACTCAGCGCCGCACAACTAGCGATCGCCATCCACCGCACTCCGTCCCAAGCTCGGAAAACTCTCGAAGTTCTCAACGAACTCGGTCTGATCCAAGCTCACGGAGCAAATCGTAGCCGTAACTACACCCTTGCCCCTAGCGTCTATCAAGCCATCGGCCACAAAGCCGAATATACCCGTCAAGTGGGTTTCTCAAATCTTCAAAACGAGCAATTAGTTCTGAACTACACGGCACAACATGGTCAAATCAAGCGATCGGATGTCATGGAGCTTTGCCGACTGACTAAAGATCGAGCGTCCCGATTGCTGAAAAAATTGCGCGATCGCGGTCATCTCGTACAATACGGCAAGTTACGAGGAACTTTTTACAAGCTCCCACCCGATTAGTTATGAGCGGTTATGAGCGTTTATGAGCAGTTATGAGCGATTATGAGGTCATCTAAAAAATGAAACCCGACAAAACCCCCAAACTCATCAAAATAGACGAGCGCAACCACGTCGAAAAGCCTTTCCTCGACCAACTTGAGGGGTTGGGCTGGACAATCCTGGATCTAGATCGAGGACAGAAACCCGCCGACAGCCATCGGGAAAACTTCCGCCAAGTGGTGATGTTGCCAGTATTGCGATCGCAACTCAAAATCATCAACCCCTGGCTCGAAGACGACCAAACCGAAGACGTTATCAAACAACTCATCGCCAACTTCCCCAGCACCAACCTCCTGGAAAATAACCGCCACATTTTCAACCTGCTGCAAGAAAACACCAGCGTCTCCGAAAACCGCCAAACCGGGCAAACCAGCCCCACCGTTCACTTTATCGACTTTGATCGCCCCGACAACAACAGCTACATCGCCGTCTGTCAGTTCAAAGTCCGCATTCTCGGCACCGAAAACCACATCATTCCCGATATTGTCCTCTTCCTCAACGGTTTGCCCGTCGTCGTCATTGAGTGCAAATCCCCCAAAACCCAGGAACCTATCCCCGAAGCGATCGACCAGATGATGCGCTACAGCGAACAGCGCGGCTACAAAGGGGAGGGCAACCCCGAACTGTTCTACTTCAACCAGTTCATCATCGCCACCTGTCGCAATCAAGCCAAATTCGGCACCATCACGACCCGCACCGAAAAATACTTTTATCGCTGGGCTGACCCCTACCCCCGCACCCTAGAAGATTTAGATCACGGTAGTAGTTCCCCCAACGACCAACAGCGTCTCGTTGCCGGAATGTGCTACCCCGCCAACCTCCTAGAAATTATCCGCAACTTCACCCTGTTCTCCGTCAACGATAAAGGCGAAACCCTCAAAATCGTCGGCCGTTACCAACAATTTCGCGCCGTTAACAAAGCCGTTCAAGGTCTGCTCAACGGCAGAACCCCAAAGGAGCGAAGCGGCATCATCTGGCACACCCAAGGCTCCGGCAAATCCCTGACAATGATGTTCATGGTCAGAGCCATGTATCGCCACCCCAACCTCTCCCAGTGGAAAGTTGTTTTTATCACCGATCGCACCAACCTCGAAAATCAACTCTCGGAAACCGGGAAGGGCGTGGGGTTCACCGTCAACCCCGCCAACAGCATCGCCGAACTCAAGGAACTCCTCCGCAGCGACTCATCGAACCTCGTTATGGGGATGATCCACAAATTCCAAGAGCGGGATCTACAGGAAACCTTTCCCGAACTCAACCCCGGCACCAACATCCTGATCATGACCGACGAGGCCCACCGCTCTCAATATTCCCTCTTGGGGGCCAACCTCGATCGCGCCCTCCCCAACGCCACCCGCATCGGCTACACCGGAACTCCCATCGACAAAACCGAAAAAGTGTTCGGGGACTACATCGACAAATACACCATGAGGCAATCCATCGAGGATAAAGTCACCCTTCAGATCATCTACGAGGGGCGCACCCAAAACGCCGAAGTTGGCGATCGCGCTGCGATGGATGCCGAGTTTGAGGACGTTTTCAGCGAATACAATCTCTCAGAACGCCTAAAAATCCTAGGTTACGGCTCCCGCAATGCCTACCTCGAAGCCCAGGATATTATCGCCGCCAAAGCCGGGGACATGGTAGCCCACTACGTCCGGCAGATTTTCCCCAACGGTTATAAGGCTCAGGTTGTTGCCACCTCCCGCGAAGCTGCCGTTCGCTACAAACAACACCTAGACGCGGCACTTTCTGATGAGATCCGCCAACTGGAAATTTCCAACCCCCACAACATCAACGTGGAGCGACTGAAACGCCTGAAAACCGATGTGGTAATTTCCGGAAGCCACAACGACAAACCCGACTTTAAGACTTACACTAACCCCTCCACCCACAAAACCACCATCAAAAGTTTCAAACTCCCCTTTGATGCCAAAGAAGAAGGCACGACGGGGGACATCGGGATCGTCATTGTCAATAATATGCTGCTGACGGGGTTCGATGCGCCTATCGAGCAAGTGCTGTATCTCGACAAGGTGATCCAGTCTCACAACCTGTTGCAGGCGATCGCCCGCGTCAACCGTGTCGCCGGGGAAGCGAAAGACAAGGGCTTTGTGGTGGACTATGTGGGCATTGGACACCATCTCAAACGGGCGATCGACAACTACGACGAACGAGAACAGCGAGAAATCGAAGAAACCTTCAGTTTCCCGGAGGAGGAGATCCGCCAACTCGAAACTGATTATCGGGCAATTATGGACTTGCTGGAGGGCTACGGACTCACTGATTTAAGCGATTACGATGCGTTCTATGATGTGTTTTACGACGAAGAAATTCGGTTCAAATACATTCAGGCGTTCAACAAATTCACCCGCAGCCTCAACTTAGTTTATCCCGCCAAAGAAGCCCTCACCTATCAAAACAACTACAAAACCCTCGCCGAAATCAACGTTTTGGCAAGCCGCCACTTCCAAGACACCCGTCTGACTATGAAGGGCATCCCGGACAAACTTCGCCAAATCACCGACGCTCACCTAGAATCAAGAGGAATCAGTCAAAAGGTTCAACCGATCTCGATTTTAGATGACCAATTCGAGCATGAAGTCGTCGCGACCCACCAACGCACCAAAAACAAGGCCGCCGCAATTGAACACGCCTTGCGAAACTACATTGATATTGACTTAGACGACGATCCAGATTTACAAACCTCATTTGCTGATGCTCTAGCGGAAATTTTGGAGCAGTTTAAGGACAACTGGGAGAAAATTTATGAAGAACTGGAAAAACTACGCCAACACCTGAAAAATGCTGATCAGGAACCTACCTATGGGCTGCATAAAAAAAAGCAGATGCCCTTCTTTCGGATGTTAAAACGGGAGTGTTTTGGAGAAAGTGAGCTAGATGATGATAAAATTGCCCTGTCTGTTACCCTTACTCAACAAGTTTACGATGTCGTCGAGCGAGAACTTCAGCTTACCGGATTTTGGGAGAACATCCCGGCTCGGAAAAAACTGGAAACGGACATCCAAAACATCCTATTATCACCAGAGTCTCCTCCAGATCTGTTTAGTAAACGAAAACAGATTATTGCTAAGGTAATGGAATTAGCAGAAAAGAACAACGATAGGATATTATACAGTGGATAGCCATGCAGTTTGATTATCACGTCGTTTTCTCTCCAAAACGCAAAAAATTAACCATTACTGTTGAGCGTGATCGTTCGATTATTGTTAAAGCACCTACTGGAACTTGTCCAGATAAAATTAAGAAGATCGTCGAGTCTCGCAAGCAGTGGCTTTATGAAAAAACCCGTCACCCCCAGAAGTATCGCCCCCCGCTTCACCCTCCCGCTAAGGAACTGGTTAACGGAGAATCATTGTTATATTTGGGAAAAAGTTACCGTTTAGAGCTAGTTGATACGGTGGATTACATTGAACTGGTCAACAATTGTTTTTTTGTTCCAAAGCATCAGTCTAAACGGCGGGGAGAAATCTTTCGAGAATGGTATATTGAACAGGCAAAACTGATTATTTTTCCTCGGGTTCAGCATTACGCCGAATGTCTCGGAGTTTCCTACAATCAAGCAAAAATCACTGATAGCAAATATCGCTGGGGGTCTTGTACCCTGAAAAACAACGTAACTTTCAATTGGCGACTGGTTAAAGCTCCCATGTTTGTCATCAACTATGTAGTCATCCACGAGTTAACCCATTTTTTGGAACCCAACCACACGCCCCGCTTTTGGGGCATTATTCGCTCCCAGACACCCCACACAGAAAAAGCAAGGAACTGGCTTAAAGTACACGGCACTTTGTTGGATGAGACACTGTGAAAAATAGCACAGTGATCGGAGGTGGTGAGAAAATACACTGGATTGGATAATCATGACTAACGGCCTTTTTGGGCCACCCCTCCCTAAACCAAAAAGATACTTAAGGGATCCGCTAGTTTCTGCTGGGTTCCGGCTAACACTAGGGAGAGATACTGCCTTAAGCGTCGCCCTTGCTGATAGTTGGGAATATAATTCCCCTGACCATCGGGACGGAATAAGGGGGCGGCCATGATGGCCTGATATTCTACGGTTTGCTGGGACTCCTCACTCAACCAGAGCAGATGATCGACGGTGGGGACTAACCCAGAGGGTAATTTTCCTTCTAAGATGGCTAAAACCCGCCACATACAAGCTTTTGGATTAATGCCCCGTTGTTCTAAGGCCTGTAACATTCGGTCAAGGGTGATGGGTTTTTGGGGGAAGGTGTGGAGTAATTCCGAAAGCAGGAAAAAATCACTGTATTGGTGGCGCAAACGGTCGAAGAGTTGGGGATATTGGGGCAGTTGGGCGAGTCCCAGAGCAACTGGACGGGTGTCGGGGGGGTGAAGGCCTTGGATAAAACGGGCTTGGGGGAATTTTTGTTTTAACCAAGGTTCGAGAAAGGGCCATAAGGGGGTGAAAAAATCCCCACTGTAGAGAATTTGGCTGATTTGGGTTCCGGGATGCTGCACCCTCTCATCCTGATAGTCTTTATGGCTGAGGAGGAGATTAATCTGTTGGTTGAGTTGTTGGGTGAGGGGGGTTAATATCTGTTCAATTAAGTCCCCCCGTTGTACTCCCCAAGTCTGTTCTCCGAGGAAGGTGGAGAAGGATTCCTGTTTCTGTAAAATCAACCACACTCGACGAGCCATTTCTAAAAGCGATCGCCCTTCGGAAAACCCCAAGACTTGCAATAAGGCCTGGTCTCGCTTGGGGCGGTCTGGTGTTCCTCCTTGGGGAGCTTCAAATTGTAAATCGGTCAGAAAGGCTTGTTCTGGTTGCCACTGCGGATAAATCAACTGGTAAAAAATATCCTCATATAAGGCCTGTAACCCATAGTCCAAACTGGTCAGGGTGAAATCCCCATAACAGAGGTCGTTTAAATCCTCGGGAAGGTCTACTAAACCCAGTTCAAGGGTGGTTGTACCCCCTTGGAGGATTAGGGTGCTAGAAGGGGCAAGGTCGGGGGTGTAGGGGCGGGGATCTTCGAGACGTTCCTGCTGCACCTGTTGCCGATTCTGACGGACTTGTGACCAATGGGCGAATAAAACGGCGATCGCATCCTCCACAAAAATCACCTGATCCGGACGTTCCACCACCTTCGCCCCCAAAATCGCCTCCCGCACATTAAAGCGATAACTATCCCCCCAAGTCCCCGGACAGTTCACCACCACCGCCACCACATTCACCAACATCTCACTCAACACCTGACCCGATAACCCCTTAGCCCCCACTCGATACAAATGTTTTGCCCCAGCAGGCGTTAAGGTACTCAATAAACTCTGTAACGCCCGTTGCACCCAATATAGGGAAATCGTTTGACCCCAATCCCCATAAACCTTGGGCTCCCATTGTCGTTGTTTGCGACTGTAATAAGGCACCGCCACATTCAACAACGGCTTAAACTGCTGAACAAACGTCCCCTCCCCCGGTTTCGCCACCTGGGCCGCCATCTCCCCCACCACCATACTCAACCGAGACTTCCCCGTTGGTTTCACCTTGGGGCTAAAATAGGCCATCAACGGCAACACCGAAAGCTCCCCATGCTCACCCCCACCATGGCGGGCTGACCAATAGAGGGGATATTGTTCCCCGGTTCCCACTTGCTGCAACACAGCCGAAAGGCCAAGGGTGTCAATCTCTAAACCGAGATAACAACGATTTTCTGGAGCTTCTTCCGAGGAAAACATGGACGACAGAGGGTTAGGAGTGATGTTTAAAGGGGGAAGGAGTTGTCACCTCACTCCAGGGGTCTGTTGTAATTTCTGTAATAGAGTGAATAATCCTCACCTCATCGGAATCCTCCTCCGATTCTAGGTCAGCCTCAGCTTCAAAATCTAGACTTTCCTCGGGACTGTCCCATAAATCTGCAATAGGGGGCAACTCCTCAAAAACCATTTCAGGGGGATCTAGAGGATCCAAGGGGTGAAAATCTCCCGCATCTACAAACGTCACCACCGGATCCGTTGCCACTCCATTCATGGGGAGTTCTTCCCAATCTTCCTCCGTCGGTAAATCCAACAGGGACGAATTCGGATCTTCAGGCCAACTCTCAGGATCAACTACATTCGGTTCTAAGTCATTCTCTGTCGATAGGTGAATCCCGTCTGAGGGGGAAACTTCGTCCGGTGTCTCTAGTGTCAAGGGATGGGTCATCTCGTCCTCGTGAGGCTGTTCTAAGACCCTTTCCGGTTCAAAATTTCCCTCGTCTGGTGAGCTAGTTTCCCACTCTTCAACAGTCGGTTCTACTGTCTCCTGTGGGGTAAAGGATAAGAGAACCTCTCCGGGGGGATTTTCTGCCTCTGGTGAGCTAGTTTCCCACTCTTCAACAGTCGGTTCTACTGTCTCCTCCTGCGCTAAAACCTCCTCAATAGGGGATTCTACTAGCTCATCAACAGGAGCAGCCAGAAGCACTTCCTCTTCTTCTAAAACCTCCTCAACAGGGGATTCTACTAGCTCATCAACAGGAGCAGTCAGAAGCACTTCCTCTTCTTCTAAAACCTCCTCAACAGGGGATTCTACTAGCTCATCAACAGGAGCAGCCAGAAGCACTTCCTCTTCTTCTAAAACCTCCTCAACAGGGGATTCTACTAGCTCATCAACAGGAGCAGCCAGA
Organism: Spirulina subsalsa PCC 9445; assembly: GCF_000314005.1. Classification (NCBI taxonomy): domain Bacteria; kingdom Bacillati; phylum Cyanobacteriota; class Cyanophyceae; order Spirulinales; family Spirulinaceae; genus Spirulina; species Spirulina subsalsa. Next base: position 601,119 of record NZ_JH980292.1, read on the forward strand.
AGCACTTCCTCTTCTTCTAAAACCTCCTCAACAGGGGATTCTACTAGCTCATCAACAGGAGCAGTCAGAAGCACTTCCTCTTCTTCTAAAACCTCCTCAACAGGGGATTCTACTAACTCATCAACAGGAGCAGCCAGAAGCACTTCCTCTTCTTCTAAAACCTCCTCAACAGGGGATTCTACTAACTCATCAACAGGAGCAGTCAGAAGCACTTCCTCTTCTTCTAAAACCTCCTCAACAGGGGATTCTACTAGCTCATCAACAGGAGCAGTCAGAAGCACTTCCTCTTCTTCTAAAACCTCCTCAACAGGGGATTCTACTAACTCATCAACAGGAGCAGCTAATTCCGTTTCCGGTACAGGAACAACCTCCTCGGCCGGACTAACACTAGACCCCTGTGCAACCTCCGGTTCTCCCCATATATCCCCCTCCCCCCCATCATTCATGGCTAAAGGACGAGCAAAGGCAGGATTAGAATTAGGGGGACTGCTAGCTGTATCATCAGAGTCCCACATATCCCGAGACACAAAAACCTCGTCGGGTTCTTCTTCTTCCTTTTCCTCAATCTCGACAACTTCCACCTCGTCCTCTGCTTCCTGTAACAGCAAATCAGACAAGGACTGAATCACCACCACCCCGGATAAGTTCTCGGGTGGAGCAACGGCAACCACTCCCTCCTCTGCTTCCTCTTCGTCTAACACAATTTCTAGGGATGGGGGGACAGAAGTCACTGCTTCCGGCGATTCTACTTCCTGATCAGGAACGGATTCTGTTGTTGTTTCTAACTCTTCGGTAGGTTCTACCCGAGTGGGTTCTGTTGTTGTTTCTAACTCTTCGGTAAGTTCTACCCGAGTGGATTCTGTTGTTGTTTCTAACTCTTCGGTAAGTTCTACCCGAGTGGATTCTGTTGTTGTTTCTAACTCTTCGGTAGGTTCTACCTGAGTGGGTGCTACTTCCTCATCCGGGACAACAGCAGGGGCAATTTTTTCCTCGGGTGTAGCCACTACTGGAGACTGTTCAAAACTTACTAAATCCTCGTTGAGATGTTGGAGGGTTTCCTCTCCTAACACTTCATCTAATACAGGATGAGGCAGAACCGAGGTTTCCTCTTCTGAGACGAGTAACTCCTCTTGTTCTGGATTGTGAAACTCATCAATGTTCTGTTCTATCTCTTCTGCTTGTTCGGGGGAACGGACGACTAAATCCGACACCTGATCTAACAACAGGGTTAATGAGGCGGTGGTGACAATCTCCTCATCCTCCTCCTCGCGGTTTTCCCCGAACTTGTCTTCTGCTGGCGATAATTCGGCCGGGGTTGCGGGGGCGGGTAAAGTAAGGACTTCTTCAAAGAGCAGGGTTTCGAGGGTGACATCTCCCCGCAAGACCAACCCAGAGGAGTCTTTTAACCCGGTGGCAGGATCTTCTAACTCCCCAAAGAGAGCGGTTTCTAAGGGTTGATCGGGGCTGATTCCCTCAAAAAAGACGAGTTCGGGGGTGGGAGGTAGGGATTCTTCGGGGGTGAGAACGAGATCGGATTCTGGGGGGGGTGTTTCGGTGGTGAATAGATCGGAGTTGCTGCCGAATAACTGCTCATCCCAAGCTTCCCACATTTCGCCGGCCTGGGGGGTTGCAGTGGTTTCGGGGGTGGGTTCTGTGGGGGCAATCTGGAGGACTTGATTGGCTTCTGTGTCGCTTAAATCGAGATCCAGAATGGCGGCGAGGGTGTCGGGTACCTTGGCGGCTTCAGAACGGTCTAAAATGTCGAAATGATGCCTTTCTAGGGGGATTTCTACCCCGGCAAAGGGGTAGAGGGCATTTTCGAGGGAAAGCTCTGCTGTGGGCGTTTCTGGGGCTTCTGGGAGGGCGGGGGCTGGGTCGGAGGAGGAGGGGAGGGAGAGGGGCGTTCCTAGGGCGGGGGTGAGTTGTTCTAGGTAGTCCTGGAATAAATTGACGCTTTGTTCCCCTAGGTTGTGGAGATCGGCGATATTTTCGCCGAGGGAGTAACGATAGGCTTGGAGATCCTGTTCTAGGGTTTGGAAGACGCGGCGCACGGTGGCATCCCAACTCATCAACAGTTGATCAAATTGGCGCTGGAGTTCTCGTAATTGTTCGAGACGTTCGAGTTGTTGTAGGGGGTTGGGGTTGAGATTGGGGGGCAGGGCGGCATTTTGGGGGTTTTCCTGTAGGAGGGGCAGGAGTTGGTGGGTGAAACTTTCGAGCGATCGCGCCATTTGTTGCTGAAGCCCTTCACTACACCGGGCGAGTAACACCTGAACAAAATCCCCGGTAATCTGTTGACGCTGACTTTCGAGCTTGCGGATCTCATGGAGTAAGGCCTCACGTTGTTGACGCAGGGTTTCTAACTCCATCTGTAAGGGTTCAATCCACTGATGGCGCTGTTGATTCATCTGTCGCATGACGGCCTGGGCGATCGCCTCGGCTGTCTCTTCCCCCCCTACTCTCCCCATCTGGACTGGATTGGGGGCATTTCCTTCCGAAGGCTGGGAGAACAACAGAAACTGACGGATTTTCGCTAAAACCCTCTGTTGTTGATGGAGTTGTTGTTGATGCACTTGTTGGGGGTTAACCTCTCCTGCCTTGGCGTTAACCCCAGTCAAAACCTGATCAATTTCTGCAATCAGTGCGTGAATATCCGTTGGTGAAGTCACAGTCAAACCCAGATTGTAAAAGTACGCAAAGCGGAAACGCCCTATCTAGGGCTTGCTGAATAAGTCCGAGAGTTGGGGAGTCGGGAGTCGGGAGTCAGGAAAAGGCAATAGTTAAGAGTTTTGGCTATTCCCCTGCTCCCCCTATTCCCTGTTCCCCGTTCCCTGTTCCCTAGCCCCACCAGCAGAGTTATTCAGCAGACCCTATTTATCTTTAGATTATCTTGACACTCTCCCGATACATTGGGAAATTTTTGACTCAACACTTGGAGTTTGCTGAAAAAAACACTCTCTGCGAGACGCTGCGCGTTGCGTAGCAAACGCTAGACTCAAACAAGGGAACGCCGGATTCTGGAACAGATCATCTAGAACTGGCACAAGTGCCTATTCACGACTCCTGACTCTCACTTCCCGACTGGTTCAGCAAACCCTACTGAGAGGCCTTGCCTAAATCATAACCCAGGAACATCAGAGAGAAGATATCCTGACATCCTCCCACACTGAATCAGAGATTATAGTGTGGGATTCCCCATTCAACCACCAAACTTACTTTACTCCCGTAATTGAACAGGCATTGCCAAATAGGTCATTTTCAACCCACTCAGAGGGGTAAAAATCACAGGCTGAGTCGGTGCATTCAGATGAATGCAAATCTCCTCGCTCGAAAGTGCCTTTAAACCATCCATCAAATATTTAACATTAAAAGCAATTTCTGGGGGATTGCTGCTGGTAATTTGCGCAGACATAGACTCTCGTCCACTGCCTAAATCCTGAGACTCAACCGACAAAAATAATTGCTGATTTTCATTGTCAATCACACAGCGCACAACATTATTTTTAGAATCTGCTAACACAGAAATTCTCTCTAAAGCACTCTGGAATTGACGACGGTTTACATTAATCTGATTGCCAAATTGTTGAGGAATTAACTGCCGATACGCCGGGTAAGCTCCCTCTAATTTCCGGCTCGTAATGCGTTGATTTCCTAGCTCAAAAACAATCTGGCTTTCATCAAACTGTAGAACAACAGAATCGCTATTATTGCGCGAGTTTAAAATTCGTTCTAATTCTCTTAACGTTCTCGCGGGAATTGTTACCTCTAATTTATCCCCCGCTTCAACCGTTTCTGTACTCTCTTCATTCGGCGTTTCAACCACAGCTAAACGGTGGCCATCGGTGGCAGCAAATTCAATAGCATCTTGCCCTAACGTAACATGAACTCCCGTTAACACTTGTTTAGTTTCTTCGGTGCTAGCTGCAAAAATTGTAGACTTCAACCCCTCAGCTAAGGCTTGTGCAGGTAAGCAAATGGATTCCCCCTCTTCAACCATTGGTAAGTCAGGAAATTCCTCGGCGTCCATGCTGCGTAATTTATAACTGCCCGAGGTAGAAGTTAAGGTAATAATCGTATTTTCTCCCTCTTCTTCTGTCTCTTGAGCTTGAGCGAGAGTAATTTCTCCTTCCGGTAATTTCGAGATAATATCACCCAAGGTTTTAGCGGGGAGGGTAATTATTCCTCCTTCGCTTACTTCAGCCGGGAAACTGGTTTGAATCCCTAAACTTAAGTCAAATCCTCTTAAGCTAACTTTTTGGGTGTCTTCATCGGCAATCAAGAGGACATTTCCTAAAACGGGGTGAGTCGGACGGGAGGGAACAGCACGACTCACTAAGGAAAGATTTGTGTTCAGGTCACTTTGGCTACAAACGAGTTTCATGGGCGATGTCATAATCAAAAGCCCTTAATTGTAGCATTTTAAGAAGGTTTAGTCAAGAATACTTGACTCACGCCACAGCCTAAAATTAAAAGGCCTCCAATGGCTTGTAATAGGGAAAGACTTTCACGGTAGAGGAGAAATCCAAGGAGGGCAGCAAGGAGGGGTTCTACATAGGAAATAACCCCATATTCTGAGGTTTTTAAATAGCGAACGGCGGTAATCATTAAGGTGATGGCTAGGAAGCCATGAAAAAAGCCAACTCCGACTAACCAGAAGGTATTACTCAGGGTGAGAAATTGTAGCTTAAATTCTAGCCACAAGGGGAGGAGGAAGAGGTTAGTAAAGAGAAACTGATAGAAAATTCGGGTCTGGGATAAGCAATGGTTGGGGATTTTGCGATTGATGATCACAAAACTAGCATAGGCAAGGGCGGATAGGAGTCCCCACAAGGAGCCGATGAGGTTTTGTCCGCCTTGGGTGGGGTCGAAATCGAGGATAAAAATAAACCCGAGGAAGGCAATAATGAGGGCGAGGCTTTGAGAGAGGGTGAGTTTTTCTTTGAGCCAGAAAAAGGCTATGGCGGTGGCAATAAAGGGGGCAAGATAAAGAAGAAATACGGCGTAACTAAGGGAGGTAAAAAGGATGGCTTGGGTGTAGGAAAACATCAAGCCTGCCCAACTTAGTCCGCCTAAGATGAGGGGAAGAAAGGATTTTTGAAAGGGTTGGATGAGTTGGATTTTACGGGTGATGAGTAAATAAATGAGGAAGAATAAGAAGCCGAGGTAAAATCGCGCTAGGACAATAAGGGAAACGGGGGCGTTAATTTGTTTAACAAATACGCCTAAGCCTGCCATAATACTAACGCCGACAATGGCGTAACTGTAGGCGAGAATTCGGGGATTTCTAGGGGTCATTTAAGGGGATTGAAGAGAGGTGAGTAACTGCACAAGTTGTTCTGCGCTGTCTAATACGGCTAATTGGGCGGCCTGTTGTGCCATTTGGGTTAATTGCTGGGGGGTTTTGAGGAGGTCTAGAACTTGTTGTTCTAGGTGTTCGGGGGTTAAGTCTTTTTGGCGGTAGACTTGGGCGGCTCCTGTTTCTTCAAAGGCGATCGCATTGTAATATTGATGATCTTCGGCAGCGTAGGGATAGGGAATTAAAATGGCAGGGGTTTGAGTAACCGCTAATTCGGTTAAAGTCCCCGCCCCAGCCCGACTGATGGCTAAGTTCGCCCGTTGCAACAGTCCGGCCATATTATTATAAAACGGTCGAGGGAAATAATGGGGATGTTGGAAACTCTCAACGTCTGGGTCTTGTTCTCCGGTTAAATGGACGATGTAAGCCCCGGCTTTTAGCCAAGATTCGGCACAGAGACGGACAAAACGATTCAGGGCAACGGCTCCCTGAGAACCCCCCATGACGACGATGAGAGGGGCTTCTGGGGGGATGGGAAAGTCGAGAGATTGGGGAGTCAGAAAGCTATCTCGAACAGGAGTACTGACCCAGCGCGTTTTAGCGGGGGGGAGGAAACGGGCGGTATTCTGAAACCCAATGGCGACGGTGTGGCAGAGGGGAGCAAGTAAGCGGGTGACTTTGCCGGGGATGGCGTTGGATTCGTGGAGAATGACGGGGATTCCTTGGAGTTTGGCGGCAAGGATAGCGGGGGCGGCGATATAGCCTCCGGTGGTGAATACGGCCTCAATTTGCAGGGTTTTGAGCAGTTTTTTCACTTGCCAGATGGAGCGCATTTGTTGCCAGAAGATGCGCAGGGTTTTCAGGCTGAAACGCTGTTGAAACCCTTCAATGGGGATGAGGTGGAGGGGATAGGTTTGGGGAACGAGGGTTTGTTCTAAACGGTTGGGAACACCTAACCAGTTGATTTCGGCTTGGGGGAGGCGTTGTGCAACGGCTAACGCGGGGAAAAGATGGCCTCCGGTGCCACTAGCGGCAATGAGTAAACGCATAAAACTTTTTAGGACAAATGATCTGAGATAGGCTGGGGGTGGAATGATCAAGTTATATCATAGGGCTGGAGATCAGAACTAACGGCTGATTGTGTCAAGATATGTGGCGTTTTTTTAACTTCTGTATAGATTAATTTTTTTTTGATCGAGTAATAAAAAATCTTTGTGAGAGAAACCCTATAATCGGGGATGGATTAAGGATAATACCACTACACGATTCACATTATCAAGGATAGGTAGGGCGAAGTATGTCACCCAAAACAAAAGAGTCCAAAGTTGATGTTCAACAAGCACAAACGCGCCTCTTGCTATATTTATGGGATATGGATGGAAAGGAAACCCCTGTTAAGCGCGGAGACTTGAACAAACGACTGGGGAAGTATGCGAAAGACTATCAACCTGCACTGACAGCGCTGGAAGAGTCAGGAGCTATTGAAACGATTCAGAACAAACGTTCTGTTAAGTTTGCTTTGACGGACAAGGGATTTCAAGAGTTAGAAACCGGATTACAAAGTCCGGATTTTGTTTTTGTGGGGAATCAAGTGGGGACAAAAGTTCCCAATGCCTTGTTACGCTGGATTAGAGGCACGAAGGGGGGAGGAGTTGCACCCAGCCAGAAGGCCGCGCCTAAAATCAGCAAGTATGATGAGTTTAAATCGGTGGTTTTTGCGGTTTACGATGAACTCAATCAAGGCTATAACTTGGGCGATTTAGTGCCGATTTATCGCATTCGTCGGGAAATAGGCGATCGCATTAAACGCACCCAGTTTAATGATTGGCTGGTCAAAATGCAAAAGGACGACTTGATTCAACTGATGGCTGGAGAAATGCCAGACATGACCCCAGACAAGCAGGAAGACTCCATTACTCTCACTGGGGGAGCCTTCCGTTATTACGTTAAACGCTTGGGGTAATTCATCGCCAGAAGTGAGTTGACCCCTATTAACTCACTTCTGCTTAACCCCTCTCTTTTTATGCAGCACCCCACCCCACAACAGAGCGTTGTGGTGTAGCAGATTACCTGTTATTGGTCACTTCACAGGATTATATAAATAAATCATGGCTAAAAATTCACCCATCGAAGCCGTTCACGCGGCCATTCAAAGCCAGAATATTTTTAGTAAAGCAGGCATTGTCCGAGAACAAAATGTATGGGGTCGTGGGTTTCCTGATGTTCCTTCCTTAAATGATCATGCCTCCGATGCCGTTTTAAAAGCCTTAGAACAAGTGCGCACAACCGATGATAAAGTTACCTCTTTAGTTATTACGGCACAGCAAGGACAAGGCAAAACTCATTTACTCAATCGCATTCGTCGCCAACTCTTACAAGAATCTGATTTTACTTTTATTTATGCAAATGTTCTCAGTTATACAGACTTAAATCAGGTTCATGTTTACTTTTTGCGTACAATTGTTGATAGTCTAAGTCGAGCCAATCATGAGGGAGTGACCCAGTGGCAAATGATTGCATCGGCTATGATGAATAGTGTTGTTAAAAACCAACAATCTACTAAAAGTTTTATTCGCAAATTTGACCAAGTTCATCAAACTTATTTAAACAAAAGTCAAAACCTCCTTGATGCTTTAACGACAAAAATTAAAGAACGAAAACCCGGAATTGATCCTTATATTATTCGTGCCGTAATTGGCACACTTTCGTTAAAAGCTTCGAGCTATGCGGAAAAGTGGTTAGTGGGAGATCAGCTTGAAGAATCCCACGCTAAATACTTAGGATTACCCCCTCATTCTCAACATCTGAATCACAGTCAAGAAAAAACAGCCCTCAGTTTTATTAAACAGGTTCTTAGTTTAATTGGTGAGTACAGTTCCGTTCTCATTTGTTTTGATGAACTAGAAAGTGATCAATATAATGAGGGTGGGTTTATGTCTCACCAAGTCATCGCCTTTTTAATTAAATCCTTATACGACACATTAGAACAGTCTAAAACCGGAAAAGGGGTCGTTATTTTATCCGTAATGTTACCCGATACGTTCCGCAGTATCATGAGTTTGCCCGGAGGCACTCCCGAAAGAATCGAAACCTTCAACCAGAAAAAGGCGATAGAGTTAACGTTTATTAATGGGACATCAATGGTTGAGCTAGCTAAACTCTATCTTAACCTATTTTACAGAAAAAAAGAAGTTGTTCCGCCTAATGAACTATATCCCTTTGATGAAGCTGAACTAACACAATATGCACAAACGAACAAGCCAACCGTTAGAGAAGCATTGCGTTGGTGTGCGGAGAACTTCAAAGTGGCAGAAGATCCCTTACCTGCGGACGCAAAAAGCCGCTTTGAGTTTGCTTTAAATCGGGAAACAGAGGATGATTATAGCGACGATCTCGAAGATAATCAGTTTATTGGTGAGGTTCTACGATTTGGCTTTAGTACCCTGATTGGGGAAGCTCTACAAGGTACAACATCAACCGGAGAATTGCTCAAACAAATGATAGTGCAGGGGATTGAAGACATTACTCCTAAATCAAAAAATAATAACTGGATTAACTTTAAAATTATTGTCACAGATGAAGGGAAAGAAATTAAAATTGGTCTGATGGTATTGCAAAATACTCACGGTTTATCTGTCGGTGCAGGAATGAGTCGGATTATTGACTATGAAACCTTTGGGTTTAATCGCGGGTGTTTAGTTCGTTCCCATGAGAAAAAAATTAAGGAAAATTGGGATTCTCATGCTTATTTAGAATTCCTTGTCCAAAAACTGGGGGGGGAATGGGTAGACTTGAAACTAGAAGACGTTAAACCACTCATTCAGCTTTATAATGTTTATCAACAGCGTGACTATTACAAGCTGGAAGAACAAGATATTTTGACCCTGGCGAAAGAAATCACTGTCGAGAATCCTTTGTTGCGGGAAATTCTGAGTAATCCTGCCAGTAATATTGACTCCTTAATTCAAGATTTTATGGATGAGGTTGGTGTGGAGGATGAGCAGAATTCAGAGGATGCTGAGTTAATGAACAGTGAGATTGTTTTTGATCTCCCCAATAGTTCAGATAGCAGTGAAATAGTGTCACCTACTCCCACAACACCAGATAATCCACAAATAAGTTCAGCCGTTGCTGTTACCCCAGATCCTCCCACAGAAGAAACCCAAACCCAAGAAACCCAGACAAAAGTTAATGCGGCTACGTCATCTAAGACCGCAAAAAGGGGTAAAGCTAAAACATCGACTGCTGGGAAAGGAAAGATGGAGGAATCATCTAAAACAGTAGAATCTGAGCAATCCGAGAGTTCTAAGCCATCCGCTAAAGCCACATCGGGGAAAACAAAATCTGCGGAAAAATCCCCACCCCCAGCCGTTGAGCAATCCGAGAGTTCTAAGCCATCCGCTAAAGCCACATCAGGGAAAACCCAATCTGTGGAAAAATCCACCACAACACCTGCTAAGACGGCTAAAAAGTCGGCAAAATCTTCATCACAAACACCCCAGACTCCTGCTAAAACGAAAGCATCGAGTCAGAAAGGAAAATCTGTCAAAGTTGAACAAAAAGCGCCCTCTCCTGCGGCAGAAAAAAGTCCACCTGTCACCCCTCCCCCCACACCAGAACCGGAAAAACAATGGTTTGAGAAAAGCTACTCTGGTCAAACAATTGTCGCTTTTCATTTCAATGGAGAACGGTATGAAACGGAGTCTTGGAAAGACTTTCTAATCAATGTCTGTATTTTGATTAAACTGAACCACGCCAAAGACTTTTATAAAGTTCAAGAAGCGGTAAGGGGAAGGAAAAATTATTACTTTAGTCCCAAGCCAGAAGATTTGAATAAAGCGGAAAAAATATCTGGGACGAATCTTTATGTTGAGACGATGTGGAGTGCTAATCAAGTGGTTACAGTGATCAAAAAAATAGTTGACTTATTTGAATATCCTGCGGATGTCGTTGCCATAGAAACCCATGAATAGTTCAATACTTTCTGAAACCATTTCATTAGGATTTTGTGCTTTTGATCTTGATATTGAAGCACTGTTAGCACAACAATTGATTGCACTCCCGGCGAAAAAGTCCCTGAGAAGTGGTCAACGCTTTGCGTTAATTCCGGTTTTTTCGGGGGACTTAATTGAGCGCAATTACTATCACCCTAACTCGCTGAATTTTTCCCCATCTTCCCATCTCCAAAACTTGACAGATCCTATTCAGATTAAAGGGTGGGTTGAGTGTAAAAATTGTGAACTGGTGAACGCTTCTGATCTCGATACTCTCGCTCAAGCTACTCTTTGGACTCCCCAAGGATTGCAGGAACATTTGCAAGATCGCCCCCATTTATTCTTGGCTTATTTCCGGGTGTATGAACTGCCGGAAGTGCTGGAAATTCCCACGTTGGGGGATGTGCGGGAGGCCCTGGGGGATTTTGTGCCCTTGGGGGATAAGATCGCCACTCCCCGCAGTCACCCCATCCTAACCGACGACATCTTTCAACAACGCTGTCAACAACTGCAACAACGAGAACCTGCACCCCTCCCAGAAATCCTTCCCCCTGCCCCTCCAGAGCCACCAGAACCCCCCTCTCCCCCCCCAGAAGAGCAAAACACCCCAACCCCTCCCCCTCCCCCTCCTATTTTGGAGGAACGGGACTGGAAAGAGCGCATCGCTGAAACAGGCAACTCTAGCCAAGGTCATGAGTTTGAAAAATTAGTGCGTCAAAGTCTATTATTTTTAGGGTTTCGCAACACCAACCCCACCCCAAAAGCTAACTTAGATCCCAACAGTACCGGAGGCGCTGGCGGTATTGATTTCTATGCTGATTTTCCCTACTCTATTGTGGGAGAATGTAAGGCAACGCAACAAGAAAGTGTACCGAACAAAGTCACATCCCAACTGATTCATTTAGGGGTCACTCATTTAGGACAAAAACAATTTGAGCAGAGCTTAAAATTGATCTGTGCCGCAGGCAAGTTAACCCGTGACGCAGAACAAGCGGCTAAAGAGCATAAAATGAATGTGATTCGACCAGAAACGCTGGAAAATTTGGTGACACTAAAGGCACAATATCCCGGTTCTGTTGATTTATGGAAGTTTAGAAAATGTTTGGAAAAAGAACCTTTTGGAGAAATGTCTGATGAAAAAATTCAAGGATACATTGAGGAGGTGTGGACGAGCTTAAAAATTCGCCTGCATTTAGTGCAATTAATCCAAGAGATTAACGAGCCTGCTGGGTTAGAATATATTCGGGGAAAATATGATAGTTCTGATCCTCCTCAGTCTCTGAGTGAAGCGGAATTAAAAGACATCTTAATTGAATTAAGCTCTCCGCTCATTGGCTATTTAGGATGGGAAAAAACAGCCGATGGGAGAAAGCGGTTTTATTTGTTGCGTAGTCTTGATGAGGATTACCTGGGTTAAATTCCCGAAAATGTTACAACTCAGCTAGAAGTGCTATAGTTGATTTTTGCCTAAATGAGGTCTGACACACCTGACATGAAGTGAAACCCCCAACAAACCCAAAATGCCTCTAACTCAGCGTTTCAATCGTTTAAAATTGATTCAAAAACTAGACCCAACTCAAGATTATGAGCAAATCTATCATTTCTTGACGGGCTATGAGTTCTCCTGGGATATTAATAAAGCCTTAGAACTAGCATTGATGAAAACTTTTTGTGTACCCAGTATTAGCAAAATTCTTGATAAAACTGGAGAGTTTCATCACCACGGACAAAAACGTTATGATGATACAGCTTTAATCGTTTCTCGTATGGTTAAGTACGGGTATCTGCTAGGAGAAGGCAAAGCGGCACTCCAACGGATGAATCAAATTCATCAGCATTTTTTGATCAAAAATGAGGATTATTTATATGTTTTGTCTGGTTTTATTTATGAGCCGATTCGCTGGATTGAGCGTTTTGGCTGGCGGCCTCTTTGCGAAACGGAAAAGTTAGCGATGTATTACTTTTGGTGTGCTGTGGGTCAAGAAATGGGGATAAAAGATATCCCCGAAAATTACGCCTTATTTGAGCAGTATAATCAAAGCTATGAACAGCAATATTTCCGCTATTGTGCGGCTAATGCTAGGGTCGGAGAATCAACGGTTCAAATCTTTCTCCATTGGTTCCCTGCTGTGTTTAGACCTGCTCTCAGACCCTTGATTTATGCGATGTTCGATGAGTCTATGCTGGAGGCCTTTGGTTTGCCTTCTCTCCCCGCTTATCAGCGTTCTATCGTGACTAACACGCTTAAATGGCGAGGATATCTACTCCGCTATTTTCCCCCTCGGCAACGACCGGATTTTTATCTAGACCGCCAACATCTCAGTTATCCCGGGGGCCACACCTTAAAGGATGTCGGACCGTTGGCTATGCTGGAGGAGTTGAATCGGGAATAGTAAGAACAAAAAAACTAATCTAATCCCCTGCTGGCTGCTGGGGAATTTTATCAAGTTTTCTTAACACTCTTGGATCTTCCCCCAAAAACTGTCACAATAGATACAGAATTACATTGCGGGTGTGTTTTCCGGATTGACTGATTCTCACGATGAAGGGTTAACAGAATCCGTCCCGGACGATCAGATATCACATAATAGATATCAAAGGGTCAGACTTGAGAGATATCTCAGGTTGTGGGGGGATCTCCTTTTGAAAATTTTTTAATAAAGCAAGCAATCGAGGGTTTTAACAATGGAACTATGCTATCGCGGCGTTCATTACCAACGTCAACCGTTATCTTTGGAAGTGTCTGAGGGGGAATTGTCAGGCAAATATCGCGGTCAGTCTTATCACTACCGCTATCCTAGACATATTCCGACGCTGCAAACCAAACCGCCGTTGAAATATCGGAGCGTGGCTTACCAATACTGCCCGATGATCCAAACGGAGAACACTTTAAAGGCTCAGTTGGCTGCGATCGCCGAAAGCTGTCAACAGGAAAACTACCAGAAATCTGCTCCTGTGGCTCGTCTTAATCTCGCCCAGGAAACGGCTCAAGTTCACCTCTACAATATGCGCCGCAATTTAGAGTACCGCTTACAGGTGGCGCGGGCGAGAGGGGATCAGAACTTGATCGGAATGCTGGAAAAAGAGTCCCGGCAACTTGCCCTTTAGAATTCTAGCCTGACTCGCAACGAAACGCAATCCTAGAGCGAAACTTTTTAGCTTCGCTCTTTTTTTGCTCCTAATTTTGGTAAAAATCACTATAATTAAAATAGCCCGCACAGCTAAGGGAAAATTTATGATCACTCAAACCTTGCTCCCTCAAACTCCAGACTTAACCTTACAGCCCAAGGACTACAGTCTGTTTACGGATCTTTATCAACTGACCATGAGCGCTTGTTATGTTGGGGAAGGCATCGCCCAACAGCCAGCGAGTTTTGAACTGTTTACCCGACGATTGCCCGAGGGGTTTGGGTATTTAATCGCTATGGGACTCACTCAGGCGCTAGAGTACCTAGAGCAACTCCAGTTCACCCCCGGACAGATTGGGGCGCTACAGGAAACGGGAATTTTTGCTCAAGCGCCCTCGGAGTTTTGGCATTTGTTGGAGTCGGCGCGTTTTACGGGGGATGTGTGGGCGGTACCGGAAGGGATGGCGGTTTTTGCTCATGAACCTCTGTTACGCATTGAGGCTCCCCTGTGGCAGGCGCAATGGGTGGAAACCTATCTGCTCAATGCTATCAATTATCAAACTCTAATCGCGACCAGAGCGGCGCGTTTACGGGATATAGCGGGGGAGGATGCCCATTTGTTGGAATTTGGCACTCGGCGGGCTTTTAGCCCTCAAGGGGCGCTCTGGGCGGCACGGGCGGCTTTAGCGGGGGGATTAGATGCTACGTCCAATGTGTTGGCGGCCTTGCAGTTGGGGGAAAAACCGGTGGGAACGATGGCTCATGCTTTGGTTATGGCGGTGAAGGCGCTGGCGGGGTCGGAAGATGAGGCGTTTACAGCGTTTCAGCGTTATTTCCCCGAGGCGGCGCTGTTGGTGGATACTTATGATCCGGTGGCGGCGGTGGAACGCTTGGGGGAACAGGTGCGGGCGGGGGAACGACAGTTAAGGGGGGTGCGGTTGGATTCGGGGGATTTGGTAGCGTTATCTCAACAGGTGCGATCGCAGTTACCCCAGGTGAAAATCTTCGCCAGTGGGGATCTCGATGAGTGGGAAATCCAGCGCCTACAAGGGGAGGGAGCCTGTATGGATGGCTACGGATTCGGCACCCGCTTAGTCACTGGGGACCCGGTGAATGGGGTGTATAAGTTGGTGGAGATTGGGGGCATTCCGACTATGAAACAATCGAGGGGGAAGGCCACCTATCCCGGCAAAAAACAGGTTTTTCGGCGCGTTGGGGAGGAAATGAGCGATCGCCTAGGTCTGGCCGGGGAACAGCCCCTAGAGGGGGAAATTCCCCTATTACGTTGTGTGATGAAGGGGGGGGAGCGTTGGTTAGAAACAGAGTCTTTAGGGGAGATTCGCGATCGCACCCGTCAATCCGTGCAGAGTTTACCCCCCCAAACGCGCCAACTGAATCATCCCACACCTCCCCCTGTCCTCATTTCCCAACCGTTACAAGCGTTACAGCAAACCCTTGCTCAATGAACAATTATCCCTTTTCAAAGCCCCCACAACCCACTAAAACCATGACAGAAATAGCCCTTTTCGGTACTAGCGCCGATCCTCCGACTTCTGGCCACCAAACCATTCTACGCTGGCTTTCTAACCATTATGATTGGGTGGCCGTGTGGGCTTCTGATAATCCCTTTAAACAGCATCAAACCCCCCTAGAACACCGGATGATGATGTTGCGCTTAGTGATTATGGAAATTGAGGCGCCCCGACACAATATCAGCTTAAATCGAGAATTAAGCCATCCTCGCAGCTTAACGACTGTAGAGAAAGCGCGAGCAATTTGGGGGGATGAGGTAAATTTAAATCTGGTGATTGGTGCGGATTTAATTCCTCAACTCCCCCGATGGTATAACGTCGAAACCTTGTTAAAACAAGTACAGTTGCTGATTGTGCCGCGTTTTGGTTATGCCATTGATCCCGAAGGACTGGCACAATTAGAAGCATTAGGGGGAGATTATGCGATCGCCGATCTCCATGCACCGGGAGTCTCATCGAGTGCCTACCGGGAAAACGGAGATCAGAGTGTGGTGATTCCCCTAGTTCAAGACTACATCTATCAACAACAACTCTATGCCTCGTGATTCTGTCCCGACTCTTATTCTCCTCACCTGCACTGCACCATAAACCCATGAATACCCCGAATCCCCCTAACATCCATTCACCCGTGTTAGCTGATTTTAAAGTGGGGGTGGATAACGTTATCTTTTCCGTAGATAGTGAGCAGAATCGACTCTTAGTGTTATTAGTGAGGCGATCCCATGAACCCTTCCTAGAATCTTGGAGTTTACCCGGAACCCTTGTCCGTCAAGGGGAATCCCTCGAAGAGGCCGCCCATCGCATTTTATGCGAGAAAATCAAAGTCAAGAATCTTTATTTAGAACAACTCTACACCTTCGGCAATCCCGGCCGAGATCCTCGGGAGGATATTCACTCTTTTGGGGTACGTTATCTCAGCGTGAGTTATTTCGCCCTCGTCCGTTTAGATGCCGCAGAATTACTAATGAAACAGGGGGGAGCAACGGCTTGGTATCCCGTGAAAAATGTGCCTCAACTGGCTTTTGATCACAATCAAATTATTGACTATGGCTATCGAAGATTGCGCAATAAATTAGAATATAGTCCCATTGCTTTTGATGTGTTGCCTCAACTCTTTACCCTCAATGATCTTTATCAACTTTACTGTACGGTTTTGGGGGATAATTTCTCTGATTATTCTAATTTTAGAACCCGCTTATTAAAACTCGGTTTTTTGGAAGATACGGGGGTGAAAGTCTCACGGGGGGCGGGGCGACCTGCGAGTTTATATCGGTTTAATGCAGAAGCGTTTGCTCCGTTAAAAGACAAACCGCTTGTTTTTGTTTAGGGCTTGTTGAAAAAGTTGGAGAGTAGGGAACAGGGAACAGGGAATCGGGAATCGGGAATCGGGAATCGGGAATCGGGAATCGGGAATCGGGAATCGGGAGTCGGGAGTCGGGAGTCGGGAGTAATGTCATTGCGTTCGCGAAGCATGACCTAGGAAGGTACGAAGCAATAAGCGTCAGGAGTCGGGAATCGGGAGTCCGGGAACTCTCCCCCCCTGTTCCCTGTTCCCTGTTCCCTGTTCCCTGTTCCCTAAAATAAAAGAGTTTTAGCTATTCACTATTCCCCTGCTCCCCCTCTCTCCCCCTCCCCCGTTCCCTATGCCCTAAGAAAACTAGCCCCAGAGGAAAAACTCAGGGTAATTCTGCATTACCCACGCACTCCCCCAGAGAAGGAGCGCTAATCCTAACGTTCCCCAAGCCCAAAATTCCTTCCGCCAAGGTAACTCAAAATATTTTTCTAGGGCGTATAAAAAGAAGAACGTGCCACCAATGCCTTGGAAGGTGCCAATGTTTAACATCGTGCCGAAATAAAGGGCAGCCACTCCAGAGGCGATCGCACCAATTTGTAAAACTGGGTACATCCACGGCCGCTCATGATGATACCATTTGGACGACCAAATCAACATCCCTAGACTATATACGAATGTACCGATATAGAAAACCCCTCGTTGAAAAATGCTAAATTGAGGTATCGTGATCCAACCTTGTAAATGGGCGGTATAGACCAAAATCAGGGCGAGAGAGGCAAAAGTAGCATAGGGGATGACCCGACGACTGCGAAAGCCAAAACTGTAGATTCCGGGGGTAACAGTCACCACAAAGCCGAAAAAGGCCTCTAGAGCGAGAATCGCCAGAAAACCAAAGACCGAACTTTGATAGGCGATCGCCATTCCCCCCCATAACAGCGTTAAAACCCCACTGCCAAAGGTGATCGGGTTCGTTTTCAAAGTGCGATAAAACCCTTCTAAGGTTTTGGGGTGTAACCCATGAGACCAGGCCCAGACTCCATTAATGGCGATCGCACCCGGCAGCGCCCAAAACTCACTAGGACTCGCCACAATTAGCCCCCCACACACCCCATAGGCCAAAATTTCGTAGCCTTCTATAGGAATTAACGCCAACAGAGCAACCAGATAAATTCCCCCTAACCACACCACCGCTAGGACAATTAAAAAACTGGCCACCACCCAGATAATATTGGCAAAAGTCAGAACCCCCCGCACCTGTTCCCCCAAACTCAGAGGGTACAAGTCAGAATGACTCCTATAGTAATCCCGTTGGGTTTGCGCCATCGTCTCATCCAAAACCCCCCGTTGCGTCAGATCCCCCACCACCTCCAACGCACAGGACTGGGAAATAGCCGCCGCTTGCACCGGGGAGGACACCATCACCCACCCCACCATCACCAAAGTTAACAGCCAAAGTATAACCATCCGGCCTCGCATCATGACACCTGCCTTTTAAATGTCGCTACCTTGATCTCAACTCCGGATACAGAAAACAAGGCCGGGGATGTACCACTTTATAAATTACCCCACCCCTGATGAGGGTGGGGTAATTCATTTAGCGGCTCACCGTAGACAACTGTTTGCTAAAGAACCCCTTCAGCAACGACTCCGTAATTTGTGAACCCGTTAACCCCAAATCCGCAAAAGATTCATTGGGTTTCGCGTGATCCACCAACTGATCCGGCACCCCAAACCGTTTCACCGGAACCATCACATCATGATCCTGTAACGCCTCCACCACCGCAGAGCCGAAACCGCCCATTAAACACCCCTCCTCCAACGTCGCCACCTTGCCGATTTGTTGCGCTAGAGGAACAATTAACTCCGTATCCAACGGCTTCACAAAACGGGCATTAATTACCGTCGCCTCAACCCCATGTTCGCTCAACATCTCCGCCACCTGCATCGAGGTATTCACCATCGAACCATAGGCCACCAACAGCAGATCATCCCCATTGCGCAGAATCTCACCCTTACCAATCGGCAACGGTTCCCAACCATCCTCCATCAACGGCACCCCAACACCATTACCGCGAGGATAGCGCATCGCAACCGGGCCATCAGTGTATTCAATTCCCGTCACCAGCATCTGTTGTAACTCCGCCTCATCCTTCGGAGCCATCATGACCAAATTCGGCAAACAGCGCATATAGGCGATATCATACATCCCTTGGTGAGTCGGACCATCCGCCCCCACAATCCCGGCCCGGTCTAAACAGAAAAACACAGGCAAATTCTGAATACAGACATCATGCACCACCTGATCATAAGCCCGTTGGAGGAACGTCGAATAAATCGCCACCACCGGACGCATCCCCTCACAAGCCAAACCCGCCGCCAATGTAACCGCGTGCTGTTCCGCAATCCCTACATCAATATACTGTTTCGGCAGTTTCGCCTGTAACTTATCCAAACCTGTTCCCGTGGCCATTGCAGCTGTAATCCCCACGATTTTGGGATTATTGGCCGCCAACGTCGTCAGGGTGTGGGCAAAAACCTTAGAATAACTAGGGGGTGTCGGCTTTTTGGGAGGATACGCCTTACCTGTTGCGAGGTCAAAGGGACTTTGAGCATGGTAGCCCACTTGATCCTTTTCCGCCAATTCGTAGCCTTTCCCCTTCACCGTCGCCACATGAACCAAAACCGGCCCGTGCATTTGGTGCGCTTGTTGGAACGTCGTAATCAGTTCTTCGAGATTATGACCATCAATGGGGCCAAAATACTTAAAGCCTAACTCTTCAATCACTGCCCCCACTTTGGACACAGCCAAGCGTTTCATACTGTCTTTAAGGCGTTCCATATCCGGGGATAAGGTATTCCCTAAGAACGGCAGATGCTTAAATTGTTCTTCTAGGTTATCCGTCAAGAACTGCATGGGGGGAGATAGACGGACTTTGTTCAAGTAACGAGAAATTGCCCCAACATTGGGCGAAATTGACATTTCGTTATCGTTGAGAACTACCATTAAGTTAGTATGGGGCAAATGTCCAGCGTGGTTAATGGCCTCTAGTGCCATCCCTCCGGTTAAAGCACCATCGCCAATAACGGCCACTACTTTATAATCATCCCCCTGCATATCCCGGGCTAAAGCCATCCCCAAGGCGGCAGAAATACTCGTAGAGGCGTGTCCTGCCCCAAAATGGTCAAATTTGCTCTCACAGCGTTTTAAATAGCCAGCAATGCCGTCTTTTTGGCGCAGGGTGTGAAAGTCGTTGTAGCGTCCTGTTAACATTTTGTGAGGATAGGCTTGGTGTCCCACATCCCAGACCACCTTATCCCGATCCAGATCCAAAGTCTGGTAGAGTGCAATGGTCAGTTCTACCACACCTAATCCCGGGCCGAGGTGTCCCCCACTGCGGGCAATGGTTTCTAGGTGTTTTTCTCGCACCTGACGGGCAATATTTTCCAGTTGGCGGATAGAGAGTCCATGCAGTTGGTTGGGATGAGTGAGTTCACTTAGGTGCATAAGATACTATTTTTGATTTTCTTAAGGTTTATTGTGCCTACATCACACTTTAAAGGATCTAGCAAGAGGTAGCGCAGAATTGCTACGATCTTTCATCTTTTGAGAAAAAAGCCGCTCAATTTCCCCATTTTCTGTTTTTTTGATCTGCAAGGAGGATATTGATGATAAAACCTATTTGGATCAGTGCGATCGCACTTCTCACCTTTACCTCTCCCCTCCTGGCCGTCACACCCGCCCCCATTGAGCCTAATGCTCGGGTGGCATGGTCTGAGGTCATAGAAGATCCCTTTGATGGTCTAATTGTCCATGATCGCAACTTTAACCCCTCCAACGGCAGCACCTATGTCAGCACTTGGTCAGAGGATGCCATCCGTCTCACTTACACTTGGTATGAACAGCGCATCATCGGCTATCGTACCGTGTGGCGGGAGCGCACTGTGTATGTTCAAGGAACCTCCCGTCGGGAAAGCTATCCCGAACAAGAACCGATTTATGAACGAGAGGCTTATTCTCGCAGCCCAGAAAAAATTCTGTTCGCCCTTAACGGGGAAGTCTACACCTACACAGGCGGCCCCGTTTCCCCTGAACTCGCGGCCGCTTTAATTCAAGTCCCTTTAGCCAACACCACCATCCGACTGGTTTGGGCGGATGGCCGCACCGATGATTTAATTATTGGGCGGGGTACTGTACGCGCTTGGCGAAGGATTTATCAGTCTCGGGCGGCGGAAGAAGCGGAAAATAGTCAAGAGTTCACTTTACCTGAATAAGTCCGAGATTTGGGGAATCGGGAGTCGGGAGTCGAGGTATCAAGAATTATTACCTATTCCCTATTCCCCCGTTCCCCGTTCCCTAGCCCCACGAGTAGAGTTATTCAGCAAGCCCTACCTATTGCACAACGAAATCCGACAAACATTTGACGCACCCAAGGATGATACCAGTTGCGGAAACTTGACCGTAACCCCCAAGGACGAGTAATCCAACTCCCTCCCCGCATGACCCGATGTTGTTGGTCAAAATAGACCTCGGAATACCCCCGATAGGGATAAAATTCAAACCCCGGATAGCCCGCAAACCAACTGTCGGTCCACTCCCACACATTGCCTAACATATCCCAACAGCCCAAGGGACTGCGACCGTCAGGATATGCGTAGACGGGGGTAGTGTCTCGGAGATGGGTGTCAAAATTGCAGCGCTGGGGGTGGGGGGAATCTGTTCCCCAAGGATAGGGGGCGGGGTGGGACTGGGAGGGGTGCCAGGTGGCGGCTTTTTCCCATTCGGCCTCGCTGGGGAGGCGTTTCCCGACGAAACGGGCGTAGGCCTCGGCTTCATACCAACTGACACCACAAACGGGATAATCGTCCCAGTCTGCCCCCTCTCGCCAATAGTAGGGCTTGGTGACGGGGTTTTGTTGCAGCCACTGCCACCCGGCATCGGACCAGTATTTTGGCTCGTGGTAGCCTCCGGCCGTGATGAATTGACGGTATTGTTGGCAGGTGACGGGGTGGCTGTCGATTTGGTAGGTGTCGAGATAAACCCTGTGGGGGGGGCGTTCGTTATCTTGGGCGAGGAGGTTATCCTGTCCCATCTGAAATTCTCCCGAGGGGATGGTGATGAGGGTGGGGGAAAAGGTGTCGGAGGTTTGGGTTTTTGTCGGGGGCCTTTGGGGGGATTTCCCCCAGCGCAACATGGCCAGGACAATGGCGATGGTTTCGTTGTGTTGGCTTTCGTGTTGCAGTAACCACCACCAGAGGCGTTCTTGTTGCTCTAGGGGGGCGGTTTCTAGGTAGTTGAGGACGGATTGACGGATGGTGTCGAGGTAGTCCTGAAGGATGGGAAGGGGGGGTAGGGCTTGGCGTTGGCTTTTGGGTAAACCATCGGCAGCCCAGAATTGCCGGGAGACGGGGGCGGGGAGTTGGATTCCGGCACAATGTTCTAGAATCCACAGCCCCTCGGTGAAGGCGATATGCCCTAAGTGCCAACCGACGGGACTAAAATCCGGGTGGCTTTGTTGGCACAATTCTGAGGGGGTAATGTCGGAGACTAGGGTTAGGGTTTTTTGCCGACAGTCGAGGAGGGCTTGTCGTAGGGTTTCCTGTTTAGAGTCCGTCGCATTTAATCTCAAGATCCTCTCCCACACTGAGTAAACTTTGGGCTGGACACGCTTTCCAGTCTGCCTCAAAAAGGGGTTCGGAGGCAAGAATTACACTACCTGGAAAGTTTAGGTCGTCCCGTAACCAGTACAAGGTTGAGATGATTTCAAAGTTGGAGTAACGACAAGCGACGAGGCGTTTTCCGGTACTCATTACGGCGGTAACGGCGAGTTTTACGCCTTGGGGTGTGGCGAGTTCGATCAGTTTTGCGATCGCCTTTCGGAAAGCCTCCTCTAAGGATAACTCGGGCTGATCCCGCCAAATACTCAAAATTAGGGCAAAAATATGCTCAGAGTCTGTCACCCCTTGGATTAAACATTCCACATCCTCCCGCAATAATTGCCGCAAAGGACGGCGCAAGGTGTGGCGAAATCGCTCAATAAAGCCATTATGGACAAACATTAAGCGCCCCCAGGTGAACGGCTGACAGTTGCCCAAATCTACGGCTAATCCCGGCGTGGCACTGCGCACATAGGCTAAGGTACAAGGAGACTCCACATAACGGGCTAAATGGGGCAAATTGACATCATTCCAGATGGGCAAGGTGTTTTTATAGGTGTAGGGGTTTTCGTCCCGTTGTTCATGATACCAGCCCACCCCAAAACCATCGGCATTCAATAGGGCGACCTGCATTTCCCGGGGTTGATAACTTTGGACAATCAGGGAATGTTCCGGTTTACAGAGAATCTGATCCAGTTGAATGGGGGCTCCAAGATAGGCTAAAACTCGGCACATAGTAATAGGTTAAAGAGGATAGAGAACAACATGACCCTGATTGTACACATAACTTCTCCCGCGCAATGGTTACAAGCACGGCAAAATGGAGAATATTGTTGCGCTTCTCTCTTGACAGATGGGTTCATTCATGCTTCTAAGCCGGAGCAGGCGATCGCCGTGGCAAACCGTTTTTATTCTGGACAATCGGATCTCGTTTTATTATGGATTAATCCGGCACGAGTTCGGGCAGAAATTCGCTGGGAAACGGTTCTAGATCATGGCACGTTTCCTCACATTTATGGCAGACTAAATTTAGATGCGGTAGTGGGAGTCACTCCTTTTGTGACCAATGCTCAGGGCGTTTTTGAAGTTCTCCCCCCATTGCCCTAAGAAACTATTTAATGGGTTGGGTTTCCCTGTCGCTTTACCCCATAAAACCATAGAATCTCACCGTACAATTCAGAAAAAAATTGTTAGACCTTAAACCTTTAATTGTTATTTGTGGAGCCACAGCAACGGGAAAATCGGGGCTGGCGTTGGAGATTGCCCAACGCTTGGCAACGGGAATTATTAGTGCAGATTCTCGTCAGGTGTACCGAGAATTAGATATCGGCACGGCGAAACCAACGGTAGAAGAACAAGCGGCCGTTCCCCATTTTTTGCTGGATATTTGTGACCCTAGAGAGACTTTAACCCTCGCTGACTATCAAGACCAAGCTCAACAGGTTATTAAACAGGTTTCTCTGCCCTTATTAGTGGGGGGGACAGGATTATATATTAAGTCGATTACCAAGGGCTTAAAAATCCCCCGTGTTGCGCCTAATGAGGAGTTACGAGAGAGTTTAAAGGCTTTGGGGCAAGCCCAATGTTACCAATTTTTGCAACAGGTGGATCCTGTGGCGGCCGGGAAGATTCACCGGAATGATCAGGTGCGGACATTGCGATCGCTGGAAGTCTTCTACATCACAGGCCAACCCATTTCCCAACAACAGGGCGAATCCCCTCCCCCCTACCCCATCTTACAGTTAGGTCTAGATGGCCCAAAAGACCACCTCCAGCAGCGCATTGAACGACGCACCCGCCAAATGATTGCACAGGGTTTAGTGGAAGAAGTGGCCGCACTGGGGGCGAAATATGGCTGGGATTTGCCCTTGTTAAGCACCTTAGGTTATAGCGAGATGGGTCAGTATGTACAGGGGGAAATTTCCTTAGCCGAAGCCCAAGCCCTAACGGTACTTCATACCCGACAGTTTGCCAAACGACAAAGGACTTGGTTTCGCGCTGATCCTGATATTCTGTGGTTTGATGTGACCCAAGCTAACTTAGGCGAACACATTTGGGACACCATTCAAACCTTCCTCAAGACCAGTGGAGTGCAGAACTTCGTTAAGATACATTAAGAACAGATCAGCACAATCTCATAAAGCAGGACTCAGCAGGTTAGATCAATGGCAGACCAATTAATCCGCGCTACCGCAGCAGATGGCGGCATTCGGGCCGTCGGTGTCATCTCCACTCGTCTGACAGAAGACGCTCGACAACGGCATAATTTATCCTATGTGGCCACCGCCGCCCTCGGACGGGCGATGACGGCTGGGTTATTGCTCGTTTCCAGCATGAAACGGGACGGTTCACGGGTCAATATTCGCATCAAAGGCAACGGCCCCCTCGGGGGTTTATTAGTAGACGCTGGACTAGATGGCACCGTGCGCGGTTATGTAGACCATCCTCATGTGGAACTCCCCCCCAACGACAAGGGAAAGCTAGATGTTGGCGGTGCTGTAGGGCGGGATGGGTATTTGTATGTCGTGCGAGATGTGGGGTTTGGCTATCCCTACTCCAGCACTGTCCAATTAGTCTCCGGGGAAGTAGGGGATGATATTGCCCAATATTTAGTCAACTCCGAACAAACCCCCTCGGCCCTGTTGGTGGGGGTATTTGTCGGGCAAGACGGGGTAACGGCGGCCGGGGGGATTTTGTTGCAAGTCATGCCCAAAGCGGCACGGGATGAGGCGTTAGTGAGTACCCTAGAATCCCGCGTGGCGCAATTGTCCGGTTTTACTCCTTTATTGCGTTCCGGGAAAACCCTACCGGATATTTTTGAGCAGTTATTAGGGGACATGGGACTGCAAATCTTGCCGGAGGTGCAGATGGTGCGGTTTGATTGTCAGTGTTCCTTTGACCGAGTTTTAGGGGCGTTGAAAATGTTAGGGGCCGATGAGTTACAGGACATGATTGAGAAGGACAACGGGGCCGAGGCCACTTGTCATTTTTGCGGTGAGGTCTATCAGGCCAGTAGTGCGGAGTTAGCCGCGCTGATTCAGGAGTTACAGGCTGTTAGTAGTAATCAGTAAATGAACAGGGAAAAGGGAACGGGGAACGGGGAACGGAGAATCGGGTGGGTTTGGCGCTGCTTTTTGTTGGGACTGTTTCTCTTCCCCCTCTGGCCGACTGTGGGGGCGATTGGTTTGGGGATTCCCCTACTGATGACTTGGGGGCCCCAGGGGCGGACTTTGGTGAAAATGCCCCTGAATCGGGCATTAGGAGGACTAACGATTCTCTGGTTACTCAGTACCGCTTGGGCGGAATTTCCCCTAGAATCCCTGCTGGGTCTAGGGAATTTTCTCCCCCAATTCTTGTTTTTTAGTGCGATCGCCTTTTTCGTCCGTACCCCCGCCCAACTCACCCAGATGGCCTGGGCGTTCACCCTCCCCGCCCTTGCCGTTGTTCTCCTCGGATTCGTCCAAATGGGCTTAGACGGGGGAACTCCCCCCTGGTGGGAAAACCTCACCGGATGGCATCTCATCCCCGGCGGCCATCCCGTCGGGCGCATGGCCTCCTTGTTCATGTATGCCAACATTCTCGCCTGTTATTTACTCCTTGTGTTCAACCTGACCTTAGGCTTGTGGGTGCAACAGTGGGAGCGCTGGCGGCAAAATCGCACCGCCTCCAGTACCTACTCCCTCCTAGGTTTGAGCCTGATTCTGGTGGGAATTGCGATCGCCTTCCTCCTCACCAAATCCCGCAGCGCTTGGATTTTCGCCCTCTTGAGCTTTGTCGCCTTCGCCCTTTACTACAGCTGGCGATTCCTCCTCCTCACCCTCACCAGTCTTAGCACCGTCATCCTCTGGGCATCCTTCCTCCCCCAGTGGGGTGGGGAAACCCTACGGCAGATTGTCCCCTTCTACCTTTGGGGTCGCCTCTCCGGAGCCATGTATCCCAACGTAGCCGACGCTCACACCCGCCTCAACCAGTGGGAATTTGCCCTCAACATGGTACAACAACGCCCCCTCCTCGGCTGGGGATTGCGCAGCTTTGACCCCCTCTATCACAACGCCACCCAACACTGGTTAGGTCATCCCCATAACCTCTGGCTGATGTTACTCGCCGAAACAGGCATTCCCGCCACCCTGCTCTTTTGCGCCATTGTTGGCTGGATTCTCGCCCAAACCCTACGCCAACTCCTCCACCCCCCCTCCCAAACCCTCCTCTTTGCCTATTTCATGGCCTTTATTAGCTGTATGGGGTTTAATACCTTTGACGTTTCCATCTTTGATTTTCGCGTCAATGTAATGGGATGGATTATTTTAGGTGTGCTTGGCGGAATCGTCCAGAGTCAAAGGCAACCCCCCCCACAAAACCTAGAAAATTCGGTAAAATCACCTAAAAAACATGAAAATCGGGATTCCTAAAGAAATCAAAGACCAAGAGTTTCGCGTCGGTTTAACCCCCAGTAGTGTGCGCGTCCTCACCTCCCATAATCATCAGGTATTCATCGAAACCCAAGCCGGACTAGGAGCAGGTTTCACCGACCAAGAATATCAACAAGTCGGAGCGACCATTGTTCCCACCGCCCAAGACGCTTGGCATCAGGACATGGTAATTAAAGTCAAAGAACCCCTCCCCGCCGAATACCCCCTCTTAAAACCCCAACAAATCCTCTTTACCTACCTCCACCTCGCCGCCGATCGTTCCCTCACCGAAGCCCTCCTCCAATCCGGTATAACAGGCATCGCCTACGAAACCGTCGCCCTCCCCGACGGCAGACTCCCCCTCCTTGCCCCCATGAGCATCATTGCAGGGCGTTTATCCGTTCAATTTGGCTCTCGTTACCTCGAAAAACAACAGGGAGGCCGAGGAGTCTTATTAGGGGGAATTCCCGGAGTCCGTCGCGGAAAAGTCGTCATCTTAGGCGGGGGCGTTGTCGGTACCGAAGCCGCTAAAATGGCCATTGGCATGGGAGCAGAAGTCCAGATTTTCGACATTAATGTAGACCGTTTGAACTACTTAGAAAGCCTCTTTGGTTCACGAGTCGAATTAATCTACAGTAGTCCTGTGCAGATTGAGGCCGCCATCCCCGACGCCGATTTACTCATTGGAGCCGTGTTAGTTCCCGGCAAACGCGCCCCCATCCTCGTTTCCCGTGAATTAGTCGCCCAAATGCACCCCGGCGCCGTAATTATTGATGTGGCAGTCGATCAAGGGGGGTGTATCGAAACCCTCAACGTAACATCCCACAGTAATCCTAGTTATGTAGAGGAAGGCGTCGTTCACGTGGGGATTCCCAATATGCCCGGTGCCGTACCTTGGACAGCGACCCAAGCCTTGAATAATAGCACCTTACCCTACGCCGTGAAGTTAGCCAATGAGGGGATCAAAGCCCTAGAAAGCGATTCTGTGTTAGCTGGGGGGTTAAATATTCAAGATCACCGTTTAGTTCATCCGGCCGTGCAAGAAGTGTTTCCCGACTTGAGTTAAGAAATTCAGAATGGCTACAACTCCCCCCATGACCGACCAACAACGTGCCGATTATGATTCCCCTTGGAAAGAAGCCATTTCCCTCTACTTTCCCGACTTTTTAGAATTCTTTTTTCCCCACGTTTATGAAGGCATTGACTGGAGTAAAAACTACGAATTTCTAGACAAAGAATTCCAGCAAATCGTCCGAGAAACTGAAACCGGGCGGAGAGATGCCGATAAACTGGTGAAAGTTCGGCTCAAAAATGGTCAGGAAATCTGGATTCTGATTCATATTGAAGTGCAGAGTCAAGTCCAGATTTCCTTTCCCGAACGGATTTACATTTACAACAGCCGAATTTACGACGTACATCGCTGTCCGGTGTTAAGTTTAGCCGTTTTAGCCGATGAGCAAGAAAGCTGGCGACCAGATAACTACAGCTACGGGTTTTTAGGGGGTAGACTTACCTTAGAGTTCCCCATAGTCAAGCTCCTAGACTATAGCAGAGAAACCCTAGAAGCCAGTTCTAATCCCTTTGCCGTGATAGTGCTAGCGCACCGAGAAACCCAAGCCAGTGCGAAAGACCCCAATCGTCGGTATCGGGAGAAATTAAGAATAGCCAAGAGTTTGTATCAACGGGGTTATGAGCGAGCAGATATACTAGAGTTATTCCGACTGATTGACTGGATGATGACCTTGCCGGAACAGTTTCAGTCGGGATTTCAAAGAGAAATGGTTCGTTTTGAGGAGGAAAGTAAAATGCCCTATATCACCAGTATTGAACGTTTCGCCCGTGAAGAGGGATTGCAACAGGGAATTGAACAGGGAATTGAACAGGGAATTGAACGGGGAATTGAACGGGGAATTGAACAAGGAGTTCTCCGAAAGAGTCGAGAAGCCATTCTAGAGGTGTTAGAAGTCCGTTTTAGCTCGGTTCCTGAAACCCTTGTAGAGTTACTCAATCAAATTGAGGAGAAAGCTGTCCTGTCCTCTCTCCTTCGACAATCCATTACAGTAGATTCTCTTGATACGTTCGAGGGAATGGTTAGGGAACAGTTTTCTGCCTGAACTGCTATCCCCAAAAACCTTG
This sequence comes from Spirulina subsalsa PCC 9445, assembly GCF_000314005.1. Taxonomy (NCBI): domain Bacteria; kingdom Bacillati; phylum Cyanobacteriota; class Cyanophyceae; order Spirulinales; family Spirulinaceae; genus Spirulina; species Spirulina subsalsa. The sequence goes on from NZ_JH980292.1 coordinate 629,563, forward strand.
TACGTTTTCCAAGAAAAAACGGACGGGTTGAGCAGACCCAAAAGAAACCCGATTTCTGCTTGTTTTTCCCCTAATACAGGGCAATAAACAGAGAAACCGGGTTTCTTTCATGCCCTCGTTCTTTGCCTACATCTTGCCAGAAACGAGGTTTCTATATCTTTTAATCTGGGCGTGTTGGGTTTTGCTGTCGCTCCACCCAACCTACGGAGACTTCACACTCTAAAGTTGAGGAACAAACTGTTCCTTTTCCGGGACTTCCGTGTACTCGGCGACAATTTGGCGGAATTCCTCGCCGTCGATGGTTTCTTTTTCAATCAGTAAATCCACTAAACGATCCACCACCACGCGGTTATCCCGTACCAGGTGGCGCGCCATTTGATGGCCATGTTCTAAGATTAAACGCACTTGGTCATCAATTTTGGTGGCGATCGCCTGAGAATATTCCGCCCGATTCATTAAACCATTGCCCAAGAACACCTCACCCATTTGTTCCTCCAACGACAACGGCCCCAAATCACTCATCCCAAAACGAGTCACCATTTGCCGCGCCATCGAAGTCGCCTGTTGTAAATCACCCCCGGCCCCGGTAGTCACTTCCGCATCACCGAACACCTCCTCTTCCGCCGCACGGCCGCCCATTGCCCCAGCAATCCGCGCCATCAGTTGAGAACGAGTGATTAACCCCTGCTCCTCATTGGGCGTAAACCAAGTTAACCCTTGGGCTTGTCCCCGAGGAATTAGCGTCACTTTCTGCACCGGATCATGGTCTTTGACCAAAGTCCCCACAATAGCGTGACCCACCTCATGGTAAGCAATCAGCCGCTTGCTCTTACTATCCACTAAAGGAGTCCCTTCCATCCCCGCGACAACCCGATCCACCGCGTCATCAATTTCCAACAACGTGATCGCCTCTTTCCGTCGTCGGGCGGTTAAAATCGCCGCCTCATTGAGCAAGTTCGCCAAATCAGCCCCCGTGAACCCCGGAGTCCGGCGCGCAATAGTTTCAATGGAAATATCCGGATCTAACTTCTTATTGCGGGCATGAACTTCTAAAATCCGCAGACGGCCTTTCAAATCCGGTGCATCTACAATTACCTGACGGTCAAAACGGCCGGGACGTAACAGCGCCGCATCCAACACATCCGGGCGGTTAGTCGCCGCAATGATAATAATGCCCGTATTCCCCTCAAAACCGTCCATTTCCGTTAATAACTGGTTGAGGGTTTGTTCCCGTTCATCATTACCGCCCCCAATCCCAGCGCCCCGTTGACGGCCTACCGCGTCAATTTCATCAATGAAGATTAAACAGGGAGCATTTTCCTTGGCCTTCTTAAACAAATCGCGCACCCGAGAAGCCCCAACCCCAACAAACATCTCCACAAACTCCGACCCAGAGATGCTGAAAAAGGGAACTCCGGCCTCACCTGCGATCGCCTTCGCCAACAACGTTTTCCCCGTCCCCGGAGGCCCCACTAACAGCACCCCCTTCGGAATGCGCGCCCCCACCGCCGTAAAGCGTTCCGGTTGTTTGAGGAACGTCACCACCTCTTGTAACTCCTCCTTCGCCTCATCAATCCCGGCCACATCATCAAACAAAACCCCCGTTTTCGCTTCCATTTGGAAACGCGCCCGAGACTTACCAAAACTCATGGCTTGACCCGGACCACCAGGAATATTGCTCGAACGACGGAACAAGAAGAACAAAGACCCAATCAACAACAAAGGGAAAATTAAATTGCCCAAAAAGCCCCATAACGCCCCATCATTGCGCGTGGGATGAGACGCTAAAGCGACCCCCTCTTCCCGTAACTTCGCAATCAATTCCGGTGCGCTGGCAGGTAAATCCACCCGAAACTGTTGTAGACGACTATCTAATTGAGGATCAATCGCCTGCACAATTGCCGTGCGTCCCCCCTCATAGAGGTCTACACTGGTGACACGGTGCGCGTCGAGGTACTCCAACAGGCGACCATAGGACATCCGAGTATTCGCGGCATTATTCCCTAAGTCGTTGGTGTTAGAGGCAAACGTCCCTTGCCAGAGGAAAAACCCAATGACGAGGGCGGGTAAGGTCCAAAGTAAGATGACTCTCAAAGATGGTTTCATTGCTTAATGTCTCGCGTATAGGTTCTTTTAGGCGATGATTTCAAAAAGATTTTTTTAATCAATCCGCCCTTTTCGGGGTCGAGCCGAGCAGATAATGGTTTGACAAAAATGAGTCCTTTACTGAATACAGGTAACAATTGCCAAGCTCGCTTAACTAAATTTAACGTAATTCTCATCTTTCTCGCAAGGAGGGGGAGAATCTTAGAAGAATTTAATATAATTTTATATTCATGTGAGTAAATAGTGTTTTACTTAAAAGCACTATGGCTTGTTATCAATAAATAGAGTTTTGCGAACCCCTCACCTCCGGCAAAGTACAAACTAAACAAGAAAACCAGAATATAGGATTCTAACTGAATATTCCATCGTTGTTTAACAGGATTAATTAGCTTGCGCTCTAACAGATGCTCATAAACAGGAGGACAAAGCCAAAGAAACCAACAAAACCCGAAAAAAGCATCAAAGAACTGGGTTTTCACTAAAGCATCTACCCCTCCTAGAATCATCAATATTCCTAAAGTCCAAGCCAACCACAGGGGGCGATGGTGGATCATAAAACGATAGATTAAATTTAGTTCTTTAGGGAGCAAAATAGCAGCCAAAACCATCAAGGCAATGGTTAGAATGATTTCCATAATAAATCTCCTGTTTCCTAATCCTTGTTCGCTGTCCCCTTCAATACTAGCCTTTGCACATTGGAAACGGGTTCTGTATTTGGCGTATAAAAAAATACGTTTGCGCTGGCAAGGAACACCTAAAGCAACAAACGTATTTTAACTAAATCGGATTCAAGAAGAACTCAGAAAAATTGAGGGTCTGATTAGTAAACTTCAACGTGCCAGCGTTCTTCTTTCTTCAGTTGTTTACGGAACTCATCCCAATTCATATCGCGTTTCCCAGCTTCATCCGTAAAGGTTTGGGAAATGGGGGGTTCCATGCCTTTCAAACCGCACATATACAGGTGAGTATTAGGACGGCGTAACATTTCAAAGATTTCGTCAGCATACTCACTCACGCGGCTTTGAACGTACATTTTGCCACCTTCAGCGTTTTGTTGTTCGCGACTGATGGCATAGGTTAACCGGAAATTCTCGGGGAATTCTGCCGCTAACCGCTCTAATTCTTCTTGGTAAAGAATATTGGCAGAATAGGGAATACCGAAAATTAACCAGGCTAAACCTTTGAATTTATATTCTGGATTGTTTTCCTTGAACATCCGCCAGAGGAAGGCGCGGAACGGCGCGATTCCGGTTCCGGTGGCTAACATGATAATGGTGGCGTTTTCATCGTCAGGTAAGAGCATTTCTTTCCCGACTGGGCCGGTAATAGCCACATCTGCACCGACTTCTAGGTTACACAGGTGAGTGGAACAAACACCATAGACGGTTTCCCCGGTTTCAGGGTGTTGGTATTCCAGTTGACGCACACACAGGGACACGGTTTTGTCGTCTACATGGTCGCCGTGACGGGTGGAGGCGATGGAGTAGAGTCTCAATTTATGGGGTTTTCCTTTCTCATCAGCACCGGGGGGAATAATCCCGATACTTTGTCCTTCAAGATAGCGTAAGTCCCCGCCTGAAATATCAAAGGTCAAGTGGCGAACTGTTCCTACACCCCCTTCGCGGACTAACTCGGTGTTTTCTATGCACTTCCCGATATAGGGGTTTTTCGGCTTATAGATATTAACAGGGATTTGAACAGGTTTATGCTCGGTCTGAGTCATAGGTTTACTGGGTTCTGTCTGAGCAGGAACATAACCTGTAACCTCACCATTGGTGTTCAACGGCTTGATGCTGAGGATTTTTCCTCCTAACCGAGTAATTCGGCGCATTTCCTCGTTCATCCGACGGTAAGGCACAGTGATGAAGACACTGCCACTTTGACGAACGGGATAGTTTTGTTGGTCGGTTTGTTCGTTTTGACGCAGACCTGCAACTTCATAAACAAACATCCGGCTTGTGGCCTGAGAGTTCGCGGTGGAACCCGCACTAGCTCCGTACATTCCTTCTAAGTCTCCCAACTTACGATGAATAGGCGTGTAATCTGAGTTTGGGTTCAGGTTTCGCGCTAATTGTCCCCTCGAATCTGTCGGGGGGAGAAGTGCCACGGTTTGACCCTCATCACAAACACACTATTATTCAGACTAACATTGCAGGGCTATCCCATGAATGTTGGCGGGTCGCCTAAAATGTTTCCTCGTCGTGGCAGTGTCTCCCTAGAAGGTAGTCGGAGTTGATACACGATTTTGTAAAAGTCGCTTCATTTTTACTTTTTTTTAGCAAAAATGCACAAGCTACCGTAGCATAAGAACTGGGCAGGATTATTCCCTTGCCACACAGCCTTGTAGGGGAGTGCCTGTTCTGGTAAAATTCCCTTGAAGTCCCTAGGACTAAATACCTACATAAAGTTGGGCTGCGTTTGTTGTCATGAACAATGCAGTTGTGGGGGTTGCTTGGGTTAAGTTCTTATGACGGCCGAGCGTACAACAAACGGGACAAGCTCTAGGCTTTTGCACTGAACTTCTTGCTGAAGGCTATTTAAGATAATTAGTTTTGTAATAGAGGGAACGTATGATCACTCAATCAGACCGTGTGGTTGTCATTGGAGTCGCAGGTGACTCAGGTTGTGGAAAATCTACTTTTTTACGTCGCTTAACGGATTTGTTTGGCGAAGAGTTTATGACGGTTATCTGTTTGGATGACTATCACAGTTTAGACCGCAAGGGTAGAAAAGCGGCCGGGGTCACGGCGTTGAATCCCAAGGCGAACAATTTTGACTTGATGTATGAGCAGATTAAGGCGCTCAAAGAAGGCAAGGCAATTGATAAACCGATTTATAATCACGAAACGGGGGAAATTGATCCTCCCGAACGCATTGAGCCGAATAAGGTGATTGTGGTGGAAGGACTACACCCTCTGTTTGATGAGCGGGTTCGTAGTTTGATTGATTTCGGAGTTTATCTGGATATCAGCGACGAGGTGAAAATTAACTGGAAAATCCAACGGGATATGGCGGAACGGGGTCATACCTATGAGGATGTCATCGCGTCGATTAATGCCCGGAAGCCTGATTTTAGCGCCTATATTGAGCCGCAAAAACAATATGCGGATGTGGTGATTCAGGTTCTGCCGACTCAGTTGATTGAGGATAAGGAGAGTAAGTATCTCCGGGTACGTTTAATTGAGAAGGAAGGAATCCCTCACTTCAATCCGGTTTATCTGTTTGATGAGGGGTCTACGATTGACTGGCGGCCTTGTGGACGGAAGTTAACCTGTAATTATCCGGGGATTAAGTTGTACTATGGGCCGGATAGTTTTATGGGCAATGAGGTTTCTATTCTTGAAGTGGATGGGAAATTTGATAACCTCGAAGAGATGATTTATGTGGAAAGTCATCTGAGCAATACTTCGACTCGTTACACGGGCGAGATGACGGAATTGTTGCTGAAACACAAGGATTATCCGGGTTCTGATAATGGGACGGGGATGTTCCAGGTGTTGGTGGGTCTGAAGATGCGGGCGACTTATGAGGCGCTGACCAAGGAAGCGGAAGGCGATCGCAAGGTAGCTGCTCAAGTCTAGAGGAATTAAACCACACGAGTCGGAATGACGGTCATGGGGGTGTAGCAATGCACCCCCATCTATTATTAAGGGATTCAGTGCTGGGAGTGAGTTATGCGGGTTTGGATGGTGAGTTTTGGTCTGTTGTTTGGACTGGTTGAACTCTACGGTTGGTTACAGTCGGTGACGGTGCCGTTGTGGGTTTATGTGGGGGTGGGGGTGTTTTTGGCGATCGCATCCAATCGGGAGTTTATTCCTCGGTCCTTGTCCTTGGATGAGGAGCGCAAGGAGCAGTCCTTGAAGATTGATAACTAATAATTAATAATTAAGGCTTGCTAGAACTATAAATTCCGCTTGAGGTTATTTAATTCCTGCTCAATTTCCCACTCGCGAAAACGGTCTTCTACGGAATCCACACCTTGAGGGGGGCGATTGTAGGGGACTCCCTGATTCCAACCGGAGGTAGAACTGTTGTTACTTTGGGGAGGGGTTTGCTGGACTTTTTTGAGTTCCGCTTGTACTTCTTGGCGTTTGTGCCGTGTTTGTTGGAGGAGTTCTTCGGCTTTGGCGAGACTTTCCCCGACACTGGCCCGTTGTCCCCAAAGTTGGTTTCCTTGGCGGAGGAGGGCGGCTTTTCGTTCTTGGGCGCTTTGGGCGAGGTCTACTCGTCCGGCGGCTTCGGCTTTGGCGATGCGCTGATGCCAGCGTTTAATATCTTCTGCGATCGCCAATATCTGATCTTGTAGTTGTTGCTGTTGGCTTTTGAGGTCACTAATGAGCCGTTGAGTTTTGATTTCCTGTTCTCGTAATTGTTCTTCAATGGCTTGCAGTTCTAGATGAGGATTATTTTTTAAAAACTCATCCAGTTGAGATTCCAGAAAGCGGCTAACATCGTCAAAAATACTCATGATAGGAATAGGGAACGGGGAACGGGAATCGGGAGTCGGGAGTCGGGAGTCGGGAGTCGGTGTAGGGGCGCAATGCTTGCGCCCTAGGGTGTCGGGAATCGGGAATCGGGAATCGGGTGTCGGGAAAAGGCAATAGTCAAAAGTTTTAGCTATTCCCCTGCTCCCCTGCTCCCCTGCTCCCCTGCTCCCCCTTCCCCTTCCCTTAATTTCACCCATTCACTTGTACAGCCGTTAACGCTAAAACCGCTTGTTGAGTGGCGAGGTGAATCAGCTTGATTTCATTTTCATCAGGCTTGGCAGAAGTCGTCCACTGAAGGGATAACAGGGCCAACATTTTTCCCCGATAGATGAGGGGGAACACGAGATGCACTTGTACCCCGGTGCTAGTGTACTGTTCCGCCCCTTCCGGTGGTGATCCTGCGGTGGCCAGCCAAACTTGAGATTGTTGGGAACGGAGGACTTCAGCCACTAAGGGATCATTTTCAAGAGTAATGGGGGGATCTCCTTGGGGGGCATACTTCCCTTGTAGCCCTAATTGGCCATTGCTGACTTTTTGCAAAATACAACCATCGGCGGAGAAACTTTGATTAAAGGCTTTGGCGAGGGGGGGGAGACAGTCATCAGGAGAGGTGAACTCTTGGGCGACTTGGGCGATCGCAGATAATAGAGTAGCCTGTTCATGGGCGCGCTTGAGTTCATCGGTGCGCTGTTTCAACAAGTCATAGGTTTCTGCGGCGCGTTCCACCACCACCTTTAACTCGTTGGGATCCCAGGGTTTAGTAATATACTTATAAACCTGACCCGAATTAATCGCTTCGACCAAATCCTCTACGTCTGTAAAGCCCGTGAGAATAATCCGTACCGTGTCGGGAAAATCCGGCACAGTTTTACTTAAAAACTCAGTCCCCTTCATTTCCGGCATTCTCTGGTCAGAGATAATAACCGCCACTTCTCCCTCTTGTTTAAGAACATCTAGGGCGCTTACTCCACTATCGGCTTTAAACACCCGGAAGTCTCGGCGAAAGGTGCGATAGAGCAGATCGAGATTATCCGGCTCATCGTCAACAACCAGCATTTTAGGTTTCTTTTTGCGTTCCATGCTCTTGATCTGGCGCGTTACATTATCGAGATCGGCGAAAATATTACTCATAGGGATATGTCATAGCGAGGGCTGACTGGGCAGATTATCAGAGATTGACATGGCTTACTACACCTCTATACTCAGGTCAAACCATTATGCAGCCCTGAAGGTCTGAGTTTCTTTCTAATCTACCCCATTGGTATTTTGAATACACCGGGATGGTCCTCGTTGATTCCCAATTCACACAGTTGTTCAACCGAGTTGATACCCAAGTCTAATTTTATCGTGGGATTGTAGAATCTTGTGCCATAAGGGGGGGAATTCCCAGAATTTCTAGAAATTCTCTACTCAGGGCAAGGGGGGACAACGGTAGAGTTGGTAAGGGAAACCGAGGCGATGATATTCTGAATCATCCATGACACAGACGACTTGATTGGCTAAGGCCAGTTGGGGGGGATAGGTTTCTTTGACCATACCGGGGGCCATAAACCAGAAAATTTCGGGATGGGTGGCCAGTTGTGCGATCGCCGGCCATACTGTGTGATAATCTTCCTCCACAGTCATCAGGGCTACCTCAAGGGTAGGTTGAGGGGGAGGTAATCGTTTCAAGGCTAAACCATAACTTAAACCCACGGCGAGGGTTAAAGTGTCAAAATAAGCCATGATAAAGAGCATTTTTCCCCCCGAAGCGGTGAATTGTTGGGCAATGAGTTCCGGGGCGTAGGGTTTTTGAAAGGCGAGATTGTACAGGGTGCAGAGACTACTAACGGTTCCCATGCCCAATAACAGCCAAGCGGCTAGGGGAAACAGCCGCCTAGAGGCTTTCGGGAGTGCTGGGGGTAAATCTGGCAAAACTACCGTGAAAGCCACCCCCAAGACGGCGCAAAGGGCGGGAAAATACACGAAATTGTAGCGGGGAGCAATGCTGATATCTTTGCCCAACCCGTAGATGATCAAGAAAAATTGCAGCAGTACCCAGAAAATGTAACTGAGGAGGAGGAAAAGGCTGGGATGGGCTTTTAACAGGTGTAGACGGCGGATGGTAGCTTGTATTGCCCAAATCACACAGATTAGGGTCAGCAAGGCGGCGGGAATTTGTACCCAGAGGGGTTGATTTTCCACTGGGAGACTGACCAGAAAAACCGTCCATCCGGCTAAAGTTTGGGTCACAGGGGAAATGAGATCCGGTCGTCCCAGCCAACTGGTTTTAGGGCTGGTGGAATGGGCTAGGATGAGGGGCAACCAGGGCAATAACAGGCTAAAGGGTAAACAAAATACTAATCCGGGCCAGACAAAACTCCGCCAAATTTTGCCCATCCAGCCCCGATGTTGGTAGAGGACGACCAGAAGGGTTAAACCTTGGGCAACGAGGGCGAGAGCGCCAAAATAATGGGCATAGAGGCTTAAAACGCTGGTACATCCCCAGCCCAACCATAACCCTAATCTGGGGGGGTGTTGTTGTTGGATATCTTGGCAAATTTTCAGCCAATAACAGAGACTGAGGGTAATTAAGACGAGGGGGAAGGTATAATGGCGGGCTTCTTGGGAGAGGTAGACGGCAAAGGGAGAAACCGCCATCACTGACGCGCCAAGGAGTGCGGCTTTTTTGTCAAAGGCTAAACGATTGAGGAGATAGAGGGCGGCGATCGCAACTACGCCAAAAACCGCCGATAAAGCCCGCAATTGCCACTCTAGGGGCATCCCCCAACCTTGCAACATCACTAAACTCTCATGCAGCACACAGAAAAATAACGGGGGATGGGTGGATTCCGTCGCCAAAGTTCGGGCAATATCTAAACAACTCGCCTCGGGATTTAGCCGCAAGACATTTTGCACCTCCGTTAAGGACAAAACCTGATTCACCGGAACCGTTTGGAAACTTTGGCCTAAGCTAAAAATGGCCGTGATCACCTCATCCACCCACAGAGGCTTACTCTCCAGTCGCCAAAACCGCAAAACTGCGCCAAAAGTTAGGATTAAAGTCAGGATTAGGTAATGCAAAACCAGTTCTTTTTGATCGGTTAACTATGCTTCTGTTGACTATGGTATAGTATCCACCATTCTTGATTGAATGACGACCAACTTTGTAGCTTAATGGTGTGATTTTGTCAAGAGCAGCCGGATAATATTTTTAAACCCTAGCACTCCTAGCGGATCTTAACGCTAATCCCACCCCTCGCCTACCTTTTCCTCACCCTCTTAATGCTCTACTTCCGCAGACTGGTTAAGTTATTGACAACTTCCAAGGAAAACCAAAACTTTTTAAATTTTTTACACCAGATTGAAAGTCTGGTGTCTAAACTCTTAGCTTTATTAATGGTGGTGGTGATTTTTTTCGCCATCTACGAGTTGTCTATTTTTCTCTTTACAGAGCTTTTTGTTGGGGCTTCTACCCCTTTTGTTGCCCAATTATTTAAAGTCTTTGGTCTGTTTTTAAACATTTTAATCGCCTTAGAAATTCTAGAAAACATTACCGCCTATCTACAAAATAACGCCATTCAGTTGGAGTTAGTCATCATGACTTCTCTGATTGCCGTTGCCCGAAAGATTATCATTTTTGACATTGAGAAAAAATCCAGTGGGGATTTAATTGCCATGTCTATCGCGGTGTTTTTGTTGGCGTTGAGTTATGCCATTGTTCGGTCACATAATCGCAAGTAGGACAACAGCCCAAAGTTCACATCTCATTAGGGTCTGAGGATGTCAATTTAGAGCAGATCCTGTTGAAGGCTTAGGAATGGTATAGCATTTTCGTGACTCATGAGGTAGACCTTTGTTAGACGCTCTGTTCCCTGTTCCCTCAAACTAGAGACTCTGTACCTCACCAATAGGGAAATTGCTATAGCTAAACGCCATAGCGTCGGATATAGTCGAGAATACCATCTGCGATCGCCTGAGCCATTTGAGAGCGAAAACTAGGATTCCGTAACCGTGCCGCATCAGCACTTCCCGTCACAAACCCCACCTCCACTAAAGCCGCAGGCATAGCCGTATTCCGCAAAACGTAGAAATTGGCCTGTTTTACCCCTCGGTTATTCATCCCCGTTTGGCGGATAATTCGGCTTTGAATACTTTCGGCCAACCGATAACCCCCTGTACTCCCCGGATGGTGGAAGGTTTCCGCCCCATTCACCGTCGGACGATTCCCCGCCGAATTGGCGTGAATACTCACAAATAAATCTGAACGATTGCGATTAGCCATCGCCGCCCGTCCCTCTAAGGTGACAAAAGTATCATTAGCGCGGGTCATCTGTACCATCACCCCATTTCGTTCTAAAATCCGGGCGACTTCCTGAGAAATCGGTAAAATCACATCGGATTCTCGTAAACCGCCAATACCAACAGCACCGGGATCTCTGCCTCCATGTCCGGGGTCAATGGTCACTCGGACTCGACTGTTAGACACTGGAGGACGAGGGGCGGGAGTGGGGGCGGGAGGGGGTGGGGCGGGAGTGGGTGGGGTGGGCTGAGGATTGACGGGAGGGGGAACCTGGACGCTACCTGTGGGAGGTTGGGGGGTATTGACCACAGGATTAGCCACAATGGGGCTGGGGGTATCATCGCGAATCGCCATCATGCCCCCCAAGGGAACGATGGCTACTCCCCCACGACTAACCGAAGCAATCCAGTCTGGGCTATCTTCGGTGACGTCTAAAGTAAGGCGGGTGATGGGGGGGGATACAGAGGCCTGTTGTGCGGTGACTTGACGGACTCCGTAGCGGCCAATGGCTTGGCTTCCGGCTTGGGATAGGGCCAGGCCATCTAGGTCGATGAAAATTTGTCGGCGATCGCGGCTACGATTAACCAAGACCCTAGGATCTGCGCTTTGACTGGAGTCAAACCGCCAAAACAAACCATTCTGGGTAATTTGTAACCCCGCTAAAGAGGCCCCCGCACTGCTGACATTGGACACCAAACGAGTAGGATTGGGCAACTCTACCGTCCATTGATTGGGGGTTCTCCCCACCACTCGCACCCCATTGGGATCAATAGCATAACCGGGGGCAAATTCCACCACTAAACGGGCAGTATCGGCATTAAATTGACCTGCTCTGACACTTTGAACTACCCCGCCCACATTTTGATTCATGGTCGCTCGTCCTAAACGAGTACCGGGTAAATCAATCACTAAACGGCTAGGATTAGCAATAACTTGGGCGCGAGGTTGTACCCTAGCATCGGTGTTAAAAGTTAGGCGATTTTGGTGACTATCAAATTGCCAAGAAACTAAATTAGCTGCGTCTGCGGTAGAGGCACATAGGAGGGTTGCGCCTGCTGTCATTGTCCCTAAAATAAGCCAGTGAGATTGCATGAGAAGAAGATTAAACCTTTTGATTGACAACAAGAGAACGTCAGCCTGAGCCTTAAGAATAAGACCAATAGAAAGAAGTTTGTAGGGAAAATTATACCTCTACAAATTTGAGCTAGTCAGCCTTTTTGCTTTCTGATTCAGTTCTTTAGTTTAGACGGCAAACTGATTAAAAAGATTCCTATAAATAATTTTTTATCCTGCATTTGGCTGATGAAAGTTACCCCCAATCGACTTAAAATCAAGACGGGGCATATAGCCAACTACCTAAGTCGTGCAAAAAATGCTTGCCTGTCATCAAGATAGGACAATAGCCCAGAGTTCACGTCTCATTAGGACTAGCTATATATTTCCTTGGCAACCCAAGGAAAAGAAGGTTAAGAGGGGATGAATGGTGACTCAACATTCTCCTCTTTCGAGGGGTTTGGGGCAAAACCGGAACGTTTCAGTTCTTGCAGTCGCTTGTGTCGGGAAATCAAGCGCCAGCCTTCTTGCAACAGACAAGGTACACTAAGAGAACAGCCTCTCGTCCGTTATGCCAACGCCTTATGAAATTTGCTTTTATTATTGACCCCATTGCTCAATTAGATCCGGGTCACGATACCAGTGTAGCTCTGATGGAAGCCGCTCAAATGTTGGGGCATGAGGTTTATATTACCGAAGTTCAACAGTTGAGCGTCGTACAAGGGGAAGCTTGGGCGCTGTTGTCTCCCGTTTCCCTAACTCCCGTTGAATTGGTGGGGGAACGCTGGATGACTTCTAAATCTTGGTATGAACAAGGCCACGGCACCCTGCAACCACTCACCACAATGGATGGGGTTTTCATGCGCAAAGATCCCCCGGTGACGGTTCCCTACCTCTACACTACCCAGATTTTAGACCTGATTGATCCCAACAAAACACGGGTTCTCAACCACCCCCGAGGCCTACAAGCGGCTAATGAGAAACTGTACGCTTTGAACTTCCCTAGTGTGATTCCTGAAACCATTGTCAGCCAAGCCAAAAGCGTGATCTTAGACTTTGTAGCCCAAAAGGGAGCGGCAGTGTTGAAACCCTTGGGGGGGAAAGGGGGCGAGGGAATTTTGTTCTTGGAAGCAGGCGATCGCAATCTCAATTCCCTGATTGAAGTTAGCACCAAATGGGGACAAGAACCTGTCATGGTGCAACAGTACCTCCCAGCGGCCCGTGAAGGGGACAAACGGATCATCTTACTCGATGGTCAACCCATCGGAGCCGTGAACCGCATCCCCACCGGCCAAGAATTTCGCGGCAATATGGCCGTCGGGGGGCGAGTCGCTAAAGCCGAGATTACCGAGCGAGATCGGGAGATTTGCGCCACCGTTGCCCCCTCCCTTAAAGCGGATGGTTTATACTTTGTAGGGTTAGATGTCATTGGGGGCTACCTGACGGAAGTGAATGTCACCAGTCCCACCGGAGTGCGAGAAATTGACCGTTTAGATGGGGTATCTTTAGGGAAACAAGTCATTGACTGGTTAGCTCATCGTCGGGAAGCCCCGCACTGTACGAATGTCAGTGTCGGCATGAAAGACGGTTAATTGAGGGGTTCGATGCCCCGAAAATTAACCAACAATCATTTACTAGGGAGTGACGATTTATCCCTAGATATTTTATAATAGGTTCAGGTCAATCAGCTACTATTCGTGTTAAACCTCAACTATTGCTACAGAATTTATCCAGATGCCAGTCAAGAAAAAGAATTACTTGACTGGCTAGAAATCTGTCGAGGGGTATATAATTATGCCTTGGCTGTTCGCGTTCGCGTTCGCGTTCACTTCGTGACGCTTCGCGAACGCGAAGCGTTGCGTAGCAAAGCGTTGCGTAGCAAAGGAAAATCTCTAGGGATTGATTTGGGACTTGAAAAGTTTATAGCAACATCTCAGGGGGAATTAATAGCTAGACCTAAGTTTTTCTTGGAACTTCAAAGTCAGCGTCTAGGGGGATGTTGTGTAAACCTACCCTTGATGCTGGCTTTGGGGGTTTTCTAGAGGTATTAAAGCACGTGGCTTGGAAACGAGATGTTTATTTGGAGAAAGTTGATGCTAATTTCACTAGCCAAATTTGTCCGAGTTGTGGTGTAGTGACTGGTAAGAAAGACTTGTCTCAACGAGTGCATGTTCACTTCGTGACGCTCCGCGAAGTGAACGCGAACGGGGATGTCCCTAAAAAGACATCTAGAGCCTCCCGTAGAAACAGGAAAGCCTCATAGTGATATGGGGAAGCCCGCACCGTACCCCTAGGGTCGGTGTCGGGAGGATGTCACTTGAGTGGTGCCAATCAGGTCGCTCTGTGTGAACTCGCTTTTCGTTTGCATCTACTCCTCCTCAATGCCAAACCGCAATAATTTCATTGCGATGGCTTCAGGAAATTGAGCGAAAATAGGAATAGCTTCAATGGGAAACAGCCTGAGTGGGGAGGAGATGAGAGTGAGTCGCGATCGCGCAGCGTCTCGGAAAGAGAATCGCCAAGGGAAACCCCCACATCAGGCTAAAACCGCATCAGGACAACGCCGAGACTCTTTGAGTCAACAGATCACTCGACGGGTGATTCTCCTGAGCTTAACCGCTTTACTCGGCCTCCTCACGGCCATGTCCTTGGGCCTAACCACCAGTGTAGAACGGGTCAAACGTAAACTAGACCGCGCTGGAGCCCAAGCTGCCCGCAATGTGGATTTAGCCCTCCTAGACATTAAAAGTGATTTAGTCGCAACCAGTGCCTCCCTCGGTGTCAGCAACAACCGTGGTCAAATCATCCAGACGATGTTGCAACGCAATCCCGAATTTTTCGCCATTTGGCTCACCACCCCAGACGGTACTATTCTTGAACAGCATCATCAAGGTGCAACGGTTCACCCCTTCACCCGCCATGAAAACCTAGAAACCTACTCCCACAAAGCTGTTCAACTCAGTCCCATTCAATTTGCAGACAATTCCCCCTATATTGATTTAAGTACACCTGTTCAGAATGCTGCCTGGGACTCCCTCGGCACTCTCACCGTGCGCGTGGACTTAATGGCCTTGTGGACTCTAACCGGACACATTCGACCCAGTGAGGCTGGATATGTGTATCTCACCGATGACGAGGGGCAAATTATCGCCATTGCTGAACGACGCTCCCAACAACCCAATATTTACTTAAAAGACGTTGTGGGACGTTCTCCCCTAGAGATGAGTCGTTCTGGCTTTAATGGCTACCGGGGCGTAATTGGCCGCATTGTGGTGGCTTCTGTGCAACGTTTAGAAGTGGTGCCTTGGTTTGTGGTGGTTGAACAACCCGCCGGAGAATTTGCCACGGCTTTGTTATTAGTAACGGTTCTCTGGCTATTCGTTTTATTGGCTGTTTTGGCACTGGTTTTTAATATTCTGGCGTTTACCCAACGGCGGATCGTTTTTTCCCTGTCTATGCTTCAGGAAACCGTGCGGCGCTTGAGTCAGGGCGAATGGGATTCACCTTTAGCGATCGCCAATCGTGATGAACTCGGAGAACTCGCCCAACTCCTACAACAAATGTCCCACCAGTTACAGGAATCTTTCGTACAGTTAGAAGCCAGTAATACCCAAATGCGCCAACTGAACGCCGCCTATGAGCGCTTTGTGCCGAATCAGTTTTTACGCTTCCTTGAAAAAGACAGCATCATTGAGGTGGAATTAGGCGACGCGGTAGAAAAAGAAATGTCTGTACTTTTTGCAGATATCCGCAACTTTACCACCTTTAGCGAGCAAATGACCCCGGCCGATAACTTTAAATTTCTCAATGCTTATTTATCTCGCATGGAACCGGCTATTACACAAAATGGTGGATTTATTGATAAGTATATTGGGGATGAAATTATGGCACTTTTTAGTGGCAGTGCTGATGATGCAGTACAAGCGGGGGTGTCTATGTTAAAACGTCTAGCCTCTTACAATCAACATCGTCATAAACGAGAACGAACCCCCATTAGTATTGGCATTGGTATTAATACAGGTCATTTAATGTTAGGCACCGTGGGCGGCAATCGACACATGGATGGGACGGTGGTGAGTGATACAGTTAATTTAGCCTCTCGTTTAGAACGTCTTACCCGTTTATATCGTGTTTCTTTGTTAATTTCTCATCAAACCTTTTTAAAACTCTCCCATCGTTCAGAATATGGTATCCGGTTAATTGACCGGGTGATTGTTAAAGGAAAATCAGAACAGGTTTCTGTGTTTGAAGTCTTTGATGCCGATCCCCCAGATGTGTATGAGGGAAAACAGAAAACTAAAACTCGGTTTGAGCAAGCTTTACTGTGTTATTATATGGGAGATTTACCCCAAGCTGTTCAGTTATTGGCGGAATGTTTAAGTGTTAATCCTCAAGATTCCGTCGCACAAATTTATTTAGAGCGTTGTTATGATGAGCAAGCTTTTAATTAGGGTTGGCTGAATCAGTCTGATCGTGAGGCTAGGGAATGGGGAATAGGGGAGTCGGGAATCGGGAATCGGGAGTCTGGGAACTCTCCCCCCCTGTTCCCTGAAGAGAGGGAATCGGTGTAGGGGCGCAATGCTTGCGCCCTAGGGAATCGGGAAAAGGCAATAGTCAAGAGTTTTAGCTATTTCCCTGCTCCCCTGCTCCCTTGCTCCCCTGCTCCCCCCTGACTCCCCGTTCCCTGTTCCCTGTTCCCCACCCAGAGTAGAGTTATATTGCTACGCAACGCTTCGCGTTCACTTCGTGACGCTTTGCTACGCAACGCTTCGCGAACGCGAACGCGGAGCGTCACGAAGTGAACAGCAAGCCCCAAATATTAACTAGGTAGGGTCTGCTGAATAACACCAGATGCTAGGCTCAACAAGGGAACAGGGAACTCTTAACAGGGAACAGATCATCTAAAACTGGCACGATTGCCTATTCCCGACTCCCGACTCCCGACTCCCGATTCCCCAACTCTCGGACTTATTCAGCAAGCCCTAGGTATTCTCCCTCGCTCATTGCCCCTAGAAGACTGCTACAATACAAGACGGTCAACGCCAAAACAAAAGCTTATGGGCAGTACATTCGGACATCTCTTTCGCATTACCACTTTCGGAGAATCCCACGGGGGAGGAGTCGGTGTTGTGATTGATGGCTGTCCCCCCCGCTTGGCAATCTCTCGCGACGAAATCCAGTTTGAACTTGACCGCAGACGACCGGGACAGAGTAAGATTACCACTCCCCGGAAAGAGGCGGATCAATGTGAGATTTTGTCGGGGGTGTTTGAAGGGAAAACCCTAGGGACTCCGATTGCTATTTTAGTCCGCAATAAAGACCCTCGCCCAGCCGATTATCAGGAGATGGAAACCACCTATCGCCCCTCCCATGCCGATGCAACCTATGACGCGAAATATGGGATTCGCAACTGGCAAGGGGGAGGGCGGTCTTCGGCACGGGAAACCATTGGACGGGTGGCGGCTGGTGCGATCGCCAAAAAAATCCTCCACCAAGTCGCTGGGGTGGAAATTGTCGCCTATGTCAAGCGAATTAAAGACCTAGAGGCGGTGGTGGATAGTAACACCGTCACCCTTGAACAAGTGGAACAGAATATTGTGCGCTGTCCGGATGGAGAATGTGCCGAACGGATGATTGATGTGATTGACCAGGCCAAACGCGATCGCAATTCCCTCGGCGGAGTGGTCGAATGTGTCGCCCGTCGCGTCCCCCGAGGTCTGGGTGAACCCGTCTTTGATAAACTAGAGGCCGATCTGGCCAAAGCCATTATGTCCCTCCCAGCTACTAAAGGCTTTGAAATTGGCTCCGGTTTTGCTGGAGTGTTACTCACCGGAAAAGAACATAACGACGAATTTTATATTGATGAACAGGGGCAAACTCGCACCCTCACCAATCGTTCCGGAGGGATTCAAGGAGGAATTACGAACGGCGAAAACATCATTCTCCGAGCCGCATTTAAACCAACTGCTACAATAGGTCAAGCCCAGAAAACGGTGACAAACACCGGGGAAGAAACCACCCTAGCCGCCAGAGGGCGACATGACCCTTGCGTTTTGCCTAGGGCTGTGCCTATGGTAGAAGCAATGGTTGCCCTTGTGTTATGTGACCACCTGCTACGTCATCAGGGTCAATGTGCCACACTCACGCCTTGAATGTCCCATGAAAAATAACTCATCTTCTGGATTTTTTGTAAGATTTTGGGGAGTCCGAGGCAGTGTCCCCTCACCTGGCCCGGAAACCGTCCGCTATGGCGGGAATACCTCTTGCGTTTCCATGGAAATTGGGGATCGACAACTGATTTTTGACGGGGGAACCGGGTTACGCCTCTTAGCAAGACATCTCTATGACTTGTACCATGAGCAACCCCTCAAGGCCTGTATGTTTTTTACCCATTACCATTGGGATCATATTCAAGGGTTGCCCTTTTTCTTGCCCCAATTTAACGCCGAAGATTGCTTTTATATTCATGGACAAGTTCCCCAAGAAGGGGAAATCATGAAAATGGAGCGGCATTTTCGGGATCGAGTGTTACATATTAACTCCCCGGTTCCGGTGGCGGATATTCAAGCCCAATTAACCTATCATGATATTGTCTGCGGGGAGACGTTTAATCTTGATGACATTGTGATTGAAACCAAGCCCTTAAACCATCCCAATGGAGCAATGGGTTATCGCGTTTCTTGGGGCGGTCATACGGCGGTATATTGTACCGATACGGAGCATTTTCCCGATCGATTGGATGAGAATGTGCTACACCTTGCCCGGGATGCAGATGTGTTTATTTACGATGCCATGTACACCGATGAGGAGTATCACAATCCCAAGTCTCCCAAGGTGGGCTGGGGCCATTCTACTTGGCAGGAAGGGGTGAAAGCGGCTAAGGCGGCCGGGGTTAAACAGTTAGTTGTGTTCCATCACGAACCGAATCACAGTGATGATTTTCTGGATAAGGTGGCTGAAGAGGTGGAGGAAGCGATGCCCGGTAGTGTATTAGCGAAGGAAGGGATGAAACTTTGTGTGATCTCAAAAGAGGTGAAATAATAGAGCCATTCCCAGATGGGTTTCGAGTTGTTGTTTTGAGGGAACGGGGAACAGGGAACGGGGAACAGGGAGTCAGGGGAGCAGGAGGAGAGGGGGAGAATTGATAATTATTCCCGATTACCGATTACCGATTACCGATTACCGATTACCGACTCCCAACTCCCGACTCCCGACCTATTCAGCCAGCCCTCGTTAACCCTTGATCCTTTTTTTGAGCCATACCTTAGTCCCTCCATCATGTCTACCGATTTCTCCGGTCAAAATCTATGCGGTGCTTCCTTCCAAAATCAAGATTTACGCGGGGCAGACTTTAGCCGTGCAGATGTGCGCAGTGCGGACTTTCGGGGAGCCAATTTAGCCGAGGCTAATTTTAGTCACGCCCGCACGGGATTACAAGGGCGTTGGGCGTTGACCTTGATTGTGGGCTGTGGTCTGTTGTCGGGATCTTGCGCCCTCATTTCTGCGTTTATGGGCAGTATTGTTTTTAATGTGCTGCAAAATCTCCACCCGGGGGATATTTTAATTGGGGTGGTGGAGGTGGTGGTGTTGGGGATTTTCTACGGGATGACTGTACGCCAAGGTTTGCCCAAGGCGACGGGGGCGCTGGTGGCGATGGGCTTCTGGGTGGTGATTTTGGCTTGGGCGACGGCCTGGGCAGGGGCAGGGGCGGGGTCAAATCCGGTTATTATTGCCGTTATTATGGGGGTGGCCTTAGCGATTGGGGTGGGGACAACCTTGGGGGTGGCGGTGTCGGCGGCCTTGGCTATGGCGGTGGCGGGTTTTGGGGCGGTGGCAGCGACGGAATTGTTGGCGCTGCTGGGTACTATTCCGGGGGCTATGGCGGGGGCTAATGTGCAAATCGGGACTATTCCTCTGCCGGGTAATGAGGTGAAATTGCTCTCCCTGATTTGGGCGGGGGTGGGGGCGATGGTGGGAACTTATGTGGGCTGGCAGGCGTTATCGGGCGATCGCAAACAAGCCTTTATTTATAACCTCGCCATTGCCCTAGCTGCCATTAAAGGCACTAATTTCCAAGGGGCGAATCTCTCCTATGCTAATTTTTACCAAGCGGAATTAAAGGGCCTAGACCTCCGTCGGGCGGTTCTCACCCGGACTCAATGGTTTCGTCTTAAACGCTACAGCCTAGTGCGCACCGGGAACACTTACTTACAAGATGCCCAGATTCGTCGCTTACTTATCACGGGTCAAGGTGCAAGTCAAGACTTTAGACATAAAAATTTACAAGGAGTCTATTTGGAGGGGGCGAATTTAGCCCAAGCGGACTTTACCGGGGCGGTGTTGAGTTATGCCAACTTGGTCAATACAGACTTAACGGGGGCGATTTTCAAGCAAACGCAACTGGACGGGGCGGACTTAACGCGGGCTTCCCTAACGGGGGCTTATTTGGAAGATTGGGGGGTGACGAATACCACCCGTTTAGATTTTATTGACTGTCAGTATGTGTT
This sequence comes from Spirulina subsalsa PCC 9445, assembly GCF_000314005.1. Classification (NCBI taxonomy): domain Bacteria; kingdom Bacillati; phylum Cyanobacteriota; class Cyanophyceae; order Spirulinales; family Spirulinaceae; genus Spirulina; species Spirulina subsalsa. The sequence continues at coordinate 649,998 of NZ_JH980292.1, forward strand.
TCTTCATGTTCCTACTCCGGAACAGCCTAATCCGCGCCGCAAACCGGATAATTACCGGGAAACCTTTGCCCCGGGGGACTTTGTGGAGTTTATTAAGCCCATTTCCCACACTTTAGACTTGTACCATACTCAAGGGGTCGATCCTCGTTCTATTGCGATCGCCTACAAAAAACTAGAGGAATTGTATCCCGAAGCCTGTCTAGAATTAGTCGCCCTGGAAAAACGGGGGCAGAATCTCCTGTTGCGGGTTAAAACGGCTGAAGTGGTGGATCATTCCCTGTTGAGTGCAGAATATTTCCACACCTACAACCAGTTCAAATTCATGCCCGACCATAGTATTGGCTTGTCAGGGATTTTAGAAGGCGATCGCGTCCGCAACCTCGAAACCATGATTTTAACCGCCCTCACCCGTCCCCCCAGTCCTCGAAATACTGACCCTTGGGCCGTCTTTGGCAGCGAAAAACCCACCCCCGCCCCCCCCGAAACCCTCCTCACCCGCACCCAGCGCCTGACCCACCATGCCATCATCGGCCTCCAGTCCACCAACACCCCCAAAGCGCTCAAACTCGCCGAATTTCTCCAACAATTACAAACCATCCTAGTCGCCACCTCAGAATTTAGCGAAGAGGATCAAATCACCGCCCTTGAACAAATCCGCATCCTCGCCGAAGTGGGGCTAGAGAATCCCGACAGTAGCCACCGCAAAGCCGCCAAAACCGCCCTCCATCTCCTCAAGGGCAGTTTCATGGACTTATCTACTCCTGCGCCCTTAATGGATGCCTCGGAAGTCTTACCGAAGATTGCCACCTTATTGGGTCTGGAACTCTAAGGGATCAACGCCGTGATCAACGCCTAATGGCGATCTAAGGTTATTTCACTAGGGGATCTCGCTTATTTCTCCGTTTTTGTCGGTTGTGATCAACGCCTAATGGCGATCTAAGGTTATTTCACACTTTTGTTCAGGATTTTAATGATTCTTATGAGCAAGTGATCAACGCCTAATGGCGATCTAAGGTTATTTCACAGAGAATGAGAATCGGCAGGGCGGATAATTTTTATGTGATCAACGCCTAATGGCGATCTAAGGTTATTTCACACAAAAGACAAGACAGAATAATTGAAAAACGAGTTGTGATCAACGCCTAATGGCGATCTAAGGTTATTTCACAATCGGCAATCAAGCTGGCGATCTCGCACTCCAAGGGTGATCAACGCCTAATGGCGATCTAAGGTTATTTCACCAGAATCGCTCTCGCAGACAGCCAATCGCCCTTTTGTGATCAACGCCTAATGGCGATCTAAGGTTATTTCACTTAAAAAATAACTACCATCGGGTAACGCTGGGATGCGGTGATCAACGCCTAATGGCGATCTAAGGTTATTTCACGTTCGACAGATTCAACGGGGGGTTTAAATTCTTCGTGATCAACGCCTAATGGCGATCTAAGGTTATTTCACGTAGTAAATTCGGCTTTGGGACACCCGTTTGTTAGGTGATCAACGCCTAATGGCGATCTAAGGTTATTTCACTCAAGGACAGTGGTAAATAGGAATTTATTCACCAAAATGTGATCAACGCCTAATGGCGATCTAAGGTTATTTCACCCGAACCCGTGGAGATTGCCCAAACCGCGACTGCAACGTGATCAACGCCTAATGGCGATCTAAGGTTATTTCACTTAGCCCTAGGTCAACAAGCGGCAATGGAGGGGATTGTGATCAACGCCTAATGGCGATCTAAGGTTATTTCACACGCACCCTCCCTAGATAGCTTACTAACTGGAAGTGTGATCAACGCCTAATGGCGATCTAAGGTTATTTCACTCTCCCGCTTTTGTGGAGGTACTCGGACTCTGATACGTGATCAACGCCTAATGGCGATCTAAGGTTATTTCACTTTAGTATGCGTTGGTATATTGGAGAGCCTCGTCAGTGTGATCAACGCCTAATGGCGATCTAAGGTTATTTCACTTACACGGGGGTTGTCCCCCCGAAAAATTGTACTATGTGATCAACGCCTAATGGCGATCTAAGGTTATTTCACGGTAGAGGTTAGACTTTGCCCCTTTAAAAACCTAAATGTGATCAACGCCTAATGGCGATCTAAGGTTATTTCACTGCCTCAGCACTGCTTTCCGTCCTAAATCGAAAGTGATCAACGCCTAATGGCGATCTAAGGTTATTTCACAACCTCAGAGCGTCGTAGTAGGCTTCAATCGCCAGTTGTGATCAACGCCTAATGGCGATCTAAGGTTATTTCACGACTTAATCAGAAAAGCCTATGCGGGTTTTTACTTGGTGATCAACGCCTAATGGCGATCTAAGGTTATTTCACACAGTAGCCTAAAACAAACTTTGCTTCTTCATCGTGATCAACGCCTAATGGCGATCTAAGGTTATTTCACGATCTAATCCCGTGCGGCTACACACCGCGAAAAAGTGATCAACGCCTAATGGCGATCTAAGGTTATTTCACTTCTCCCCCAGTCCTTACGCTTTCCAACAAGTTCGTGATCAACGCCTAATGGCGATCTAAGGTTATTTCACCGTGGTGGTCAATTCCACATCTCCCGGCTCATCTTCGTGATCAACGCCTAATGGCGATCTAAGGTTATTTCACCTGGGGGTGTCCGTGGCATCTTGCGGCGGTCGGTGGTGATCAACGCCTAATGGCGATCTAAGGTTATTTCACCCTGTTTGACGACCAGCGCGCCACCAGTGCGGAAGCGTGATCAACGCCTAATGGCGATCTAAGGTTATTTCACTGTTGATTTTTCAACACGCGGCGGCGGAATATATGCGTGATCAACGCCTAATGGCGATCTAAGGTTATTTCACGGCAACGTAACACCCCGATTGCTACAGAAGAAGGGTGATCAACGCCTAATGGCGATCTAAGGTTATTTCACTTGCTCCACGATTTGGGAATAGGGATGGCAAATCCGTGATCAACGCCTAATGGCGATCTAAGGTTATTTCACTGATCAACAACCATGAACAAATAAGCAAAAAACAGAATGTGATCAACGCCTAATGGCGATCTAAGGTTATTTCACCAGGATTCTGAAAACAGCGATATCGAAAAGTAAAGTGATCAACGCCTAATGGCGATCTAAGGTTATTTCACCAGGATTAGAAAAACATCGGTAACGGAAAACGAAGTGATCAACGCCTAATGGCGATCTAAGGTTATTTCACCGGGGGAATAAGTGACATTGATTGCTATGGTCAGAGTGATCAACGCCTAATGGCGATCTAAGGTTATTTCACGTTTTGACATTATACCATATAGTTGCGATGTCTGACGTGATCAACGCCTAATGGCGATCTAAGGTTATTTCACAATGGAGAGGTAAAAAATGGCTATGCTGGCATAGAGTGATCAACGCCTAATGGCGATCTAAGGTTATTTCACTTATGGCACTGGTTTGGGTATTGCTGAGATAATTGGTGATCAACGCCTAATGGCGATCTAAGGTTATTTCACAGCAGCCGCCAGAACCCTTACAGAACAAGACCTCTCAGACAGTTTTGCAAGCACCCCCTTCACCTCTATCAACTTACCCCCCCATTTTACCATTTTTCCCAAAAAGTCAACACCCAGAACCCAGACTTCATAAAGGTTTTAGGATTTTGCAAGCACCTCCTGCCCCCTCTCACCCCCCTCAAACCCAGAACCCACAACACTTACAGCAATTTTCAGCCCCCCCTTTCCCCTAACAGCCCCAGGTGCTTGCATTTTTTCAAATCACCCGAAACCCCCCCTCATCCAACAGCCAAGTATTCGGACGATTGTACTTCGGCAAATCCTGCACACACTGCCGAGACAACCGAATCAAAATCAAATCATCCTCCTTCGTCAACACCCGCTCCAACTCCCAGCGCAACTTCTCCCGCATACGCTGACTCAACCAACAGCGAAAAATCGAATACTGCAACCGCTCCCCATAGCCTTCCAACACCTTATACGCCTTCCGCCACCGCTTCGGACAACGAATGTCATAACAAACTAAATACCAATTCTTCAACTCAGCCATCATTCACCTCCGTGAACTACCCCACCCTGCCGTTGGCGAGGATGGGGCTTCCTGATTCAACAGGAACAGCATCTAGCAAAACCGAAATCTTGCCAGGTTGTCTTACGTTCCCTCCCCAGGCCGTATCGCTGGTTCCCAACGACAATATCCGCAAGGCTTCATTTTTAATGTTTTGTGCTGCATTAATATCACGGTCATGGTGAGTGCCACAATGTTGACATTCCCATTGCCGAACTTCTAACGGTAAGCTATCCACTCGATTCAGGCAAACGTGACAGGTTTTTGAAGACGCAAAATAGCGGTCAACTTCAATATAGGTTTTGCCTTCCCACTCGGCTTTATATTTAAGCATTGTGGTAAACATTCCCCAACCCACATCACTAATTGCCTTGGCTAGTTTAGGGTTTTTTACCATCCCTTTGACGTTCAGATTCTCTACAGCAATCACTTGGTTTTCGTTAACTATCTTGCGGGATAGTTTGTGTAGAAAGTCCTCACGACATCGGGCTATCTTACTATGAACTTTGGCGACTTTTTGTTTCGCCTTAGCTCGATTTTTACTCCCTTTTTGTTTACGGCATAGCTTTTGTCGCTTACGCTTTAGGTTTTTCTGATGCTTGGCAAAATGGCGAGGATTATCGTACTTAGACCCATCGCTAGTAATGGCAAAATGAGTTAGTCCAACATCAATGCCAATAGCTTTACCCTCAACTGATGGGCTAATGGCATCTTTCCCGTCATCTACTAACACTGAAGCATAGTATTTGCCATCCGGATTTTTAGAGAGAGTAACGGTTTTGATTTTCCCTTCAAATTCCCGATGACGACGGCAATACACTAACCCAATCTTCCCCGGTATTTTGAGATAGTCCCCTTCAAACTTAACGTTGGCAGGATAACTCAGAGACTGCCGACCATGCTTGGACTTGAAACGGGGTAACTGCGCCCGCTTGTCAAAGAAGTTTTTGTAGGCAGTAGAAAGATTAAGGGCAACCACTTGTAAGGATTGGGAGTAAGCATCTGTTAGCCAAGGATATTCCTTTTTTAGTCCTGGTAATAGGCCTTGGATATATCCCCTAGACAATCCCTTACCCGTCTCGATATAGGTTTTTCGGCACAAGTCTAAGGCAAAATTCCAATACCAACGACAGCATCCGAACGCCTTAGCTAGGGATGCTTTTTGCTCGTCAGTAGGATAGATACGATACTTGTACGCTTTATACATTATCGAGAACTGGTGTTGTCGATAACAGTCTAACAGATTATCTAAGGATTTTGTCCAAGGATTCGCTGTCGCTCAGTTTATTACTGGGTTGCTATCCCACCCCGAGCAAGCGAGGAAGGGGAATTCCGCAACATTTTTGTTAAAAAAAGTTTTTGCTTGAGCCTTAGCCCGCGAAAATTCCACCAGAACATTCATCCTAGGGGCGTACTACATACGCCCCCAAACCTTCAACCCCCTAACGCACAATCAACCGCCCAAATAATCCCCCCTCCCCAGACCACTCCTTCTCCAACAACCGCACCTCCAACTCCAACAAACGGCGGTAAGTCAACGAATACCCCGTCACCGGATGCTTCCACATTTCCCCCTTACGCTGCTCATACAACCGAATAAACTTCCGACGCCCCTCCTCACTCAACCAAACCTGCTCACCTCGCACCTCAAAATCCCCCTGCACATCCCACTGTTGGCGATTCACAGCCGTCACCACCGTCATATCCACCAACGGCACCCGAAACACCTCCATCAAATCCAACGCCAACGGCGGAGCCTGCGTCCGAGGTTGATGGTAAAACCCCAAAGCTGGCTCCAACCCCACCGTCAAAATCCCATTCATCACATCCTTAATCAACAACGCATAACCGAAACTCAACAAAGCATTAAAACGGTCCTTCGGCGGACGACGATTCCGACCCGAAAACCGCAACTCCGCCGGAACATCCGCCCCCAAAAGTCCCGGCAACGCCCCAAAATACAACGCCGCCACCTTCCCCTCAATCCCCAACAACGAATCCAAAGACTCAGCCTTCGGCACCTGTTTCAACACCGCCTTCATCTGACCAATCGCCTTATCCAACTCCCCCGCTGTCCCCTTACGTCGTTTTCCCCGCATCAAAAACTTCCGTTGTCCCTCCCCCCGACAACTCACCAACTTCCGCGCCAACACCAGACAAAAATCCCCCTCACTCAATCCCCGATACTGCCGAATTCGCCGTTGAACACTCCCATTCCGACAGTCCAAACTCCCCACATATCGCCCCCCACCCGACACAAAATGCACCCCCACATCCTTAGCTGCTAAAAAATGCAACGCCTGAGTCGAAATTTGCGAGAAACTATGGAGAACAACCTGACTCACCTGTTGAATCGAAACCTTTTCCTCCTTCTCATTTCGTCGGCTAATTTTCAGTTGTTCCCCCGTCCGTCCCACACGAGTTCCTGGCTCCAAAACATGAATCACCTCCCGCTCATCATCCGCCGGAAAAAGCCGCACCGGATGCCACTCCTTGTTATGCGCTAATCGTGCCTCTTCCGGCAAACAAACCGCCGCCAAAGAACAACGAGAACAGAGATGTTCATTATTAATTACAGGCGGTCGATAAGGCGATTGTTTTAACTCCCGTGCCGCTTGAATCATCTCTCGTACCCATTGGCGACCAGAGTCATCTAACGGGACATGAATCAAAACATTGTCCGCATGATAGCGAATTCGTCCCTCAACAATCGTCACCCCTAACGCCGCTTCCAACAAGCAACAATACGCTAAAACTTGTAACTTATCACTCTCCCAAGCTTGGGGATTTTTTTGTTCATCCCGATAACAACGACCCCGTTTATGTTCATAGGGAATCGTCTTTCCCTCACGAGTCCGCAGTGCATCCACCCGTCCCCGCAACCCCAACAATTCATCCTCCAAATACAAATCTTGCCACTCTTCTCCGTCCTCCAACTCAATCGCCTCATGGAGTCGTCGTCCCGCAAAAACCGCCGCATCTTGGGTATAAAGTTCTTCCACTTCTTCCAAGTAGAAAAGACGGGGACAGTAGGCAAAAGCATGAAGAGAACAAACCCGTAAAGTTTCCGGTGTAGGTTGCAGAATATTAATGGACTCTAAATCGATAGTTTGCATAGTCATCCTTTAATCAGTGGTAGATTACTTGATGACTAATCTAACCCCCCAACCCGGCAAAAAATGTTCCGACTTGAAAAATAGTGAGTTTTTGACCTAATTTTTAGGAGAATTGGAAGCAGTTACCATCCGTTTAATTCTTGCCCATAGTGTAGTTCAAACCAATATTATTCATGGTGAAATGTTGGGTTTCGCTCTCGCTCCACCCAACCTACAATTAAAGCGGATAGATTACTTGATGACAAATCTAACCCTTGAACCTAGCAAGACTAAACTGTTCAAACAACTCAAAAAATAACTCGAAAGCTAACCTTTCGTCATTTACTTGAGATAAAATAATATTCTCCCAACCTTCAGATGAGTTGACATTATATTTTTCTTGTATCCAGTTCTGGAATTGAGAAAATTGTTTTTCTTGTTGTGTTAATTCTAACCCTAACTCCTCCCTAGACATACTGTAACCCAATAACAGCATCTTTAAACGGATTAAAGACACCCTTCCCAAATACATTCCCGGACGCTTTTTAATTCGTTCTAATAAATCATAGAGATATTCTTCCGTATTTTTATGATTGTTATTTTTTTCGATATCTAACATAAATGACTCTCTTATTGACTAAAATTCTTCTTCAATAACAACTAGCTCTTGTCCTAAATGGATTTTACCAAAAAACTGAAAATTAGCTAACCATTCTTTTTTAGGTGTTCCATTAAGATGATGATTGTCAAAAACCATTTCAACATCATCTACAGTGAGTAAAACTCCTTCATGGTATCCCGTCTCTGAAATAGCATCCCCTCCAATACTATCATCATAAATAAAACAATTGCGATAATCTAAATCAGCTTGTGTGTTTATCTTAATGACTTTGCCTTTGATTTCTAGTGATTTCAGATACTTTTTTAGAGCTAAAGCAAATTGAACACAGTATAAAGTAGGATAACTACTAGCTATTTCGGCTAGTTTTTCTCTTTGTTTTGATGTTAAATACTTCATTAATATATAGCTAGTCCTAATGAGACGTGAACTCTGGATTATTGTCCTATTTCGATTCTAGGAGATCCTTTTTGGCACGACTCAGATAGGTCGGCTATATACTTAAAACCAATCTTGTTAGTCCTGAAATGTTGGGTTTCGCTCTCGCTCCACCCAACCTACAATTAGAACGCAATTGTGAAAGCAAGTTAACTCAAGGCTGAACAAAACCCTGAACTCCCTTTCAGGATAACTTCATCTTTTTTGAGTTCTAGACTTCCCCTTCCTTTCCACAGTTACCCCTTCAATAACAGTCCAGCACTGTTCATTCAACTCTCCAGATTCATTCAAACTAAAGCGTTGAAATTTTCCCTGAGTTGTTTGACGATTAATCCAAATAGGTAAGGCAATTAACCCCCGATTATCTTTCTCTAACCATTGAATCTGACCATCCTCTGGACGATAGGTTCTAATCCCATTAACTAACGCCCAAGATTCCCCCAAGGATAACCCACCAAAACGAGTAATTTGTTCAGGAGTTGACAAAGCAATGCTCACCCGTTCATCCAGTTTAACCGAGGCAGATTCCCCACTAGAATCAATTTTAAGGGCAATTTTGACATCTGTCAGAATTTCCTGAAAATTCGGTTTAGAAAACTGACTGGTTGGATAAATTCCTTGGTGCGTTTTACTAAACTTATGGTGTCGTTGTTTGCGAACAATTCGGGAAACAGTAGGAGTCTCTCCAATCAACCCAATAGCTAATTTAACCCCTAAATGTGCCGTTAAATCTGTTTCTCCAACGAGGGATAAGAGAAACCCATAGAGGGTGGAAGGAGGAGGATAGAGATAGGTTTCTCGGTAGTCTCGCGCAAAGCTGCGAGGGAAACTTGTACAAGGACATTCAAGATAGAGTAAATCACTCATTAAACCGTTGCCTCCTGTTGCAAGCGTTTTTGAGCGGAACTAATCGCTTCTTTAATTCCTCGGCACACTGTCACCCCTAAACTTTTTAGTTGTTTGCCATAGGGAGTGTCGGCAATTTCACCCGCTACAATTAATTCCACAGGAGCAATATCTCCCACTTCAACTAAGCGAATTAAACGAGGACATCCCACCGAATCACCCACTCGTTCAAAACAGTTCATAATCCAAGGACTGGGGTCTTCTGTCACTCGCAAGACTAAAGATTCTGGACGAAATTCATACAAAAAGCGAGCATGATTGCCCCCAACGTGCTGAATAGCAGGAATGGCATTTAATAACATTTTAGCCCGTTTCTTGTCTTTTAAACTGCTGGGAGTTAAGGCTAAAGTGTACTGGTAAGCGGTACAGTGAACCTCTGTATTGTGAATTGAAGTTTTACCTTTTTGTCCACCTTTTGAACCAAAAACAATATCGCCCCAGTAAGGGTCTAAACTAATAGCTCGACTGACTTCTAACACCCCTCGCCGTTTCGTCGTAGCATCTTTATTATCTTTGTCTTTTTTGGCATCCATAAAGCCAAAAAGGTCATCATCAATGTAGGTTTCGGGGTTATATTTCTCGTTTTTAATCTCATATTTGTCCGTTTCAGGATTAAAAGTCCGATTGACTTGTTTTGGGTAGAGATTCTGGAAACATTCCCGATACCCCCAACGAATGGCATCGGCGCTGACGGTAGTATATTGGTCATTGCCGCGAGTAATTTTTTGTAAGGTGGACAGGGTACTGCCATCGCCTTCTCCTCGGTTATTGGCAGCAATGGCGGTGGGGGTAACGATGGTGACAAAAAGATGTTGAGTCATTTTTTTCTCCTTGTAATAAGGTGAGTTTGTACAGGGGTGAGAGAGAAATTTAACGATTTCTTTGGGGATTAAATCTCTGCCTCAAAGCCTTCTTCAGAATCATCTGAGGTCAGAGATTGATCTAAAACTTCTTCGGGAACTTCTGGTGTTCCATCTTTCCCTTTTCCGGTGTAACTGGCAATGGCGAGTAGGGCTAAATCCCGGGCTTTTTTCCAGTTGTTGTCTTTGTGCAGCCACTGATAAATTTCCGCGCCAACACCTCGCGTCGCTTTGCTGCGATGACGACTTAAAAAGTCAACGGTTGTTTTAGCAAAGTCCTGTTGAGTGCTAGGACGTTGTAAGCGGGTGATAATTTTATTAGTAACTTGGGGATAATCTAGGGAACGACCTTGTTTACTTGCCTGTACAATTTGCTCCCGCAAGTAGCTACTAAATGCTCCTTGTACGGCATCAAAAAGGGTCTGTTCTAAGGGATCTAAGTATTGACTCATTTGGACTAATCCTTTCCGTTCATAAAGTTTGTTTTGTTTGTAAAACTCGTAAAAGCCGCAATACCAAGGCTTGCCGAGAATTAGGTTATCGCACAGCCAAGGTAACACTTTAGAGATGGCTAACCAGGTTTCTCCTTTCTCATTTTTGCGAATTTGCGGCTTGAAAAATTGAAAAGCTGAGTTGTAGAGGTCTAATACTTTATTACTTACCTTAACACGAAATACGGCTTGTTTCAAGTAATTTTGACTACCATCCCATTGTTGTTTTCCCAGTTGATACACTTCACAGTAGTTCACGCGAAATCTTTGATTATCTTCGAGAATTTTCTCCTGTAAAAGAAAGCGTAACCCCGACTCTCCCGCACTACTAGAGCGGAAATCTTGGTAGGTTCTGCCTGATGATTTTTTTCGCTGTTTAACCCACTGTTTGAGGTTCTTAACTTCAGGAATGACGACGGCAGAACGAAAGCCGGAAAGTTGATAGTAGTGACAAGCTAGGGGCAGAAAAACCAGTGCAATAAAGTTTTCTGGAGATTCTTGATAAGCCCCGTGAACAAAACATTCTATTAAGCCGGGGATGTGGTGTCCTTTAAGGGGAATTTGGGGTTTAAATGCGCCTTTACTATTAAAGGCTTCTTTAAAGTCTCGGGTATAGTAACAGTCCTCCAGAAGACGAAAAGAACGGGTAATTTCTGCGTCATCAATGGCAAAGCTTAAAAGTTGGGCTTCTTTGCTTTGTTTGCGTTGTTGGTTATGTTGGAGAAAGGTGGTGACAACGCCCTCGGTAAAGGTGTATTTTCCTTGGTAATCAAGTTTTAAAGCGGGAACATTTAAGTACCCGTCTTTAATCTGATAGGTGTGTTGAAGGAGACTGAGGAAGGCATCTCGGTCTGTCCCCTGCCAATTCAGATGGACTTCCTCCTCTGTAAACTGCCACTTGAAAGGCATTTGCTGGGAGCCTATGGCCTCTAAAGCCAAGGCTAAACCTGCAATTCCAGCCCGATGGACTAGGAGAGTATTAGGGTTAAAAATCGATAACGTGAAACTTGTCATAGTGCAATAGACCTCAATGTTTTGTCGCGCCCAATTCTGAGGAATAGTCCCACTCTTGAGTGGGTGCAATAGGATAAAACTTGTATTTTTTCCATTCTTTTATTTCTTTGGGTTTTATGGGAATCGGCACAGTATAGCGAGGGAGTTGTTTACTGCCCAATGTTTTAAGAATAGGTAAATCTTGCTCTAGTAAAACCGTGGCGTTAAAGCCTGCTTTACGGAGAGACGTAGAATAGGTTTGCCATGTTTTATCGAGTAAAACAGAATCCCTTTCCGGTTGACCTTCAACGGCTACATTTTCCAACCATTGGGCTAAATCTCTTTGACAAACTTCTCCGGGGAAAGATTGAATCAGTTCTAAACCCTGATTGAGTTCTTCCTTGGAGTAGGGATAGCCAACTTTCCCATCAGGATAAAATAGGGCATCTAAAGGATGACCACAATAGCGCCGATTTAAACGGCCTAAACGTTGAATGAGTCCCGCAGGATTCGCCACTTGACTCACTAACAACGTGGCGGAAAGATCAAGGGACATTTCCGCTACTTGGGTAGTAATGGCTAAAACAGGTTCTTGATATTCCGGTTTAAAAGCATCAACTACAGCGCGATGATGTTCTACTCGGTCTTGATAACGAAAGCGACTATGGTATAAAAGCGCGTTCAGTCCCCTTTCTCGCGCTTCCTGATGGACAGAAATGGCCCTGTTGACCTGATTACACACCCAGAGGACTTTCCCTCCAGCAGCGAGTTCTTGGGTCACTCTTGACCAGTCCATTTGTTCGCTATAGTGGAAGCGATAACGGGGTTGGGTTTCTAATTCTGGGGGACCGGAAATGATAGCTAAAGGTTCACCTACGGCCTCCTGAAGGGCTTCTAGTTGCCAAGGGAGGAAGGAGGCAGACATGAGGAGGATGGGGGCTTTGACGACCTCTAGGAAGCGCAATAATGCCCCAAAGAGGCGTTCATCGTAACAGTGAACCTCATCAAAGACAAAAGCAGCTTGTGCGATCGCCGGGAAACAATAAATGGGTCTACGATTACATTGGAGCAACCCTAACACAGTGTCCACTGTACAGATAATTGCCTCACGACCCCAAGCTTGAAAAGACTCTAATTTTAAAGCCACTTCATTATTAACTGTCTCTCCTGCTTCCTCTTCTTCCCCCGTGGTCGCCATAGCTAAATCCACATCAGCGCGAGAATGGAGTAGAATCGAGTCTACCTGATGGTGAACATAATCTAAAAAGCCCTCAGTACTGGTTCCTGTCGTGGGATAGCAAAAGATCAGTTTTCGTCCCAACGCTTTAGCCTTTGCCCAATTATAAGCCCCTAATGTTTTTCCTGTACCGCATCCCGCCCGGGCAAGGGTCACGCGGGTAGAACTTTCTGCTAATTGAATTTGAAACGGCCGTAAAGTTTTCCCCTCTAATCGCCCTGCCATTACCTGATCTAACTTGGCTTCATCCAGCGTCCGTTCTACCTCTTCTGTAATCCATTTCTGGATGGATAGATTAGTATTAGGAATCGCTGAACCGACCGCATCTCCGGCAATCACTAACGCTTTAATGACGGCTAAAAATACAAGATTCGGTTGCCATTCTTCCTCTAAAAATGACTGAACTTCTTGCCGTTTTTGCTTAATAGTCGTCACAAACCAAAATTCAGAAGGTTTTTGACTCAGTTTGGGTTTATCGGGTAAACCTAAAGCTTTCACCCCATATTTTAACAGAGGACGAAACAAGGGATGATATTGTGGTTTACCCTGACTTTTAATCACCGTATAAAGCCGTAAACAATCCTCTCCACTCTGACGAACTTCTCCTAACTCATCCGTAGCTTTTCCTTTTTTCCCCCCTAATTTAAGATGATGTCCACCCCCAGCGACTAAAGCGGTGAGAAAATCCCCCTCCCCTTGTTCTAACCATTCTCGAAACTCCCAAGCTAATAAAACAGATGCCACCTCATGACGAATGATTTGGGGTTCATGAAGGGGATTCCTTTGATGCCGGACTACTTGTTGAAAATGATGGTTTGCCTTGCCCCAATCGTGGAGATAAGCCGCTTTTTGAGCCGTTGCTTTAAGGAAACTAAACGAATAGTTTAGACAAAATTGTTGCAGTAATCTTTCCCCTAAAACATCAATCAATGTGGTAACAGCATTGACCACATCTGCTGTATGTCCGACTAAACTATAAGACCCTTTCCACTGTCCAGATTGAAAGGATTTAGCTAATAACAAATTAGGCTCTAATTGAGTTTTCATGACCGACCTCCTGAACCGGATAAAACCACCCACAACCAAAATGTTTCCGGCCTCCTAACCCCATCCCTTGCAACTTGAGAGAATTTTCTGGATTTAACCCTTCCACTGTCACCCCATAACCGAGAACATTTTTCCCATGAATCTTGATAGCTCGTTGGGCTAAATTCCCCTCATCATTGCTGTCAATAGAAACCTGAGCGTTGATATCTAATTTCGCTAACCCTTTTTGACAAGATTGTAGAAAATGGAGAGGTGCATCCTGACTATTCCAAGTATCTAAACGAAAGGTGACTAAGCGCGCTTTTAGGGTTGCACTGGCTTGGGGCAATGTTAGACGGGGTTGAATCAAGCGGATTAAGTGACCTCGAATATCTAACACTTGGTTCTGGAGAATGCGATACCATTGGGCTGCATTTTCTGCGGGACAACGTAAGCGAAATCGACCATTTTTATTGAGATAAATAATCCCGTTTTGATTGGGAATTCCTGCAATGCTACAGATTAATAAATCTGGGGGTAAGTTACGCTCTATCAGGAGTTTTGCTTGTTGTTCCTGTTCTAGAGACTGTAAGAACTTTTTCAGGGCAGAATAGAGCGCGTAACCGTGATCTGCGGGTAAAGTTTGCCCTCGCAGGGAGAATTGAACTTCTAGGAAATTCATAGTTTATTAGAGAAGTGTTGAATAAAGTTATGCCAATTAGAACGAGTGCAGGATCTTTCAATCTCTTGTTGTGATCTCAATTAAATTCTCAGTCAGTTTTGGTAAATCTTGACTCACCACTTGCCAAACGATATCAAGATCCACATTCCCGTAATTATGAATTAGGCGATTTCGCATACTTATAATGGCGTGCCAAGGAATGGTAGGATATTGACAACAATCTTCTTTAGGAATTCGACTGGCTGCTTCCCCTATAATCTCAAGTAAGCGAACGATGGCAAGATTTAAAAGGCGATCGCTATCAAGGTCTTGACGGGTTTTTGATTGCATAATGGTCATCGCTTCTTGAGCATGGTTTAACATATCCAGCAATCTTTCCTGTGTTCTAGGGTTTGGCATACTGAAGCACGGCCTGGGCTAAAACTTGTTCCCGAATTTGAGGACTCAGAAAACCCACTGTGTTTAAGTCCACTCGACATTGCAAAATTTCGCTCAGTTCATCTTGCAGTTCAAAAAATGCTAATCCCGGAACTTGATCCGGTTCAAACTCGACCAGAATATCTAGATCACTGTCTGGGGTAAAATCATCTCGCAAAACAGACCCAAAAAGGTACAGTTTGCGAATATGATGGCGTTGGCAAAATGGTTGGATCATTTCTGGGGGCAGTTGAATCTCTAATTGTTGGCTCATGGTGACAATTCCTCTCTGTTTTGAAAAAACTTTATACTAGGATTATTCATAATCTGAACCTCCTAATAAATCGTAATGTTGAATCATCCCCTCTAGTTCCGCCTTAACTAAAGCCACCAATTCCGGCGGTTTCTTTACCTTTGCACCCTTGCCATACCCCAACACCCACCGCTTGAGGTCATTAAGGCCAGAGGTTACTAAATGCAGGGTGAGGGACCCATCGGGGTGTTCTTCAATGTCTTGGGTGATGTGCCAACGACGCTCTCGGATAAAGGGTGCTGTGGCCGCATCAAACCAAATGGCGATCGCAACAGGAAAACCACCGACTTCATGCTGAAAGATTTGGTTGAGGTAGGTTTTAGGGTCAAAGTTGGGATCTCGTACAAAGGTTTGGTCAAGTATCCGTAGGGCCTTAATCCGGTCTACCCGAAACCAGCGCATTTCTTGGCGTTTTTGACAAAAGCCAATCACATAGGGGTTAGTGCCGCGATAAATATGGAGCAGATAGGGGTCGATGATGCGTTCAGACTCTTGGTTACGGGTGGCGGCAAAGTAGCGCATCCAGACGGATTGATTGTTCTGACAAGCACTAATGAGTTGAGTCCAGGTTTCGGGGTTAAGGTTAAGGACTGCACCACTGCGGAAGATAATCCGTTCATCGGCCAGTTGTTGGAGATTAATCCAAGTTTGTTCGGGGAGGCGTTGGGATAACTGTTCAATGGAGGAGCGTAATTCGGGTTCGTAGGCAGAACCAGCATAAGCTTCCAGCATCCTTGCACCGAGGATGAGAGCAAAGAGTTCTCCTTGACTAAGAGCAATGCTGGGCAGTCGCCAGTGGGGGTCTGTGTAGTGCCAGCCTTGGGTTTTGCTGTATTTGAGGGGGGCGGATAGGCGATCGCGCAAAAATGCCAAATCATTGCGAATGGTGCGATCGCTCACCTCCAGACAGTCTGCTAACGTTTGACTGGTGGGACGTTGACTAGAACGGATCAGGTGATCCAACTCTAGCAAACGTTCTAAATGGCGGGACATTGCCGACTCCTGAACGAAAAGACAAGTCCATCATAGTCCTCCAACCCGGCAAAATCCTTTCCGGGTTCAAGCCAGCTTGAACAAAGCTGAGGCGGGCTTCCCAAGCCAATCACTGCCTAAAACCAAAAACGCCCCACTGAAAAAGCAGTAGAGCGTTGTGGAGAATATTTAGGCCTGGCAAGGAGCGATTGTCCCAGGAGGCAACCCTCAAAGTATCGTAGCCGCGCTAGCGTTTCACAACCGAGTTCGGGAAGGGATCGGAGTGGGACCGCTAGGCTAAACTCACCAAGCCGGGGGAGAATCCCCTCAAGACTGCATAGAAGAAAGAGGTCAAGCCCTCGGTCTGTTAGTACGCCTTGGCTTCATCCCTTGCAGGACTTCCACCGAACGCCTATGTAACGGGTGTTCTGCCCGTGACCTTACTTGGTTAACCCAAACAGAGCACTCATCTTGAGGTGGGCTTCCCACTTAGATGCTTTCAGCGGTTATCCGCTCCGCACATAGCTACCCTGCGTTTGCCGTTGGCACGACAACAGGTACACCAGCGGTGCGTCCTTCCCGGTCCTCTCGTACTAAGGAAGGCTCCTCTCAATGCTCTTGCGCCTGCACCGGATATGGACCGAACTGTCTCACGACGTTCTGAACCCAGCTCACGTACCGCTTTAATGGGCGAACAGCCCAACCCTTGGGACGTACTTCCGCCCCAGGTTGCGATGAGCCGACATCGAGGTGCCAAACCTCCCCGTCGATGTGGACTCTTGGGGGAGATCAGCCTGTTATCCCTAGAGTAACTTTTATCCGTTGAGCGACGGCCCTTCCACTCAGCGCCGTCGGATCACTAAGGCCTAGTTTCCTACCTGCTCGAAATGTCTCTCTCGCAGTCAAGCTCCCTTGTGCCTTTACACTCTGCGGCTGATTTCCAACCAGCCTGAGGGAACCTTTGCGCGCCTCCGTTACCTTTTAGGAGGCGACCGCCCCAGTCAAACTGCCCACCTGAAACTGTCCTTCTCCCGGCTCACGGGCAGAAGTTAGAATTCTAGCCTTGCCAGAGTGGTATCTCACCGTTGGCTCTGTATCCCCCACAAGGAATACTTCAACGCCTCCCACCTATCCTGCGCAAGCAAAGCCCGAACCCCATTCCAGGCTACAGTAAAGCTTCATAGGGTCTTTCTGTCCAGGTGCAGGGAGTCCGTATCTTCACAGACAATCCTATTTCGCCGAGTCTCTCTCCGAGACAGCGCCCAGATCGTTACGCCTTTCGTGCGGGTCGGAACTTACCCGACAAGGAATTTCGCTACCTTAGGACCGTTATAGTTACGGCCGCCGTTCACCGGGGCTTCGGTCGCCAGCTTTAGATTTCTCCTGACCAACTTCCTTAACCTTCCGGCACTGGGCAGGCGTCAGCTCCCATACTTCGTCTTGCGACTTGGCGGAAACCTATGTTTTTGGTAAACAGTCGCCTGGGCCTCTTCACTGCGACCAGCTCTCGCTGGCACCCCTTCTCCCAAAGTTACGGGGTCATTTTGCCGAGTTCCTTAGAGAGAGTTATCTCGCGCCCCTCGGTATTCTCTACCACCCTACCTGTGTCGGTTTCGGGTACAGGCATTAAAGACTTCAAGCGGAATTTTGGGCTTTTCTAGGAAGCATGATTAGTTTCCACTTCGCGGCCGTGGCCACTCGGACTCCTGACTCAGCTCAGTTGGTTTTCTCCCAACCTCAACACCTCGTTCAGTTGCACCAGGACTTCCATCCCCTGGCTGGTCTTAACCTTCTCCGTCCCCCAGTTCCTATTCTTTAACGGTACGGGATTGTTAACCCGTTGTCCATCGACTACGCTTTTCAGCCTCGCCTTAGGTCCTGACTTACCCTCCGTGGACGAGCCTTGCGGAGGAACCCTTAGGGTTTCGGGGTAGGTGATTCTCACACCTATTTTCGCTACTCAAGCCGACATTCTCACTTCTGTATCGTCCACATCTGCTTGCCGCTAATGCTTCTCCCAATACAGAACGCTCCCCTACCACTTATGTAGTATTACAGTAAGTCCACAGCTTCGGTAAGTGACTTAGCCCCGTTCATTTTCGGCGCAGGAGCGCTTGACCAGTGAGTTATTACACACTCTTTTAAGGATGGCTACTTCTAGGCAAACCTCCTGGTTGTCTATGCACTCCCACCTCCTTTCTCACTTAGTCACCATTTGGGGACCTTAGCTGGTGGTCTGGGCTGTTTCCCTTTCGACGATGAAGCCTTATCCCCACCGTCTCACTGGTTAAGTTCACTTGAGTATTCTTAGTTTG